>VGEP01000043.1 GCA_016869215.1 Alphaproteobacteria bacterium | reverse complement strand
TAGCTGATTCCACAAAAGTTGAGGCCCCACAACGGGGGCCTCTTTTCATCATCAGTACATATCTATCAAACACGTTTTCCTGACCCAGTTGAGTTGGTCAGGGCCTCCTATTTTGTCGCGCCGGGGGAGACGTGAACTCTACTCTCGGACCTTGAGTCGTCAGTAGAGTTTTGCCCGGACCCGAAGACGTAGCATAAGCGCTCCATCATCCAACGTTCTCGACATAGGGCGAATAGCTGCCTGTGCAAGGGGGTTGACATGTTGAAACAGTGTTCTCTATCTGTTCCGCATGGCCGTCGAAACTTTGGGCGAGGCATGGAGCTTCGGCTGGCGCGTGACCGTGCGATGCGCCTGGGGCAATCGGGACGGCCTCAAGACCGTCTGGGAATGCGGCTACAGGCGTGAACTCGATATGGACACTTCTCGTCTGCACCAGGGCCGGGATTTCCCCTTGGCGAGCCTGGAAACGCGACTATGGTGCCCCCGCTGCGGCTCCCGCAGGATTGCCGTTGCGTTCAGCGTTCCCGCCTATCCCATGCGGGCGGCAAAGATGGGCTAGGGGACGCGGAGCAAAACAAGGAGCAAAAATTATTGCTCATCTGCTAAATCCCCAGCAACGCCGGGTTAGCTCAGCGGTAGAGCAGCGGTTTTGTAAACCGAAGGTCGCGGGTTCAATCCCTGCACCCGGCACCATTGCTTCCTCCAACGATCCGCCACGCCGCAACATGAATCCGATGCGTACCGATCCGCAACTTGCGGCGCCTGCCGAGATCGCCGCCGGTTGGCGGCCGGCGATCGTGCTCAAGCGCGACGTGTTCTCGACCGTCGAGCGCGGCACCTTCATGACCGCGCGCGGCGAGGTCGACGCCGTGCTGCGGCGGCTCGACACCGTGCCGTGGTGGGCCTGGCCCGTCGCACGCTGGCTGTTCGCGCGCGAGCGCGAGGCGCTGAAGGCCGCCGCGGGCCTCGGGATCGCGCCGCCGCTGCTTTATGCGTCGCGCAGGCTTCTGGTGCGCGGATTCATCGACGGCGTGACGCTGCATCTGGCGCGGCCCGAGGGCGACACCGCCTATTTCCGCTCCGCCAAGCGCGCACTGCGGCTGCTGCACCGCACGGGCATCTGCCACAACGATCTCAACAAGGAGCAGAACTGGATTCGCGGGCGTGACGGCCGTGCTTACCTGACCGACTTCCAGCTGGCGAGCCGCTTCAAACGCCGTGGCAAGCTGTTCCGGATCGCGGCCTACGAGGACCTGCGGCATCTCCTGAAGCACAAGCGGCGCTATGTGCCCGATGCGCTCACGCCCGCCGAGCTTCGCGTGCTGGCGCGCAAGAGCTGGATCGACCGCCTGTGGATGGCGACGGGCAAGAAGCTCTACTACGCCGTCACGCGCGGGCTGTTCCGTTTCGTCGACCGCGAAGGTGGCGGCCTGCGGCTGGTGCGCGATGCGCCGGTCCTGGCAGAACGGCTCAAGGCGCATCCGCAGGTGCGCGACGCAGCCGTCGTGGCCTATCCGGACCGGCGGATCGGGACCGGGCTCTATGCCTTCGTCGAGGCGCCGGGCGTCGAGGAAATCGACCTGCTGATGCATCTCGCGATCGGCGCGGACGCGCCGAAACCGCCGGAGCAGATCCAGATCGTGGACGCTCTTCCGCGCGACGCCCAGGGCGCGTTGCACGGCGAGGTGCTCCAGCTCGTCGCGATGAACCAGATCGACCTGATCGAGCCGCTGATCGCTAACGAGGCCGAACGCTCGACGGTGGCGCGCATCGTTGCCGACCGGCGCAACCTGCGCGACCGCACGGCGTTCTAGTTTCTCACGTCCTTTTCAAAGACCGGGAACAGCGCGGCCGGGAAGTCGGCCGCGTAGCGGCGGCCCTTGCGCTCGTATTCGTGCGGCTCGCGCGGCGGCAGGTCGGCCACCACCGCCTTGCGGTAAAGATGCCAGGTGGCGTGGCCCAGCACCGGAATCGCAACCGCAAGGCCGACGAACAACGGCAGCGAGGCGACCAGCAGCATGCATGCGACGGTCAATCCCCACAGCGCCATGGTCAAGGGATTGCGCAGCACGACCTTGATCGAGGTAGCAGCCGCCGCAGTGGCGCTGATGTTGCGGTCGATCAGCAGCGGAAACGACACGACGCTGACGACAAAGGCTCCGAGCGCGAACAGGAAGCCGACGAGATTGCCGGTCACGATCAGGCCATGACCCGCCTCGGTGGTCAGCACGTCCCGGACGAAGCTCTCCATGGAAGCGGGCTCCGCATAGCCGAAGTAGAACACATAGATCGCGTGCGCCGCTCCGATCCACAGGCCGAACAGCGCCAGCAGGAACAACGCCAGCGCAAGGATGGCGCGGAACGATGCCGCGTGCAGAAGATCGAACGCGTGGCTCCAGTCGAAATCCAGACCCTGCTCGCGTCGGCGGCTCAGTTCGTAAACGCCGATGGCCGCAAGCGGCCCGACCAGGGCAAAGCCGGCCGCGAGCGGATAAATCAACGGCAGGACGTTGTAGCCAAGCGCCGCGCGCGCAATGACGAGGCCCGCGATCGGATAGATCACGCACAGAAACACGGCATGCGTCGGCATCGCCTTGAAGTCGTCGACGCCCTTGGCGAGCGCATCCCAAAGGTCGCGCGGCACGACGCGCCGGACACGCGGCAGACGGTGCGCCGCGACGGCGGCGATGTTGTGGTGGTCGGTCATGGCCGTCCTCCTGAACTTTGGAGTTCAAGCGGGCGCGGCCGCGCGTGAGCGTTCGATTCCGTGGGTCACGTGCAAGCCGTGCCCTCAGCAATAACAATGATACACCCAATCGCGGCGATTGTCCTCGCCCCGCCAGACCCCTTGGAAACAATTCGCCGACCGATCACACTGCGGCCGAGTTCCACTGCAGGAGACCGACATGCGTGCGATCACGCTCGACGAAGCCGTCAAGATCATCAACGCCACCTTCGCCGAGGCCAAGCGCCGCAACGCCTATCCACTGACCGCCGTGCTGCTCGACGCCGGCGGGCGGATGAAATGCGCCATGAAGCAGGACGGCGCGTCGCTGCTGCGCTTCGAGGTCGCCTACGGCAAGGCCTATGCGTCGTTGGCGATGGGCCGCACCTCACAGCTGGTGCTGGAGAAATGGAAGGAAAAGCCTGTGTTCATGCAGGATTTCCTCGCACTCGCGGACGGTCCGATGTTCGCCGAGGCCGGCGGGCAGCTGATCCGCGACAAACACGGCGAAGTCGTCGGCGCGATCGGCACCACGGGCGACGCCGGCGAGGTCGACGATCTCTGTGCGGTGACGGGAATCCACGCCGCCGGCTTCAAGACCGATCAGGATTTCCCAGAATCCGAAATGCGACGACTCAATATCAAACACACGCCGTCGGTAAGGGTCTCCGGCAAACACGAAACGCGTCGGGCTGCCGCCGCGCGCCGGCACTTGCCGAAGAAGTCGAAAGCCGCGCGACGCTGAGGATCAGCGCCGCGCCGCCTTGCGCTTGGGCACACCGGCGGCGTCGATCTGCGCGCGATATTGCGCGCAGATTTCCGATCCGGTCGCCTTCCACACCTTCTTGTGCTTGCAGATGTACCGCAGCGCCTTGTCGAGCGCGCCGATGCGATGCGGCACGCCGATCAGGTACGGATGGAGCGCAATGGCCATGACGCGGCCGGACTTCGCGCCCTCCCTGTAGAGTACGTCGAACTGGTCGCAGATCATCTGCCGGAACTCGTCGGCGGTGTTGTAACGCTTCTCGATCGACGACTTGTCGTTGAGCTGCTGGGTGTAGGGCATCGCGACGATGGACTTGCCGCCGTCCAGGTTCATCACATAGGGCTGGTCGTCGTTGCACCAGTCGGCGACGTATTGGCAGCCGTTGGCGGCAAGATTGTCGAGCGTGTCCCAGGTCTCTTGCAGGCCGGACGACAGCCAGCCGGCGGGCCGCTTGCCGGTGTGCTTTTCGATGGTGGCGAAGGTGTTTCGGATCGCCGTCTTCTCCTCCTCGGGAGACATCTCGTTGAGCCTGCGCGTGTTGCTCTCGTTGTGGCCCATCCATTCCCACTTTCGCTTTTCGCCCTCGCGCACGATCTGTGGGTGCTCGGCGCACAGGTCGCTGTTGAGCGCCACCGTGCCGCGGATGCCATATCGGTCCAGCGTCTCCATGATGCGGAATACGCCCACGCGATTGCCGTAGTCGCGCTCGCACCACATCACGACATCGGGAACCTTGCCCGGCCCGTAGCCACCGGGCCGCTCCAGCAGCGAGAAGTATTCGATGTTGGGGATGATCCAGAGTGCGACATGCGCGCCGTCCGGCCATTCCAGCTTCGGGCGGTCGACAATGGGCGAATAGGGAAACGGATAGGCGCTCGGTTTCATGTCAGCTCGCCTTCTTCACGACGAGGCCGTCGAGATGCGCAATCACCTCGTCGGCGTGCAGCACGTCGGCATATTTGTGGTGCAGGTCGAACAAATTGACCTTGTGCGACAGCGGGCTTCGGTCGAAGCAGCATTCCTCGACGATCACGACATGGAAGCCGTTGGAATAGGCGTCGACCGACGACGCCCGCACGCAGCCGGACGTGCTCTCGCCGCAGACGATCACGGTCTGGATGCCGAGCTGCGTCAGGTGTGCGAGCAGCGGCGTGCCGTAGAAGCCGCTTGCGCGCTGTTTCGGCACCACCACATCGCCCGGCTGCGGCTTGAACTCGGCTTTGATCGCATAGAGCGCGGGATCGCGCGGCACATTGCGCCGCTTGGTCGCGGTCACGCGCGTCGGGACATGGTCGGGCTGGGTGTCCTGCGTGGTGTAGAAGATCGGGATGCCGGCCGCGCGCGCCGCGGCGAACAGCTTCTGGGTTGCCGGGATCGCGGCATAGGCGTGCTCGCCGCAGGACGAGGCGTAGGTCTTGTGCAATTCGGCGACCGGCTTAGGGCCGCCCTGGTAGGCCAGTTCGTAGAGGTCGATGGCGAGCAGCGCCGGCGCGGGTCCAACGAAGGTCTTGCGCTCATAGTGCGTGTAGATGTCGAGGATGTCCGGCGGAACGATATCCTTCCAGCAATGGTTCTCGAAATCGTCCACCATCGTTGCCTCCCGGTCGTTCTGGGCGCTTGCCTCGGCCGTCGGTGCGACCCAATCTCGCGCCAAGCGTAACCGGGAGTGGACCCCGGCACAATTTGCACTACCATCGCGGCAGGTCGCCGGTTCCGGCAACCCGGAGGAAACGATGTCCAAAATCACCAGACGCTCAATCGTGCTCGGCGCCATGGCCACGCCGTTCGCTACACCCGCCATCGTGCGCGCGCAGAGCCTGCCCGGCACCATTCGTATCGTCGTGCCCTACCCGCCTGCGGGGTCGACCGACGCCATGATGCGGATGATTCAGCCTGCGCTGGCGCAGCGGCTTGGCGCCACCATCATCATCGAGAACAAGCCCGGCGCGTCGGGCAGCATCGGCACCGGCCAGGTCGCGAAATCGCCGCCCGACGGAAGCGCCTGGGCGGTTGTGTTCGACAATCATGCCGCGAACCCGTTTGTGCTGCCCAGCATGCCGTTCAATACCGAGAAGGACCTGACGCCGGTGCTCTTGATCGGCACCGCGCCCTATATGGTCACGACCAAACCGGACAAGCCCTATAAGAACCTTGCGGATGTGATCGCAGCGGCCAAGGCCAAGCCGAACACAGTCAACTACGGTTCCGTCGGCGCCGGAAGCATCGGACACCTGGCAATGGCGCTGCTCTCGAACCGCGCCGGCATTAGCCTCGTCCACGTGCCCTATCGCGGCGGCGGCCCGCTGATCAACGACACGGTCGCGGGTCATGTCGAGATGGCGATCGGAAGCACCGCGCTGCAGATTCCGCACGTGAACGGCGGCAAAACCCGGGCACTGTTCCATACTGGCAAGGGCAAGCTGGCGTCGATGCCGGCCGTCGCTGCCGCGAGCGACAGCTTCCCCGGCTTCGAGGCCTACGCCTGGTGGGGCGTGTTCGCGCCTACGGGCACGCCGAAGGCGATGGTCGAGAAGTTCGGCTCGGAGATGGCAGCATGTCTGCGCGACCAGAAGGTCTCCAAGCAGTTGATCGAAACCCAGCAAGTCGACCTGCGGCTCGGCGGGCCCGACGTGCTCGGCAAGTTCCTGGCCGAGCAGATCGCGACCTGGGGCAAGGTGGTGCGCGACAACAACATCAAAGCGGGATGAAACGCATAATGCTCTTTACCCGGCGCGATCTGCTTGCGGGCTCGGCGGCCGCCGTCTCCACGGCGGCCTTGCCCGCCGCGACGGCGGCCCAGCCGGCCGGCCGCCAGACGCCGGGTGTTTACCGCATCAAGCTCGGCAGCTTTGAAGTCACCGCGCTCTACGACGGAACCTGGTTCCGCAAGATCGACGGCAAGTTCGTCCGCAACGCTTCTTCCGCCGACGTCAACCGGGCGCTGGCCGACGCGTTTCTGCCGCCGAATATCGTTCCAACCTCTTTTACCGCGCTGCTGGTCGACACCGGCAAGGGCCGCGTGCTGATCGACGCGGGCACCGGCGGGCAGCTCGGCCCGACCACCGGCTATCTCGGTGGCGCGCTCGCGGCCGCGGGCGTCGATCCGAAAAGGATCGGCACCGTTCTCGTGACGCACTTCCATCCCGATCACATCAACGGAATTCGCGACAAGGACGGCGCCAAGGTATTCCCGAATGCGGAGATTAAGGTCCCGGCACGGGAATGGGACTACTGGATGGACGACGCGCGGCTGAGCGCGGCGACCGACGCCGCGCGGCCGCAGTTTCTCAATGCGCGCCGTATCTTCCGCGACATCGCCGGCGAAGTGATGCGCTTCGAGCCGGGCAAGGAGGCCGCACCCGGGATCGTGCCGCTCGCCGCCTACGGCCACACGCCGGGCCACACGGTCTATTCGATCGCGTCGGGACGGCAGTCGATGCTGGTGCTCGGTGACACCACCAATCATCCGTGGCTGTTCGCGCGCTATCCGGAATGGCAGGGCGCGTTCGACGTCGACGGTTCGATGGCGGTCGCAGCCCGCAAGAAACTCCTCGATCGCGCCGCGGCCGACCGGATGCTGGTGCACGGCTATCACTTCCCCTTCCCCGCCATCGGCCATATCGCCAAGCGCGGGAAAGGCTACGAGGTGGTGCCGACAATGTGGCAGCCGCTGTAGAGCAACTCTTTGAGCATGATCTTGTCCGAAAACCGGCTCCCACTTTTCGGGATCATGCTCCAGCGCTTCTATCGAACTGCAAGAATGAACAGGCGGGGAAACTTCAACAGCACCTTTCCGTCGTAGCGTGAGGAATAGGCGCGTGCGATCTCCTCGGCATAGCGCGCGGTGAACGCCTCGCGCGCGACCGCATCCAACGGCTGAAGGAAAGGCCGAAGCGCCGATCCCTTGAACCACTCCACCACGCCCATCTGGTTCGCCATGACATGCTGGTAGTGCGTGTGCCAGATGTCGAGATGGCGGCACAGCGGCCGCAGCAGATCGTAGTAGTCCTCCGGGCGCGGCAGGTCGTTGCGCAGCGCATTGCCGACGATCGACGCCCACGGGCCCGACGAGGCCACCTTGTCCATCAGCACATGGGCCGGCTCGCGCGTGTTGTCTGGCATCTGCACCGCCAGCACCCCGCCGGGCGGCAGCGCCTGAAGGAGCCGCGCCAAGACATTGGGATGATCCGGCACCCACTGGAACACGGCATTGCCGAACAGGAGCTCGGTGCCCGGCTCCGGCGTCCAGGTCGCGAGATCGCCCTCGGCAAACGTGCAGTGCGGCAGCCGCTCACGCGCCTGGCGCAACATGTCGGGCGACGAGTCGACGCCGGACACCTCGGCATTCGGATAACGTGCAACCAGAAGCTCGGTCGAATTGCCCGGCCCGCAGCCGAGATCGACGACGCGCTTGGGCGCGTCCAGCGGCACCTGCGCAAGCAGGTCGCGCGGCGGGCGGGTGCGCTCGTCCTCGAATTTCAGATATTGGGTTGCGCTCCAGCCGTCGGGATGGCGCGCATTCTGTGCCGCGTTGGACATTGCGAGGGCGACTTTCCGGGCCGGTTCTTGGACTACATCTTCGACAGCTTGGCAACGTCGATGGCCTGCGCGTAGGACATCTTTGCGGCGGCGTTGGCAGAGCCTTCGACCGATACCAGGAACTTGTTGACTATCACCATCCGCACGTTGCCGTCCTGGTCCTGGATCGCGCGCTGGTTTCCGACCCGGATCAGCTTGCCCATGGCGCCGGCAATGGCGGGATTGCTGAGCAGCGTCGCGATCTGCATGACCATCGCGGAGTCGCCGGTGATCTGCACCTCGACATGATCGCCCGCGGCGTTGGTGTACTGCCGGCTCGCGACCGAGGCGCCGAAGCCGACCGCGCCGATCGCCGTGGTCTGCGCCTTCTCCGCCTTCCAGCCCGACAGCGGAGCCGGGAGAAGGGCCGCGAAGCTCTCGGCGTTTTTCTGGCCGATCAGTTGCGAGGCGAGATCGAGCTGCTGCTTGGCGCCGGTGAGGTCGCCCGCACGATAGGATTTGCGCGCCTGTTCGATGGCGTCAGCGATGTCGTCGGCGCTGGCGGGCAGCAGCAGCAGTCCGAGAACGGCGAGCGTTCCCAGGACGCGGATCGGAAGCATTCAGTCCCCCTACGAGGCGGAATCGGTGCTGCAATCTAGCACATTTGCAGCACCGGTTTCCGCCGTCAGGGCGGCAGCGTCGCGCCCAGGCGAGCCATGAACATGCGGCCCGGCTGCGGATAGGCGTTGTAGGTTCCGAACGTCGTCGAACTCGCGACCGCATAGTCGAAGTAGCGCACGTCAAACAGGTTCTGGATTGCGATCGACCAGAACAGGTTCTTGTATTCGCCGCCCAGCCGCAAATCGACCAGCGTGTGGGCGGGGATCAACGGCTGGAAATTGCGCTGATCGTTGTCCATGCGCCGCTCGCCGATGTAGCGCACCACGGCATCGGCAACGAGATACTTGTCCCAGACATTCCAGGACACCGCACCGCCCGCAGTCCATCGCGAGACAAGCGGCACGTCCTTGCCGGCGAACGGCCCCTCACGGAACACCGAACGGGTGTAGGCGAAGCCGCCCTTGAGCGTGACATTGTCGAGCACCTTCCAGGTCGCGCTGGTTTCGGTGCCGTAGCGCCGCGTCGGATCGAGATTGACGTTGGCGAACACATCCGGCCGGAAGTGGATTTCGTCGTTCAGCACCATTTCGTAGCCGCTGGTCTGGACTTCGAACGGCCCCTTCTTCAGCCGGACGCCGCCCTCGATATCCCGCGACGTCTGGGTGCGCAGGCGAAAATCGACCGGGGACGACTGGACCCCGACCCGTTCGTCAACGTTGGGCGTCCGGAAGCTTCGCGCGATGCGGCCGAACACGGTGATGCCGTGCATTAAGCGGTGTTCGATACCGAGATGCAGCGCATGCTGGGCGTCGACGGTGTCGAGCGGCAGCGCGGCGGTCTCGAACGCGCCGCCGGGCGCCGAACCGTCGAACGTATCGCGGGCGGACAGCATGGTCTGCTGGCCGCGCGCGCCGAACGAAATGTCGGTGCCGGACGTCACGCTGAGCGTCTGCTGCCAGTAAACGCCCACCGAAGTCTGGTTGAGGCTGTAGCGGTGTACCGGCCGATCGGTCAGCTTCTGGCTGCGGTTGGAGTTCAGGATCGCGTGGTAGATATCCACGCCGGCGATGGTCTTGTGGGGAACGCCGAACACCGAACCGTTGGCGATAAGGCGCGGCGTGAGCGAATAGGTCGTCAGCACGCGGGCATCCGACGACTCGAATCCGGAGATTTCCGAATAAGCCTGCTGCCGCTTTTCGCGCACGCCCCCGTCGATGATCATTTCGAGGCCGTTGGCGAGCATCCGGGTAAAGCCGAGCGTCCCGCTGATGCCCTGCTTGTTGGCAAATGCGGTGGGTGTGGTCGCACCTTTCGGATCGGTCGCCACCAGGCTCGATGTGAGCGTCACGCGCCGCGCACCCGGCAGGCCGAGCTTCTGGTCGTCGGCAGTGATGTTGGCGTAGACGGTGCCACCGTCGCCGGCATAACGAAGGTCAGCGACGACATTGCGCTGACGGACCGCATTGTTCACTCGATAACCGTCGGAATCGAACACGTTGCCGGCCACGGAGACGGAGTAAGGGCCCTTCGACGCGTTGGCGGCGAGGTTGCCCTCGCGCTGCTGGAAGGTGCCGTAGCCGCCCCCGACCTTCACCGAGGGCGGCAGGCCGACGCCGGTCCTAGTGACGATGTTGACCACCCCGCCCACCGCACCGTCGCCATAGAGCACCGCGCCGCTGTTGCCGCGGGTGATTTCGATGCGTTCGATGCTCTCCTTGGGGATCGCGCTGAAATCCACGCTTGCGAGGTCGATGTCGGTGAGCCTGCGGCCGTTGATCAACACGACGGTGTTGGAGGCCGCGGCGGCGCCGAACCCGCGCAGGTCGATGGTCGTGCCGGCGCCGCTGACGCCGCCGAACGTGCTGCGGGTCTGCACGCCGGGCTGCAGCCCGATGATGTCCTGCAGCGTCGACGCGGGCGACCGCGCAATCTCCTCGCCGGTGATGACGGAGGTCGAAGCACCGACGATGCCGCTGCCGAGGCGGCTCGCAGTCACGAGGATCGACGGCAGCAACAGCGACGACTGCTGCGCCAGCGCGGCAGACCCCAGCAGACTCGATATCGTGCCGGCAAGAACCAGGCTGCCGGCCAAGCCATGACGTGACGCCCCCATAAACGCACTCCTTCGCTCGCGCGCGGCATGCCGCCGCGCGCCTCGGGTGGACCAAGCCCGTTGCGATGGAGTCGTGACCGCAGGACGCAAACGAACGCGCTACACGATCACAAACCCGAAGCCGTGTGGGGGATACACTTAGGACCCGCACGCCTTCGCAACGGACACGATGTCACCGCTGCGAAAGCACGCTCCGTACGGACGCCCCGTCCGCCGGTTGGGTGACCGTGCTGGCAGGTCTCCTGGCTTGCGGGTCGTTGCCTTTGCGTCCGGCCTTCCCAGTTTCCCAGTGGCCGAATTGGACGCGGGCTCGCCGCTCACAGTTGCGGGGGCAGCCACGGATGAGCCGAATCTGGCGAAGTTCCAGGCGCGGCGCCGTGTTCCCTCTTTCCTCCCCGCCCTTCGGCGAGGAACCAGCACGATTGAATGTTCGCCCCGGCGGCAGATTGAGTCAAGTGCCGCGCGCCGTCGCATCGGACCGCGGAAGTCGGCGATGGATCACGGCGAGTTGACCGCTGACTTCATGGCCGCGGGTCTTTGTTCGGCCTATTGGAACGGCTACAAAGACGTCGCGCGCGGCGCGAATTCACGCCGCTGTGCTGGACTTCAGAGGGGTGCATCATGAAAGCGACGAGCGTGAAACTGGCTGCGCTGACGATCGGCGGCGCATTGGCACTGCTTATGGCATCGCCGAATGCGGGCCGCGCCGCGCCGAACGACAATCCCGAACCGCCCAAGCAATCCGCGCCCGCCAAGCCCGGGGTGAAGTCGACCACCAAACCCAAGGCACC
This sequence comes from Alphaproteobacteria bacterium, assembly GCA_016869215.1. Lineage (GTDB taxonomy): Bacteria > Pseudomonadota > Alphaproteobacteria > Rhizobiales > Xanthobacteraceae > Z2-YC6860. Next base: position 24,451 of record VGEP01000043.1, on the reverse strand, counting down.
GCCGAAAAAGGACGAGAAGAAATCGGAATTCCTGAACGGCTATCGCTCGGCGTTCGCGACGATCTACAAGCGCAAGGACTACGCACGCGGCATCGACAAGCTGAAGGCGCTCGGCCATGACGATCATCCCGACGTCGCCAACCTGATCGGCTTCTCCAGCCGCAAGCTCGGCCGCTACGACGACGCCAAGCACTGGTACGAGCGTGCGCTCAAGGCCGATCCGCGCCACTCCCGCACCTGGTCGTACTACGGCATGTGGCACGCCGAGCAGGGCAACATGCTCAAGGCGCGCGAGCACCTCGCCACGGTCGCCTCGATCTGCGGAACCACGTGCAAGGATTACACCGACCTCAAGGGCGTCATCGAAGGCACGCGCGTCTACTGACGCGGGGCCTGTACGCTTTGAATTTCACGCCCGGCGGCGGCCCCGCCGGGCGCTTGCGTTTTGGGCGGGCTTACGCGCGCCGGATTTCCGGGCGCCGGCCGCCGCCTTGCCCGCGGTTTCCGACATCAGCCAGCGCAGATAGCTCTTCTCCACCCGCTGCAGCGGCCAGACCAGGATCGCGGGCACGCTGTAGGAGTGCAATTCCTTGACCGCCGCCTCGACCTCGCCGACAAGCGAGGCGCGGGTCTTGACGATCATCACCGCTTCTTCGCAGCGCTCGGTCTTTCCCTTCCAACGATAGACCGACACCATCCCCGGCAGGATGTTGACGCAGGCCGCAAGCCGCCGCTCGACCAGGGCCCGGCCCGCCTTCTCCGCCTCGACAGCGGAGGGCCAAGTCGTATAGACGAACACCGCGCGTTCCATGGTCCCTCGCTCCGACGGCCTCACGTTCATGCCCAGCAGCACCCGCAAATTCGAACGGATTGCCTTCGTCGCAAGCCCCGCGCCCGAGGCCCGCAAGGCGCATGCCCGGCTGGTCCGGCGCTACGGCAATGTATCGCCCGCCCGCGCCGACGTGGTGGTGGCGCTCGGCGGCGACGGCCTGATGCTGCGCACCCTGCACCGGCTGATGAAGTCGGGCAAGCCGATCTACGGGATGCATCGCGGCACCATCGGATTCCTGATGAACGAATACGAGGAGCGAAAGCTCCACGAGCGGCTCGAAGCGGCCGACACGGCGCTGATCCACCCGCTGGTCATGCGCGCCCGCGATGTCAAAGGCCGCGTTCGCGTCCACCACGCGATCAACGAAGTGTCGCTGTTCCGGCAGACCTACCAAGTGGCCCGGCTCGCAATCGAGGTCGACGGCAAGAAGCGGATGCCCGAACTGATGGGCGACGGTGTGCTGGTCGCGACGCCCGCCGGCTCGACCGCCTACAATCTCTCGGCGCAAGGTCCGATCATTCCGATCGACGCGCCGCTGCTTGCGCTGACCGCGATCAGCCCGTTCCGCCCGCGGCGTTGGCGCGGCGCACTGCTGCCCGACCGCGCGCGCGTCACCATCCATGTGCTCGACCCGGTGCGGCGCCCGGTCGCCGCGGTCGCCGACCACACCGAGGTCCGCTCGGTGCGCGAGGTGGAGATCGCGATGGATCATCGAATCTCGATCCAGATGCTGTTCGACCCCGGCCACAGTCTCGACGAGCGTATCGTGCGCGAGCAGTTCGGATACTGATGCCTCGCAAGCGAAATGCAGCGCTGGCGCTCGATACGTTCGGCCACCTGTATGCCGGAGGCCGGATCGATCCGTCGGTCGAAGGCTTGCCGACAGTCGGGCAGCTCTACGCGGAATACTGGATCCCGAAGACGCTCCGCTCGCCCTGCCCGATCGTGATGATTCACGGCGGCAGCCAGACCGGCACCAACTTCACCTCGACGCCCGACGGCCGCGAAGGCTGGGCGCAATATTTCCTGCGCCGCGGTCACTCGGTCTATGTGGTGGATCAAGTGGCGCGCGGGCGCGCTGCGCACTTCTCGCAGTCGCAGGGCCCGGTGCAAGCCGCCAACCTCAAACGGACCGAGGACAGATTCGTCGCGCCGAAGCGAGCCATGCTGTGGCCGCAGGCAAAACGGCACGCGCAATGGCCCGGCAGCGGCCGTCCCGGCGATCCTGCGTTCGACGCCTTCTACGCCACGCAATTCCCGTCGCTTGAAAGCTACGCCAGGCAGCAGGAGTTGAACCGCAATGCGCTGATCGCGCTGCTCGACCGGATCGGCCCGTCGGTGCTGCTCGCGCATTCGCAGGGCGGCGCGTTCCTTTGGCCGGTCGCCGATGCGCGGCCGAAGCTGGTCAAGGCAATTGTCGCCGTCGAGCCGAACGGGCCCCCGGTCTACGAGACCGACCTGAAAGGCGCGCCCGAATGGTTCGCCGACATCGGACCTCGCAAGCCCTATGGCCTTGGCATGGTTCCGCTGACCTACCGGCCACCGCTCAAGCCTGGCGAGGAACTGAAATTCGTCCGCCAGGACAAGCCCGACGGACCTGGCCTTGTGCGCGGCTGGTTGCAGGCCGAGCCCGCGCGCAAGCTGCCGAACCTCGCCAAGATTTCGATCCTGATCCTGGTGGCGGAGGCGTCCTATCACGCCACCTACGACCACGTGACCGCGGCCTATCTCGCGCAGGCCGGCGTGCCGAACGACTTCATCCGGCTCGAAGACATCGGTATCCGCGGCAATGGCCACATGATGATGCTGGAGAAGAACTCCGACGTCATCGCGGGCTTGATCGAAACATGGCTGAAGAAGGCGCTGGCAAAGTCCAGGCCTCGCCGGGCGAAACGCTGACGAAGCGTCCCTGTCGAAGCCGCGATCAGGCCGCGCGCTTGCGCCGGACCTTCGCGGTGCGCCGCTTTGGCGCCGCTTTCTTCGCCGCTTGCGGCTTCTTCGCACTCCTTCCCCACAGCACCTTGGTCGCCAGCCGCGCGCCTTCGGCGAGCGCCTCGAGCTTGGCCCACTGAATGGTCGGATGGACGCGTTGATGCGTTGGCTGCTGCGCGAAGCCGCAGTCGCTGCCGGCGATCACGTTCTCGCGGCCGACGAGCTTGGCCAGCCGCACGATCCGTTCGCAAATCAGCTCCGGATGCTCGACCACGTTGCTGACGTGGCTGATGACGCCCGGAATAAGCACCGCGCCCTTCGGCAGCTTCACGTCCTTCCAGACCTGCCATTCGTGCTCGTGGCGCGGATTGGCCATCTCCAGCACGAATGCGCCGGCGCGCACCGTGAGGATCAGATCGACGATGGCACGCATCGGCACGTCGGTGGTGTGCGGGCCGGGCCAGCTTCCCCAGCAGACGTGGTAGCGGATCTTCTCGCGCGGAATGCCCTCGATGGCGCGGTTGGTCACCGCCATCTGCTTGGCGAACCACTTGCGATAGTCCTTCATGGTGGCAGGCGGCACCATCCGGTCGTAGGTGACGGCCGCACGCGCATCGTCGAGCTGCACCAGGAAGCCGTTGTCGACGATCTGCTTGTATTCGTCCTGCATCGCCGCCCCGATGTCGTCCATCAGGTCGTCTTCGTTCTTGTAGTATTCGTTCTTGCGATCGGGAATCACCGAGGCGGGCGCAGCGACCGGCATGAACCCTTCGACCGCCTTCGACTTCTTCAAGGCAGCCTTGAAGTTGTCGATGTCGCGCTGAAGCGCAGCCTGCCCGGTGTACTTGATCCGTCCGACCACCACCGACTCGGTCGTAATCTGCACGTGATCGCGGGCGTCGAGCTCCTTGTAGAACTCGGCGAAACGCGCGCGGTCCGCGCCGCGCGTGAACGGGTTGCCCGAGGCGGTGAACGGCCGCCGCTCGAAGCCGCTCATGCGCTCGATCACGTATTGCGACCAGGAAATGCCCTTTCCAAATTCGCCATCGCTGACCACGTCGACTCCGGCTTCCGCCTGCCGGCGCACCACCTTGGCTACTTCCTCGGTCAGGCAGCGGGCATGGGCCGCGGCGTCGTAGCCTTCGCCCTTCTGCTTGGCCCGCAGGAACTGCCGGATGGAATCCGGCCGGATCAGGCTGCCAACGTGAGTGGTGAGAATGCGGTCGGTGCTGCGATGCATGGCTTTTGCGTTCCTCTTTCCCCGCTGGGCGCGGCCGCGGTCGCGGAATTCGTTACCAGCTAAAGGCAGGCTTGCAAACGCGGCGTGGCCGGCCGCCGATGCGGAATTTCCCCGGTGGGCAATGGGTCGCAGCCTGCGGCTGCGGTGGGCAGGTATGCTAAACTAAACGTTAACGGCGGGCCTTTATGTTCGCCGTACGCCCGGCCATTCGAGGCACTATGGTCCGCATCGACTTCCAGCGGCTGCGTTTTCTCGCGATCGACGACAACGTACACATGCGCAAGATCGTGCGCGCCCTGCTGCAGGGATTCGGCGCGCGCGAAATCTACGAGGTCGAGGACGGCGCCTCCGCGCTCGACACCTTCAACCACTACCTTCCCGACATCGTGGTGACGGACTGGGCCATGCCGGTCTTCGACGGCCTCGAACTGACTCAGATGATCCGGCAGGCCAATACCGCGGCCAATCCCTTTGCGCCGATCATCATGCTGACAGGGCATACCGAAATGGGCCGCGTGACCTCCGCGCGCGACGCCGGCGTCACCGAGTTCCTGGCCAAGCCGATCTCCGCCAAGGCGCTCTATTACCGCGTCGCAAGCGTGGTGCTCAATCCACGGCCGTTCATCAAGACGAAATCCTTCTTCGGCCCGGACCGCCGCCGCAGTTCGTCCACCGGCTACACCGGGGCCGAGCGGCGCAAGGGCGGTCAGGCCGAAGTCATCGGTCAGCCGGCGCTGATCGAACCGCAAAAACTTTCCTCCTGACCGGTCTCCGATCCGAACATGCAGCGATTCAATCCGCCCAAAGCCGACGTTGCCGCCTTTAGCGATCACGAAGTGATCACGCCGGACACCAGCAGGCTGCGGCGTTCGATCCGGATGTCTGGCCGCAACGATGACGATCCGGTCGCCCGCGCCGAGCAGGCCCTCGCGCAGATGGCGGCTGAATTTCCAAGCTGGATGCTCGACGAATGCGGCCGGCTGGACGCCGCGCGGCGCAAAGTCCGGGAAATCGGCCTGACCGCGGAGACGCGGCAGGAATTGTTTCTCGCCGCGCACGATATCAAGGGCGAATCGACGACGTTCGGCTATCCCGAGGTGCGGCCAGCGGCCGACAGCCTGTGCCGGCTTCTGGAGCATGCACCCGACATCGGCAAAATTCCGGTTGCGATCGTCGACCAGCACGTCGATGCGGTGCGCGCCATCGTGCGCGAGCACGCGCGCGGCGACATCGGCGCGATCGCGTCGGCGCTGGCGGGCAAGCTCAAGCAGGTGACGGACGAGTTCCTGATGGCAGAGAACCAGCACCGGCCGGAGGTCCTGAAAACCATCGCCGGGCAATAGCGCACAGGCGCGATTGGAAATCGGTGCGTCAGGCGGCGTCGAGACGCCAGTCGTCTTCGACGAAACCGAAGCGATCCTCCGCCACCAGCTCGTCGCAGAACAACCTCGCCTCTTCGCGGGCCGCTTCCGCCGCATAACGGCGCAGCAAGGTCAGCACCGGCTCGACTTCGCCGATCGCCGCGCCCTCGCAGCGCGTCAGCACCCGCTCGATGATTCGCCGCTTGAGCCGGCTCGCGCCGCCCGGCTCCGCGATGAAGCCCTCCTCGCGCATGGCTTCGAGCGCCTCACGGAACGCAGGCAAGGTCGACGCCGGAAGTCCGGCCTTGTCGTAGAGCGCGCGGAAGCCCGCTCCGCGGCCGTGCACAATCCCCGACACGCGCTGCAGCGGCATGTCGGCGAGTTCGGCCAGCGCCTCCTCGAACATCCCGACGTTGCCGGACAGCAATGCACGCAACAGCAGGCCCGCGTTGAGCTGCCCGCTTGCGCGCAGATGCCGGATCAACGGCCGGACGTCGCCGTCCGGCGAATCGGCGGCCAGCGCGACGGTCGCCTTTTCGCAAGCCTCCTTGGCGATCCGGCGCGCGCGGTCCTCGGCGAGCCATTGCCGCGCCGTGACAAAATCCGCGAGCGTCTGCGACAATTTGACGACCAGCGCCTGCCGTGTCGGCGCCGGCAGATCGTCGCGCTCAAGCAGCGAATCGCGGATCGCGGCGAGGTGGCCGTGGCGATCCACGATCCGGTCGAGCGAAAACGGCACGATCTCGGCGCCGCGATTTTCGAGCAGGACCAGGCAGGCCTCGGCGCAACCGACCTCCGCAATCGCGGCGGACACCGAGCATGGCAGATACGGCCGCATCGCCACCGCCGCTTGCCGCGCCGCCTCTCCGGTCGCGACCTGCTCGACGAGATCGGCGTCGAGCAGCAGCGGCGAACGCGCGAGCACCGGCGCCGCGACCTCCGGCTGATCGCTCGCAAGCGAATGCACCACCGCGGGCGGCGCATTTTCGTTTCCGGCAAAGACTTCGGCGAGCGCGCGCCGCACCAGCGGCGACGGATCGTCGAGCAGCATGATCATGGCGCCGACGGCCGCCGCCTTGTCGTCGCGGGTCAGGTCGGAGTGCAGGTAGGCGCGCGCCAGCGCGCTGGTCGCCTCGGCGCGGTCGCCGGCGGGCGCGGTACGCAGCCATTGCAGAAACTGACGGACGATCATGTGTTGGGCCAACGCAATCCGCTGCGGGTGGCTGCCGTGGGGCCGGCCGACGAAGCCGGCACAAGAAGCCTATCGGCCGCCGATTAAGAAACCGTTCAGCATAAGCGTTCAGAAAGATTGACGAATGCTTAAGGCCGGTCAGACGCGGCCGCGAAACAGCGCACGCGCGTCGGGCAGGCGGTCCTGGAACAGATCGTGCGCGCCGCCGACCGGCGGTGGCGCCGGTTGCGGGGCCGCCGTCGCGCCCTCCGACAGGGGCTGCGGCTTGCGCGATCCCCAGAGTGCGCTCACCACCGGGGCGACGGGCTCCTGCGCGCCGTTGCTCCGGAACAGGCCATGGAACACCGGACCGGCGTCGGCTGGCGCCGCCGGGGGCTGCACCGCGGCGTAGGCAGCCGCGACCTGCGCCGGATCGGACGGAATAGCCTTCGCATCGCGGACTGCGACGGCCACCGCGTTTGGCGCGGACTGCGTTCCGGCACGGGCGGCCTGATAGCGATTGACCAGAAGCCCGTAGACTTCGCCCGCACCGCGCACCCGGCGGTCCCGGTCGTAGAAAATGGTCGGATTGGCGCGCGCGGCACCGGGGAAAGTGTCGGCAGCGCGGGCCTGCGGCACGGCCGCGGCAAGCTCGATGAGCTTGCCCGCGCCGACGGCACCCAGGAAATGCGCGATGTAGAGCTCGCCATCGGTCGGCCGACGCCCGAGACTCGCGGCGAGCTTGGACGCATTGGCACGCGTGAAGGCGCCCGCCATTGCCGCATTGGCCGCGGGATCGGAGCGCAGATCCATCACGGCCTTGTGGTGCCGCGGGTCGATCAGCGCGTATTCGCCCGTCGGCCGGCGCACGATGGCGTCGGCATAGGGGCCATAGCCCAGGCCCGGTCCCTCTTCCTTCAACGTGGCAAGCCAGGTCTGCTCGATGAACTGGAACAGGCCGCGTGCCGACGAGGTCGCGCCCCTCGCCTTGGGATCGAGGTTGGATTCGACCTGGGCGGTGGCGAGCAGGTATTGAAAGTCGGCCCCGGTCATCTGCGCCGCGCGGCGGATGGCGCCGGTCACGTTCGCCAGCGGGCCGTTCGGATTGACGTTCATCGGGACCCCATCCGGGGCGGACGCCGACCCGGCCGGGCCAGTAGTTAACGACTATGGTAAACGGAACCTTAACGACAATCGGGACGAGGACCGAAACGATGGCACAGACGAGCATGGACACCGCGCAACGCCACCCGCGTGGCGGGCTCTATTTCGAGGACTTCGTCGTCGGCTCGCTCACCGAGCACCGCTACCGGCGCACGGTGACGCAGATGGACAACATGCTGTTCTCCAACATGACGCTGAACCCGCAGCCGCTGCACATTGACCGGCACTTCTGCGAGACCGAGACGGAATGGGGCCAGCCGCTGATGAACTCGCTGTTCACGCTCGGCCTGATGATCGGCATGCAGGTCTCCGACATGACGGTCGGCACCACCATCGCCAACCTCGGCATGCAGGAGGTGAAGTTCGGCCATCCGGTGTTCGAAAACGACACCTTGCGCGCGACGACCGAGGTGATCGGCAAGCGCGAGTCGAAGTCGCGTCCGGGCGCGGGGATCGTCGAGTTCCACCACCGCTGCTACAACCAGGACAACAAGCTCGTCGCGGAGTGCAAACGGCAGGCCTTTATCGTGATGCGGCCGAAGAAGTAGCGCCGCAGACGCTTAGGTCCCGCCGGCGGGGGTTTGCATCAACAGTTCGGCGCCCGCGGATTGAGCCGGCACGACGAGTGCGAGTGGCCTGAACGCGCGGGCGGCCGCGTATTCTGGTGCCGCATGAGCGTGCCGAGCCCTTGAATGATTGCGGCTGCGGCCGCCGCCGACGCCGCGGCGTCATAGTTCGGCTGGCTCTGCTGATGCTGGGTCGCGGCGCGCCGCGGACCGGGGATGTAGCAGCTCCATTGCCCGTTTGCGAGTTGCTTGCCGGCGCGAACCCGGCGATCGCCGCCGTTGGCCTGCTGGCAGGACTTGTGCGCATCCGCCATCACCTCAGCGCGCGTCCGGTCGATGACGCAGGACCATTGTTCGTTGCCCTGATACTTCACCGCGCGCGCCCGCTTGTTCTTGTTGGCGACCTGGCAGCGATGGTTGGCGTCCGCGATCACCTGCTCCTGCGTCTGCTCGACGCACTGCGTCTGGTTGGCGTTCCACGCATGGCCCTTCCCGCACAGGCAGCCGTATTCCTTGTAGGTCGAATCCTTCGGCTGGGCATAGGCGGCCTGGCCGAAACTGCTCTTGCACGCCCCGTGCGCCGCGTCGGCGCGCTCGTGCGCGGTCTTCTCCCGCACGCAAACATCGTTCTCCATGCGAAGCGGGTCGGCGCAGTCGCAGGTGTAGCCCGTGACGCTGTCCGGATTCGGCACCGCCATGCCGTGCGTGCCGTATCTCCCCTTGCAGTCGCTCGTCGCTCTGGCATGCGGGGTCACCTCGGGCGTGTAGTGGAGCGACGTCACCCTGACGCGCTGCTCGCCGTCGCGGACGCGCCGCACGAGGTTCGGGCAGCGATCTCGATCCGCGCCGAGCTTCTCGGAAGCCTGTCGGTAGAGCGTGGCCGCATCGGCGGACTTGCCGGCCGCGCGCGCCAGGTCGGCGCGATCGACGTCGCCTGCCACACCGGCCATGCGATCGACGCGCGCGCGAAGCTGCGCGACATGCGGATGCTTGGTCTTCGACAGGAGCCCGGAGAGCTTGCGAAGCTGATTTTCCTCGCAGGTCGCGAGCGCCTTGTCGACCGAGTTGATGACCTGTTCGAGCAATGTGGCCTGGCCCGCACCCTTGCCGATCTGTTCGCGCTGCGCCGCGCAGGCCTTGGGACTGTTCAGCCGCTCGAGCTCGCGCTCGGCGTTGGCAAGCGAGACCCGGTAGGACGTCACCCGGCCTTCGCGATAGTGCTCTTGGCCACGCTTGATCGCGGCCTCAGCGGCGCCGCATGCCTGAGCGGCGGCGCCTGCCGGGGGCTTGGTGTCGGTCTTGGCCAAGCCGTCGTCGACGCCCCGCGCCGGCGGGCCGTAAGGTGGACAGTCCGGATTGGTGGCGCCGGTCCAGGCGGTCGCGCCCTTGTAGGGGACGGGGACGAAGCCGGGAGAGACGTCGGGCTTGGGCGGCGGAACCTTGGTTGGGTCGCACTCGGCGGCAGTTTTGGTCTTGTCCTGCGGCTGGCCGGGCGATGCACCCGGCGACGGGCCGGTGGTCGGAGCGGTCGGCGCAGGCGCGGGTCCCGTTGTCGGCCCGGTGGTCGGTCCGGTCGGTCCGACAGGCCCCGTCGGTCCAGTGGTCGGGCCGGGCAACGGACCTGGCAAAGGCGGTGGTGGCGTGACCGTCACCGGTGGCGGCGTCACGGGAGGGAGCAGAACAATCTCGCCGCCGGGGCTCGGCGGAAGCGGCCCGCGGATGCCACGAGTGCAGGCTTCGATTGCGGCACCAAGAGAGCTTGGACGCCGTTGGGATGCGCCATCTCCGCTGTCAGGCGCTTCGTAGTTTTGGCGCTGAATACAGGCGCCGACCGAAGGATCGGCTTCGGCGAGACACTGACTGGCGCGCGCTTCGGCGGCGACCAACCGAACCAGGATCAAGCCGATCCGATGCTTCTGATTGCTGAGACGATCGGCCTGAGAATCGCGGGTCGCGATCACTTGTTTGCGCACATCTGCAAGCTTTCGCATCAACAGAATGACCGGGTCGTCGCTACACAGGGCGTCGGTCCTATCTCCGTTGGATTTGCAGACGGAAAAATCGATGCGACTGGCGATAGCCTTTACACGCGCCTCGTGGCCGTCCAACCTGGCGGAATAGCGAGCCGTAAGCGAGCGAGTCAGGCCGCCCCCGTCGGCCTCCAAGAGCGCACCAAGTATGGCGCCCTGTGGCCCATACATTCCATCCATGTAAGAGACAGGATCGAATCCACCCCGTCGGAGACGAGACAATTCACTCCTGACGTTGGCACAGAATTCCCGATGACTGTTTATTCGATCTAAGAAGCGATTCCTGATCTCCTCATCGCTCGGTATGCTTTGCATGCTTTGGGCTATGTTGAGACGCCTCTCGAGTCTGCCAGCCGCCGCCTGAGCATCGTCTGCGACTTGACCTGCAAGCACACCGAGATTGCGCACTCTCAGCGCGCCTCCCGTGACGATGCCTAGATCCGGATTGGCGACCCTGGAACTGGCGCAGACCTGATCGGCAGCACCCGTGGCTTGCCCAACGATCCGATCCAGCGTGGCGATCGTAGAAGCAAGAGTATCGAAGAGGGGTTGAACTCCGGTGCTGTCGGGAAGCATGCTTGCTATGGTCTCGTCGACAGATCTTTGGATCGCATCGATGCGCCCCTGAATGCCGAGCACATTGTCCGCCTTCAGCAGATCTGCGGTACGCGTACACACCTCTTGATCTTGGGCGATCCGCTGGTCAAATCTTGCTCTGGCCGCGTCGAGTTCGCCGAATGCGTTGTCGAAGCGGGCGATCAGCGCGGGATCGTTCGCAGGCGTCGCCGCTGACGCGGCAGGCGGCGGGCTGCTCCCGCCGGGAGCCGCGCCGGACGCACTGGCCACCCTGTCAGCCAACTCCTGGACCCGCTGCTTCATCTCGGCGGCTTGCTGGACCGCCTCGCGTTGGGCCTTCGCCGCGTCACTCAGGACTTGATCCCGGATTGATTCGGAATCCGCATCGATCTGGTTCGAGACCAGGCTTGAGATCAGTCGTTTGACCACCGGGGCGGCCGCGAACCGCGCCACACGGCCGCTTCTCGCGCTTTCGAGAGCGCCGATCAGCTGCCCCACGACGCCCTCCCGGGCGGCGGGAAAGCGCTCCTTCGCCCTAGCGAGGATTTCACCGACCTCGTTCTGATCGATGGCAAAGTCCGTCAGACCGCTGATCGCGTTCCGCAGCTTTTGCGCCGGGATGGCAGCCAGACCGTCGGCGGTGCGTACGAAGCGGATATTGTTGTCGGTGGCGGCGTCTTCCAACTGTCTTGGCGTCATGCGCGCCTGGCCGGCCGCCCAATCGGCGGTCTGCACTTGCGTCCGGACCTCGGGTGGAACGCGCGACAACAGTTCGTCGTAGGCCGCCGCCGCCCGCGGATGCACGTTGCGATAGGCCGACATGATGTCCAGCGCATCAGCCAGGCCCTCATACTGGGCCTGTGCGGGCGGGCACGCCGACAACGCCGCAAGCATGATGAACAAACCGCCGAGCAGCCGCCTCACCGGCGTGGCGTCAATGCACAGGCAAGATTTCGCAGACCGGGGTTCGGCGATCGGTCGTGTCATTGCGAAGTCCTCCCTGGCGTCCAAACGCGCTAGTCGAGCTTCTCCAAATTCTGCAATCCGCCGTGGTCCGGCTGCGGAGCCCGCTCGGCCCTGGCCTTCTGCGCAGCCGCCTTGGCCGCGGCCAGCTTGCCCTCGGTCTCCTTTTTCGTCAGCGCCGCGCGCAACTGTCCGACGAGACGCAGCGTCGCCGTGCCGTCCGCCGGCACGCCCTGGCTCTGTTGGAACTTGCGGATAGCGTCAGCGGTCTTGGGTCCGGGCCGCGGGCCGGGATCGAAGCCGAGCGCGGCCAGCAGCTTGTGCACTTCGGCGGGATCGTGCGGCGTGGCCTTGAGCGCCTTCAGCTTTGCGAGCGCATCCGGATTATTGAGCTCCGCGGCCTTGCGATAGTTCTTGATGGCTTCGGCGCGATCTTTTGACAGGCCGCCTTCGCCGCGTTCGTGCATCGTGCCGATGCCCATATAGCCGTTGCTGTGACCGCGCTTGGCCGCCTCCCGGTACCACAGCAGCGCTTCGCGGAAGTCCTGATGCGTCCCGCGGCCTTCGTGATAGGCGCGCGCCAGCGCAGCGAACGCCTCGGGTTGACCGAGTTTCGCCGCACGGCGGAAATACTCCACCGCCAGCCCGGGATTCTTGATCGCGCCGTTCCCCTCATCCAGCGCAAGCGCGAAATTCTGCGTCGCGCCGGGATGGCCCAGCGCCGCCGCCTGCTCGAAGAGCTGCGCGGCCTTGCGCGTATCGCGTTCCGCCCCGCGGCCGCGAACATAGAACAGCCCGAGAGCGAACATCGAATGGGCGTCGCCGGCCGTTGCCGCCCGGCTGTACCACTCGAACGCTTCGCGATCGTTCTGTTCGAAACCTTGGCCCGTCTCGTAGCGCCCGGCGATCGTCCGCATCGCAACCGCGCTGCCGGCATTGGCGGCGCGCTCGAACCACTTTCTGGCTTCCGGGAGATTCTTGCCGACGAGCGAACCGTCGGCATAAAGGCTTCCAAGATTGATCATTCCGAGCGCATCGTTGCGATGCGCTGCGGCCCATTGATCCTCGAAATAGTTGCCAACCGTCATGCTGACAGTCTGCTGCCGGCCGTCGCGCTGCATCGCAAGGGAGACGCTCTGCTTGGGATGCATCGCGCTGATCAAGCGCACCAAATGCGCGTGGTCGACCAGCGGCTCACTGTCGGCGGAAAGAATGACATCGCCGACCTTGAGCCCGCTCGATGCCGCGGGACCGAAGCTGACCAGCGAGATCACCTCCACGCCGCCCGGCCCGGCGAGGCTGAGTTCGCGCGCCCGGTTCTCGTCGATGCCGCGGATTTCCGCGCCGATCCAGCCGCGAACCTGGGCCTGGGGCGCTTTTGGAATGCCGGCCCGCGCCTCGGTTTGCCCCGGCGAACGCGCGGAAGGCGGCGCGCCCGGAGCGTTGGACTGCATTTCGAGCCAAGTCGGCGCGCGAGCCGCGGGTTGCGGATCGGCCTTGCGGTCGCCCGCGGCCTCCCTCAGCTTCTTGAGCCGGATCGTGGCCAGCGGAGCGAATTGCCCCTGCGGGAACGACTTCAGATAGGCCTCAAGCTCGGACGGGTCCTTGCTGTTGCGAACGCTCTCCCAGAACGCGACATCGGCGCGGGCGCGCACCGCATCGTCCGCCGCGCCGGTCGTGGCAACGCCGCCCGAGACCAGGGCCGCGCCAAGCAAGACCCGAAGAGCAACTGCTCTCATCGGCTCCCTCGCTTGGGAGACTTAGGGCAGACCGCGCTGTCGGACTTCAATCAGCCCGACAGCAATGCCGGCTCCCGAACGCGCAATATGTACAATTTAATATATGCCATATTCTGCCCGCGCGCGAGAGCGGCCAGGACCTCGCCGATTCTTCGTTCGCTGCGCGGCTCGCGGTTTTCGTAGCCGCCTTCGGGATGGCGATGCCGAACTTGTGCGGCGGATGGCCGCAGAATTGATATTCCACGCAGCCTGAGGCTGCCGCCTGCTTACGCCGTTTCCGGCTGACCGGGCTCCTCGCCGCCGCCTTCGATGTCCGGCTCGGGGTCCTCGTCGATCGGCAGGTTCTTGCGCAGCGAGCCGCTCGCCAGCGTGATGCGCTGCCGCGCCACGTATTGCGAGGGCGCGGCGGCGGCCGGAGGCTTTTCGCGCGACCGGGCATAAAGCGCCGCGCCGGCCGCACCGCCGCAGTGCACCAGATCGTGCTCGTTGCAGGTCGAAGCGATCGCCAGCCCGATCGACTTGAGATGAGACCGCCGGTAGCAGTAGGTCGCGAGTTGCGCCCGCAGATCGGGGCTGACGGTCGCAATCAGCTCCGGCAGCCCGTCGCGGCTCGAACGATAGAGTGCGCCAAGCAGATCGTCGCTGACGGGGCAAAGATCGCTGTCCGAATCGTTCCGGCTGATTCGCATGGCGGAATCATTGAACGGATTCCCTGCCAATGACAATTGGAACGTGGGATTCGCACACTCAGAATCGCAGCGTCACCAGGAACGTCGCGATCGGCGGATAGACCACGATCAGGAACACAACGAGGCACATGGTGAGGGCGAATGGACCCGCGCCGATAAAGATGTCTTTCAGCGAAATGTCGGGCCGCGCCAGCGTCGAGTGCACGACATAGGCCGCAAGTCCGAACGGCGGCGTCAGCAGCCCGACCTCGGTCGCGATCACCGTCACGACCCCGAACCAAACCAGGTCGATCTGGAACGACTTGATCGCCGCCAGGAACAGCGGGACCATGATCAGCATGATCGAGATCGAATCGACGATGGTACCGAGCACCAGCACGATCGCGACATAGATCGAAAGCAGGCCATAGAATCCGAAGCCGGAGGCCTCAAACATGGCTGCAAGCTCGGATGGCAGGCCGGACAGCCCGAGCATGCGGCTGTACATGCTGGCCGCGACGATCAGGAACAGCAGCGTGGCGGTGACGCTCCCGGTCTCCAGCAGCACGTCCCAGAAGCCGCGCCAGGTGAGCGAGCGCCGCACCAGCGCGAAGATCAAACCAAGGAATGCGCCGGCCGCGCCGGCCTCGACCGGGGTGAACACGCCGCCATAGAGGCCGCCGAGCACGAGGACCACCAGGAGCGTGATCGGGCCGGCCTTGCGCAGCAGCGCGCCCGCGCCGCCCTCCGCGCCGCCTTTGTCCGCGTCGTCTGGCGCCGTCGAATGCGCAGGCGGCACACCGCGCGCGAACACCAGGTTCGGGAACCAGCGCGCCATGATATAGATCTGCCCGCAGAACAGCACGGTGAGCAGGATTCCAGGCCCGATGCCCGCGACAAACATCGCGCCCACCGACTGCTCGGTGATCAGTGCATAGACGATGAACAGCACGCTCGGCGGGATCAGCATGCCGAGCACCGAGGAGCCCGCGACAGTGCCGACCGCAAACCGCGCCGTGTAACCGTGTCGCAGCATCTCCGGAACCGATAGCTTGGAGAATACGCTCGCCGAGGCGACCGACACGCCGGTGATGGCGGCAAAGATCGCGTTCGCCACCACGGTCGCCATGCCGAGCCCGCCAAGCAATCGACGAAGCAAGAATTGCCCGATGTCGTAGGCGTCGCGGCCCATCCCCGCCGCGGCCACCAGGAACCCCATCAGCACGAACGTCGGGATCGAGGCGAACACGTAGCTGTTGACGGTATCGTAGGCCGACACCCACAGCAGATTGAGAGCGATGGTCGTGTTGCCCTTGATCACCCACACGCCGATGAATGAAATCAGCGCCAGCGTGGTCGCGATATGCAGGCCGAGATAGATCAGCACGAGCATCGCGCCGACCGAGACAAGAGCGATTTCGAAGGCCTCCATCAGCCGGCCCCGCCCGCAGCACGTTCGGGCACGCCCGGCCGCCGCAGCAGATCGGCGGCCGTCAGCGCCAGGAATTGCAGACCGGTGAGCGTGCAGCCGATCAGGATGATCAGGTACAATGGCCATTCGGGGAACGTGAAGACCCCGATCACGCCGACGTAGAATCCCTCCCGCCATGCACCGAGAAGCTTCGGCCACGCGCCATAGACGATGGCCGCCGCAAGACACGCCCCCGCGACGTTAAACGTGAAATTCAGCAGCCGGCTGATCGCCGGACTGGCCGTGGCCAAGCGCGTCAGAATTGCGTCGGACCGAGTCATGCGTCCCGAGCGCAGCGTGTAGGACAATTGCAGATACAGGATCGCCACGACGCCGATGGTGACCATCTCATGCGTGCCGTTGATCGGCGAATTGAATAGGTAGCGGCCGGTCACGTCGGCGACCACGCCGATGGTCATGGCGAAGATCAGGAGCGAGCCGATGTTGTTGCTGGTCACGACCAGCGCGCCGAGCGCGCGGTCGAAGGCGGTCCAGGCTCGCATGTCGGTTTCCGCGGTGCGATGCGTCCCGGGCGGCGCGGATCGAGGCGCGCGCCGCCCGGCCGGCGTCAGGCGGTTACTCGCGATCCCACTGACGGGTGATCGGCTGCTTCTTTTCGCGCATGTAGTTCATCCACGCGGTCAGTATCTTGCTGCCAGGAAGGCCCGCCGAATCCGCTCGCTTGGCCCAGGCCTGCGCGACGTTCGGCATCGCCATCGCCCAGGCACGGCGGTCCGCAGCCGACAGATCGGACGTCTTCATGCCGTGTTCCTTCTCGCAGCGCTGGCGGCCGGCCTCCGAGTTCGTCTTGATGCGACGGTCGCTTTCGGTCGACCACACGACCGCAGCCTCGCGGAACGCGGCCTTCACCTCGTCGGGGAACTTGTTCCAGACGTCGGTGTTCACGGTCAGCGCCATCGGCGACACGCTGCCGAAGTCCGTGTTCAAGCGGTATTTGGCAAGCTCGCACAGCCGGAACGCCGTGAAGGCCTGCTGCCAGAGCACGATGCCTTCGAACACGCCGGTCTGCAGCGCGTTGTATTGTGTGGCCAGTTCGGTCGCGACCGGTGTCGCGCCCGCGGCCGAGACCCACGGCTGGTTGGCGCCGACGGCGGCGATCTTCATGCCCTTCAGGTCGGAGAACTTGGTGATCTCACGCTTGGTGAACAGGACGTAGTTGTCGCCGACGCCTGCGATGCGCAGCGGGATCTGCTTGAACTTCTGCATCTGCTGCGACATCTCCGGAACCTTTGCGAGCAGGTCGTTCATCGCCGCGGTCGAGACGTCGAGGTCCTTGGTGGTAAAGGGCGTATGGTAGCCGACCTGGAACAGCGACATCTTGTCGGGATAGAACGGCCCCGGCACGATGCCGACGTCGCCGAGCCCGCTCTCGACGCCTTCAAGCTCGCCGCGCGGCTTGACGATCGAGCCGCTCCAGCCCTGCACCCAGGTGATCCGATATTTGTTTGACTTCGACAACAGCTCGTTGACCTTCGGGATGAAGGCCTCGATCGCGGCGCCGATCGGCGTGAACGCAGGCGCATTGCCCGACACGATGGTGAGCCTGATCGTCTGCTGCGCGGACGCCGGCTCCGTTGCCAATGCGGCGACCGCAAACGCGCTCGCGGCAAATATGGCCTTGGCCACAGTCATGTGTGTCATGATCTTTCCCCCCAAAATATTGGTTAGGTACGTTACGGAAATACTTTCAGTGCTGCCCACCGGTGTCAACGCAGCCCGCCCACATCGTGGGCCAATTTTGAGGCGCTATAACGAGGAACCCGCGGCGAACCGGAGATCGGGCAATGGGGGCTTTTTGCCAAGTCCGCATTTGCGGACCATGATCGCACCGCTCTGCCCGTCCGACTCCGCGAGGACCCGACCCCATGCGTTCGCTGCTCTTCATCCCCGGCGACAGCCCCAAGAAGCTCGACAAGGGCATGGGCAGCGGCGCCGACGCGCTGCTGCTTGACCTGGAGGACTCGATCTCGCCGCAACGCAAGGCCGAAGCGCGCGGGATCACCGCTGCGTTCCTGAAGGAAGCACGGTCTGCCAAGAGCCGCCCCCGCCTATTCGTGCGTATCAACGGGCTGGCGACCGGCCTGACCGACGACGACCTCGATGCGGTGGTCGCGGCGCACCCTGACGGCATCATGTTTCCGAAGGCCGAGGGCGGCGCGGCCGTCTCGCGCTGCGACGCCAAGATCACCGCGCGCGAGGCGATGCATGGTATCCCGGACAGCACGCTCGATATCGTTGCCATTGCGACCGAGACTGCGGCGGCGCTGTTCCTCGCCGGCACCTATGGCGGATCTAGCAAACGCCTGAAGGGCCTCACCTGGGGCGCGGAAGACCTGTCGGCGGAGCTCGGCGCGGAGGCCAACCGCGATGCGCAGGGCAATTTCCTCGCACCCTATCAGCTGGCACGCAGTCTCTGTCTTGCAGGAGCAGCCGCAGCGCAGCTACAGGCAATCGACACCGTCTATGTCGACTTCCGCAATGAAGCGGGCCTGCGTCGCGAATGTGAGGAGGCGCGCCGCGACGGCTTCACCGGCAAGATGGCGATCCACCCTGCGCAAGTCGCCGTCATCAATGCGGTGTTCACGCCAACGGCGGAGGCGATCGCACGCGCCGAGGCCGTGGTGGCGGCGTTTGCCGCCGAGCCGGGCGCGGGCACGATCGGCATCGGCGGCGTGATGTACGACCGCCCGCATCTGGAGCGGGCGAAGCAATTGCTCGCTCGAGTCAGAGGCGTCGCGGCCTAACGCTTGCGGGCGAGGAACGCCGACAGCATCCGCTTCGGCTCGTCGGTCTCGAAAGCCTTCACGAACGCGCCGATGCCGGCTGCAATGGCGCGGTCGGTGGGCAGGTTTTCCCATTCGCGCATGAGCTCCTTTTGCCGCCGCACCGCCTGCGGCCCGGCATTCATCAGCGCCTCGACAATCCTGCCGACCTCTGCGTCGATTGTGGACGACTCGACCACGCGCTCGACCAGGCCCCAGCTCAGCGCAGTCGCAGCGTCGACGGTTTCGCCAAGCAGCAGCAGTTCGCGCGCCCTGCCCCAGCCGATCAGCCGCGGGATCAGCGCCGCCTCCACCACCGATGGAATCCCCACCTTGACCTCGGGCATGCCGAACTTGGCGCGCGACGTCGCCACACGTAGATCGCAGGACACAGCGACCTCCAGTCCCGCGCCGAGCGCGTAGCCGTCGATGCGCGCGATCACGGGCACCGACGAACGCCGCAGGCATCGGCAGGTGCGATGCACGAGCGTGATGTAGTCCTCGGCGCTGGCGGCTTCGAGAGCCGCGAGCTCGGCGATATCGGCGCCGCCGACGAATGCGCGCTCGCCCGCGCCCGTGAGCACGATGGCACGCAGATCGGGCGACCACTCAAGCTCCTCGATCTCGGCGATCAGGTCGCGCATCAGCTTGCGGCTGAGCGTGTTTAGCCTGGCTTCGTTGTGGATCGTGACATGCGCGACGGTGCCGCGCGCCTCGGAGCGAAGCCGGACCTCGATCCGCGATGGCGCGCCGGCTGTCACCGCTCAATCCGGTTTGCGGTAGACGGCGTTCGGATCGAAGGCGCGCTCGGCGTCGCGGAACTCCAGCACGACGGTGCCCGGATAGCCCACCGGCACCGAGCGGTAGAAACAAGACCGCCGCCCGGTGTGGCACGCGCCCGGCCCGAACTGCTCCACCTTGATCCAGACCGCGTCCTGGTCGCAGTCGACGCGCATCTCCTTGACGCGCTGGACGTGACCGGAGCTTTCGCCCTTCTTCCACAGCGCCTGCCGCGAGCGCGAATAGTACCAGGCCTCCCCGGTCTCGATGGTGCGGCGGAGCGCGTCGGCGTTCATGTGCGCGACCATCAGCACATCGCCGGTCCACACGTCGGTCGCGACGCACGTAATCAGGCCGTCGGCGTCGAACTTCGGCGCCAGACTGCGGCCTTCCTCAAGGTCGGCTTTGGAAATCGTGTCGCTCAAATCGGACTCCACCCTGTCGCCGTCCCCTCGGCGCGATTCAAGCGAGCCTCGAAGTGTGACGATCTAGCGCTGGTTGCCCCGCACCATGGAAATGAACCGAAGCTGCTCGTTCGGATCGTCGCGGAAGCTGCCCCGAAACTGGGTCGTGACGGTGAGCGCGCCCGGCTTCTCGACGCCGCGCAGCGACATGCAGGTATGCTCGGCCTCGATCATCACCGCGACGCCGCGCGGCTTCAGGATCTCTTCGATGGCGTTGGCGATCTGCGAATTCAGATGCTCCTGCGTCTGCAGCCGACGGGCATAGACGTCGACCAGCCGCGCCAGCTTCGACAACCCGACAACCCGACCGACCGGCTTGTAGGCGACATGCGCCACACCGGTGAACGGCATCATGTGGTGCTCGCAATGCGAGTTGAACGCGATGTCGCGCACCAGCACCAGATCGTCGTAGTCGCCGGTTTCCGAGAACGTGCGGTCGAGGGTCTCGCTGGGACTTTCGCGATAGCCGCGGTAAAGCTCCTCGTAAGCGCCGACCACGCGCTTGGGCGTGTCCAGCACGCCTTCGCGATTCGGATCGTCGCCGATGTAGGCAATGAGGGTGCGCACGGCGGCTTCCGCCTCGTCCCGAGAGGGTCTTGCGGCGGAAGGCTGTGCGGATTCCGGCTGTGCCGGATTCGTGCCCTTGGGCCAGGGCTTAACGATGGCGTCCATCGGTCTCTCCGTTCGACCGGCTCCGCGGCGTTAGCCGGGTGCCGGGGGTGTCACCGGGTGGCCGCGCCACTCGCGGGCCTCGTGATTGACTAGCACGAGGCGCCTGGACGCCGCATTCCCCATCTGCATGGCTCCCCCCAGGGGGAGCGGTCGTACCGGACGGCAAGAAGCCCTTTTCGTACCGGCCGGTACGGCCATATATAGTCCCACAAAACCTGAAAACAAACCACTCCGCCCCACGGCGGGGGAAAAACCGCCGCGATGCTCAACGACGTTTACAACCGCCGCATCCTGGAGCTGGCGGCCGGGATTCCAAGGCTCGGCCGCCTTCCCGCACCCGACGCGACCGCCACCGCTCATTCCAAGCTGTGCGGCTCGACCGTCACAGTCGATCTCAAGATGGACGGCGACACGGTCACGGACTTCGCCCACGAGGTGAAGGCATGCGCGCTGGGCCAGGCCTCGTCCTCGATCATGGCGCGTCACGTCGTCGGCTCGAAGGCCGACGAGCTTCGCCGGATTCGCGACGGTGTCCGGCGAATGTTGAAGGAGAACGGCGCGCCGCCCAAGGACGAAAAATGGGCCGACCTCGCCGTGCTCGAACCGGTGCGCGACTACAAGGCGCGCCACGCCTCGACCATGCTCACCTTCGACGCCGTAGTGGACGCGATCGGCCAGATTGAAAACAAGCGCCGCGCCGGCGAAGCGCAGGGCCGCGCGTGAAGCCGGCTGCCGCACTGCTTCTCGCCGGCCTGGCGCTGGTGCCCGCCGCTCCCGCCGTGGCGCAGACCGGCGAATGCGCGCGCGAGGCCGCGTCGATCCGGCGGGCCGAGAGCCAGTTGCCCCGGATTGATGTCGCGCCGCCCGGCGACAAGCAGATCGTCTGCATTACGCTCGAAACCAACATGCTGTTCGCCCGGCGCCTTGCCGCCCATCTGGCGCAATGCCCGCGCTCGCCACATGCACGCAACGGCGAGGCGTGGCGCCAAGCAGGCGCGCGCTACGCCTCGCAATTCCGCGAGCGCAACTGCAGGCCTACGATCCGGGACTATCGAGGCTGAGCGGGCTCAGCCGCCGGGACGGGTCTCGTTCCGCACACTTTTCTGCGGGCGGGAATCCGCCGCGCACGAGGCGAGCAGGCGCGGCATTATCAGCGACACGCCCGCGTTGCCAATCCGGATCGACGTGCTCAAGTTGCCGCTCGTGGTTTCGATCATAAGCGAGCGCCCGCCGGGATCGGCAAACGCCTTGAACAGTTCGAGCGGCATCGTTCCGCTGGCGACCGAATGCACTTCGCTCGGCCGTCCGGTCTGGCGCGAGGCCGCGACCTTGAGCGGCACCGACCGGCCGGCCAACGACAGTTCGACCTCGGTCAGGGCCTTGGGCGCAGGCCCCCGCTCCGCACCGCCGCGGTGCTCGACGTATGTTGCTACCACGTCGCGCCCCGCCTCGCCGCAGGTGAAGTGCAGTTCGAAGGTGCCGATTTCATCGCCCTCCACCGTCAACGGATGGCTCCGCGATATCGCCGGGCGGCCCACCTGGCCGGCCATGACCCAGGTTCGCCCGTTGTTCGGCGTGCGCAGTCCGCTGGCGAGAGCCAGCGTCGGCGAAGAACTGCCGGAACTCAGTTCGTGCGCGTCGCCGACCGTCACGATCTTCATGCCGCGAAGCTCTTCGCGCGTGAGCAGCCGCATCGGCTCCCACGGCGGAATCCTGAGCGCGATTTCGAGCAGATCGATCGATCCGCCCATCTCCACCGTGTAGCGGGCGAGCCGCCCGATGTCGCGCTGGACCACCACCAGATCCTCGGCGGAATAGTTCGCCGCCGTCGGATCGTCGCGGCGGTCGCCGAGCCAGATTTGATGCACCATCACGCGCGCCTCGGCGGGCACCCGGCGCTCGACGCCGGCCAGCAGAACGAAGGCACACATCGACTCGCATTGGGCGCGCGAGACGAGCCGCCCGCGCCGCTTGGCGCGGTCGGACGCCGACGACGTCACCGTCTTGCCGACCGTCGTGGTCATGCCCAGACGCCGGATGGCGCGGCCGAGATCGAGCGCACCGAGCACCGACCCGCCGTCCGAGTCGAGTGCGATGGTCGCACCCTCGATCCGATTGAGCCGGGAAAACGCGTCGAAGTCGCGCGGCGTCTCAGGCGCGATCGCACCGGACGCGGCGACCCACGTGCGGCATGGCCCCGCGCAAGGCTGCGCTTCGGTCCAGAGCTCGAACTGCATCGGCAGCGTGCGCTGATCGCGCGCCGCCGTCGGCGAATGTCCAAGTGCGATTGCAGCGACGCATGCAGCCGCGACCGCGGCGACAGCGATTGGCTTCATTGCAAGTATCCCCCTGCGCCGGGCACCATGCCCGGGCAAAGTTCCCCTCACGTTTCTTGCAGTCGCGAGAGTATTCCTCGCGTTATGCAAACGGCGGACGGCGACTCACGCGCCGTCAATCTGATACGGCCCCGGATTCCGGTCTAGTGCATTTTTGCAACGCCGGATCGCCGTCGGCGGGCGCACTCATGACGAACAATGATGACGCAATCAAGGACGCGACCGCGACCGCTTCAGCCTGCCGAAATGAGATAAGGTTCCGTTTGCGTCACATGCCGATGGAACTGCGGCATGCGCGCGGAACCCAGAGCCCATCTGTGGAACCGGCTTCGAATCGATGACGGCGACGATGCGAATATGGTCGGCTGCGATGCGCGTTCCGCGTCAGGCCGGGCGCGCCTTGATCAAGCTCTATCGCTACACGTTCTCGGCGCTGGTCGGGTTCCATTGCCGGCATCTTCCGACCTGCTCGGAATATGCCGATCTGGCGCTGGCCCGCCACGGGCTCTGGGCTGGCGGCTGGATGACGCTGGCGCGCCTGTTGCGCTGCCATCCCTGGGGCACCTCGGGCCTCGACTTCGTGCCCGAAGCGCCGCCCCAGCGCGCGCGCTGGTACCTGCCCTGGCGCTACGGCCGATGGGCCTGGAAGGCTGGCAAGGACGCGGCGTGACGCGCGCCGATCACCGGCGTCAGCTATCGAACTTCAGGTTCCGCTCGCGAATGACGGTCGTATAGACGCGCATGTCGTGTTCGATCTGCCTGGCGAGGCCGGCCGCGGTGCCCTCGCCGGGCTTGAAACCCATCGCGTTGAAGGCCTTGACCGACGCCTCCTGCTTGAGCGTCGCTTCCAGCGCCTGACTGAGTTTCGAAACCGCGGCGGCGGGCGTGCCCTTCGGCGCCATCAGTCCGTTCCAGCCGCTGAACACCAGGTCCTTGTAGCCAAGCGACGCCAGCGTCGGCAGTCCCGGCAGATTGAACCACGGCTCGCCGGTCGAGACGGCGAGGCCCGCGATCTGTCCGCTGTCGATCAGCGGCTTGGCCGTGACCAGGAACATCACGTCGATGCGGCCCGCGAGCAGGTCCGGGATCGCCGGCGCCTCTCCGCGATACGGCACGTGGGTCAGATCGATGCCGAGCACAGCCTTCAGCGCTTCCGCGATCAGATGGTGCGCCGAGCCGATGCCGACGCTGCCGACCTTCATTTCGCCGGGCCTGGCCTTGGCGCGCCCAATCAGATCGGCGACCGATTTGATGCCCGAGCCCTTGCTGGCGCACAGCGCATAGACGCTGTTGCCGGTAACGCCGATTGGAACGAAATCGCGCAGCAGATCGATCGGACTGTTCGGCCTCACCGCAAGGTTGGCGGTGAACGGACTCGCCGCCTGCAGCAGCGTGTAGCCGTCGGGTTCGGCCTGCTTGACGCGCTGCGCGCCGATGATGCCCGCGGCGCCGGTGATGTTCTCGACGATCAAGGACTGGCCAAGCGCCTTGTCGAGACCCGGCTGTACGATCCGCACCGCGTTGTCGGCCGGCCCACCCGCGGGGTACGGCACGATCGCGCGGATCGGCTTAGACGGGTAGAGGCGGCGCAGCTTCTTGTGGTTCATGACGAGGCCCTCGCGGGTTAGAAGGATATGGAGACGGCGGTAACCGAAGCGGCGGCGTTGTGCGGCAAGCTCGCGTAGCCGCACACGGACGGCGGC
>VGEP01000042.1 GCA_016869215.1 Alphaproteobacteria bacterium | reverse complement strand
CGGGAGGGTCCGAACCGTCGGTCGAGGCCTGCACCGCGCTGATCGAGGCGGGCAAGCGCTATTCGGCGCCTCCGGCGCTGGTGTACAGCCGCCGCGGCGAGGCGTACCGCCTGCGCGGCGAAGCCGAGACCGCTATCGCCGACTTCGACCGTGCGATCCGGCTCGAACCGCGGCGCGCCGATCTCTACGTCGCGCGCGGCCTGGCCTATCGCGATCTGGCCGAATACGACGGCGCGCTTCGGAATTTCGGTCTGGCGCTCAAGCTCGATCCGAGGCACGTGGCCGCGCTCCACCATCGCGCCGCCGTCTATCGGTCCAAGGGACAGCTCGCGAACGCCGTCGCCGATGTCAGCCAGGCGATCAAGATCAATCCGCGCGACCTGAATGCGTACCTTGAGCGGGCCGTCCTGTATCGCGAGATGCAGGACGACGTCAAAGCGATCGCGGACTTCGCCCAGGCGATCCGGCTCGACTCGCACAGCATCGAGGCGCATCACGGACGCGCGTTGATCCACATAGCTTTGCGCGACCACGACCGGGCGATCCAGGACCTCGACCGCGCGATCAACATCCGTCCCGACCACGCGCCGTCGTTCAACGTCCGGGGCCTCGCCTATGCGGCCAAGGGCGAGACGCGCCGCGCGCTCCAGGATTTCGACTACGCCATCGCCATGGATGAGACGTTCGCCGAGGCCTACCGGAATCGCGGCGCGCTGCATCACGGCAACGGCAGCCACCGGCGCGCGGTCGAAGATTACAGCCGCGCCATCGAACTCGCTCCCAACGACGCCTATTCAATCTACAGCCGCGGCCTGGCCTTGCAGGCCGCCGGCGACGAGGAAGCCGCGGACGCCGACATCGCCCGCGCCAATGCGCTGGAACCCGGCATCGCGCCGCGGCTGCGCTCCGGTACGGGCCGCCGCGCGCAGGCCGATAGCGGCGCACCGTAAGGGCGGCATTGCAATAATTCGATTGGTTGCGGGCCGCGCCGGGCGTTAGAAACGCGGCCATGCCAGAGCCCGTTTCGCCGCCCGCGCCGGCCGCGCCAATCCCCAGTCACGCCGAGCTTTTCTTTGCGTTCTTCAAGATCACGCTGTCCGGCTTCGGTGGTACGCTGCCTTGGACACGGCGGATGTTCGTCGAAGAAAAGCGCTGGATGACGGACAACGAATTCAACAACGTCTACGCGCTCTGCCAGTTCCTGCCCGGTCCCAACATCGTCAACCTGACGACCGTGTTCGGCTCGCGCATGCGCGGGCCGACCGGCGCGATGGCGGCCTGGGCCGGATTCCTGTTGCTGCCGTTCTGCATGATGATCGCGGTCGGACTGCTCTACGAACGCTATGGCGACGTCGACGTCGCGCGCCGGCTGCTGTCGGGCATTGCGCCCGCGGCCGCCGGTCTGATCGTTGCGACGGTCGCGAAGATGGCGACGCCGATGTTCGCGCGCTTCGGGCCCGCGCCGTTCGTGATCGTCGGGACGGCATTCGCGATCGGAGTGATGCGGTGGCCGCTGCTGTGGGTGCTGGCGGCGCTGGTGCCCGTCAGCATCGCATTGACCTGGTGGAGGCGGCGATGAAGTCCGACTCCGACATCCTGACGACCATCGCCGTCCAGTTCGCGATCATGTCGTTTCTCGCGCTCGGCGGCGCCAACGCGGTCGCGCCGGAAATCCATCGCTTGACGGTCGAGGTGCACGGGTGGCTGACCGACCGGCAGTTTGCGGACATGTTCGCGATCGCGCAGGCGGCGCCGGGCCCGAACGTCATGATCGTGACGCTGATCGGCTTTCACGTCGCAGGAATGTGGGGAGCTGTGGTCGCAACGCTCGCCATGTGCGGCCCAACGGCGGTGCTGGCGCTTTATCTCGCGCGCACCTGGGACCGTTTCAAAGACGCGCAATGGCGCGTCGCTGTGCAAGGCGGGCTTGTGCCGATTTCGGTCGGCCTGATCGGCGCCAGCGCCATCGTTCTGGCCCGCGCCGCCAGTCACAACTGGTCCGCCGTCGCAATCACTGCGATTACTGCGGCATTTGCCTATTGGACGCGCTGGAACCCGCTCTGGTTGATATGCGCCGCGGCAGTGGCGGGATTGGCCGGATTGGTTTGATCCGCCGGGTAAAATTCGGTCCGCGGGATGAAATATGACGTGGTTGCTTTTTGTGGCGGAAACCTGTCTGCTAGAAGAGGGATGTGTGAAAAAGGTTAGAGGGGAGCGCCTTCATGTCTGACGTAGCGTCGGGGGGAACGACGAATTCGCCCCAAGTGTACCCTCGCTATGACTTTTACGGCGGACTGACACTTGCCGTTTTGGCGGTGATATTGTTTGCAACCTCGTTTCTGCCGAACACGCCAGTGCCGTTGGTCGTTCGAGGCTCCATCATCGTCTTCGGCGCGCTGAGCCTCGCGGTGGCGTTCAGCCTGCTGCCGGTCAAGAACCAGCAGGACTTCTACGGCGGCATGGGTCTGATCCTGCTGTCGCTGACGGCGTTCGTCGCGTCCAACGACCTGCCCGGTATGCGCGGCTTTGCGTTCGGTCCGGGCACGGCGCCGCGGCTGTTCGCGCTCTCGCTGACGATCCTGTCCATCGGCGTGGTTGTCGGCGGCCTGTTGACCACCGGCCCGAAGATTACGGGATACAATCTTCGCGCCATCATTTTCATCCTCGGAGCGATCCTGGCGTTTGCGGCTTCGATCCGGCCGCTGGGGCTCGTCATCGCGACGTTCTCCACCACCATCATCTGCGCGGCGGCGACGACCGACATCAAATGGCGCGAAACCGTGATCTGGGCAGCCATTCTGACGGCGTTCTGCACATTCCTGTTCCCCTACGGGCTGAACTTGCCGTTCCAGCTCTGGCCGCGGTTCTTCTGAGAGGCGAGGACGACCCATGTTTGATCTCGTATCGAATCTCTGGCTCGGCTTCAGCGTCGCCGCGACCCCGACCAACATCATGCTGGCGCTGATCGGTGCGCTGGTCGGCACGCTCATTGGCGTGCTGCCGGGCATCGGCTCGCTCGCCACCATCGCCATGCTGCTGCCGATCACCTTCGGCCTGCCGCCGGTCGGCGCGCTGATCATGCTCGCCGGCATCTATTACGGTGCGCAGTACGGCGGCTCGACCACCTCGATCCTGGTGAACATACCAGGCGAGTCATCGTCGGTGGTGACGTGTCTCGACGGTCACCAGATGGCGAAGCAGGGCCGCGCGGGCCCGGCGCTCGCCATTTCCGCGATCGGCTCGTTCTTCGCGGGCTGCTGCGCCACGGTGCTGGTGGCCGCGCTCGGCGCGCCGCTGACCGCCGCCGCGCTGCTGTTCGGCCCCGCCGAATACTTCTCGCTGATGTGCCTCGGTCTGATCTTCGCCGTCGTGCTGGCGCGCGGCTCGATTCTCAAGGCGCTGACCATGATCCTGGCGGGCCTGCTGACCTCGATGATCGGTTCCGATCTCGAGACCGGCGCCGAGCGCATGACCTGGGGCGTGCCTGAACTGTCCGACGGCATCGGCTTCGTCGTCGTCGGCATGGGCATGTTCGGATTCGGCGAGATTCTGCGGAATCTTGAAATGAAGATGAGCCGCGATATCCTCGATACCAAGATCAGCGGCCTGATGCCGACGCTCAAGGATCTGAAGGACTCGGCCGGCGCGATCGGCCGCGGCACCATTGTCGGCTCGTGTCTGGGCATTCTGCCGGGCGGCGGCGCGATCATCGCGTCGTTCGCCGCCTATACATTCGAGAAGCGCATCAGCAAGCATCCGGAGCAGTTCGGCCGCGGTTCGATCCAAGGCGTGGCGGCGCCCGAGAGCGCCAACAACGCCGCGGCCCAGACCTCGTTCATTCCGCTGCTTACGCTTGGCATTCCGCCGAACCCGGTGATGGCGCTGATGGTCGGCGCGATGACCATTCACGGCATCGTGCCCGGCCCGCAGGTCATGACCAAGCAGCCGGAGCTGTTCTGGGGCATGATCGCCTCGATGTGGATCGGCAACGCGATGCTGATCGTCATCAACCTGCCGATGGTCGGCGTGTGGGTGCGCCTGCTGCGCGTGCCGTACCGCCACCTGTTCCCGATGATCACGATCTTCTGCTGCATCGGCATCTACTCGGTGAACAACGCGCCGTTCGACGTCTTCCTCACCGCGATCTACGCGATCGTCGGATACTGGCTCGCCAAGCACGATTTCGAGCCGGCGCCGATGATTCTGGGCTTCGTGCTCGGCCCGCTGATGGAGGAGAACCTCCGGCGCGCCATGCTGATCGCCCGCGGCGACGCCACGGTATTCCTCACCCGGCCGATCTCGGCCACGCTGCTCGCGATCTCCGCGATCATGCTGACGCTGGCGATCCTGCCGCAGATCCGCGGCAAGCGCGAAGAGGTCTTCACGGAGTAACCGGCCGGCCGCTTCGGCCGTACGAAAATCGGAGGCCCGGAAGGACAGTCCGTCCTTCCGGGCCTTGTCTTTTCCGGCACCTGCCGGTCGCGCTTTCGTGACAGCGCGTGAGGGCGTTTGATTGGACGCCGGCGGCGCGGGACGCGAAGTTGCCCGGCATTCGATAGCCGGAGCCCGACCATGAAGCCGTCAAGCACCGCCGCATTCGCACTGGCGCTGGCCTGGACCGCGTTCGCCTGGACTGCGTCCGCTTGGACCGCGGGTCCGGCGCTGGCGCGTTCGCCGGAAATCTACACCGGCATCCTGTCGTCGACGGCGGTCGGAGGTTACGACCCGGTCGCCTATTTCACGGATGGCAAGCCGGTCGAGGGCAAGCGCGAGTTCAGCCACACCTGGAAGGGCGTGAGCTGGCGCTTCGCCAACGCCAGGAACCGCGACGCCTTCAAGGCCAATCCGGAGAACTACGCGCCGCAGTACGGCGGCTATTGCGCCTGGGCCGTGTCGCAGGGCTACACTGCCAAGGGCGATCCGCGGCACTGGAAGATCGTCGGCGGCAGACTTTATCTGAACTACAACGCCAAGGTTCAGACCGACTGGGAGAAAGACGTTCCCGGTCACGTCGCCAAGGCCGACCGCAACTGGCCCAAGGTTCTCGGCAAGTGAGCGGCGCCGCGGCCTCGCGCCGCTGCCGCCGGCCTATTCCTTCATCGCCTCCTCGCGCTTGGCGCGGATCGTCGGAATGGCGATCGACGCCAGCAGCAGGACCGCGGCCAGCAAAAACACCGCGCTGATCGGGCTCGTGACCAGCACCGTCGGGTCGCCGAGCGAAATCAACAGGGCGCGGCGCAGGTACTCCTCCATCATCGGTCCGAGCACCAGGCCCAGCACCAGCGGCGCGGGCTCGCAGCCGAGCTTGAGCAGCACGTAGCCGATGCCCGCGAACACCACGAGCTGAAACAGATCGAAGACGTTGTTGTTGATGGTGAACACGCCGATGCAGCAGAACACCAGGATGGCCGGGAACAGCATGCGGTAGGGCACCGCCAGCAGCCGCACCCAGAGCCCCACCATCGGCAGGTTGAGCGCCAGCAGGAACAGGTTGCCGATCCACATCGAGGCGACCACGCCCCAGAACAGCTCGGGCCGCTGGCTCATCACTTGCGGGCCCGGCTGAATGCCCTGGATCATCAGCGCGCCGATCATCAGCGCCATGGTCGGATTCGACGGCACGCCCAAGGTCAGCATTGGAATGAACGACGTCTGCGCGCCGGCGTTGTTGGCCGATTCCGGAGCGGCCACGCCGCGGATGTCGCCGTCGCCGAAATTGCGCGGCGGGCGCGCCACCTTCTTTTCGATGGTGTAGGCCGCGAACGACGACAACAGCGCGCCGCCGCCGGGCAGGATGCCGAGCACCGAGCCGAGCAGGGTGCCGCGCGCGATCGCCGGCGCGCTCTGGGCGAGGTCGGCGCGGCTTGGCAGCACGCTGCCGAGCCGCGAGCCGAACACCTGCCGGCTCGCGCCGCGCTGTTCGAGGTTGTAGACGACCTCGGCGATTCCGAACATGCCCATCGCCAGCGCAACGAAGCTGATGCCCTCGGTGAGCGCCGGAATGCCGAAGGTGAAGCGCATGACGCCGGAATTGACGTCGGTGCCGACGAGGCCGAGCAGGAGGCCGATCACCACCATGGCGATGGCCTTGCGCAGCGACCCGCGCGCCAGAACCACCGCGCCGATCAGGCCGAACACCATCAGCGAAAAATAGTCGGCGGGTTGGAACTTGAGCGCGATCTCGGCCAGCGGCGGCGAAAACAGCGCGACCACCAGCGTCGCGATCGTGCCTGCGACGAACGATCCGATGGCCGCGATGCCGAGCGCCGGTCCGGCGCGGCCCTGGCGCGCCATCTGATAGCCGTCGAGGGTGGTCACCACCGCCGAAGACTCGCCGGGGATGTTGACCAGGATTGCCGTGGTCGAGCCGCCGTACTGCGCGCCGTAATAGATGCCGGCGAGCATGATCATCGCCGTGGCCGGGTCGAGCGCGAAGGTCAGCGGCAGCAGCATCGCTACCGTTGCGACCGGCCCGATGCCGGGCAGCACGCCGATCAGCGTGCCGAGGAAAACGCCGAGGAAGCAGTAGGCGAGGTTCTTGAGCGTGACCGCGACGCCGAAGCCGATCGCGAGATTCGACAGGATTTCCATCGCCGCCGCCCTACAGCGCCGGCCAGAGCGTCAGCGGCATGCCGAGCAGGACCGCGAAGACGCCGACCGAGAACACCGCCATGAACAGCGCGACGCCCGCGATCTCGACCGGCCGCAGGTCCGGATCGGCGAGGCCCCCGATCACGACCAGCGCCGCGACCGCGAGCACGAAGCCCAGGTATTCCAGTGTCACGCCGAACGCCGCGATGCCCAGTAGAACGAACGCCAGCGGCCGCAGGTGAAGCCGGGGAAACGCCGGGCCGTCGCGAAACAGCGCCGGCACCGTCAGCGTCAGGCCGAGCAGCGCCAGCAGCGCGCCGAGCAGCATCGGGAAATAACCCGGCCCCATGCGCGCGGCCGAACCGATCCGGTAGTCGCGCGCCAGGATCATGACCGTGACGCCGAGCGCGGCGAACAGCAGCCCGCACCAGAAATTGCTTTGAGATCGTATCCGCAAGCCGAGCCCCCGCCCGTCCGAAAAAAAAGTGCAAAGCCGCCCGGCCCGGGGGCGGGGCGGCCCTACAGCGCCGTCAAAACCCGGCGAATGTCATTCCGCCTTGATCTTGGCCTCGACCACGACCTTCTTGGCGCTGGTGGATTCGCGCTTGATCTTGGCGGTGAACTCGGCGGGCTTCATGCCGCCGGTGACGCCGCCGCCGGCCGCGAAGCGCGCCTTGACGTCGGGCAGTTCGAGAATCTTGGCGACCTCGCCGTAGATCTTGTCGGCAATCGGCTGCGGCACGTTCTTGGGCGCGAACAGCCCGACCCAGATCGACGCCTCGACCTCCTTCACGCCGAGTTCCTTCAGCGTCGGGATGTCCTTGAACGCCGGCGTCCGCTCCGCGGTGGTGAGGGCAAGCGCGCGCACGCGGCCCGACTGCATGTGCGGCATCGCCGACGACAGGGCTGCGATGCCCGCGGGCACTTCGCCGCCGGCGGTGGCGGCCATCGCCGGCGCACCGCCCTTGTAGGGCACGTGCAGGAACTTGGAGCCGTGCGTGAGCCCCATCCATTCCATGACCAGGTGGTTGATCGAACCGTTGCCGGGCGAGGACGCGCCGATCTTGTTCGGCGTGGCCTTGGCCGCGGCCAGCAGGTCCTGCATGGTCTTGTAGGGCGCGTTGTTGTTGACGACCCATGCGATCGGGGCATCGTTGATCAGCGTGATCGGCCGGAAGTCGCGCTCGAAGTCGTAGGGCGCGTTGGGGAACACCGCCGGATTGACGACGAATTCGCCGGTGTGCGCCATCAGTAACGTGTAGCCGTCGGCCGGCGCCTTGGCCGCCGCCAGCACCGCGATGAAGCCGTTGCCGCCGGGCCGGTTCTCGACGATGACTTGCTGGCCCCAGCGTTCGCCGAGCTTCTGGCCGACGATGCGGGCCGCGGTGTCGACGAACCCGCCGGGCGCGAACGGCACCAGGATCCGGATCGGCTTGGCCGGATAGTCCTGCGACCAGGCCTGAGTGGCCGCCAAGGTCATCGTGGCGGTTGCGATTGCAGCCAGAAAACGCATCGGCATTCCCTCCCTTGCAGGCGATCCGCCCGCGGTCGGGCGCAGGATAACGTGGACAGCGTCTGCCGCAATGCGGCTCGCGGCCCCATGGGGCGCCCGGCGCGCTTATATGGACGGGTGGGACGGGATAGAATTCCCGGCCCCGAGTCGGGCCCTGAGCCCCGGCTCGAACCGGACGATGGCCGAGCGATGCACCAATATCTCGAGCTGATGGAACGCGTGCTGGCCAACGGCGTCGAAAAGCGCGACCGCACCGGCACCGGCACGATTTCGGTGTTCGGCCATCAGATGCGGTTCGATCTTGGCGCGGGTTTCCCGCTGACCACCACCAAGAAGTTGCACGTCAAGTCGATCGTGCACGAGCTTCTATGGTTCCTGGCCGGCGATACCAACGTCAAATACCTCAACGACAACGGCGTGCGCATCTGGGACGAGTGGGCGGACGAAAACGGCGACCTCGGTCCGGTCTATGGCCGCCAGTGGCGCTCGTGGCCCGCGGCGGACGGCAAGACCATCGACCAGATCGCCAACGTGGTCGCCATGATCCGGCGCAACCCGGATTCCCGGCGCCTGATCGTGACCGCCTGGAATCCCGCCGACGTCGACAAGATGGCGCTGCCGCCATGCCACTGCCTGTTCCAGTTCTACGTCGCGAACGGGCGGCTGTCGTGCCAGCTTTATCAGCGTTCCGCCGACATCTTCCTTGGCGTGCCGTTCAACATCGCCTCTTACGCGCTGCTCACCCTGATGATGGCGCAGGTGACGGGGCTGAAGCCCGGCGAGTTCGTCCACACCTTCGGCGACGCGCACCTCTATCTCAACCACATCGAGCAGGCGCACCTTCAATTGTCGCGCGCGCCCAAGGCGCTGCCGGCGATGAAGCTCAATCCGGACGTGAAGGACATCTTCGCCTTCCGCTACGAGGACTTCGCGCTCGAAGGCTACGACGCCCATCCGCACATCAAGGCCGAGGTGGCGGTGTGAGCGCTGCCGCAACGCCGCGCATCGCCATCGTCCTCATCGCCGCCGTCGCCGACAACGGCGTGATCGGCCGCGATAACGCCATGCCCTGGCGGCTGTCGTCCGACCTCAAGCGCTTCAAGGCGCTGACCATGGGCAAGCCGGTGGTGATGGGCCGCAAGACGTACCTGTCTATCGGCAAGCCGTTGCCGGGGAGGACCAACATC
Source organism: Alphaproteobacteria bacterium (assembly GCA_016869215.1). Taxonomy (GTDB): domain Bacteria; phylum Pseudomonadota; class Alphaproteobacteria; order Rhizobiales; family Xanthobacteraceae; genus Z2-YC6860. Next base: position 26,737 of record VGEP01000042.1, on the reverse strand, counting down.
GTGGTCAGCCGCAACGCCGGGTTCGCGGTGCCGGGCGCTCTGGTCGCGGCCACGCTCGACGCTGCGCTCGCGGTCGCGCGCGGCGACGCGCTCCGCCGTGGCGCCGGCGAAATCGCGGTGATCGGCGGCACGGACATTTTCGCGCAGTGCATGCCGCTTGCCGAACGCCTGGAGATTACCCATGTGCATTCGCGGCCGGACGGCGACACGCACTTTCCCGCGATCGATCCGGAGCGATGGCGGCCGGTGGAGCGAAGCGAACATCCGCCGGGGCCGCAGGATGAAACCGGCTTCGCGTTTGTTAGCTACGCACGTGCTTGAGTGAAAGCGAACGGGAATCGTCAATCAGGACAGCACGTTGCGCCGAGTTTCCGGTCTTCGTTGTAAGGCGGGGGCGGGTCACCTATAACCTCGCCCAGCAAACGCGGACCGTCGGCGCAAACGCCGGCAGCCCAGGAGGAATTTCATGCCGTGGAGCAATCAGGGCGGTGGGCCCTGGGGATCGGGTGGTGGTGGAGGCGGCGGGCCGCGGGGCCCGTGGGGCTCCGGGCCGCAATCGTCGGGCCCGACGCCGCCCGACCTCGAAGAGTTGCTGCGCCGCAGCCAGGACAAGCTCAAGAGCGTCCTGCCCGGCGGCAGCATGGGCAGCCGCGGCTTCGCCCTCGTCGCGCTCGGCGCGGTCGTGCTGTGGGGTGTGTCAGGCTTCTTCCGCGTCGAGCCGGACGAAATCGGCGTGGTGCTGCGGTTCGGCAAGGAAGTGCGTCAGGTCCAGCCGGGCCTGAACTACCATCTGCCGTATCCGATCGAGACCGCGCTGACGCCGCGCGCGCTCCAGGTCCGCAAGATCGACGTCGGCATGCGCATCGTCGACGACCTGCGGCGCGGCCAGACGACGCGCGACGTGCCGGAAGAGAGCCTGATGCTCACCGGCGACGAGAACATCGTCGACGTCGACTTCTCGGTGCTGTGGCGCATCAAGCCGGACGGCGTCGGGGCCTATCTGTTCAACATCCAGAACCCGGAAGGGACCGTGAAGGCGGTCGCCGAGAGCGCCATGCGCGAAGTCATCGGCCGCTCCGAAATTCAGGCGGTTCTGACCCAGGCCCGTCAGGCCACCGAGGCTTCGGTGCAGGATCTGATGCAGAAGACGCTCGACCAGTACAGCGCCGGCGTCCTGATCGTGCAGGTGCAGATGCAGAAGGTCGATCCCCCGGCACAGGTCATCGACGCCTTCCGTGACGTGCAGGCGGCGCGCGCCGACCTCGAGCGCGCGCAGAACGAAGCCCAGACCTACGCGAACCGGGTGGTGCCCGAAGCGCGCGGCCGCGCCGCGCAGATTTTCCAGGCGGCAGAAGCCTACAAGTCGCAGACCGTTGCGGAAGCGGTCGGCCAGACCTCGCGGTTCCTCAAAATTTACGACGAATACCGCAAGGCGCCGGACGTCACACGGCAGCGCATGTATCTCGAAACCATGGAGCGGGTGCTCGGCGGCAGCGACAAGATCCTTCTGGATTCGAAAGCCGGAAGCGGCGTCGTGCCTTATCTGCCGCTTAACGAACTCGCGCGGCCGCAGCAGCCGCAGCGTCCGCAGGGAGGCGCACGATGAAGCTCGGCATCCTCGGAGGCATCGGCCTCATCCTCGCCCTGGCTGCGCTGGTGCTCGGTTATTCCGCGCTGTTCACCGTCTATCAGACGCAGCAGGCGCTCGTCGTCCGCCTCGGCCAGCCGGTCCGCGTCGTGACCGAGCCGGGACTGCACTTCAAGATGCCGCTGATCGACAATGTGATTCCGATCGACAAGCGCATCCTCGACCTGGAGAACCCGGCGCAGGAAGTCATCGCCTCCGACCAGAAGCGGCTGGTGGTCGACGCCTTCGCGCGCTACCGCATCCAGGAGCCGTTGCGGTTCTACCAGACCGTCAACACGATCGCGGGCGCCAATTCGCAGCTGTCGATCCTGCTGAACTCGGCGCTGCGCCGCGTGCTCGGCGAGGCGACGCTGACAAACGTGGTGCGCGACGAGCGCGGCACGCTGATGTCGCGCGTGCGCGATCAACTCGACAAGGAGGCGCAGGTCTACGGCATCACCGTCGTGGACGTCCGCATCCGCCGCGCCGACCTGCCGGACCAGAACAGCCAGGCGGTCTATCAGCGGATGCAGACCGAGCGTCAGCGCGAGGCCGCCGAGTTCCGCGCCCAGGGCAGCCAGCGGTCGCAGGAAATTCGTTCCAAGGCGGACCGCGATGTGACCGTCCTGCTCGCCGAGGCGCAATCCAAGGCCGAGCAGACCCGCGGCGAGGGCGATGGCGAACGCAACCGCATCTTCGCGGAGGCGTTCAACAAGGACCCCGACTTCTTCTCCTTCTACCGCTCCATGCAGGCCTACGAGGCGGGGCTCGGCCAGAACGCCACCCGCATGGTGCTGCAGCCGGATTCCGATTTCTTCCGCTACTTCGTCAATCCGTCCGGCAGGACCGGGACCCCCGCGCCGGCGGCGCCGGCGGCTCCGAGGTGACGACCGCCGCCAGCCGGCGGTCCTGAACGACGGTTGGCGGCGATGGCCGATTTTGTGGTTGCGATCGGTCTGGTGTTCGCCATCGAGGGAATCCTGTTTGCCGCCTTTCCCGCGATGGTTCGGCGGGCGATGAACCACGTATCGGAGACGCCCGATGGCGCGCTGCGGGTCGTCGGGATTATTTCCGCGGTGATCGGTGTTGTGCTGGTCTGGCTGGTGCGAGGTTAACCCAAATCAATGGGCCGCTTTTCCGCCCTAATCCAAAGCTTCATTCGCGGTCGCCGGAACGTGTCTTGCATCCCCACATCCGCGGATGCAGTGTCTTGCCGAGCACTCTTTTCAGGAGAATCGAAGGCCATGGCCCGCCTGTCCCTTGCTCTTGCGCGCACGATCCGCCGGCCGGCGTTGACCGCTGTCGCCGCCGCCGCTCTCGCGATCCCGGTCCTGTCTGCGCCTGCTTCCGCGCGCGGCCCGGAGAAGATCGCCGACGTTGCCGAGATGGTGATCGAGGCGGTGGTGAATATCTCGACATCGCAGAAGGTCGCGGCGACCGCTTCGCCGACGCCGCAACTGCCGCCGGGCTCGCCGTTCGAGGAATTCTTCGAGGAGTTCTTCAAGAACCGCCGCGGGCAAGGCGAAAATCAGGCGCCGAACCGCACCCCGCGGCGCGTCAACTCGCTCGGCTCGGGATTCGTCATCGATCCGGCGGGCCTCGTGGTGACGAACAACCACGTGATCGCCGACGCGGACGAAATCACCGTCGTCTTCACCGACAGCTCGCGGCTGAAGGCCGAGGTGGTCGGCCGCGATCAGAAGACCGATCTCGCCGTGCTGCGCGTGAAGCCGCCGAAGCCGCTCAAGGCGGTGAAGTTCGGCAATTCCGACAAGATCAGGCTCGGCGAGTGGGTGGTCGCGATCGGCAATCCGTTCAGCCTCGGCGGTTCGGTTACCGCTGGCATCGTCTCGGCGCGCAACCGCGACATCAATTCCGGCCCTTACGACAACTACATCCAGACCGACGCCGCGATTAACCGCGGCAACTCGGGCGGGCCGCTGTTCAATCTCGATGGCGAGGTGATCGGCGTGAACACCGCGATCATCTCGCCGTCGGGCGGCTCGATCGGTATCGGTTTCGCCGTGCCGTCGAACCTCGCCCATGCGGTGGTCGGCCAGCTTCGCGAGTTCGGCGAGGCTCGTCGCGGCTGGCTCGGCGTGAAGATCCAGCAGGTCACCGACGAGATCGCCGAGAGCCTCAGCATCAAGCCGGCGCGCGGTGCGCTGGTCGCAGGCATCGACGACAAGGGCCCGGCGAAGCCGGCTGGCATCGAAGCCGGCGACGTGATCGTGAAGTTCGACGGCAAGGACATCAAGGAGATGCGCGATCTTCCCCGCATCGTGGCGGATACGCCGGTCGGCAAGGCCGTCGACGTGGTCGTCGTCCGCAAGGGCAAGGAAGAGACCAAAAAGGTCACGCTCGGCCGGCTTGACGACGGCGAGAAGCCGAAGCCCGCGGCGATCACCAAGCCGCAGCCGGAGGAGAAGTCGGTCGTGCAGAAGTCGCTCGGCCTTCAGCTCGCCAACATGACCGACGATCTGCGCAAGCGCTACAAGATCAAGGACTCGATCAAGGGCGTGGTCGTCACCGGCGTGGACGCGGCCTCGGTCGCGGCCGACAAGCGGCTGGTGGCGGGCAGCGTGATCGTCGCCATCGAGCAGGAGCAGGTTTCGCAGGCCACCGACGTGCTGCGCCGCGTGGAGCAGCTTAAGACGGCCGGCAAGAAGACCGCGCTGCTGCTGGTCGCGACGTCGGAAGGCGATATGCTGTTCGTGGCGCTGCCGATCAACTGACCGGCGGGACACTTGGAGGGATGAAGGGCGGCCCGCAAGGCCGCCTTTTTGTTTGCCGGGTGCGACCCATGCGGTGTTTGCCGCAATGGGCGGCGGGCCGGCCTCCCGCAGGCGCTCCTTGATATGAACCATATATTGGTCTATATTATGAACTATATATTGGTTCAAATCGGCGAGACCGATCATGCGAATCCCCGTGTCTGAGGCAAAGGCCCAATTGACCGAACTCGTGCGCCGCGCGGAAGCGGGCGACGAAGTCATCCTGACCCGTCATGGGCATCCTTCGGTGCGGCTTGTGCCGATCGCGCCGGCCGTCGATGCAAGCTCCCGGCGGCGGCTGCTCGATGAACTGCGCGCGTCGGCTCGCGCCAAAGCGACAGCCGGTTCGGGCGCGGCTCGGAGCCAGGATTTCCTTTATGGCGACGATGGGCTGCCAAAGTGATCGCGGTCGATACGTCTGCGCTGATGGCGATCCTGCTCGACGAGCCGGAGGCGGACGGTTGCATCGCCGTCATGGAAAGTGAGCGGGAGATCGTCATTTCCGCGGGCACGATGGCCGAGTCGCTGATCGTCGCCGCGCGCCGCAACATCGCCGAGGAGATGGCGAAGCTGATCGAGGGCTACGGCATGACTGTCGTCAGCGTTACGCCTGCTGCGGCCCGCCGAATGGCCACGGCCTACATGCGCTGGGGCAAGGGGGCGCACGCGGCAGGGCTCAATTTCGGTGACTGCTTTGCCTACGACGCGGCAAAAGACCATCGATGCACGCTGCTGTATATCGGGGACGATTTCAGCAAGACGGACGTGAAGAGCGTAAGCGCGTCGCGCGGCCGCGCCGGGCGATGACGTTTGTGCCGCAGCGGACGCGGCTTCAATCCAGCATGTGGCTGACCATGCCGTCCGCAAGCTTCGGCTCGAACCAGGTCGACTTCGGCGGCATGATCAGGCTTGCGTCCGCCACCGCCATCAGGTCGCTCATCTGCGTCGGATAGAGCGCAAATGCGCAGGCCATCTCCCCGGACTTCACCCGCGCTTCCAGCCCTTCGAGGCCGCGCGCGCCGCCGACGAAGTCGATGCGCTTGTCGGTGCGCTGATCCTTGATGCCGAACAGCGGCTCCAGCACGTGGCGCGCATGCAGCGTCACCGGCAGGCGGCCGATGGGGTCGGCCGGAACGAGCTTCGGATCGACGGTGAGGCGGTGCCAGCGGCCCGCGACGTACAGGCCGAATTCGCCGGAGTGCGACGGCCGCACCGGCTTGTCGGACCTGGCGACGGTGAAGCTCTTCTTCAGCTCTGCGAGCAGCGCGTCGGGGTCGCGGCCGTTCAGATCGCGGACCACGCGGTTGTAGTCCAGAATCGTCATCTGGCTCTGCGGGAACACCACGATCAGGAAATGGCCGTGCGAGCCGGTCATGCCGCCGCGGGCTTTCGCGACGCGCGAGGCCGCCGCCGAGCGGTGATGGCCGTCGGCGATGTAAATCGCGGGCATCGCCTCGAACGCGTGCGTCAGCGCAGTGACGGTCGCCGGCTCGTTGACCACCCACATCTGATGCCGCACGCCGTCGTCGGCAATGACGTCGACGTCGGGTTCGGCGAGCGCGGCCTGCGTCAGCGCGCCGTCGACGGCCGGGTTGTCGGCGTAGGCCGCCATCACCGGGCCGGTCTGGGCGTTGACCGCCTCGATCTGGCGCACGCGGTCGTCCTCCTTCACGGGCGTGGTCAGCTCGTGCCGGCGGATACGGTTCTTGTCGTAGTCGGCGACCGAGCCGACCGCGGCGATGCCGGTCTGCGAGCGGCCCTGCCGCGTCAGCCGGTAGACGTAGTAGCAGGGCGCGGCGTCGCGGATCAGCACGCCGGCCTTGACCATGCGGTCCAGGTTCTCCGCGGCTTTCGCGTAAACAGCCCGGTCGTAGGGGTCGATCTTGGGATCCAGGTCGATCTCGGGCTTTGAGATGTGCAGGAAGCTCCAGGGCTTGCCGTTCGCGCGTTCGCGCGCCTCGGCGCTGGAGAGAACATCGTAAGGAGGCGCGAGGATTTCGGCCGCGCGGCCCGAGGCCGGGCGCAGCGCGCGGAAGGGCTGGATCAGGGACAATTTCGGCTCCCGGTGCGAGGTCAGGAGAGTGGTTTAGTGGGCGCGGCGCGCGCGTTCAATATGTGCAGCACGTTCCGGCGGGCGGCGCGTTTCGGTAGAATTTCAGGCCGAACCGAGGATAGCGCCCGTGACCCTCCCGGATGTCATCGCCATCAGGCCCGCGCGGTCCGAGGATGCGGTGGCATTGGCGGAACTCGCCAACGCGCTCGACCGCGACCAGGGTGGGGCGGGCAACGTGCACAGCGCTGAGACCGTACTGCGCGACGGCTTCGGCGGCGATCCCGTGGTGCGGTTCGTCGTGGCGGAGAAGAGCGGTGAGGCTGTCGGCTACGCGATGTTCTCGCGCTTCTACAATTCGGATACCGCGGAGACCGGCGGCTATCTCAACGATCTTTATGTCGTCTCGGCGCTGCAACGGGCGGGCCTTGGCCGCCGCCTGGTGGCTGCGGTCGCCACCGAGACGGCCAAGCGCGGCGGCACGTTTCTCTGGACTGGCGTCTATGCCGCCAACGCGCCGGCGCGGGCCTTCTACCGCTCGCTCGGCGCGCGCGACGAGGACGCGCGGATTGTCGAACTCGACGGCGAATCCTTCAGACGGCTCGCCGGCTGCTGATTTCTACACAACGCGGTCGCACTTTCGGCACTCTCTCCGGTCCGAACGGACGATGCATCGAGTTTTCGCCGTCCGCTTCACCATGCATTAGCACCGGCTTGCTAGCGGTTTGGGGTTGGAATGGAGCCCGGTCGTGCACAAGGCGCTGATCGCGATAGCCGGTGTTGTCGTCGTGCTCGGCGGGGCCGGCGTTGCGTTCATGACATCGCCGGCGCTGACGGAAAAGACCATCGAGTGGACCTGCGGCACCGTCACGCCACGGTGCGCGGTGCGCATGCGCGGCATGGGGCACGTCTGGTCGATGAAGGAAAACCTGCCGCGCGCCAGGCACTGGTACGCGCTTGCGGCCGCCGCGGGCGATCCGCCGGCGATGTTCCACCTCGGATGGATGTACGAGCAGGACGGCCGGGACGACATTCAGGCGATGATCCGCGGCATCGCCGATCATCGCCGCGCAGGAGGCGCGTCCGGCAGCGAGCCGCGAATGACCTACGCCAATTTTCTCGCCGCCGAGACATGGTACCGCAAATCAGCCGAGCGCGGATTTGCACCCGCCATGAACAATCTGGGCCAGCTGTACCTGCACGGGCTGACCGGGCGGCGCGACTCGCGTGAGGCATTCCGCTGGCATCTCGCCGCGGCGAAACTCGGCAACTATCCGGGCTCGCTCAACGTCGCAATGGCGTACCGCAGCGGCGACGGCGTCGGTGCCAATTCCACCGAGGCCGACCGCTGGTCGACCTGGAAGGCGCCCGAAGCGGTCGACGAAAACACCGGGATCGGCGATCTCACGCTGTCGCGCAGCCGCGTGTTCGGCAACACGATGCCGCCGCTCGAGCGCGCGGGGGTGCGGATCGCAGCGGAACGGCGCGAGCCGTTGACCCTGACGTTGAGACCGTTGCGTCCCGATCCCAGCCTGCCTACGTTCAGCGAGGTTCAGCGCAATCTGCGCAAGTGACGCGGGCGGCAGGTTCTTTTGAAGACCATTCTGATCGCAGGCCCGACCGCGAGCGGCAAGTCCGCGCTCGCGCTGCGGCTGGCCGAGCGTCTGAACGGCACGATCGTCAACGCCGATTCCATGCAGATCTATCGCGATCTGCGCATCATCACCGCGCGGCCCACGCCCGCGGACGAAGCGCGCGTGCCGCATCTCCTGTATGGCCATGTCGATGCGGCGGTGAACTATTCCGTCGGGCGCTGGTGCGAGGACGCGCGGGCGGCGCTGACCGACGTCGCGGCAGCGGGGCGGTTGCCGATCCTCGTTGGCGGCACCGGGCTCTATTTCAAGGCGCTGACGCAGGGGCTGTCGCATGTTCCGCCGACGCCGCCCGAGATCAGGGCCACGGTCCGCGCGCGCTGCGATGCCGAGGGTTCCGAAGCGCTGCACGCCGAGCTAATGCGCCGCGATCCAGCGGTGGCCGAGCGGCTTCGCCCCGGCGACCGCATGCGGATCGCGCGCGCGCTGGAGGTGCTGGAAGCCACCGGCCGCTCGCTCGCCGACTGGCACCGCGACGGCATGCCTGCGATCCTCGATCCCGACCGCGCCGTAAAGCTGTTCCTGCAGGTGGACCGCGCCGAGCTGGCGCGCCGCATCGGCGTGCGGTTCGACGCCATGCTGGCCGAGGGCGCGCTGGAGGAGGTGCGGGCGCTCGCCGCCCGCAACCTCGATCCGATGCTGCCGGCGATGAAGGCGCACGGCGTTCCGTGGCTGATCCGGCACCTTCGCGGCGAGATTTCGCTCGCCGAGGCGGCGGAGGGCGGCAAGCGCGACACCCGGCACTACACCAAACGGCAGGTCACCTGGTTCCGAAACCAGATGCCGGGCTGGAGGTGGGTCGAGCCCGAAGCGGGCGAAGCCATGGCTTTGGACGCCGTTTCCGAGAATTCGGCTTGACCGGCACCCGTCCAACCCGTATATACCGCGCAACGAAATGCCGTTGAGGATCGAAGATGTGTAATTTTATTGCTCGACTTCCGGTCGTCGTAAGGACGCGCACCGCCGCGGGTGGCTAGGCCCAACCTGCGAGCAGGCGGTGCGCGATCCAGGGCTTTCGGGCCCTTTTTTCATGCCCGGAGGTCGGCTGGACCGGGGGCGAATTCGAGTGTGGAGCGGACCATGAGCAAGGACATGACCGGCGCCGAAATGGTGATCGAAGCGCTCGCCGATCAGGGCGTGCAGCACGTCTTCGGCTATCCGGGCGGCGCGGTGCTGCCGATCTACGACGCGATCTTCCAGCAGGAGAAGGTGCGGCACATCCTGGTGCGCCACGAGCAGGGCGCGGTCCATGCCGCCGAAGGCTACGCGCGCTCGACCGGCAAGGTCGGCTGCGTGCTGGTGACGTCGGGGCCCGGCGCGACCAACGCGGTCACCGGCCTGACCGATGCGCTCTGCGACTCGATTCCGGTCGTGGTCATTACCGGCCAGGTGCCGACGCATCTGATCGGCAACGACGCGTTCCAGGAGTGCGACACCGTCGGCATCACGCGGCCCTGCACCAAGCACAATTATCTGGTGAAGAGCATCGACGAGCTGCCGCGCGTGCTGCACGAGGCGTTCCATATCGCCGCGAGCGGCAGGCCCGGTCCGGTGGTGGTCGACATCCCCAAGGACATCCAGTTCGCCAAGGGCACCTATTCGAAGCCCAGGGAGTTCGCGCACCAGGGCTATCGTCCGAAGCTCAAAGGCGATCTCAACCGCATCAAGCAAGCGGTCGAGCTGATGGCGCGCGCCAAGCGCCCGCTGTTCTACACCGGCGGCGGCATCGTCAACTCCGGCCCGAACGCCAGCACGCTGCTGCGCGAGCTGGTCAAGCTCACCGGCTTTCCCATCACCTCCACGCTGATGGGCCTGGGCGCCTATCAAGCATCCGATCCGCAGTGGCTCGGCATGCTCGGCATGCACGGCACCTGGGAAGCCAATTGGGCGATGCACGATTGCGACCTGATGATCTGCATCGGTGCGCGTTTCGACGACCGCATCACCGGGCGGCTCGACGCGTTTTCGCCGGGCTCGACCAAGATCCATGTCGACATCGATCCGTCGTCGATCAACAAGAACGTCAAGGTCGACGTGCCGATCATCGGCGACTGCGCGCATGTGCTCGAAGACATGGTGCGGCTGTGGCGCGCGGGTGGCGTGCAGGCCGACAAGAAGGCCATGGGTGAGTGGTGGAAGCAGATCGAGAAGTGGCGCGCCCGCAAGTCGCTCGCTTATCGGAACTCCGACAAGATCATCAAGCCGCAATACGCCATCCAGCGGCTCTACGAGCTGACCAAGGACCGCGACACCTACATCACCACCGAAGTCGGTCAGCACCAGATGTGGGCGGCGCAGTTCTACGGCTTCCAGGAGCCGAACCGCTGGATGACCTCCGGCGGCCTCGGCACCATGGGCTACGGCCTGCCGGCCGCGATCGGCGTTCAGCTTGCGCATCTGAAGTCGCTGGTGGTCGACATCGCCGGCGAAGCGTCGGTGCTGATGAACATGCAGGAGATGTCGACGGCGGTGCAGCATCGCCTGCCGGTCAAGATCTTCGTGCTCAACAACCAGTACATGGGCATGGTGCGGCAGTGGCAGGAATTGCTGCACGGCGGCCGCTACGCCGAGAGCTACACCCATTCGCTGCCGGACTTCGTCAAGCTCGCGGAGGCCTATCACGCGGTCGGCATCCGCTGCGAGAAGCCGGGCGATCTCGACGGTGCGATCGGGGAAATGATCAAGGTCGACCGGCCGGTGATCTTCGATTGCGTGGTCGACCAGAACGAGAACTGCTTCCCGATGATCCCGTCCGGCCGCGCCCACAACGAGATGCTGCTGGGCGACAGCGGCGAGAGCGTCGAGGACGCCATCACCGAAGAAGGCAAGATGCTGGTGTAATACCCCTCACCCGGCGCCTCACTTCGTTCGGCGCCACCCTCTCCCTCGAGGGGAGAGGGGAAGACGGAGCAAGTTGCGTGAGTTCCACCTCCCACTACCCCGCGGCGCCCACGGCGCAAGGCATCGAGACCCGCACCCTGTCGGTCATCGTCGACAACGAGCCCGGCGTGCTGGCGCGCGTCATCGGCCTGTTCTCGGGCCGCGGCTACAACATCGACTCGCTCACCGTGTCGGAGACCGAACACCAGAAGCACCTGTCGCGCATCACCATCGTTACGCGCGGCACGCCGATGGTGATCGAGCAGATCAAGAACCAGCTCGAACGCCTGGTGCCGGTACATCGCGTGGTGGACATGACGGTGTCCGGTCCGGCGATCCAGCGGGAGCTTGCGATGGTCAAGGTCGCGGGCAAGGGTGAGCCGCGGGTCGAGGCGCTGCGGCTTGCCGACGCATTCCGCGCCCGCGTCATCGACGCCGGCACCGAGAGTTTCATCTTCGAAATTACCGGCGCAAGCGAAAAGATCGAGAGCTTCATCAACCTGATGCTGCCGCTCGGCCTCGTCGAAGTGTCGCGCACCGGGATCGTCGCGATTTCGCGCGGTCCCGAGGGAATGTAAAGCCGTCCAGTGGACCTCGTCGTTCCGATGACCGCGTTCGCGCTCGCGATGGCGTGCACGCCCGGACCGAACAACATCATGCTGACCGCGTCGGGCGTGAACTTCGGTTTTGCGCGCTCGGTGCCGCACATGTCGGGCGTGGTCGTGGGCTTTGCCGTGCTGCTCGGTGCGGCCTGCGCCGGTCTGGGACTGCTGCTCGCGGCCTATCCGGCTATTCACGTCGCGCTCAAGGTCGCGGGCGCGGCCTACATGCTGTGGCTCGCCTGGAAGATCGCCAACGCCGGCCAGCCGCGCAGCGCGGAAGGCGAGGGCGGGCGGCCGCTGACGTTCCTTCAGGCCGCCGCCTTCCAGTGGGTCAACCCGAAGGGTGTGCTGGCGTCGGTCGGCGGCGTCGCGCTGTTCCTGCGGCCTGAGTCCGCGGCGCTGGACACCGCGATCATCCTCGTGGTGTTCACGCTTGCCACTGTGATCTCGGTCGTGATCTGGACCGGCTTCGGCACCGTGGTGAGCGGGCTGCTGCGCGATCCGCGGCATGCACGGGTGTTCAACGCCGTCATGGCGCTGCTGCTGGTGGCCAGCATCGTTCCGATGGTGCTGTAGCGGCGCAAACCGGGATGCGCCGCGGCGCGCTATTTCTTGTCCAGCCGCTCCAGCGCCTTCCTGGCCTCGTCCTTGGCCCACCGGTCTATTTCGCGGTCCTGACCGGATGCGTCGAGCACCGCCTGAAAGTCGGCGCGTGCGCTGCGGAGGTTGCCCATGCGCTCGAAGGTCATGCCGCGGTTGATGTAGGCGGCAAGGAACGTTCCGTCGATGCGGATGGCGTGGTTGTAGGCGACGACGGCCTGGTCGAAATCGCCCTTCTCGCGCCACATGTCGCCGAGGTTGTCGTAGGCGTACTGGTTCTTCGGATTGAGCCTGATCGCGCGCTCGATGTCGGTCTTCGCGCCGTCGAAGTCGCGCTTGTAGATCTTGGCGTGGCCGCGGTTGTTGTAGGCGGTCGCCATCCGGGTGTTGGTCGTCTTGACCTGATTGATGGCGCGCGTGCAGATCGCGATGGTCTTGTCCGGATCGTCCTGGCCCGCTGCGTAGCAGTCGTCGACCAGGTCGGCGAATGCAGGGGAAACCGCCGCGGCCCAAGCCGCAAGCGCGATCGCGCCGAGCCACCGGTTCATAGCATCCTGCCCCGAAATCCGTCGGTTAGTGCAATGATTCATTATCCTCCCGGCGGGAGGCGTCCGGCAATCCCCCGGCGGCCTGATTGGCCCGGTTTCCGCAGGACTTCAGGCTTGTCCCGCCGCCGCCGCCGCCCTAGAAGCAACGCGGCAATCGACAGGGTCCGGGACCGGCCGGGCGGGGGACTTCAGTGACCGGGGCGGGCCGCCGGCCGGCGGCCCAAACGAGGAACGAACGATCATGCGTGTTTACTACGACCGCGACGCCGACCTGAACCTGATCAAGGGCAAGAAGGTCGCCATCATCGGCTACGGCAGCCAGGGCCACGCCCATGCGCTCAACTTGCGCGACTCGGGCGTCAAGGACGTCGCGGTGGCGCTGCGCAAGTCGTCGGCCGGCGTGAAGAAGGCCGAGGGCGAGAAGCTCAAGGTCATGGAGGTCGCGGACGCGGCGAAGTGGGCCGACGTGATGATGATGCTCACCCCCGACGAGCTGCAGTCCGAAATCTACCGCGACCACATAGCCAGGAACATCAAGGAGGGCGCCGCGATCATGTTCGCGCACGGCCTCAACGTGCACTTCAACCTGATCGAGCCAGGCAAGGGCATCGACGTGCTGATGGTGGCGCCGAAGGGCCCGGGCCACACCGTGCGCTCGGAGTATCAGCGCGGCGCCGGCGTGCCGTGCCTGCTCGCGATCCATCAGGACGCTTCCGGCAACGCGCACGACCTCGGCCTCTCTTACGCCTCCGCCATCGGCGGCGGCCGCGCCGGCATCATCGAGACCACGTTCAAGGAAGAGTGCGAGACCGACCTGTTCGGCGAGCAGGCGGTGCTGTGCGGCGGCGTGGTCGAGTTGATGAAGGCGGGCTTCGACACACTGTGCGACGCCGGCTACGCGCCGGAGATGGCCTACTTCGAGTGCATCCACGAGATGAAGCTGATCGTGGACCTGATCTACGAGGGCGGCATCGCCAACATGAACTACTCGGTGTCGAACACCGCCGAGTACGGCGAATACGTCTCCGGCCCGCGCGTCATCACGGCCGAGACCCGCGCCGAGATGAAGCGCATCCTCGCCGACATCCAGTCCGGCCGCTTCACCCGCGACTGGATGCTGGAGAACCGGGTCAACCAGACCTCGTTCAAGGCGACGCGCGCCAAGCTCGCCGAGCATCCGGCCGAGCAGGTCGGTGCCAAGCTCCGCGAAATGATGCCCTGGATCAAGCAGCGGGCGCTGGTCGACAAGAGCCGGAACTGATCCGGGACAGTCTGGCCTTTGACGGGCTCGCTGACGCGAGCCCTGTGGGATCAAGCAGCGGGCGCTGATGGACAAGAGCCGGAACTGATCGGCTTTTCGCAGAACATTCGGGTCGAGTGCGGGGGCGGGCGGAGGTGGCCGCGCCACCCCCGTCTCCGCGTCCGCCATGGAACCGCGGGTCGAAGGCTGGGGCTGGCGGGCGCGCCGGTGGGCCAGGGTGGCTTCCATCCGGCGTGCCCATTGAACGGGCATGCAATCCGGGCTGCCGGGCCGCACGGCCCTTGTCATGACACTTTTATTACAGAAATATGACCTCGGGCCGCCGCCGGCCGTCTCGAGTCAACATCCGGGCGCGGCACCCGTGTCATGCCGCCCGCGCTTGCCTTTCTCAACCGTGTTTCGACCCTTCCGGGCGAGCGCTCCCGTTTGGCCTGGGGCTTGGCCGGCGTTCTCCACTTTGCCGCGCTTGCAATCCTGCTCTGGTCCGAAATCGACCTGGTGTCGCGGCTCGCGTTCGTCCTCGCCTGGGGGCTCTTCAATTTCGCCTGGCTGATCCTGCTGCGCCGGCCCGCTGCGGCGGCGGCGCTGTCGCTGTTGCTGATCGTCATCCTGATCCTGCTGTCGCGCTTCAAGCACGACTCGCTGCTGATGACCGTCAACTTCCTCGATCTCATCCTGATCGATCCCGACACGACCGCGTTCCTGTTCACGATCTACCCGCACCTTGTCTGGATCGTCGCCGGGGCGGCGGCGCTGGTCGCGCTGGCGCTTGCGGTGCTGTGGCGGCTCGATCCGTTTCGCGTGCGGCTGCGCACATCGCTTGCGGGCGCAAGCGGCTGCCTCGTCGCGCTTGCCACGCTGTCGCTTGCGGTGCCGGGCGATCTCTATGACGATTTCTACAGCGGCAACTACGTCTCAAAGTTCGCGCGCTCCGGCGTTACCGGCACGCTCGATCTGTTCACGCGCGGCTATCTGGAGTCCGATGCGTCGGCGGCCGAACGGCTGGCGGCGGGCCATGTCTGCCGGCCGGCGGCGCGGCCGCCGCACATCGTCATGGTGTTCGACGAGTCGAGCTTCGACGCCAGCGCGCTGCCGGGCGTCAAGCTTCCGCCGGGCTACAAGGATCATTTCCGTTCGTTCGACGGGCGGCAGCGCACGCTGCTGGTCGAAGTCGCGGGCGGCCCGAGCTGGTACACCGAATACAACGTGCTGGCGGGCTTGTCGGTGCGGTCCTACGGCCGGTTCGCCGACTTCGTCACGCGCATTGCCACCGACCGCGTCGAACGCGGCCTGCCGCGCGCGCTCGCGGACTGCGGCTACCGCACCTTCAGTCTCTATCCGATGCTGGGCGCGTTCGCCAACGCCCGCGGCTTCCAGACCACGTCAGGCATCCAGACCTTCCTCGACTCGCGTTCGCTCGGCGCGCAGGGCGTGGAGCCCGACAGCTTCTTCTACGATGCGGCCGCGCGCCTGATCGAACGCGAGCGCGGCGAGCAGCCGCTGTTCCTGTTCGTCTACACGACTGCGAACCACTTCCCGTGGAACTTCCGTTTCCGTCCGGAGCTCACGCCGGACTGGCGCGACACCGGCAATCCCCTTGAGGTCGACGAATACATCCGCCGCCAGGCGATGAGCGCGCGCGACTATCGCGCCTTCGTCGACCGCCTCAAGCGCGACCTGCCGAACGATCCGATTCTGATCGTGCGCTTCGGCGACCATCAACCGAGCTTCGCCAAGCGGCTGGTCGATCCCGCGCTCGACGACTCGGTCCTGGCGCGGCGCATCGCCGAGGCCGACCCTCGATACCTTTCCACCTACTACGCCGTTGAGGGCATCAACACGCGCCCCGCCGATCTTTCGTCGGCGCTCGACGTGCTCGACGCGCCTTATCTGCCGCTGGTCGTGCTGGAGGCCGCCGGCCTGCCGCTCGACCCGTCGTTCGCAGAGCAGCGGCGCATCCTCAATCGCTGCAACGGCCTGTTCTACCGCTGCGGCGACGGGGCCGAGGCGCGGCGCTTCAACCGGCTGCTGATCGACGCCGGCCTGATCAAGCGGCTCTGATGAGCGAAACCGCCGTCAAAGTCGCCGTCACGCCGCCGCGCGCTAGTTCGCGCTGGCCCGGCGTCGCGTTCGTGCTCGTGCTGCACGCCGCGGCGCTGCTCACCATGTTCTGGACCGAGAACCGCTGGTACACCCAAGTCGTCTATCTGCTGGTCTGGGGCTTTCTCAACGGCGCGTTCCTGTTTCTGCTGCGCCGGCCGGCGATTTCGGCGGCGTTGTCGCTGGCGCTGATCCAGCTCGTTATCGCGCTGTCGCAGTTCAAGTTCTCGGTGGTCTGGCTGACGCTCAACTTCTTCGACATTCTGATCGTCGATCCCGACACGGTCTCTTACCTGTTCGGAATCTTCCCGGGCCTGCGCACGACGGTGCTGATCGGCGCGGCGCTCGCCGCCGCCGCGGCTGTCCTGATGTGGTGGCTCGATCCGTTCCGGGCGCTGCGCATGCGCTCGGCGCTTGCGGGCTCGATGTGCCTCGTGGGCATCGTCGGGCTGTCGTTCGCCAACCCGGAGGAGGAGTGGGAGAACTTCGTCAGCGCCAACCACGTCTCGAAATTTGCGCGTTCGGGTGTGGCCGCGATGTCCGGGCTGGTGACGAACGGCTGGCTTGAGTCGGATGCGGAAGCGGTCGGCCGCCTGCAGGCGGAGGCCGAGCCTTGCGTTGCGGCCGGCAAGCGCCCGCATATCGTGATGGTGCTCGACGAGTCGAGCTTCGACATGTCCGCGGCGCCCGGCGTGAAGCTGCCCGCGGACTACAAGCGCCACTTCGAATCGCTCGACGGCAAGCGCCGGTCGCTGCTGGTGGAGAGCACCGGCGGGCCGACGTGGTACGCCGAGTACAACGTGCTGACCGGGCTTTCGACGCGCTCGTTCGGCCGCAACCAGTATTTCGTCACGCGCATCGCCGCCGGCCGCGTGCAGCGCGGCCTGCCCAAGGCGCTGCGGCATTGCGGCTACCGGACCTTCACGCTCTATCCCGCGCACAACGCGTTCCTGAGCGCGGGCCGCTTCCAGGCCGGAACCGGCGTGGAGCGCATGATCGACTACCGCCAGCTCGGCATGGGCGACGTCGAGCCGGATTCGTTCTTCTACGACCGTGCCGCCGACCTGATCCGCCGCGAGCGCGGCGACAATCCGCTGTTCCTGTTCGTCTACACGGTTGCCAATCACTTTCCCTGGTACACGACATATCGGCCCGACCTGACGCCGGATTGGCGTCCGCTCGGCAACGAATCCGACGTCGACGAATACATTCGCCGCCAGACCATGCGCGCGAGGGACTATCGTGCGTTCGTCGAGCGGCTCAAGCGCGAGTTCCCGGGCGAACCGTTCCTGATCGTTCGGTTCGGCGACCACCAGCCGACGATCTCCGCCAAGGTGATCGATCCGGCGGCGGACGAGGAGACGACCGCACGCCGGATCAGGATCTACGATCCGCGCTACTTCACGACCTACTATGCGATCGATGCGATCAATCATAAGCCGCCCGACCTGTCGTCGGCGGCCGCCAAGCTCGACGCGGCCTATCTGCCCATCGTCATCCAGGAGGCGGCGGGCGTCCCGCTCGATCCGTCGTTCCGCGAGCAGAAGCGAATATTCAACCGCTGCTACGGCCTGTTCTATTCCTGCGCGGGCGGCGCGGAGGCGCGCCGCTTCAACCGGCTGTTGATCGACGCCGGGTTGATCAAGGGTTTGTAATCCCGCTAGATGCCCGGTGGTCCGATTATAACATTCGCCTCCCGTTGCAGCACGCGCGGTTGCGAATGTTGGAATCAAAGAACCGCTGGCAAGTATAGATACCAGTGGAGTGTGGATTTGACATTCGCTTCGCGAATTTGCGTCGATTTGAATAGCGAATGTCAAATCCGCTCCACTGGCGAGAGGAAGGCGAGATGGGCGAGACAGCCGCCGTTGCACTGAGCGAAGTCAGCATCGCGTTTCGTCTCGCCGACGGCGGCGCCTACGAGGCGGTCCAGAGCGCCACGCTCAACGTCGAAGACGGCGAATTCGTCGCCATCGTCGGCCCGACTGGCTGCGGCAAGACCACGCTGCTCAACGTCGCCGCCGGGCTGTTCCCGCCCTCGCACGGGCGCGCGGAAATTTTCGGCGCGGGTCTCGACGGACTCAACGGGCAGGCCGGCTACCTGTTCCAGCAGGAGGCGCTGTTTCCCTGGAAGACCGCGCTGGAGAACGTCGCCATCGGGCTTGAGGTCGCGGGCACGCCGCGCACCGAGGCGCGGTATCGCGCGCAGGACTGGCTCACGCGCGTGGGGCTCGGCGCATTTGCCGAACGCTATCCGCATATGCTGTCCGGCGGGCAGCGCAAGCGCGTGGGACTTGCGCAGGTGCTGATCCGCGATCCGAAGATTTTGCTGATGGACGAGCCGTTCGGTCCGCTCGACGCCCAGACCCGGCAGATCATGGGCAACCTGCTGCTGGAACTGTGGAGCGCCGACCGCAAGGCGGTGATGTTCGTCACCCACGATCTGGAAGAGGCGATCGCCTTGTCCGACCGCGTCGTCATCATGTCGGCCGGACCGTCGGCGCGCATCATGGGCGACTGGCGGGTGCCGTTGCCGCGGCCGCGCGACATCGCCGAGGTCAAGCTCGAACGCGCGTTTCACGAGCTGCATCGCGAAATCTGGCAGGCGCTGAAGGACGAGGTGATGAAGGGCTACGCCCAGACGGGGGGCGGGTGATGCCGTCGCGCCCGACCCTCATCGCCCTGCAACTGCTCGTCGCCGTGGTTGCGATCGCGATCTGGCACGTGTTCAGCACCGTTCCGATCTTCGGCGCGAAGCTGCTGCCGCCATTCTTCTTCTCGACGCCCACTGACGTCGCCTCGCGCATCGTGAAGTGGTTCGTGGAAGGCACGATCTGGAAGCACCTCTGGATCACGTTGCTGGAAGCCACGCTCGCCTTCGTGATCGGCTCGGTTGCGGGCGTTCTGATCGGCTTCTGGTTCGCGCGCAAGCCGCTGATCAACGCGATCTTCGACCCCTATGTAAAAATGATGAACGCGCTGCCGCGCGTCGTGCTGGCGCCGATCTTCGCGCTGTGGCTGGGCTTAGGCATCTGGTCCAAGGTCGCGCTCGGCGTCACGCTGGTGTTCTTCATCGTGTTTTTCAACGTCTATCAGGGCGTCAAGGAAGTCAGCCCGACCGTTCTCGCCAACGCCCGCATGCTCGGCATGAGCGAGCGCCAGCTGATGCGGCACGTCTACTGGCCGTCGGCGCTGTCGTGGATGTTCTCCTCGCTGCACACGTCGGTGGGCTTCGCCGTGGTCGGCGCGGTGGTGGGCGAATATCTCGGCTCGGCGGCGGGCCTGGGCTACATCATCCAGCAGGCCGAAGGCACTTTCGACGTCGCGGGCGTGTTCGCCGGGATGTTCGTGCTGGCGGCGTTCGTGATCGTGATCGACGGCTGCGTGACCCTGATTGAGAAGCGGCTGCTGGTCTGGCGGCCGGTTGCGGCGGAGACGCGGACGACCTAGCCGCCGGGCCATGGCGGTTTTATAAATGGACCCAGGCGAATTCCGGCTCCCCGCGGGGGAGCCATTCGGAGGATACCCATGAAGCTTGTGAAGTTCGTGTTCGGGGCGCTTGCGCTCTGCGTGACGCTCTCCGGCTCAGCCAACGCCCAGGCGGTGGAGAAGCCCAACCTGACGCTCGGCGTCGGCGGCAAGGGGCTGCTGTACTATCTCCCGCTGACGCTCGCGGAACGCCTCGGCTACTTCAAGGACGAGGGCCTGACGCTCACCATCAACGACTTCGCCGGCGGCGCGCAGTCGCTGCAGTCGCTGGTCGGCGGCTCGGTCGATGTGGTGGCGGGCGCCTACGAGCACACCATCCGGATGCAGGCCAAGGGCCAGGACATCCGCGCGGTGATCGAGCTCGGCCGCTTCCCCGGCATCGTGCTGGCGGTGAAGAAGGACAAGGCGGCGCAGGTGAAAAGCTTCGCCGATTTGAAGGGCATGAAGATCGGCGTCACCGCGCCGGGCTCCTCGACCAATTTCTTCGTCATGTATCTCATGGCCAAGGCGGGCCTGAAGCCGACCGACGCCTCCTACATCCGTGTCGGCGCGGGGCCGACCGCGGTCGCCGCCGTCAAGCGCGGCGAGATCGACGCCATCGTCAATCTCGATCCGGTCATCACCAAGCTGGTGCAGGACGGCGACATCGTCGTGATCGCCGACAGCCGCACCCAGGAAGGCAACCAGAAGCTGTTCGGCGGCAACAACCCGGCGGCGGTGATCTACCTCAAGCAGGATTTCATCCAGAAGAACCCGGTGACCGTGCAGCGCATCGTCAACGCGCACTACAAGGCGCTGAAGTGGCTGGAGAAGGCCTCCGCCGAGGACGTCGCCAAGACGGTGCCCGAGGCCTATTACATCGGCGACCGCGCGCTCTACATCAGCGCGTTCAACGCCTCGCGTCCGATGTACTCCCGGACCGGCCTGATCCCGCCGAAGGGTATGCAAAACGCCAACGAGATGCTGGTGCTGTTCGACAAGGAGGTCGCCGACGCCAAGGTCGATCTGGGCAAGACCTTCGACGACCGGTTCGTGAAGAAGGCGGCGGGAATGTGAGCCATCTCGCCAAGTGATCGCTTCAATCACAACATTGCGCTGGATGTGGCGGCTTGGCGGGGACTAAGGTTCCCGCCGAACTGTTCGAGGGCTGAGTTGCGTTCCCCGCGCGCGATGCAGCGCTTAGCGCAGCGAAGCGATGCATCGCAGACGCGGGGTCCCGGTTTATCGACCAACCGGGGTCCCGGGTCTGCAGCGCACCACTTCGTGCTGCGCTGCGCCCGGGACACGCTCGCTGTGCCATGAACATCCTCGCCGTCCAGTCCCACGTGGCCTACGGCCACGTCGGCAATTCCGCCGCCGTGTTCGCCTTGCAGCGGCTGGGCGTGGAAGTCTGGCCGGTGCATACGGTGCAGTTCTCCAACCACACCGGCTACGAGACTTTCCGCGGACGCGCGTTCGACGCAGCCCTCATCCGCGACGTGGTGCAGGGCCTTTCCGAACGCGGCGCGCTGGCGCGCTGCGACGCGGTGCTGTCGGGCTACCTGGGGACGGCGGAGATCGGCGAGGCAATCCTCGATGCGGTCGAGCAGGTGAAGCGCGCCAATCCCGATGCAGTTTATTGTTGCGACCCGGTGATGGGCGACTCCGCGAAGGGCGCGTTCGTGCCCGATGCCGTAGCGGATTTCATCGTCAATCGTACGGTTCCCGCCGCCAGCATCGTCACGCCGAACCATTTCGAGCTCGACCGCATCGCCGGGCGTGCGAGCCGGACGCTGTCCGAGGCAATTGCCGCCGTCGACGCCGTGCGGGCGCGGGGGCCGAAGGCGGTTCTGGTAACGTCGCTCGTCTGCGCCGACACGCCGCCCGATGCCGTCGACATGCTGGCCTGCGACGCCGCGGGCCGTCATCGCCTGCGCACGCCAAGGCTCAAGGTTGCCGCCAACGGCGCGGGCGATCTCATCGCGGCCTTGTTTCTTGCGCACCATCTACGTTCGCGCTCGGCGTCCGAGGCGCTGTCTCGCTCCGCGTCGTCGGTGTTCGGCGTGCTGAGCCGGGCCAGCGAGACCGGAGAGATGCCGCTGATCGATGCGCAGGACGAGCTTGTCGATCCGAGCCGCATGTTCCACGCCGAACCCGTGTGAGGTCCCGATGAAACGCCGCTTCTTCACCCTCGATGTGTTTACCGCGACGCGCATCGCCGGCAATCCGCTCGCCGTGGTGCTGGAGCCGGGCGGACTCGATGACGCTGCGATGCAGACCATCGCGCGCGAGTTCGGCCATCCCGAGACCGTGTTCGTGTTCAAGCCGGACGATCCCGCGCACCGCGCCAGGCTTCGCATCTTCACGCCGGGCCGCGAAATCCCGTTCGCCGGTCATCCGACCGTCGGCACCGCGGTGCTGATGGCGCATCTCGACGGCGGCGCGGGCAAGCGCGACTTGGTGCTTTCCGAGCGCATCGGCCCGGTGTCCTGCACCGTTGCGCCGGGCGGGGAGGGCGGCGAGGCGAGCTTCGTCGTGCCGCGCCTGCCGGAGCGGCTTGGCGGCGTCCGCAATCCGACGGCGCTGCCCTCGGCACTGTCGCTCGCGCCAAGCGACGTCGGTTTCGACGGCCATGCTCCGGCCAATTGGACGGCGGGCAACTCATTTACCTTTGTGCCGGTGCGCGGCCTCGACGCGATCCGCCGCGCGCGGCCCGATCCGTCGAACTGGGCCGCGGCCTTCGGACCGGACGATCCGCACGGCGCGTTCCTCTACTGCCGGGAGACTGCCGATCCGGCGCATCACTTTCATGCCCGCATGTTCGCGCCGGCGATGGGCGTCAACGAGGACCCCGCGACCGGTTCGGCCGCGGCGGCGTTCGCCGGCATTCTCGCAGCAGGCGGACCTTCCGACGGCGAGCACGGCTTCGTCATCGAGCAGGGCTACGAGATGGGCCGTCCGAGCCTGATCAACCTGTCGTTGGCGATGCGTTCAGGCGCGCTCGCGCAGGCAAAGGTCGGTGGCAACGCGGTGATCGTCACCGAGGGAACGATCGAAGCGTGATCGGCGGGCTGTCCAAACCGCTCGTTTCCGCGAAAGCGGGAGCCCAGCGTAAGATGCAGAGGCGAATGCCGTGTGTCCCCTGGGTTCCCGCTTTCGCGGGGACGAGCGGCGCTGCTGTCGGCTCGACCCGAGCTTGCCTTGTTGCCGCATTGGTATAGCGTGCGCGGCCATGGAATTCGGCGTTTTCGATCATCTCGACCGCAGCCGCTCGGCGCTCGCGGACTATTACGAGGAGCGGCTTCAGGTCGTCGAGGCGTTCGACCGCGCGGGCTTTCACGCCTATCACGTCGCCGAGCATCATTCGACGCCGCTCGGCATGGCGCCGTCGCCGAGCGTCTATCTCGCCGCGGTCGCGCAGCGCACGAAGCGGCTGCGCTTCGGCCCGATGATCTACGCACTGCCGCTCTATCATCCGCTGCGGATGATCGAGGAAATCTGCATGCTCGACCAGATGAGCGGCGGCCGCCTCGACGTCGGCTTCGGCCGCGGCGCTTCGCCGATCGAACTGGAGTTGTTCGGCGTCGATCCGGGCGAGGCGCGCGACATCTACGACGAGGCGATGGCGGTCATCACGCAAGGGCTTTCGTCGCCGGAGCTGAGCCACCGCGGCAGGTTGTTCAACTACGACAAAGTGCCGATGGCGCTGGAGCCGTTCCAGAAGCCGCACCCGCCGCTGTGGTACGGCGTGCACGCCAACGACAGCGCGGCGCGCAGCGCCAGGCAGGGGCTGAACGTCATCAGCCTCGACGCGGTCGAAGCCACGCGCGGCTTCAGCGAGCACTACCGCGCGGCCTGGAAGGAGAGCGGCCGCGCGGGCCCGATGCCGAAGTTCGGCCTCGGCCGCTTTGTGGTGGTTGCCGATACCGACGCCGAGGCGGTCAAGCTCGCCGAGCGCGCCTACCCGATGTGGTACGAGAGCTTCTATTACCTGTTCAAGGTGTTCGACCGGATGCCCAACCATCCGCGGCCGCCGACCTATCGCGAGATCATGGCCGATACGCGCGGCATCGCCGGCTCGCCCGCGACCGTCACCGACGTCATCCGCAAGCAGATGACGGATTCCGGTGCGGACTATTTCGTCGGCCAGTTCACCTTCGGCGACATGACGCTTTCCGAGACGCTGCGCTCGGTCGGGCTGTTCGTCGAAAAGGTGATGCCGGAATTGCGCGCTACGTCTTGATCGCGCTTGCGAATTCGTGGCGATCGAAAAACTTATCCCCGCTCCGGAATCCGGCCTTATCATTCCTGCGTCTTGCTCCTTCGAAGGCGCCGTCGATCGCGGCGCTTGATGAGAGAGCAGGGTGCGGCCGCCGACAACGCGTGCCGCGTGGAGCGTCGGGAAGGCGCCCAGGGTCCTCTTCGCCGGAGGACCCGTGCGTCCCGCCAGACGCACGGCCGGTCGCGCCAGACCGGTCGGAGAGCCCCCGATAGCGGCTCTCCGGGCGCTTTCCCGGCGCTCCATCCCCTCGTTTCGAGGGGCAGCGGAAAACGGGAGGCGGGCTTTGCGGGACGCCCGAAAAACCAAGTCCCCGCCCAGCGGAGCGTTGGCTTGCAATGCGCGGCAGTCGTCCAGCCACCCTTGCGGCCCAGCCGTCCCATCCGCTACATAGGCCCATCCGAGCGGCCAGGGTTAACGCGGACTTAACCGCGGTTTGCGATCCTGGACCCGCCGGATTTGAGGATGTTGGCAATGCCGACGCGCCCATTCATCTGCGCGATCGCTCCGGGGGCCGAAAAGGCCCAGCCGGCTCATGCCCGCATTCTCGGCGGTCTCCTGCTGCTTATCCGCCCCTGAGGGCCGGCTGGGCGCTTGCGCCTGGGCACTCAGGGGTCTTCCGAACCAGCAGGAACCCAGAGCGCCCGTATAATGGGCGCATAGCGAAAAGGACCATTCCCATGACCACGCAGGCTCAGTCCGACAAGGACCGCGTCGTCATCTTCGACACCACCTTGCGCGACGGCGAACAATGCCCGGGCGCGACCATGACGCACGAAGAGAAGCTCGAAGTCGCCGAGCTGCTCGACGACATGGGCGTCGACATCATCGAGGCCGGTTTCCCGATCGCCTCGGAGGGCGACTTCGCCGCCGTCCAGGAGATCGCGACCCGCTCCAAGAACGCCGTGATCTGCGGCCTCTCGCGCGCGGCGCCGAAGGACATCGACCGCTGCGCCGAAGCGATCAAGCCCGCGAAGCGCCGGCGCATCCATACCTTCCTGTCCACCTCGCCGGTGCACATGAAGTACAAGCTCCAGAAGGAGCCGCACGAAGTCCTCGAAATGGTGATCGCGCAGGTGACGCGTGCGCGAAGCCACACCGACGACGTCGAGTGGTCGGCGGAGGACGCGACCCGCACCGAGCACGATTTCCTGTGCCGCTGCGTGGAGGCCGCGATCAAAGCCGGCGCCACCACGATCAACATTCCCGACACGGTCGGCTACACCGTGCCGGAGGAATACTTCGCGCTCATGAAAATGCTGCGCGAGCGCGTGCCGAACTCCGACCAGGCGCGCTTCTCGGTGCATTGCCACAACGACCTCGGCATGGCGGTGGCGAACTCGCTCGCGGGCGTGAAGGCCGGCGCGCGGCAGATCGAATGCACCATCAACGGCATCGGCGAGCGGGCGGGCAACGCGGCGCTCGAAGAGGTCGTGATGGCCATGAGAGTACGCAACGACGTGCTGCCGTATTCGACCGGGATCGACGCCACGATGCTGACGCGCGCCTCCAAGCTCGTGTCGGCGGCGACCTCGTTCCCGGTGCAGTACAACAAGGCGATCGTCGGGCGGAACGCGTTCGCGCACGAGAGCGGTATCCACCAGGACGGCATGCTCAAGCACACCCAGACCTACGAAATCATGACGCCGGAGACGGTCGGCGTGAAGCAGACCTCGCTGGTGATGGGCAAGCACTCCGGCCGTCACGCCTTCGAGCACAAGCTCGAGGAACTCGGCTACAAGGTCTCGTCGAACCAGCTCGAAGACGCCTTCGTTCGCTTCAAGGCGCTGGCCGACCGCAAGAAGCAGATCTACGACGAGGACATCGAAGCCCTCGTTGACGAGGAGATCGCGCACGCGCAGGACCGCGTCAAGCTCGTCTCGCTGTCGGTGATCGCCGGCACCCGCGGCCCGCAGCGCGCCACCATGAAGCTCGACATCGAGGGCCGCGTGGCGCTCGAAGAGTGCGAGGGCAACGGCCCGGTGGACGCGATCTTCAACTGCATCAAGGCGCTGGTGCCGCACGAGGCGGTGCTGGAGCTCTACCAGGTGCATGCGGTGACCGAGGGCACCGACGCGCAGGCCGAGGTGTCGGTGCGGCTTTCGGACAAGAGCGGCCGCTCGGTGACGTCGCGCGGCTCCGATCCGGATACGCTCGTTGCTTCGGCGAAGGCCTATCTCGGCGCGCTCAACAAGCTGATGGTGCGCCGTCAGAAGGGCGGCATCGCGGTCGGCGAAGCGCGGGTGCATTCGACCGACGCGGGTTGAAGCGTACAAGCGTTCGAAACGTTCGCCGCGCCCTCATTCGGGCGCGGCGTTTGCGTCTCAGCCACAATCGTGCCGCATCGCTGAACGCGCGTTCAATATTTGCGCGTACTGAAACGAATTACATCTTTGTCATGACCAAACTTTAACTTGCTCCGCGCGGCGCACGCACCACTATTGGCATCATCCAACAACGCCACTGGAGCGTGACAATGATCAAGACAATTGCTGCGGGAGCGATCGCTCTCACCGTCGCGGGTGCGGGTATTGCGCTCGCACAACAGGACCGGCCGCGCGGCGACGGGCCGCGTTTCCGCCCGAGCGCCGAAGACGTCGCAGCCTTCGCCGACGCGCGCATCGCCGCGCTGAAGGCCGGGCTCAAGCTCACCGCCGAACAGGAGAAGCACTGGCCCGCGGTCGAGGCCGCGTTGCGCGACCTCGGCAAACAGCGTGCGGACCGCATGAAGGAGCGATTCGAACGCCGGGCCGAGCACCGCGAGGCACGCCGCGGCGGCGAACGCGACCGCACCGGCGCCGACGCCATCGAGCGCATGCGCCGCGGCGCCGACGCCATGGGCACGCGTTCGGCCGCGCTCAAGAAGCTCGCCGACGCCGCCGAGCCGCTCCACAAG
>VGEP01000041.1 GCA_016869215.1 Alphaproteobacteria bacterium | reverse complement strand
GACGGCGCGAGCGTCGCGGCGGCGAGCGCTGCGCCGGCCGCGATAGCAAGAATCGACTTCCTCATGTTCGTCTCCTGGATGCGGCCGGCCCCAATGCCGATCGCGGGACAATTTCGGTCACCCTAGGCCCGATCCGGGCAGGGCCAAATAGGCGCCGCCAATTTGTCGGAAATTTGTTGACGACCTGTGTACAAGCCGCGGCCTCCCGGCCGCAGACCTGAACGGAGGTTCAGGTGTTGGGCGTCAGCGCGCCGCCCGCGCCCGCACGGCGTGGTCGATCAGCGTCTTGCCCAGCGACCAGACTGCGCCCGGCACGCGATGCGCGTCGGCGATCGTGCGGTCGAAGGCGTTGACGATCCAGTCGCAGTCGTCGTCGGAGATGGTCAGCGCCGGCAGGAGCTTGATGGTGTGGCTGCCGTGGCCGGCCACCTGGGTCAGGATCCTGTGGTCCTTGAACAGCGGGATGGTGATGAGCTGGCAGAACAGGCCCTTGTTCGCCGTCTCGACCGCGGTCCAGGACGCCTTCAGCTTGAAGGAACTCGGCTTTCCGAACTCGACGCCGATCATCAGGCCCTTGCCGCGCACCTCGGCGAGCAGTTCGTATTGCGGGATCAGCGACTGCAGCCGGCCGATCAGCGCCTCGCCGACACGTGCGGTGCGCTCGACCAGGCGCTCCTGTTCGAGCACGTCGAGCGTGGCGATGCCGGCCGCCATCGCGAGGTCGTTCTTGGCGAAGGTCGAACCGTGCACGACCGCGCGGTCCATGCGGTTGAACAGCCTGTCGAAGATCGCCTTGCGGGTCAGCACCGCGCCGCTCGGCACGTGGCCACCCGACAGCGACTTCGAAAGCAGCACCATGTCGGGCTCGACGCCCCAATGCTCGATCGCCAGGAACCGGCCGGTGCGGCCCAGCCCGGTCTGGATTTCGTCGGCGACGAACAGCGTGCCGTGCTTGCGGCAAAGCTCCGCTGCGGCCTTGAGATAGCCGTCAGCGGGCATGTTGACGCCCTTGCCCTGGATCGGCTCGACGATGAAGGCGGCCGCGTCGCGCTTGGCCAGCGCGCGCTCCAGCGCTTCGAGGTCGTTGAATGGAATTTTCACGCAGCCGGGGAGCAGCGGCTCGAAGCCGTCGCGGAAAATTGCGTCGCCGTTCAGCGACAGCGCGCCGTGCGACAGGCCGTGGAAGGCGTGGTCGCAGAAGATGAGCCCGGGCCGGCCGGTCGCCGCGCGGCAGAACTTGATCGCGGCCTCGACGGACTCGGCGCCTGAATTGGCGAAGAACACCTTGTCAAGGCAGGGCACATGCGCCAGCAGCCGCTCCGCGAGGATGCCGGCAAGCGTCGACACGTCGAGCTGCACAAGGTTGGGGAGTTCCGCGTCCAGAATGCTCCGTAGCGCAGTGCGCAACACGGGATGATTGCGGCCGATGGCAAACACGCCGAAACCGCTCAGCAGGTCGAGATAGCGGTGGCCGTCGCGGTCGTAGAGATACTGGCCGCTGCCGCGGCAGAAGCCCACGTCGTAGCCGAGCGTCCGCAGCACGCGCACCATCTGCTCGTTGAGATGGTGGCTGTGCATGGCAAAGCGTTCGCTCTCGCGTTCCGCGAACAGCGCCGCGATGTCACGGCTGACGATCTGATCCATGGTGCTGGCGCGCCTAAAATTCCGCCCGAGCGGGATCGGTCCGCTTTGCGGCGATTGCGTGGTCCCGATGGCCGGCGGTCACGTCGGGAAAATCCAGGTCCTGCCGATCGATCACGTCACCCTCGAAGCGTTCACTGCGGCTGCCGAGCACGGTAGAGCAAGGCCGCAGATCGCATTCTAGTATCATCCGCCGCCTGCGGCGCGCTGCGTCAATATGACATAATTTGCAGGGCGCCGCGGCGGCCTCGCCGGCAGACCCTGTTGAAATGACTGCGGTTTTATCGGCCGCCGGGCGCCGCCGCGCTGGCCGCCACGGGGGACGGACTGCGGAACCGGGGGCCGGTCACCGGTCACGGGATCGGCAGCAGGGGTTTCTTTCCGGCGTGCAATTGCATGTCCACGGTGGCGAGCAGGGCGGCTGTCCCGGCGTAATTGCCCATCAGCAGCACCAGGTCGAGCAACCTGTTCGGCCCGAACAGCGCCTTGCCCTCGGCGAACAGCTCGGGCGTTACCTTGTGGTCGCGCCAGACCTGCCGCGCCAGTTCGATCGCGACGCGGTCGGTATCGGCGAGGCTGGCGGTAGCGCGGCGGTACTTGATGACGTCGATCGTTGCCTGCGGCACGCCTTCCTTCAGCGCTTCGGGTTCGTGCGCCACCCATTCGAACTGGCTGTCCATCTCGCGCGCCGTGGCGAGGATCGCGACCTCGCGCACCTGCGGCGACAGGCCCGTTTCGAACCGCAGGTAGCGGTTGAGCGCGGTCAGGTATGGCGCTGCCTTCGGCGTGTAGAGCTGAATGCCGGCCGGACCCTGCAGGCCGGCGATGGTCGCGCCCGGCGTCGTGCCGCGGTCGTAGATTTTCTTGCCGGCCTCGTCGAGGTCTTCCCGATTGGGCAGCGGCAGGCGAAAGCCCGACCGCGGGTCGATGTCGGACGGCATGGAATTTCCTTCTCTGTCGGACGTTGGCGCGATGATGGCTGCCGGCACGCCGCGGTTCAAGGTGCGCGCAGGAAATGCCGAATGCCAGCGCGGGATGCGCCGGCTATTTGGCGCCCGTCGCTTCGGCCAGCAATTCCAGCGCGCGCTGTGCGAAGGCCTGCATGTTGGCCACGCGGTCGCCGCTGCCGGTGCGCAGCGTGATGGCGATCTCATTGGGTCCGGAGATGGCGATGCAGGTGTGGCCCGCGGGATCGCCGTAGCGGTTGCCCTTCGGGCCGGCAGCGCCGGCTTCGGCGATGCCCCAGGTCGTACCGAGCCGCTCGCGCATGCGGCGCGCGAGCAGCGCCGCATAAGGTTCGCTCGCGGGCCGGATGCCCTTCATGTCGTCAGCCGAGATGACCGCGAGCGCCTGGCGCGCCGCGCCGGTGTAGACCACGGCGCCGCCGACGAAGTAGGCCGATGCGCCGGGCACGGCGAGAAGGGCCGCGGAAATCAGCCCGCCCGCCGAGCCTTCGGCCACGGCGACGGTTTCCCGCCGCTCGATCAGGCGCGCGGCCACCTTCCCGGCGAGCGGCAGCAGGCTTTCCATCGTCCCGTTCGTCGTCTCGGTCTTGGCCTTAGTTGAACTTCAGGCCTGCGGCCTTCACCAGCGCGATATTGGCGTCGACCTCTTTCTTGATCAGCGCGTCGAACTGGGCCGGCGTCAGCGGCATGGGCTCGATGCCCTGCGGCTTGAACTTCGACTGGACTTCGGGAAGTTTCAGCACGCGCTCGGTTTCCACGCGCAGCTTCTCGACGATGGCAGGGGGCGTCTTCTTCGCGACCAGCAGGCCCATCCAGAATGAGTAGTCGGAGTTGGCGAAGCCGAGCTCCAGCGAGGTCGGGATGTCCGGCAATGCGGACGAACGCTTCACGGTGCTGACCGCGAGCGGAACGAGTTTCTTGTCCTGGATGAAGGGCAGGGCGGACGACATGCCCATCAGGGTGAAGTCCACGCGGCCGGTCATCACCTCGGTCAGCGCATCCGGGCCGCTGCGGAACGGCACGTGCGTTGCCGAGAAGCCCGCGCTCAGCCGGAGCCGTTCGGCGGCCCAGTGCGTCGCGCTGCCCATGCCGGCGGAGGCGTAGCTGAGGCCGCCGCCCTTGGCCTTGTCGACCAGTTCCTTCAGCGACTTGATGCCCTTGCTCGGCGCGACCAGCGCAACGTTCGGAACCGTGCCGAACGGAATGACGCCTGCGAAGTCGTCGGCCGGGTGGTACGAGAGCTTCGGATTGACCGCCAGCGCCGACGAATGCGCCGACGCATTGATCAGCAGCGTGTAGCCGTCGGGTTCGGCCTTCGCCACCATGGCGCTGCCGATCGAGCCGCCGGCGCCGCCGCGGTTCTCGATCACGATGGTCTGGCCGAGCAGCCGTGACAGCGGGTCCATCACGATGCGGCCGACGATGTCGATGGTGCTGCCGGCGCCGAACGGAACGACGGCGCGGACGGTGCGGCTGGGATAGGCCTGCGCCGCGGCGAGGCCGGGAAGGGCGGGCGCGGCGAGCGCGCCGGCGGCAAGGTGCAGGAACTGGCGGCGATTGGTCATCGTTTCTTCCCTGGCGGTTATCGGGTTGTCACCTGGCCTGTGCGTCGGGACATCACAGGGGACGGGGCGGCGAACATAGCGTGGATCGCCGCCAGTCGGAAACCGGCATTTCATTCCGGCAAGGAATGCCGACTATGCGGGCTGCTGCGGGATCGGAACCTCGTGAACCTTCATTCCGAGCGAAACCGACGTGTAATAGCCGAGCAGCACCAGCACTTCCGCGATTCCGTCGCGGCCGAGCGCCTTCTCAACGTCGGCAAAGTCCGCGTCGCTGAGCTTGACGCCGCCGACGAGCGCTGTGGCAAAGCGATGCACCGCCCGTTCGTGCGGGTCGGCGAGCTTGGGGTCGCGCCCCGCGAGGATCGCGTCGATGATCTCCTGCGACAACCCCACGGCCTTGCCGGCCTTGATGTGCGCCTGCCGCACATAGTCCGCGTCCCAGTGCTGCGCGATGACCAGGATACCGATCTCGACCTCGCGCGTGGACAGCGACGAGCGCTTGTTCAGATAGGTCCCGATGTGCTCCATGCCGTCGGCGACGGTCGGCGAGTGGATCCAGATTTTATAAGGGCCGAGAATGCGGCCGCGGCCCGCGACCAGCCGGTTGAACACTTCGGTCTGTTCGGGCGAGAGCTTGTCGGGCGGCAGGTCGATAAGACGGTTCATGACGGAGGGTTTTCCGGTTTGAGGTGTGATTGCGGGTGGGAGCCTATCGCACCGGCAAATGCGGCGGAATATCAATGTCGCGCCGGGTGTTAACCCGCCAAGGCGATCCGCGCCTCACGGCGCTGTGACGCCGCCGCCGTTTTCGCCGGACTATACTTGCGCGGGACTTGGGCGGGCCGCAGCGTCTTGATTTCTCGATGGAGAGTCCCTTGGCGATATTCAGTTCCAATTCGTCCGATCCGACCCGCCGCCGGGTGGTCGCAGGAGGCGTTGCGCTGATCGGTTCGGCCGCGCTGCCGCGCGCGGCAATCGGCGCGTCCGCGGCCGGGCTTGCCTCCGCCGAGCCCTTCACCGCGCGCGTGCGCGCATTCCTCGCCACGCTCGAACCCGACAAGCGCAAGGCGGCGTCGTTTCCATGGAACGGCGAGGCGTGGCGCGGCTGGAACTACTTCGGCTTCACCGGCTACGTGAAGCCCGGATTGCGCCTCGAACAGATGAGCGGCGTGCAGAAGGAAGCCGCATGGGCCGTCATGGCGGAACTCTGGTCGCCGGCCGGTATCGCCAAGGCAAAGAACGTGATGCTGCTGCAGGACATCCTGTCGGACATGGGCAACGCCACGGGCAAGCGCTCCTCCGAGCGGTTCTCGCTCTCGGTCTTCGGCACGCCGTCGGACAAGGGCGCCTGGGGTTTCCGTTTCGAAGGCCATCATTTGACGCAGTCGGTCGCGGTCAACGGCGGCCGTATCGTGTCGGTCACGCCGTCGTCGTTCTCGTCCAACCCCAACCGCGTGCCGTCGGGCAAGCACGCCGGGCTGAACACGCTGAAAGGCGAGGAGGCGCTGGCGCGGCGGCTGTTCGCCGATCTCGCGCCGCCGCTGCAGAAGCGCGCGCGGGTGTCTGACAGCGCGCTGCGCAACATCATCTCCTACGCCGGCGCCGAGCGCGCCAACGCCAAAAAGGTGGGAGTGCCCGTGGCGCAAATGACGTCCGCGCAGCGCGATCTCTTGTGGCAGTTGGTCGAGACCTATTCGGTCGAGCACGTTCATCCGGCGCTCGGCGATGCGCAGCGCGGGCGAGTCCGCACGGGTGACCGCGAGGCGGTGCACTTCGCCTGGCACGGGCCGAACGTGCCCGAGCGCGAGTTCGCCTATCGCGTCATCGGCGACAATTTCGTGATCGAGATGGCCTCGGTGGACTCCGAGGCTCAGCACCTGCACACGATCTACAACGATCTCGGCAACGTGCTGGGCCGCGCGGGTTAGGCGGACCGCGATCGCCTGAACTGCGACAGTTCGAGACGTTCAGACGGACCGAGCCAGATCACGTGGTCGGTGTGATCCTTCAGCGCGTCGCCGGTCTGCGCGTGGGTGAAAACTGTCAGCTTGCCGCGGTTCAGCACCAGCCATGGCACGACTTCGGCAAACTGGCCGGTTGGAACGGTCAGTTGGCAGCTGCCGCGCGGATGCGGCCCGACCGGATTGTCGTGCATCCGCCCGATCTTCACGCCGAACTTTTTTCCCGCCGCGGCGCAGAGCTTTTCCGCCGCAGCCCGGGTATCGGCGTCGTAATAGACGTGCGCGTGGTAACTCTCGATCTCGGACTTGGGTTTGGGCTTCAGGTTGCGGGCGGTGCTGGCCATGCGGTTCACTCCGCCGCGCTGGCGGCGCGCGAAAAGAACCGGTTCTCCGGCCGCGGCAGGCCGAGAGTTTCGCGCAGCGTCGTGCCTTCGTATTCGGTACGGAACAGCCCGCGCCGCTGCAATTCCGGAATCACGAGGTCGCAGAAGTCGTCGAGCCCGCCGGGCAGGTAGGGGAACTGCAGCGTGAAGCCGTCGGTGGCGTCGGTCATCAGCCATTCTTCCATCTCGTCGGCCACGGACTTGGGCGTGCCGACCATGGCGAGCCCGCCGAAGCCGCCGAGCCGCTGCGCAAGCTGGCGCACGGTCATGTTCTCGCGCTTGCCGAGCGCGATGGCGCGCTCGCGGCCGCTCTTCGACGCGTTGCTTTCCGGAATGTCGTCCGGCAGCGGCTTGTCGGGATCGAATTTCGAGGCGTCGTGACCGAGCGCGATCGACAGCGTGGCGATGGCATTGGCGTAATTGACCTTGCTGTCGAGCAGCGCGCGCTTCTGCTTCGCCTCCTCGATCGTGTCGCCGAGGATCACCATGCAGGCCGGCATGATCGTCATGTGCTGCGGATTGCGGCCGGCCCTTTTCATGCGGCCCTTCACGTCGGCGAAGAACGCGCGGCCGGCCTCGATGTTGGGCAGCGCCGTGAACACCATCTCCGCGGTCTCCGCCGCGAGCTGGCGGCCGGCGTCGGACGCGCCGGCCTGCACGATCACCGGCCAGCCCTGCACCGGGCGCGCGATATTGAGCGGTCCGCGCACGGAGAGATACCGGCCCTTGTGGTTGAGCACGTGCATCTTGTCGGGATCGAAGAAGGTGCCGCTCTCGACGTCGCGCACGAACGCGTCATCGGCCCAGCTGTCCCACAGTCCGGTGACGACGTCGTAGAACTCGCGGGCGCGATTGTAACGCTCACCGTGCTCCATGTGCTCGTCCATGCCGAAATTGAGCGCCGCGTCCGGGTTCGACGTGGTGACGATGTTCCAGCCGGCGCGGCCGCCGGAAATATGGTCAAGCGAGGCGAAGCGGCGCGCGATGTGATAGGGCGCGTCGAAGGTGGTGGAGCCGGTCGCGACCAGTCCGATGCGCTCGGTGCATTGCGACAGCGCCGAGAGCAGCGTGAACGGCTCGAACGACGTCGACGTATGGCTGCGCTTGAGCGCGTCCATCGGCATGTTCAGCACGGCCATGTGGTCGGCCATGAAATAGGCATCGAACTTCGCCGCCTCCAGCCGCTGGATGCAGTACTTCATGCGGATGAAGTTGAAGTTCATGTCTGGCCAGGCGCCCGGATAACGCCAGGCGCCGGTGTGGATTGAGGCGGGCCGCATGAAGGCGTTGAAGTGAAGCTTTCGGGACGCGGGCATCGGACGCTCCGGACGGGCGGCGGGATTCGTCGAATATAGGCGGCCTGAAGCAGTTTTGGCACCCGCCGCACGCAATCCGCCGGACGGAAAAATTCCATATTGGGCGCACGCCCATGAAATGTCCTGCTATCCTGCCGGTGCAGGCGCAGGCGAAATTGACGCTCCAAAAAAACAATACGCCTGACGCGTTTGAGCGACATCGCAATCCACTGGGGAGGATGGGAATGCGCAAGTGGCAATTTGGAAGTCTCGTTCTGGGAATTTCGGCGTTCGTCGTTGGCTTCGCGGCCGAGGTTCTCGCGCAGGCCGACGACAAGTATCCGTCGCGGCCGGTTCGCATGGTGGTGTCGTTTGCCGCCGGCGGCCCGACCGACATCGTGGCGCGCGTCATGAGCGCGAAGATGAGCGAGCTTCTGGGCCAGCAGTTCGTGGTCGAGAATCGCACCGGTGCGGGCGGCAACACCGGCGCCGCCGACGTCGCGAAGGCGGCGCCTGACGGCTACACGCTGCTGATGTCGACGGTGTCGACTCACGCCATCAATCCGCACTACTACAAGAAAATTCCCTACGACGCCGCGAAGGACTTCGTGCCGATCGGCCAGGTCGGCGTGACGCCGATCCTGCTCGTGGCTCATCCGTCGGTTCCTGCGAAGGATGCGAAGGAGCTGGTCGCGCTGGTCAAGGCGAACCCGGGCAAGTACACCTACGGCTCCTCCGGCGTCGGCTCGATCCTGCATCTGTGCGGCGAGCAGTTCCGGATGCTCGCGGGCGGGATCAACATCACACACATTCCCTATCGCGGCTCCTCGCAGCTGATGAAGGACCTGATTGCCGGCCAGATCTCGATGGCGTTCGACGCCACGCCGAGCGCCGGGCCGCAGGTCGAGAGCGGCAAGATCCGCGCGCTCGGCGGCGGCATGACCATACGGCTGCGAACCATGCCGAATCTTCCGACCATGGACGAGCAGGGCTTCAAGGGTTTCGATTGCTACACCTGGAACGCCATCCTGGCGCCGGCGGGCACGCCGCAGCTCGCGATCGAAAGGCTCAACGGCGCGATGCAGAAGGCGATGGCCGATCCCACGGTGATCAAGCGCCTGCAGGATGTCGGCGTCGATCCGACGCCGGGACGGGGCCCGAAAGAGGCCGCTGCGTTCATGAAGGCGGAACTCGCCAAATGGGGCCCGATCGTCAAGGCCTCGGGGGCGCAGGCGGACTAAAGCGTTTTCGAGCGAAGTGGGTACCGGTTCGCGGGAAGAAAACGCGTCAAATCAAAAAGCCAGAGCCACGGCTTTGATTCCGTCAAAGCCGGGGCTCTAGGCGTGCGTCTCGCGAGGGCCGCATTGCCGCCTTGTGTCTTGTAACCCGAGGGCGCGGCGGATTAGGTTCCGCCGCGCCGAATTTGCGCGCGCCCAGATTCAAGGAACCACTATGAACCTGATACGCCGTCGCCTCCTTGCCACCCTTGCCGCCGCTCCATTGTCGGCGCTCCTGCCGCGCGCCGCCCTGGCCGCCTTTCCCGATCGCGGGATCAAGTTCGTCGTGCCGTTCGCGGCCGGCGGCAACGCCGACCTTGTCGGGCGCCTGCTGGCCGAGGGCATGGGACCGACGCTCGGCCAGAGCATCGTGGTCGAGAACCGCGCGGGCGCGGGCGGCAGCCTGGGCGCGGGCGTCGTCGCCTCGTCGCCGCCCGACGGCTATACGCTGCTGATCGGCTCCAACGGTCCGCTCACCGTCAATCCGTTCGTCCAGGCCAAGCTCAGCTACGACTCGCTGAAGGACTTCGTCGCGATCGGGCTTGCCAATCTTGCGCCGCATACGCTGGTGCTGCATCCGTCGATCCCGGCCAAGACCGTGCCGGAGCTGGTCGCGCTGTCCAAGAAGCAGCAGCTGTCGATCGCGACCTCGGGCGCCGGCAGCGCCGGACACCTGACTCTCGTCAGGTTCATCGCCGCGACCGGGGCGAACCTGACCCACGTGCCGTACCGCGGCGGCGCCACGCTGGTGCCGGACATGATCGCCGGCAACGTCTCCGGCGGCATGACCGAGATGTCGACCGCGCTGCCGCAGCACAAGGGCGGCAAGCTCCGCATCTTCGCAGTGGCGTCGGCCAGGCGCCCGGCGCTCGCCCCGGAGGCGCCGACCATGATCGATCTGGGCCTGAAGGATTTCCTCGCGGCGAGCTACGTCGGCCTGCTGGCGCCCGCCAAGACTCCGCCCGATGTCGTTGCCGCGCTGGAGAAGGCGCTGATCAAGGCGGTTGCCGCAAAGTCGCTGCAGGACAAGTTCCTCGCGACCGGCGCCGAACTCGTGCCCGAGAACCTGCAGAACTCCAAGGGCTTCGGCGAGTACATCCGCCGCGAATTCGAGAACGCGCGCGAAGCCGCCAAGCTCGCCGGCCTCAAGCCGCAATAATGCACGCGCCGCGGGTTCGTTCGTCGGGACGAACCCGCGCAGCCGCACTCACTGCGCGACGATCTTCGCCGCCTTGATGATCGGCTCCCACTTGGTCATTTCGTTGCGCAGGAACGTCGCCAGTTCCTGCGGCGTCGATGCGACGACTTCCAGGCCGAGGCCTTCGAGCCGTTGACGGATCGCCGGCTCGCGTATGACCGCGGCCGCATCCTTGTGCATCTTGGCCACGATCGCGGGCGGCGTCTTGACCGGCGCGAACAGCGCATACCACGACACGACGTCGAAGCCCGGTACGCCGGACTCGGCGACGGTTGGCAGTTCCGGAGCCGCAGAGAAGCGCTTGGCCGAGCTGACGGCGAGCGCGCGCATCCGGCCCGCCTTCACGTGCGGCAACAGCGCGCCGGAGGTGTTGAACATGAAGGTCAGCCGGCCGGGTATGAGGTCGACGATGGAGGGGCCGGCGCCGCGATAGGGAATGTGCGTCGCCTCGATCCCGGCCATGCGGATGAACAACTCGCCGTTCAGATGCGGCGAGGTGCCGATGCCAGCCGAGCCGAAGGTGATGTTGCCGCGATCGGCCTTGGCGTGCGCGATCAGTTCCTTGACGCTCTTGGCGGGCGAGGTGTTCGGCACCACCAGCACGTTCGGGAACGTTCCGATCAGCGTGATCGGCGCGAAGTCGCCGATCGGGTCGTATGACAGCGTCGGATAGATGAACTTGTTGGTGGCAAGCGGGAAAGCGGCGAAGAACATGGTGTAGCCGTCGGGCGTGGAGCGCGCGGCGGCCTCGGCGCCGATGTTGCTGCCGGCGCCGCCGCGGTTCTCGATGACCATCTGCTGGCCCCAGATTTCCGCGAGGCGCGCGCTCAAGATCCGTCCGACCGCGTCGGTGCCGCCGCCGGGCGGGAACGGCACGATCAGGCGAACCGGCCGCGACGGCCAGCCTTCGGCGCCCGATTGGGCGCGCGCGGCGGTGCCGGCGGCCAGAGCGGCGGCGGAGGCGGCAACGAACTTGCGGCGTGTCAGCATGGCGATCGCTCCCCTGTGCCCACGATACGGCGTCCGGTCCGAGGCCGGTGCTTCCGCTGCGCTGCCCTTCGCGGACGGCGCGATTTTCGCCCGGCCGCGGGCGCGGCGCCGGGATGAAGACGATAGCGCGCCGGCTACTTCTTGTCCGGATGCGTGTATTCGCGGGCCTTCGCAATGAGCGCCGGCGGCGTGTTGTAGAACGCGGAGAACATCTGGGTCGTCTCCTCGCCCGTCACCGGGTCGTAGTCGACGGTCATCTTCTTCGCGTCGGCGATCATCGCCGGGTCCTTCAGCGTGTCGAGCATCGCCTTGCGCAGCGCCGCGACGCGGTCCTTCGGCGTGCCGGGAGGAGCTGCGAGCGGCCGTGCCAGCTCGGTCTGGCGGAAGATCACGTCGGCGATCTGCTTCTGCTCGTCGGTCTTGAGCAGGTCGTAGAGCCGCGTCGCGTCGCCGAAATAGGGCACAGCGCGGTCGCGCCCGAACTGGGTGACGATCTTGAACTCGCCGGCCTTGATGTGCTGATCGTAGGACGAGCGCACCGAAGACTCGAACATGCCGCAGCTGCCGTCGACCTCGCCGCGCATCATCGCGAGCGAGACGTCCTTGGTGCCCTTGTAGCCGAAGATCACCTTGAGATTGGCATTGAGCATGTTCTTGAGGAACAGCGGGTGCTGCGCCGTGATCGCAGTCGGCGACGTCGAGCCGAAGGTCACGGTCTTCTTCGCCGCGAGCAGGTCGGGCAGGGACTTGATGCCCTGGCCCGCGCCCTTCCAGACGCCGCAGCTTGCGATGTCGCGGTGCAGGCTGCCGACCCATTCGTATTTTCGCGGGTCGTAGGCGGCGGCCTTGTTGCCGAACAGCGGCTCCAGCGCGGTCGAAGACGCGAACACGCCGAGCACCGTGCCGTCCTTGGGCGCGACGCTGAAGACGTTGAGCGCCACCTTCATGGAGCCCGCGCCCGGCATGTTCTGCACCACGATCGTGGGCTTGCCGGGAACGTGCTTGCCGAAATGCTGAGCGAACAGGCGCGTGGTGGTGTCGTAGCCGCCGCCGGCGCCGTAGCCGACGAGGATGACGATCTCCTTGCCGGCGTAGAAGCTGGCGACCGCGTCGGCTCGGGCGGTGTGCGGCCACGCTGCGGACGAGATCGCAAGCGATGCAATCGCTGCGGTACGGGCGATTTGCCACTTCATGCGTTCCTCCCCCCGGAGAATGCGGTTTGAGCGGCCGACAGTCGCGATTTCAGCTTTCAGACTAGCAGACGCGCCAAACGGCGTCTTGACCGGAGGCTGCGGCGAAATGGCGGGCGGCCGGAATGCCCGGGCCGCCCGCGCTTGCCCACGATTACCGCTGTTCCAGTTTTGCAGCGATCCGGACCTTGGTCCACTTGGCGAATTCTTCCGCCATGAACTTGTCGAACGCCTCGGGCGTCGAGCCCCGCACCACGACGCCGGCCTTGGTCAGCCGCTCGCGGACCGGAGCCTCCTGCAGGATTTCGTTGAGAGTCGCGTTGAGCCTGGCGACCACTGGCTTCGGCATGCCGCGCGGCCCGAACAGCCCGTACCAGGTCGTCACGTCGAAGTTCGGTGTGACGCCGGACTCGATCGCCGCCGGAATGTTCGGCGTTGCCGGGAAGCGGTCCTTGCCGGTGACAGCGAGCGGGTGCACCTGGCCTCCCTGCACCTGGCCGAGGAGAGCGGTGATGGTGTCGAACAGCACGTCGACCTGCTTCGAGAGCAGCGCCGCCAGCGCCTCGCCCGAGGTGCGGAACTGCACCTGCTGGGCGTCGATGCCGGCCACCTGCTTGAACAGCTCGGCCGCCATGTGCTGCGTCGCGCCGTAGCCCGGGCTCGCAAAGTTCAGCTTGCCGGGGTTGGCCTTTGCGGCCGCCACCAGCGACTTGATGTCCTTGAAGGGAGAGTCGTTGCGCGTCACGATCAACAGGCCCGCGGTCGCGATCTGCCCGGCGGAGTCGAACACCTTGAGCGTGTCGTAGGGCGGCGACTTGGACATCACGGGCGCGATAATCTGGCCCGCGGTCATAATGCCGAGCGTGTAGCCGTCCTTGTTCGAGTTCGCGATCAATGCGTTGCCGATGGTGCCGCCCGCGCCGGGCCGGTTCTCGACCACGACCGGCTGGCCGAGCTTCTCCTGCATCCGCTGCGCGATGATGCGGCCGATGACGTCCGAGCCGCCGCCCGGGCCGAAGGAGATGATCATCCTGATCGGCTGGGCCGGGTAGTTCTGGGCCGGCGCGGTTTCGGCCAAGGCCCCGGCCAGAAACGCGGACGCGGCCAGGGTCAGCATAACTCTCTTCATAGGCAGTTCCTCCCGGCGGCATTTTGGTGTGGAAGCTTACGACGCCGCCCCGGCGGACCCTAGCCGCAAATTGCGTCCGGTGGAATATGCGCGGCCAGTGGTCGCACGCATCGATAGGCGCCCGAACGAACGGCCGCCCTGAGCGAGCGCCGGCGCGCCATCGCCGGGTTTGCAGCCGCGCGGCGGGGCGGGCAAGATCGGCCGCGGAAGGCCAACATGACCGGTTCGCCGTCGTCGGATATGCAGGATCCAGAACCGAAGGCGCCGGCCGTCCTGCGGCTCGCGCTGTTTCCGTCGTTCTTCTACCGCAAGGATCGGGAGACCGGCGAATTGCGCGGCGTCGGCGTCGAACTCGCGCGCGCGTTGGCGCTGCGTCTCGGGGCTTCGCTGACGGTCGCGGAATTCCTGTCGCCGCCCAAGGTGGTGGAGGCGCTTGCAACCGGCGCGGCCGACGTCGCGATGCTCGGCATCGATCCGATGCGCGGCGCCGAGGTCGATTACTCTCCGCCGGTTCTGGCGGCCGATTTCACGTTTCTCGTGGCGGCCGGTTCCGAGTTACGGGACATTGCGTCGGCGGACAGGCCCGGCATGCGGATCGCGCTGGTCCGGCATCATGCGATGGACACCGCCTTGCGCGGCAAGCTCGCGCACGCCGAACGTGTCTATGCCGATACGCCCGACGCCGCATTCGAATTGTTTCGCTCGGGCTCGGCCGGCGTGCTGGCCGGGATTCGCCCCGGGCTTCTGATGTACGCCCGCATGATGCCGGGAACGCGCGTGCTCGGCGATCGCTACGGCCGCAACGTCATTGCGCTCGCGGTTCGAAAGGGCGAGGCCGACCTCCTGTCTCATGTCCGCGCGTTTGCCGAACAGGCCAGGGCGGACGGCACGGTGGCGCGCGCGATCGCACAGGCCGGCTTGGGTGGCGTCGATGTGGCCTAGCTTGCACCCCGCAACCGGCTTGGGAGATTTCTCACGATGAGCGGCGACGGCTTTCGGGTCCGAACCATGACGCCGCGGGACATCGCGCTCGCGGTCGACTGGGCCGCTGCGGAAGGCTGGAACCCCGGCCTGTCGGATGCCGCCTGCTTTGCCGCCGCCGATCCCGAAGGCTTCCTGATCGGAGAGCGCGACGGCAAACCCGCGGCGACAATCTCGCTGGTGAACTACGGCAACGGTTTTGCGTTCCTCGGCTTCTACATCGTGCGGCCGGACCTGCGCGGGCGCGGCTTCGGCCTTCGCACGTGGCAGGCCGCCATCGCGCGCGCCGGATCGCGCACGATCGGCCTCGACGGCGTCGTCGCGCAGCAGGACAACTATCGCAAATCCGGCTTCGCGTTCGCCTACAACAATGTGCGCTACGGCGGGGTGCCGCTGGCGGTGCGTGCGGCGGCCGCGTGCGTGCCGCTCGGCGGAATTCCGTTCGCCGATATCGAGCGCGACGACGCGCGGGTGTTCCCGGCCGAACGCAGCGCCTTCCTGCGCGCCTGGCTGTCGGCGCCCGGCCACGACGGCCGCGCGCTGGTCCGCGACGGCAGGCTTGCCGCCTGGGGCGCGATCCGGCCGTGCCGCCGCGGCCGCAAGATCGGCCCGCTTGTGGCCGACGACCGCGAGGCGGCCGAGGCCGTGTTCGCGGCGCTGATCGGGAAGGACGGCGGCGAGGTGTTTCTCGACGTGCCGGAGCCGAACAAGGAGGCCGTCGCGCTGGCGCGTTCGCATGCGCTGACCCCGGTGTTCGAGACCGCTCGGATGTACACCGGCCCGATCCGGCCGGTCGAGGTGCAGCGTGTATTCGGAGTAACCACGTTTGAACTGGGATAGGCGGTCCGCAGCGCCGTTCGGGGCCGGATTGAACCTTTGGCGTCCTACGCGCGACCACTCGAAAATGTACCGCAAGAGTGCGCTGGAGGTGACCATGCAGGCCGTGACGCAGACGACCAATCTCTTTGGCCGGCGCCTTGCCGGCTCGTTCCTTTATGCCCTGACGGTATCGGCGGTGGCCATGCCGGTCGCAATCTGGGCCGTCGGCCTTGCCATCGGTCCCCAGGGGTTGCGCGAGAAGATCCTGACGCATCTGCACTACGACCATTGCGGCAACTGCGCGCAATTGCCGAACGCGCGCATCGTCGTGCAGCGCACCGAGCTGATGGCCGCGGCCGCGCCCATGGGGCCTGCCGCGCTCGCCATCGGCGGCAAGGGCTTGTTCTACGACCGCGCCGATGTCGCGGAGCTGGTCGATCCGCTGTGGGACCGGCTCGACCTGATCGAAGGCGACGTGGAAATCGCGCCCGGCCTCGACTGCGTGCTCTATGCCGACACGCATACGCCCGGCCATCAGTGCGTCTATGTCGAGACGGAGAAGGGCGCGGCGGCAATCGTCGGCGACATCGCGCGCAAGGTCGATCTCAACCTTGAACAGGCGATCCCGCCCGCGATCTACTACGACCTGGAAAAAATGCGCCGCGCGCTCGCCGACATCGCGCGGCGCGCCGATGTGGTGCTGCCGACACACGACTGGGACACGATGGAGCGCGGCCGGATAGGTTGAGCGCCGGCGTTCAGGCGTCCGGCCCGAGATAGGCCGTCGCGTCGATCTCGACCAGGCACTCCGGATCGC
The DNA here is from genome assembly GCA_016869215.1 of Alphaproteobacteria bacterium. Lineage (GTDB taxonomy): Bacteria > Pseudomonadota > Alphaproteobacteria > Rhizobiales > Xanthobacteraceae > Z2-YC6860. The sequence goes on along the minus strand of VGEP01000041.1, from coordinate 20,593 downwards.
CAAGGCCCGCGACGATGCACGAGACGCGGTGCGGCGGCTCCTCCGTGAAGTTGGCGAAGAACACCTCGTTCATCGGCTGCCAGTGCTCGCGGCCGGTGACGTAGACCGTGCATTTCACGATGTCCTTCATCGTGCCGCCGGCCTCCTCGATCAGCGCGCGGATGTTGTCGAGGCATGCTTGCGTCTGGGTGCGCGCGTCGCCTTCGGCGAAGCGGCCAAGTGAGTCCGTGCCGACACAGCAGACGAAAATAAAGCCTCCGGCAGTTGTTGCCGGAGCGAACGGCAGTGCGCTGCGGTAAATTCGATTCGAGGCAATGATTCGTTTGGGCATGGCTGAGGTCCCGAATCGTTAGACGCTGCATGTTGCCGCGCCGTGTTGGCAGGGCAAAGCCGTTGCCGCACCCGGATACCGCCTCTGCCGCCTGGCGCGGCAATTGCATCGTTCTGGACTGCTGGGACCAACAACCGTGAAGAAGAAAAGCCATGTCAGACACGTTGACCAACTGTGCTTCGCTGGCCGCTGCTGGGCCAGCGGCCCACTCCCGGGGTACCGGGAACAACGCTGAGCCGCGCCTTCGTCCGACGTGGCCGGTGCTGCTGACGGTGATCGCGGGCCTGGTCGTGCTCGCGATCGCGGAAGCCGCCATCGCTCGCGACTTCCACTCCAATCCATGGCTGTTGTCGTGGATACCCGCGACCTGTTGCGTGACCAACGACTGCTGCTGGGAGATCGGCGAACGCGAACTGACGCCGCTTCCCAACGATGCCTGGCAGGTCGTGTCGACCGGCCAGATTCGCAAGCGCACCGACTGGTCGCCGGACGGCAAGTTCTACCGCTGCGCCTGCGACTACGATCTGGCGTCCAGGCACTGGGTCCGTCACCAGGGCGCCAACACGCGCTGCATCTTCGTGCCGATGCGCAGTGCCGGGCGCAACGAGAGTCCGGCGCGGACGGCGAAGTTGCAGACGGCGATGCGTTAGGACGTCGCGTCGGTTTCCGTACCGAGTGCAGGAGCCGGGCGCGGCATGCGCGCCGCCGGGACCGCACTTTTGACGCCGGCAATTTCCGTTAATGCCCTCGCCGCGGCCGTCGGCAACGTGCTCGGCGCCGTTGTCAACAAGAGCGAGTAAGCACCTCGGCTGGCGCGCTCCGATTGGCCAAAAGCGGGACCGAAAATCGGTGCGGGCACCTCCGGCAGGTCCGTCCGAACAACAATGGCTTAGCCGTCGAGCAACGGCTTGATCCGATCGGCAATTGCCTTGCCAAGGCGGTGCGCGCCCCGAAACGTGAAATGCGCTGCGCTTGAAAAGACGGCCTCATTGTCGATTGCGTCGATAACTGCCTCCAGGGAAATGGCAGTCGTTCCCGTCTGTGCGGCGCCGGCGTGCAGCATCTCGCTTTGCCGGGAGTACAGACTCAAGAATAGTGCCTTGTCCCATAAACTCCTTTGGTCGATCCGATAGCTTGGCACGCTCGCCAGCGAATCGAGTTCGGCGTCGGTCAATACGAACTGCGTGTAGTTGGGGTTCTCCGTTTCGGCTATCTCCGGGCCGATTAGCTTCTTGCGTGTTGCGAACAGCAGAGGTTGCTGGATTAGGACCGGAACGATCCCGCGATCCTGGGCGAGCCTGACGGCGAGCATCATGTTCGACACGAATGTGCGCGAAGCTTTCAGAACGCAGAGCGCGGCGATCTCGTTTTCGGCATCGCGAGCGGTGCGATAATTCTGCTTCCACGTGGCGATATCGGCATTGGCTTCCCGCAGCTTGAAGAACTTGTCCGAGAGCCGGGAAAGTTCAAGCGTGTTCTTGAATCCCGCACGCATCGCGTCGGCTGCAACTGGCCAGGCGACGAGCCGGCCGCGCGTGCGTGCCTCCCACCCGTCGGTCAATGCCTCGTAGGTGTCGACGCCGGTTCGATCGAGCGCTTCGCAGGCTTTGGTCTTGTTCTGCCATCCAAGGTAGTAGTCGTTGAGGCCGCTGAAAAAGATTGCGACTTTCGGCTTCGGCTTGTCGCGCAGCCGCAGCGCGAAATTCGTGACCTCCTGCCACGAAGAGTAGCCGACCACGCTGTCGTTTGCGACAGCGTGGCGTTCGCCGGCAGGGCCGCGCGCCAATGACGCTTCGATCATGGCGGGGATGGTTTCGTTGTCGGCGTTGGTCGCGCCCCAAGGCGCGGATGACCCGAACACCCAAACAGCCGCGTCCTCCGGCGGAGCATTGGGGCCGTTCCAGCGCCGCCCGTCGTCGCCGATGTTGACATGGGGCGACCGGTAAGGCCGGTTGCGATAGACCACGAAGCTTTCGTACCGGTAGGCGCTGCCCGGCTGTTCGGCGTGCCGCGCCAGGTCCTGCTGGATTTCGGGATCGCTGTAGATTGCGGCCGGATCGTTCGCAGCCATCGCCAATTGCGGTCCCGGGCGCCGCTCGATTCCGGATTCGTCCTTGCGCCCGCGTTGCATGAATTCGTAGGCCTCGACGATGGTCCATGATCCGAGTTCGACGGCTGCGAGCACCGCTGCAAAAACGGCAAGATTCAAGACGACGGTCCGCGGGCGGATCATGCGGGGCTCGCCCTCAGCTCTGCGCGATAGGCTGGGCGGGCGCGCAGGATCGGTGCCTCTATCGCGCGATAGAACAGCCAGCAGAAAGCGTAGACTGCTGTGAGATAGATCGGGAGCGCCACCGCGTTCGATAACGAGGCGCGCACCAAAAGGATGATCGCGAGCGTATGTGCCAGATAAACCATATAAGAGGTCCGCGCCGAGAACTCCGACAGCCGCGCCAGAAGCGGTCTCGATAGCCAGGAATCGGCGGCCACGAACAGAACGATCAGGCAGGCCGATGCGATCGAGGCGGCATAGACGAAACCGAGCGTGCTCCCGGATTTGAATGCGAGTGCACTCGTAGCTCCTGCGACCGCAATCCCGACTGCGGCCAGCCGCCAGTCGACGCTTCGCAACACGAACGAAAGCAGGAAACCGAAGCAGATGGCATCGACACGCAGGACGACAATGCGGCGGCCGGCGGCGAACGTTTCCGGCCACAGCACCATGGCTGCGAGCTTCACAACGAGGAAGATTGCCAGAAATGCATAACCCGCAGTTTGCGGCGGAACCCACCGCACTGTAAGCAACAGGAAAACGGGGAAGATCAGGTAAAACCATTCCTCGACTGCAAGGCTCCACGCAACCATGAAGAAGTCGCCCGCATCGTCCATCGAGACAAGGTTGCGAGCGAAAACGGCGTAGGCGGCAAAATCCCAGGTCACCAGATGGCCGGTGACGATGCCCATCGCCAGCAGCACGAAAAAGTAAGGCGGCAGCGTCCGCATCCAGCGGCGAGCATAGAACGTGCCCACGTCGTGCCAGGCGCGCGACCGGACACATCGCATGAGCTGCGGGGCCAGCACGACGCCCGAGAGCACGAAGAAGACCTCGACGGCCATGATCGAGACGAATTCGAGGATCGGGCTATGGCCGTCGCGAAAGAGGAAGAAATGCGGTATGGCGACGGAAGCCGCAGCGAGTCCTCGCACAGCATCCAGCGATGGCAGTCGGTCGAACATCAGAAGACGTAGCGAAACAGGATCGTCGGGCCGTCCGTAACGAACGCAAGAACCGCCAACACCGCGACGGCCAACGTTACGCCTGGAAGCCAAGACGATCGGGATGCCCACGCCGACTTGAACATGAGTGTTTTCCAAACATTGCGCGCGCCCCGCGTGTAGATTTTGAAGTCAATCAGGTGCTTGCGAATCTGCCATGCGACATGTCCGCGCTAAGACCTGCGGCGGTTTGTCACCCAGGTGGCGCTCGCGGAAGCCGTGGTCCTCAGTGACGGGGTCCTGACGCCAGCGATTTCCGTTGACGCCCTCGCCGCGCATGACGCCGAAGTGGCGCATGGGATGAGAATGCGCTTGATAGGGGCCCATGCCCGACGCCGCAGGCCCGCTCGGATTGTTCCTCAGCGCGTTCCTCTCCGCGACGCTGCTGCCCGGTTCGTCGGAGGCCGCGCTGATCGCGCTGCTTGCGCTCGGCAAGAGCGATCCCGCAATCCTCGTCGCCGTGGCCACCGCCGGCAATGTGCTCGGCTCCATCGTCAATTGGGCGATGGGGCGCTACTTTGCACACTTCTCGGACCGGCGCTGGTTTCCGGTTAAGCCCGCGGCCTTCGAGCGCGCGGTGGCCTGGACCGGCCGCTTCGGCTCGTGGTCGCTGCTGTTCGCGTGGTTGCCGGTGATCGGCGATCCGTTGACGGTCGTGGCCGGCGCATTGCGCGTCGGCTTCTGGCGCTTCGTGCTGCTGGTGACGCTCGGCAAGGCGGGGCGCTACGTCTTCATCGCGCTCGCCTACGCGGGCTGGCAGGCCGCCTGATCTCCGCGCTCGCCATAGCGTTTTCGAGCGAAGTGGGTACCGGTTCGCGTAAAGAAAACGCGTCAAACGAAAGGGTTCTACCGCGCCTGGCCGTCCTCGAACTCCCGGTGCATGATTTCGCCGAGCGTCATGTACAGGAAGCCGTTCAGGCGGCCGATGGGGTCGAGCTTCTTCATGTCGATATAACCGTTGGTCATGCAGGCCGGATCGACGTGCATATAGACCACCTCGCCGATCACCAGCGGATGCCGGTTGGGGCCGAGCTCGATCACCTGATGCAGCTTGCATTCGAAGTGGATCGGCACCTCCTTGACCCGCGGGGCCTTGATTTTCACCGACGGGATCGGCGTCAGGCCGGTGTTCTCGAATTCGCTGTCGTCCTCCGGGATCGCGTTGGCGCTGTCGACCATCTCTTTCCACACCGGCTGCGTCACCACGTTGAAGCAGAATTCGCCGGTCTCGCGCACGTTCTTGAGCGTGTGCTTCTCGGTGCCGTCCGGATTGCGCGCGATGGTGAGCGAAATCATCGGCGGGATGACGCAGACCACGGTGAAGAACGAGAACGGCGCGAGGTTGGTGACGCCCTTGCCGTTGACCGTAGAGGCCCAGCCGATCGGGCGCGGCACCACCGCGCCGGTGAGGAGGCGATAGACCTGGCGCGGGCCGACGGTTGAGGGATCGAATTCGAGATAGGACATGACGGGATGCCTTGGCACGCTGAGGGGGTCGCAGAGCCGCCATTCTAGGGCGGCCGGGACGGGCGCGTCACGCCATGCAGCGGTCCGCAAACGGCATGGCGTTCGGGGCGAGCGGCAGGAGCCCGATCGCGAGGCCTGCCGCTGCGATCGCCAGCGCCGCCCGGCTGCGGGCGAACGCTCCGACGATCAGCCCCACGACCATGAGCACCGCGCCGGCGGCGAAAGCCGACACGCGGAGAAGAAACAGCAAGACGCAGGCTGCGTCCGGCGCAAGCCCGAAGCCCAAGGCCGCTGCGGCAACTGCTACGAGCGTGGCTACGGCCAGGGCCGCGTTGCGCCGGGATGCGGCCGCGCGCACGGTCACTCGCTTTCCTCAGATTCCTTTTTGCGCTCGCCGGTGCGCCGGATTTTCTCGATCAATGTCGGCCGGCTCGTGACCAAGACGACGTTGAGCCAGTCTGAATCGCCGCGCACCCAGATCGCGAGCAGCACCTCTTCGTAGGAGCCCGGGCGGTAATAGCGCCGCGTCAGTTCCCGCGCGAGAAACCTGCTCTCCGGCAGGATCGCGCTGAACTCCACATGGCCGCCGTGGCGCCATCCGCGTTCGGTGAGCCACCGGTCGAAATGCGCGAAAGCGTCGCCGGGCGTGCGGAAACCGTGGACCTCCGGCTCTGTCATGCCGGTCTGCCGCCGCACGAAAGCAACGCTCCATGCATCGTAGTAGTCATGCCGGCCGGTCTGCCATTCGACCCAGAACGGCGTGCCGCCCGAGTGCGGCGCCATGGGGATTCGGAGGACGAGGTAGTTCGGCCACGCGAGCCAGGCCACGAGCGCGGCGGCGGCAAGCGCGCCGAGCCGCCAGGGGCCGATCCGCAGCGTGAGCGTTAAGGGCAGGGCGGGGATGAAGGGGATGCGGCGCGCCATTGAAATTGGTCGCGCCGCACGCGCGGCCGGTTCACGCGCCCAGGCTGACTGGGGTTTGCACCATGCCCCATCACGGTTCGTTGATCGGCGCCAGGGTCAATCGTTCGGTGGACGTTGTGCCCGCCGCGCATCGCCATGGTCCCGGCACGCGCGGAACAGTCCGCGTGCGAATCCATCGAACCGAAGGAGACTGAACGATGATACGGACCATCTTCCCCGCCCTGGTGGCGGCGAGTCTGACGCTTGGCGCTGCCGGCACGATCACCGTCGCGAGCGGGCTTGTCGCGCCCGCGACGGCGCATGCCGGCGTGCTCGGCAAGATCAAGGGCGCCGCGAAAGGACTTGGTGCGGCCGCCAAGTCGGCCGGCGGCATGGTCAAGACCACCGGCAAGGGCATCGGCAGCACGGTGAAGGGGACCGGCAAGGCGGTCGGCGGGGCGGCCAAGACCGTCGGCAGGACCGCGGTGACGCAAGGCAAGAACGTCGGCAAGGCAGCGGCCGTGGGCGGCAAGGCTGTTGGGCGCGCCGGCGTGCGGGTCGGCAAGGGCTTTGCCGAGGTCGGCAAGGACATCGCCAGGAGCCGGGTCGGCGACGCGGGCCGCGCGGTCGGCCGCGGCGCGGTGTCCACCTACAGGCGGATCGCCGGCAAGCGGTGATCGCACTCCGGGACGGCGTAGCCCGGATCGAGTCCCGCTCGATCCGGGCCGCGCTCGCCGGGCTTTCCCGGTTGGCGCGAATGTCTGTTTCGGGTTGCACGACGAGGCGGCGTTCCGACAGTGCCGGCGGAGCACGGGCGGGACGAGGAATTTTGCCGCAGGAATTCGGTGGCGTCGGCCGCCGATGCTGGGATTTGGCGAATCCGTGCTATCGCCCTGCGGCAAATCCGCAAGTCCCAACCCCCGAAGGAGCCGCCATTGGCCCCCAGCAAGGCGAAGACCGCCGACGCCGACGCCCAGTTCAAGAAGCTCCAGCGCGACGCGGACGGCAAGAAGGCGATGCTCGAATACGAGGCCGAAGGCATCGCGACCCGCGCCAAGACCGAGAAGCTCCGCGCGCTGCGGCTCGCGCGGGACGCGGCCCTCGGCGAAGCGGCCGCGGCCGCCGCGGCGGCGGGGGGCAAGCCCGCCAAGAAGCCCGCCAAGGCCAAGCGCAAGCCGGTAACGCTCTCGGACTATCAGCGCGACATCGACGACAGCGGCCGGAGCCGGTAGGCGGCGGCGCCCGCCGCGGCCACGCCGGCCGCCAATCGGTCTTCCGGCGCCCGGCCGGGCTGGCTTCGCAGCCGCAATGGTGGAACTCTGCCGCCCGCGATTCGTTTTCAGGCGCGGGCCGCCTCGGGGCCATGACCGGCCGTGCCGCTCCGCGTCCCAAGTTCCACGCCGCAACCGGCCACCCGACCGGCAAACAAGGAGACCACCACCATGCGATTTTCGGCTTCGATCCGCGGCGCGCTCGCCGCGCTCACCGTTCTGCTCGCCGCCGGCCTTTCCAGCGCGCAGGCCGACAGCGGCAGCGTGCACCTGACGATCTACAAGGGCGGCTGGTTCATCGGCGGCTCCGCCGGCGGCGGCACGCTCACCTTCCGCGGCAAGCGCTACGGCCTGTCGGTCGGCGGCATCGACTACGGCTTCGTGTTCGGCGGCTCCAAGACCGAGCTGGTCGGCCGGGTCAGCAACATCAATCGGCCGTCCGACGTCGCCGGCGTCTATGGCGCTGCGGGCGCGGGGCTCGCGGTCGGCAGCGGCACGCGCGCGATCGTGCTGCGCAACGAGAAGGGCGCGGTGCTGGAACTGTCCGGCCGCCAGGTCGGCCTGATGGCGAACGCGGACCTCAGCGGGCTTGCGATCACGATGAAGTAAGCCGGCGCTTTTCGCTTCGGATCAAAAGCGGGCGGGCCCATGCGGCCCGCCCGTTTGCTTTTGCGCGCAGGAGAAGTTTGTAGCCCGGATGGAGCGAAGCGGAATCCGGGGCGGCCTCGCCGCGCATTCCCGGATTTCGCTGACGCTTCATCCGGGCTACGGTTGCGGCGTGGTCGTGCGCGTGGAGGCAGAATGTCCAACGACAATCCGGGCTACCTGCCGGGCGATCCGCGCTTCGGATTGCAGGGCGAGGCGCTGAAGGACTACTACCGCAATAAAGCCGCGCAGTGGGCGATCTACTGCTGGGATAAACCTGGAATGGCCGACAAGCGCCGCGCGCTGCTCGCTGAGCAGAAGGCCTACGTCGCGGGCTTCGGCGAGCGCGTCATCGGCTACGGGCATTTCCTGTCGGACGACGGCCGCGACACGCTCGGCACCTCGTTCTTCATGCAGCTTGACGACCGCGCCGCGGCCGATGCCTTCGTTGCGAGCGAGCCGCTGAGCAAGGCCGGCCTCTATCGCGCCGTCGAAATCCACCGCTGGTCGAACAGCTTTCAAAAACGCGCGGCCGACTACCGACGCAAGGGCATGCAGCAGTTTCTGTGCACGGGGCCCAAGACCGGCACGCCGGAGTTCTTCCGCGCGCATCTGCACGCGCACGAGAGCTACTTCAAGTCCTACGCCGACAGTTTCATCTTCCGCGGGCCGATCCGCTCGGCCGACGGCGCCGACAACATCGGCACCGCGCTGCTGCTGGAATTGCCCGACCGCGCCGCGGCGGACAAGTTCTGGAACGAGGAGCCGTTCGCGAAAAACGGCGGCTATGCGCGGGATGCGCGGATCGTGCGGTGGGCGTTCGGGGAGTGACGTTTGCCGGGCGGTTGTAGCCCGCATGGAGCGTAGCGGAATGCGGGGCGCGCGCCTGCCTCAGCCTAATCGGTGTCGCTGAAATTGTGCTCCCGGCAGGTGTAGCCGATGAAACACTGGCGGTTGTCGGCCGTCGGCACAAAGGCGTGCTCGATCATTTCGGTCGGCATGCAATGGGCGCGCGAGGCGACGAAGCGGTCGAACAGCGAGCGTCTCGTGGCGAGCACGATCCCGCCGTGCCGCGCGACCAGGGCCTTGGCGGCGGCGCAGCTCATGCGCAGCGTGTCGGCGCGCGACTGCGCTGCGGCGGCATCCGGGAAGCTTGCGAGGGCGGCGAGCGTTGCGGCGCACAGAATGCCGCCGAGTTTCGATGTCATGGCCGGTCAATCTCCTTATGGCGCAATGCGTCCAATATAAAACTTTCCGGGTGTGCGGGCCAAGGCCGAGGCGGCCGCCGCGGCCGGATGGAACCGGCGGACGTCACGGTTCCAGGGATCCGGCGCGCTGTCGCGCCTTGTGTCGCGTCTTCGCCTTCTGGCCGATCCTACGTTTGCGCGGGTAGCACGGTCCTGATCGCGTCGTCGAGCGCGTCGTCGTCGTCGGGATCGGACGCCCCCCGCTTGCCGCGGCCGGTGTCGAGCATGCGCCCCTGGCAGGCCGCCAGCACGCCTGCGAGAGTCTTGTCCGCGCGGTCCCAGCGGAAGAACGCGTCATGCCCTTCGAACGGCGGCCGCGACGCGTTCACCTTCAGCGCGCCGGAGTTGCGCAGCTCGGCGAGGAAGGCGGTGGCGGTCGCGGCGTAGTCGATGACGATGATGTTGCGGCGCTGGCCGCGCACCCGCACGACGCCCTTCTGGTCGGTCTTGGCGTCGAAGCGGTAGGTCACCGCGATCGGCCCGGTGCGCAGCCCGACGTCGTAGGCGACGCGCACGCGCGGCCTCCCGCGCCAGCAGCCCACTTCGAGCGCAGATCGGCGCTGCCCGAGAATGGCCGTGGTCTCCGCGCGGCCGCGCAGGATCGCGACCGGCCGGGTCTCGTGCGCCTTGCGCCAGCGGTGGTCGAGCGGGGTGTCGAACGCGGATTGCTGCGCCGAGAGGATGACGCGTTCCGACGGCCGCTGCGCGCCGCATGCGGCGAGCAGGTTCAGGCTCAGGATGACGACGATGCGATACGCGATACGCACGAAAACGCCCCCCAATCCGAACTATGCTTGCTGCAAGCGTGCTCAGAACCGCCGCTCGATCGTGACACCTGGCACAGTTGTCGGTGCGGGAACGCTTTGCGGGGGGCGGCCGGCCGCATCAGGAATGTTTGGCACTCGCGTTTGCGGAACGGTCGCCCCAGGACTGATCCTTGTTCCGCGATAGTCGACGGACGGCGGCAGCGTGTTGACTGTCGCAGGACCTACCCTGACGCTTGGAGCTTGCATCGGTCGCGGGTTCGTGGATGGCACTGGATTGACCATCTGGCCTTGCTCCACGCGGGGCATGTTTCGCTGCAGGTCCGTTTGTGGTGGTCGAGGCGGCGGCGTCAAGTTTACCCTTGGCGGGGGCGAACGCGTGCCAGATGAGGATGATTTTGCGCTCGTTGATGACGACGTGGTGCTTCGCGTCTGCCCCCACGCCAAGCCCGACAAATAAATAATGCAGATAGTGGCGGCCACGAACATACGAACTAAGACCATGTGTCCCTCCCCAATCGCGCTGGTAGAATATTCTTTATTATTCTATTAAAACAAGAAATAATCCGCAACATCAATTAGAGATTGCACTTTCGTTACGATGGTCCGAGCGACGTCCAGCGAGGCCCGCCACGTCATTTCGATGAGGCGCTGTCATGCCAAGGAAGAAGAAATCCGGCGCCGCCGCATGGGTCGATCCGGACGACGCGCCGGAACTGTCGGAGAAGTTCTTCGACCGCGCCGAAATCCGCCACGGCGAGAAGGTCATCCGCCGCGGCCGGTGGGCACTCCAACAGTCCCAACCGCAGCGATGCAATGGACTTCAGTGCGGCGCGTCGCCGAAGGCCGGGAGACCTCCTTCCAATTCCGCATTTTTCGCCGTCCAGGGACACAAGCACGCTGCGGCGCGAGCCCGTCAGGATTGTAAACAACGCGCAAACGGGCCTATCGACTGTCGATGAGGCTACCGAAAAGCTTAAGACCGTACTTGAAAAGACCGTAACCAACGTCCCGCAAGGGTCAGGTTCGGCGTACGGTAGGAAAGTCCACTATGACTTTGCCGACGCGGTGCGAGATGCGCAGATTCGAGGTATTGCGCGCGCGGATGTGGAGACAACCTTTCCCAAGGACACGCGGTACGGTTCAAAAGACAGCATTCGCACCGATATCGTGCTTCGCGACGATGGCGGAAATGTCATAGCAATCTATGACGTCAAGACAGGCGGTGCGTCGTTGGATGCCCGCCGCGTGCAGGAGCTTCGCGAGAAGACCGAGGTTAGCATCCGCGTTCCAATTATCGAAATGCACGTCACGCGCGGGCTTTCGCTGAAGGCAACTCAAGCAAAGCAGGTCTGGATCATCACACTGCGCTTGTGGAATCCATGGCTTCGAGGCATCCGGGGTCGGCGGGCAGCTTGAATTGCTGCCGTCGCTCCGTGATAGCGTCGAGAAGGGCCGACCGATACCGGGTTGGATCGTCGAGCAGTGCGGCCAGCTCGGCGCACCAGGTTTTGACTTTCATCCAACTCTCATGACCTTCCGTGTCCCATGTCTCCATCCGTTTGAACAATCGTCGGGCCGTCGCAACGTCACCCGCCAATCCTGCGGTCACCGCTGCGCTGTAAATCGAAAATCCATTCTGTGAAATGCGCTTGCTGAGAAAGCGATTGACGTCTGCGAGCGTGCGAAAGCGGGAACGCATCGTGAGAACTGACCGCGCCGCGACGGTCGCCATTTGATCGATCAAGGGCTTGAACTGCTCCGCGCTCTCGAAGGCGATGAAATCATGCGGCCGGGGATGGTAATCGTTGCTGCCATAGCGCAACCAAAGCCAGACGGGCGTCACGTTCAAATAACTGCCCTTCGACCAGCCGCTCGGCTGAAACTCGACAAAGATGAGCCAATGACGCTCGTCGGAAATCCACAGCCGCGATTGTCCCACGCGCTTGCAGCCGAGCGGTGACAGCGCGGCCTTTGCGGCGGCGGCGATCAGCCGGCCATGTTCGTTTTGCGTCGCCATTTGTTTTTGCGACAGCAACCCGGATTTCGCTCCGCTCAATCCGGGCTATGCTTGCTGCTCCGTTACTTGTCGAACGACGCTTTGTAGATTGCTGGGCTCAAGATCACTGCTTGGTCCAGTGGTGGAAAGAGCTCGAATCCCTTGGGGGCGCGATTGAAGTCATAAAGACGAAAAAGTCGAAATTCGTCAGGCCGTTCAGTCGAAAGCAGCCGTTCATTCTCACTCAGGAAAAAGGGCGTTCTGCTGCCGCCGACCGTCGTCTTGACCTCCAAGAGGCGCTCTTCGCCTTTCGAGTCGAAAGACAAAATATCGTAACCTGCGCCGTCGCCATCTTCCTCCGAAACCCATCTGACCTTGCCTGCCAAGTCGGAGCGTCCTTGGGACTTGAGGCGGTGAATCTCGGAAAAGAAGACCCGCTCCTCTCCAAGTTTGCCAAGCACGCGGTTTCGGGCGTCGCGCGTTGCTGGGTCAAATTTACGCACAAGTCTGTTCAGTGCTTTGGAGGCAATTGGGTGGATTTCTAGATTTGGCGGGGCTTCCAAGAACAGAGCCGAATCCTCAGCCATCCCGATCAACTTCGGTTGGGTCGCGACGAGAATTTCGTTCTTCTTGTCCAGATAGCGCTCGACTCCGTCGATCAGCGCATTCTGGTAGTTCGCCATCGGCTTGTAACCGGGAATCCAGTCCGAGCCGAGCTCTAACAGGACAGCGCTGATGTTTTGATGCTTGAACTCAATTGAACCGCGCGACCTGTGAGTCAATTCTTGGAGCGCTCGATTCCGTTCCGCCTTTACATATGGCGTGCCAGATCGCTCCATCTGGAGCATTTCGAAGTAGTCCGCAATGATAAGATTAATCTCACTGTCACTCCAGTCGGTGCCGGTCGGATCAGTCTCGGCCATGCGGCGAACATCTATTGACCTGATCCGACCCGGCGTTCCCGGACTACAGCGCCTTGTTGCTCTCTTTCACCAGCTTTGCGTTCTTCACCGTGTGCGCTGCTTCCGAGTCCGGCGCAGTGGTGTGCGGCGCTTTTATCTTGTCGGCGTCCACATAAACCTGTCCGCCCATCGCGTTGAACTTCTCGCTCATCTCTTTCATCCCCGCCTTCGCCACGGCTTCGGCGGGCGAGCCGGCTGCCGCCTTGTCCAGCCCCAGCGCCGCCTTCTCGTTATCGCCCAAGCTCGCCGCGTAATCCCGCACATCCTGCGTGATCTTCATCGAGCAGAACTTCGGGCCGCACATCGAGCAGAAGTGCGCGACCTTGTGCGCCTCCTTGGGCAGCGTTTCGTCGTGGTATTCGCGCGCGGTGTCGGGGTCGAGGCCGAGGTTGAACTGGTCCTCCCAGCGGAAGTCGAAGCGTGCGCGCGAGAGCGCGTCGTCACGCAGCTGCGCCGCCGGGTGGCCCTTGGCCAAGTCCGCGGCGTGCGCCGCGATCTTGTAGGTGATGACGCCTTCCTTGACGTCGTCGCGGTTCGGCAGCCCCAAGTGCTCCTTCGGCGTGACGTAGCAGAGCATGGCGCAGCCGAACCAGCCGATCATCGCGGCGCCGATGCCCGACGTGATGTGGTCGTAGCCCGGCGCGATGTCGGTCGTCAGCGGCCCAAGCGTGTAGAACGGCGCCTCGCCGCATTCTTTGAGCTGCTTGTCCATGTTGATCTTGATCTTGTGCATCGGCACGTGGCCGGGGCCCTCGATCATGACCTGGCAGCCCTTCTTCCAGGCGATCTGCGTGAGCTCGCCCAGCGTCTCAAGCTCTGCGAACTGCGCGCGGTCGTTGGCGTCGGCGATCGAGCCCGGACGCAACCCGTCGCCCAGCGAGAACGACACGTCGTAGCGGCGCATCAGGTCGCAGATCTCGTCGAAGCGCTCGTAGAGGAAGCTCTCCTTGTGGTGCGCGAGGCACCACTTCGCCATGATCGATCCGCCGCGCGACACGATGCCGGTGACGCGGTTCGCGGTCAGCGGCACGTAGGGCAGGCGCACGCCGGCGTGGATGGTGAAATAGTCGACGCCCTGCTCGCACTGCTCGATCAGCGTGTCCTTGTAGACCTCCCAGTCGAGCTTGACGGGGTCGCCGTTGACCTTCTCCAGCGCCTGATAAATGGGAACGGTGCCGATCGGCACCGGCGAGTTGCGGAGAATCCATTCGCGGGTGTTGTGGATGTTGCGGCCGGTGGACAGGTCCATCACCGTGTCCGCGCCCCAGCGGATCGCCCACACCATCTTGTCGACTTCTTCCTCGACGGACGAAGTGACCGCGCTGTTGCCGATGTTGGCGTTGATCTTGACCAGGAAGTTCCGCCCGATCGCCATCGGCTCAAGCTCGGCGTGGTTGATGTTGGCCGGGATGATGGCGCGCCCGCGCGCGACCTCGTCGCGCACGAACTCGGGCGTGATGAAGGGAGGCACCGAGGCGCCGAAGCTCTCGCCGTCGGCCAGCGCGGCTTCCGCGCACTCCAATTGCTGCTTGCGGCCGAGGTTCTCGCGCTCGGCGACGTAGATCATCTCCTTGGTGACGATGCCCAGCCGCGCCCATTCAAGCTGGGTGACGGGCTTGCCGTCGAGAGCGCGCCAGGGCTTCGGCGTGTTGGGGAAATTGCGCGCCAGGTGCTTGCCGGTGGCGTTGCCGTTGTCGACCGGCTTGATCGGCCGGCCCTCATATTCCTCGACGCCGCCGCGCTCCTTCACCCATTCGATGCGCGCGCGCTTGAGGCCCTTCTCGACGTCGATGGCGACGTCGTTGTCGGTGTAGGGGCCGGACGTATCGTAAACGGGCAGCGGCGCTTCGCCCGAGCCTTCGCTCAGCGCGATCTCGCGCAGCGGCACCCGCAGGTCGGGCGCGGCGTCCGGCTTCGCGTGGACCTTGCGCGAGGCGGGAAGGGGCCCGGTGGTGACCTTCGGGGGCGAGAATTCGGCGGGCGGCAGCGGCTTGTTCATGTCCATCTCCATCGGCCGGCGCGGATGCGCCGGCCAGAATGTGCGCGCCTTCGGCGCGTGCGATTCCGATCCGGATGTGCGGCGGGAGGTTGAGGGGTAAAACGGTCCCTGTCCCTTCGCCGGCATGACCCGGATCAGGTTCAAAGGGTCGGCGCTCGGTACGCGCCCTCTCAGCCCTTTCGGGCACCCCTCGGAACATCATTAATTTAGGCTTTGAGGGGAGGGCGGTCAACGCGCGCCGGCGGCTTGTCCTGCGGCGCAGCAAGGCGGCGTTCGCTGCGGCATTTGAGCGGTGTCAAAGCCGTGCGCAACGCGCTTTTGTACCGGTCGAATAACGGGTTCGAGAGGTTCCATGACCATGCAGGCGTCGCCCGGGCGGGCGCAGTGGACAAGCACCGGCGGATTCGTCCTGGCGACGCTCGGCGCCGCGATCGGGCTCGGCAACATCTGGCGATTCTCCTATGTCACCGGCGAGAACGGCGGCGGCGCGTTTCTGGTCGTCTATTTCGGCGCGGTGCTGGCGGTGGGCATCCCGCTGCTGCTCGGCGAGTTCGCTATCGGACGCGATACGCGGCGCGAGGCGGCCTCGGCGTTCCGGCATCTCGCGCGTCACGGGCTGTGGCGGCACGCCGGTATTCTGGGTGTTGCGGCGTCGTTTGCGATCCTCACCTATTACGCCGTCATCTCCGGCTGGGCGCTGAAGTATTTCGCGGGCTTCGTGACGCTCGCCTATCCGCTGCCGCAGGGCGAGGCGCCCAAAGCATTCGAGGCGTTCATCGCGGCCCCGTTCGAGCCGACCGTGTGGCACGCGGTGGTGCTGGCCGCCGCGGTCGCGATCGTGGCCGGCGGCGTCGAGCAGGGCATCGAGCGCGCCTGCAAGGTGCTGATGCCGCTGCTCGTCGCGGTCGTCGTGCTGCTCGCGCTGTACAGCCTGACGCTGCCGAATGCGTCGGCGGGCCTGCGCTACCTGTTCGTGCCGGACTGGTCGGTGCTGGAGCGGCCGCAGGTCTATCTGGCGGCGCTCGGCCAGGCGTTCTTCTCGCTCGGGCTCGCCATGGGCGTGCTGGTGACCTACGGCAGCTACCTGCCGTCGCACATCCGGCTGCCGCAGGCCGCGGTCGCGATCGCGCTCGGGGACACGCTGTTCGCGGTGGTGGCCTCGATCGTGATCTTTCCCGCGGTGTTCAGCTTCGGCATGAGCCCGGCGCAGGGGCCGGGGCTCGCGTTCGTGGTGCTGCCGGAGATTTTTGTACGCATGACTGGCGGCGCTATTGTCGGCTTCGCATTTTTCGGTCTGCTGGTCATCGCCGCACTGACGTCGCTGATGGCGCTGCTGGAAGTGTGCGTCGCCTACCTGGTCGAACGCTGGAACGTGACGCGTGCCCGCGCCATCGCGCTGGTTGCGGGCGCCGGGTTCGCTCTCGGCGTGCCGAGCTCGCTCGGCTTCGGCGCCTGGTCGGGGGTCCGGATCGCGGGCTTGCCGATCCTCGACGCAGTGGATTTCGCCGCATCCAACGTGCTGCTGCCGCTGAGCGGGCTTGCGATCGCGCTGTTCCTCGGCTGGCACTGGCGGAAGGAAGATGCGCTGGACGCGGTTGGCGTGCGTTCGCCGGTACTCGCCAATGTGTGGTGCCTCGCGGTCCGCTACGTGGCGCCGGCGATGATCGCGATCGTCCTCCTGCGCTCGGTCGGCGTGTTTTAGGCGCAGGCGCGATTGCGCCGCAGTCTTGGTCGCCGGCGCGCGCTCGCACGGAGCGTCGGCTCGGCGATCGCGCGCAGGGTTCCGGCGATCTCGAGTCCGGGGACGATCCTCTGGCCGCGCAGGATGATCGTGACGTGCGCGTCCTTTACAGCTTGTCGGCAAACATCGTGCGGTAGTGCCGGTACCATTCGCTTTGGAAGAACTCGGTCGGATCGTAGCGCCGTTTCAGGCGGAGAAATTCCGCAAAGCGCGGATGGCAGCGCTCGACCTGCTCGCGGCTTGCCCAGCGGTGATAGGTCGGGAAATAACTGCCGCCATGCTCGGTCGCGCGGTCGATCAGCCGGCGGAAGTCGGCGGCCGCCTTCTCGATCCGGTCCGGCGTGTGATCGACGTGCAGGTTCATGACCGTGCAGGCCCAGGGCTCGCGTGCCCAGGCCAGCACGCTCTCGTCGTCGCGCTCGATCAGGCGGATGGTGCCGTAGATCAGTTGCACGCGGTGCTGGCGGAAGTCGTCGCGGACGGCCGCCAAGAACGAGGCGAGGGCGGGGCGTGGCACGTAAAGCTCGGTGATCATCTCCGTGCCCTTGTGCCGCGCGCCCAGTCTGCGGTCGAGGTCGGTGTGGTAGTCGTCGATATAGACGCTGAGCTGGCTGGTATCCGACCAGTAGCGCTGCCCTGTGGTCGACAGGTAGTACGAGGTATAGGTCTCGTAGGTGCGGCGCGTGTCGGCGTGCGAGAGATAATAGAGGTCGCGCCAGGCCGCTTCGCCGAGTTCCTTCTGTTCGTTGGGCACCGTCGTGCCGGGCGGCAGTGGCCGGTAGCAGGAAAATACCCCGGTGCCCAGGAACGTGTCGGACGATGCGTCGGTGGAGAACTGGCAGTCACCGAAAAGATAACCCTCGGCGATGCGCTGCGCGAATGCCGGCATAAGGTTCTCGACTTCGATCAGCCGCACCACGCGCTCGATCGGCGTGCGCCGCATCAGCCGCAGTTGCACCCGCGTGACGACGCCGAACAGTCCGTAGCCCCCGAACGCCAGGCGGAAAAGCTCGGAATTTTCGCTTCGGCTGCACTGGCGCAGGCGACCGTCGGCGTCCATCAGCGTGAACGCCTCGACGTCGCCGATGAACGGCTTGAGCGCAAGTCCGCGGCCGTGGATGTTGGCGCCGATGGCGCCGCCGAGGGTCAGCCGGTCGGCGCCGGTCTGCTTTTGGATGATCCCCCATTGCCGCTCCGCGCCGACCTGCAAGGCGGTCAGGCCTTGGATCAGTTCCGGCCATTGGATGCCGGCTTCGGCTTCGACAATGCCGCGCTCACGATCGAGACTGACGATTCTGCGCAGCCCGCGAATGTCGAGCAGCACCGCTCCCTCGGCGAATTGCTGGCCGCCCATGGCATGCCGGCCGCCGGCGATGCAGACCGATTTTCCCTCTGCCCGCGCTTGCGCCAGCGCCTGCCGCAAGCCGCTTTCCGAGTCGATGACCGCTACGCGATCGACGCGCGTGGCGTTGAGCTGCGAATGGATGTCGTTGACGATGACGGACGCCCAGGCAGGCCCGGATGCCATCGGCAGAACGGCAAGACTCGTTCCCCCTGCGGTCAGCCGCAGAAAATTCCGTCGTGTGTCCACGCTCGCACCCCCGCAAGCCACCCGCACCGCTGCTGCGCCGCTATTGCGCCGCGATCTTGCGCACGATCGCGCGCACGGTGCCGTCGGCCTCCGCGATCACGCGAAGAGTCTTGGAATCGAATTCGATGCCGACCAGGCGCAGGTCCTTCACCGAGGCCTCGACTTCGACGCCCTCCACCGGCTTCTTGAAGTCGCCGAGCGCGGCGTCGATGCTCGACAGTGCGCTCTTTGCGAACGGCTTGAGATCGATCCTGGCGTTCTCGGCCAGCGCCGTCTGCAGATAGGGAATGGCGGCGCGGGCCGCGGCGCCGAGCAGCCCGAAGGCCGCCTCCGATTCGACGTCGAGCGTGATGTCGGCAAGCTGCAGCACCTGCTGCTTCTGGTCCAGCACCGGCTTGCCCCAGACGTGGACCGTCGCCTCCGCGCCGAGCCCGAACCAGCTCTTGCGCTCGCGCGCCTTGACCCGCAGCGAGATCAGCAGTCGCTCGCCCGAAGCCGCGACATTCGCGCGCAGCACGGTGACCTCGCCCGGCGAGTTCTTGTCGTCGGGGAATGTCTTGCCCTTGAGCTGCGCCTCCAGGAGCTTGTTCAGGTCGGTGAATGGCAGGTCGATCGGCACAGCGATCGCGACGTTGCCCTGGTCGAGCTGCGGCACGATATCGAGCCGCTGCGGGAACGGGCAGTCCGGCTTGGTCTCGCTTGGCACGATACGGGTCGCGGCCTGCACGCCGAGCGTCAGGATCACCCAGTCCGCTACGATACGGGGCTGGCCGGCATAGGCGCGGGTCGGGCGCAGTTCGAGCCAGAGGTTCGGTGCGTCCTTCGCCGCCGCACCGAGCGAAATCGAGCGGCAGAGCTTCGCCCATTCGCGGCGCGCGGTCAGTTCGAGGGTGCGGTCGTTGCGCAGCCGCGCCGAGAGCTGGCCGACCTGGTCGTTGACCGTGCGGTCGAGCAGCGGTTTGACCTCATTGCCGACGTTGAGCTTGATGCCGGCAATGGTCATGCCGGTTTCGGCAAGCGAGACGTTGGCGGCGAGGTTCGGCTCGATGCGCCAGTTGGGCAGCAGCGACGGCCGCGACGTCACCGCGACGTTGCCGCGGATGTCGGCGCGCTGGTCGAGCGCGCGCGTCGTGAGTCCGCCGATACCGCGGCCGACCTGACTGCCGAGCAGGCCCGTGACGGCGCCGGTGAGGTTGCCGGCCTGGTTGGCGAGTTGCCCGACCGCGCGCAGCGAGCCGTTGAGCGTCGTCGAAATGTTCAGGCCGGCGTTGGTCCCGGCCACGCCGATCGGGCCGCGCGCGATGGTCCAGCCGATCTCGGCCTTGCCAAGGAGGTCGCTGAGAGGATTGTCGCGCTTGCCGTTCAGATTGCGCGGCGCGTTGGCCTCCAGCACGTCGCGGATGGCGATGTTGGCGACCGCGACCGGCGCCACGATCTGCGAGGCCCGCGCGGCGGCCTGCAGCGGCGGCAGGGCGGTCATGGCCGGCCGGTTTTGCGTCAGGGTGTTGCGCGGGAAGAACTTGTCCATCGCCCAAAGCGTGCCGCCGAAGAAAACGACGACGACAAGCGCGCCGAGCGCGATGTTGCGGGCCGTGAACGGCGATGGACGCGACGCTGCTGTACGCGATTTGGCCATGACGCGGGAACTTTAGTCGCGGCCGCGACAGGATTCCAGCGCCGATAAGTGCCATGGACGGCGGTTCGGCCGGATCGAGCCCGGCCGACCCGTCACTCCGTGCCGTCACTTCTTACAGGGGTGCTTTTCGAGCAATGCCCAATAGATCAAGAAAGACGGGTTGTACTTCTTCTCGTCGGGCTTCTTGCCGACGTAATCGAGGAAGGTCCTGACCACGTCGACGGTATGCACGCCGTCGGGCAGGCACACGCCCAGCATCTCGTGGCCGTCCTTGTCGCGGAAGTTCATGAACACCATGGCCGAGTTGACCCAGCCGAGGCAGAAGGCGGTGTTGTAGTTGTGCCGGTAGCGGCGGATGTGGCCCTCCTTGTCGAGCCGCACCGAGCGCACGAACGCGTTGCAGCGGCTGACCATCAAATCCGTCGTGGTGCTGCCGTGCGTCGGATCTTCGGCGGGCGGTGGATAGCCGACGTCGCCGAACATGCCGGGACGCTGGTGATCGGCGTGAGCCGCCGAGACGGCAAACGCCAAGACGATTGCGATGAAGGAGGAAAGTAGGACTCGCATGGTGAAGGTTCCTGTCTGGGTCGATTCAGCGGAGTGACATCGCTTCGATTTCACATCGATGGCGGCGGACACGACTTTGTGTCGTGCCCGCCTTTTCTGGTTGCTAGCAGCGCTGGCCGGGCGGGCACTTCTTCTGCTGCGGCGCGGGCCGCGCCGGCTGGGCCGCGGGCCGCTGCGGAGCCGCTTGCCGGGGC
>VGEP01000040.1 GCA_016869215.1 Alphaproteobacteria bacterium | reverse complement strand
CGCGCAGGCCGATCAGGCGCGCCATGCGGTCGATCGGCGTGGACTGATTTCCGGCGCTCTCTGCATTGCCCGTGAACAGGTTGCCGAACAGGCTGCCGGAGCGGCTTGCCGGCTGCGCCGCCGGTTCGGCGCTGGCGCTGCGAACCGGAGCCGCGCGCGGCGCGGGCGCCGGGGCCGGCGACGACGTATGTGGATCGAACGTGTCGGCCATGGCGGGCGTGTCGGCCAGTTCGGCGATGCGCGGCGGACGCACGGTCGCTGGCACCGTGCCGGGCGCCGAGGCGAGCGAGAACGCGGTCGGCGCGACACCCAGTTCATTGCGCTTGACCGCCGCAACGAACACCGGATGCATGCCGCCGTCGGTGTTCATACGGACCGGTGCTGCGGGGGTGCCGCGGCGGATCAGGTTCGCGGTCTGGAATTCGTCCTGGCGCTGCTTGTCGTTGACCGCGGCGAGGACTTCCTCGGGCACTTCGTATGCCGGGCACTTTTCCACCGCGCGGAAATTCGGCGAGCGCGACGGATCGCCCGGCGCATAGGCGTCGAACACGTACTTCTTTTCGCAGACGTTGATCTTGGGCTCGAGCCGCGAGACCTCGAAGTGGTCGTTGCCGCGCTTGAGCATCTTCCAGAACGCGATGTGCGGATTGTTGCGATGCTTGGCCATGTTCTGCGGCGTCATGCGGAACGGATAGGCCTGCACCTGGAACGACTTCTGGCCGCCGAAGAACGAGTCCCGGCCGAGCGCGTAGATTTCGGAAATCTGCTCGTCGGTCATCGAGTAGCAGCCGCGCGACGAGCAGTCGCCGTGCACCATGAGCTGGGAGCCGGTGCGGCCGTGGGCGCGGTCGAAGGCGTTCGGATAGCCGAGATCGAACGACAGGTAGTACTGCGAGTTCGGATTCATCTGGCCGGGAGTGATCGTATAGAAGCCCTCCGGCGCCTGGCGGTCGCCTTCCTTGATCTTGGGGCCGAGCTCGCCCGACCAGCGGCAGATCGGATAGGTCTTGAGCAGCGCGAAGCGGCCGGTGCGGTCCTGCTTCCAGACTTCCAGTTCGGATTCTTCCTTGAAGACGCGGACCAGGATCGGCGAATCCTTGTCCATGTTCTTGGACTCGATCTCCGACACCATCTTTTCGGACAGCGGCCGGGCCGCCTTCTCGCTCATCGGGAGCGGGCCGTTGGTGTTGCAGCCCGAAAGCGCGACCGCGGCGCCGAGCGCCGCCGAGACCAAGAGCGCACGAAGGTGCGGGCTTCGGTTCAAACGCAAACTCCCCAACCGCCAGGCAGTCCCCGAGCCGTCATCCAAGGATCGATATCCCCAAGGGGCCTAAATCGCAAGGCTTCGGCCCCAAACCGCGAGGTCCCGATTGAGCATGCCTAAAGTGAACGAAAGGTAAAAATGTGGCCGAAGCCACGGGATAAACTTGCGTTTCCCCGGCAATCCCGTACCGCCATCTGCCACAATTGACTGCCCCGCGGTGGAGAAGTCCGTGGAATCCCGGAGCTCCGGCCCTATTCCAGCGTGCGGCCGATGGCGAGGAATTTATCGCGGCGCTGCCGCCGCAGTGCGTCGCGGTCGAGCCCCCTGAGTTCGCCGAACGCCGCGGCGACCGCATCGCCGGCCGATGCGATGGCGGCGGCCGGGTCGCGGTGCGCGCCGCCGACCGGCTCTGTCACGATGCGGTCGACGATGCCGAAGCGGTCGAGGTCGGCGGCGGTGATCTTCATGGAGGTTGCGGCCTCCTGCGCCTTGGCGGTGTCGCGCCACAGGATCGAGGCCGCGCCCTCCGGCGAGATCACGCTGTAGATGGCGTGTTCGAGCATCAACACGCGGTTCGCTGTCGCGATCGCAACCGCCCCGCCGGAGCCGCCTTCGCCGAGGATCACCGCCACGTTGGGTACGCCGAGATTGAGGCAGGCCTCGGTCGAGCGCGCGATCGCCTCGGCCTGGCCGCGCTCTTCGGCGTCGATGCCGGGATAGGCGCCCGCGGTGTCGACCAGGGCCAGCACCGGAATGCCGAAGCGGTCGGCCAAATCCAGGAGCCGCACCGCCTTGCGGTAGCCTTCGGGCCGCGCCATTCCGAAGTTGTGCTTGAGGCGGCTTTCGGTGGTCGAGCCTTTTTCGTGACCGATGACGCAGATGCTCTCGCCGCGGAACCGGCCGAAGCCGCCGACGATGGCCGCGTCCTCGCCGAACTTGCGGTCGCCCGCCAGCGGCACGAAATCGGCGATCAGCGCACCGATGTAGTCGAGGCAATGCGGCCGCGACGGATGCCGGGCGACTTGCGTCTTCTGCCAGGGCGTCAGTTCGCCATAGAGGTCCTTCAGCGCCTGCGCGGACTTGGCCTCCAGCCGCGTGATGTCCTCGGCAATGTCCGCGGCATTGCCCGCCGCCTGCATGGCGCGCAATTCCTCGACCTTGGCCTCGAGCTCGGCCACCGGTTTTTCGAAATCGAGATAGCTGCGGATGGGTGCCAAAAGAGCCTCTGCCCGCGCGGCTGCGCGCGCCGAAACTGGCCTTGCGGCGGGTTTCAAGTCAAGCGAAGCGGAGGGCGAATTCCTATGACTTGTTAAGGCGGATGCGGTAGATTTACTGCATGCTCGACAAGCCGGAACGCCTGTCCAGGAAGGACCTCGAACTTGCCCGGCAGCGCCGCCTCGAGGCGATGAACCTTCAGGCTATCGAGGGCAATCCGCTCGACGCCGAGGACATCGCCATGTTTGAGATGTTCGAGCGCGAGGGCTGGTCGCATGAGCGTTGCTTAGCCTACATCTTGGATCGCAGCTCAGACGCTTCGAAGACGTGAGCGCGACCGACGATCCCTACGTATATCCGGGGACGACGACTCTCAAAAATCGCTTTGGCATCATCGACGCAATTGAGTTGGACCGGCGTGAACGGCGGCTCGTCGTCCAGCGCACCAGGCAAGGTGTCCCCGCTGGACCATTCGATCTCGCCCATCTCCAGGCGATTCATCGCCACCTGTTCCAGGATATCTCGACTGGGCCGGCGAGCTTCGCACGGTCGAGATCGGCAAGGGCGCGCAGCAATTCCAGTTCCGGCAATTCATCCAGACCGGGATGGCGGACATTCATCGCCGGCTGGTTCGTGCGCGATTTCTGGAACGCCTGCCCCGCGAAGAATTTGCGCGGCAGGTGGCGGTCATCCTGGGCGACGTGAACTATGTGCATCCGTTCCGCGAAGGAAACGAGCGGGCGCAAATGCAGTACCTGAAGCTCCTCGCCGAGCGCGCCGGTCATCCGATCGATCTCACGCGCGTCGACCCGCCCCGTTGGATCGAAGCATCCAGGATCAGCCGCGCTGCGGATTACGATCTGATGGCCCGCCTGATCGCGGAAGCCATCGCAAAGCGTTGACCGCTCACTCCTCCGCCAGCGGATGCAGGTCGCGCACCAGGCTCTTCAGCCGCTCTTCCAGCACGTGGGTGTAGATCTGCGTGGTCGAAATGTCGGCGTGGCCCAGCAGCGTCTGCACCACGCGCAGATCGGCCCCGTTCTGCAGCAGGTGGCTCGCGAAGGCGTGGCGCAGCACGTGCGGGCTGACCTGCGACGCCTTCAGGCCCGCCGCCGCGGCGAGCGACTTCAATTCGCGCGCGAAATGCTGCCGGCTGAGATGTCCGCTCTCGCCGAACGACGGGAACAGCCATTTCGATTTCTGCGCCTTCGCTTCGGCGCGAAGTGCGAGGTACTCCGCCATGGCGCGGCGTGCCGCGTCGTTGAGCGGCACCATGCGTTCGCGGCCGCCCTTGCCGCGCACCACGATCATGCGCTGGTCGCGGCGCGCGGCGGTTTCCGGCAGCGCCACGAGTTCGGAGACGCGCAGGCCGGTGGCGTAGAGCACTTCCAGCAGGCACGCGAGCCGCGCCGCGCGCAGCCGCGCCGCGGGCTCTTCGGCGGCAAGGCCCGCATGCGCGTGGTCGAGCAGCGTGTCGACCTGTCCGACGGCGAGCACCTTGGGCAGGCTGCGGCCGCGTTTCGGTCCTTCGATCGCCGCCGCGGGATCGTCGCCGCGATGGCCCTCGCTGTAGAGGAAGCGATAAAGCTGCCGGATCGCGGAGAGCCGCCGCGCCACCGATGCGGCCGCAAGGCCGCGCTTGGCGAGCCGTCCGAGATAGGTCCGCACGTCGTCGCTGCCCGCCGATGCGACGGTCCGGCCGCTGGCGGCGAGGCTTGCGGAGTAGTCGTTGAGGTCGCGGCGGTAGGCGTCCAGCGTGTTGGCGCCCGCGCCGCGCTCGGCGGCGAGCATGTCGAGATAGAGCTCGATCAGCGTCTGGTCGGTTGCCTTCGGCCGGCGGGTCATGCGACCGATTCGATTCTAGCGATGCCTGATCAGCTTTTCGTAGGGAATATTGACGATCATCTCCCTCGGCTGCGGCTGAACATAGCCCGCAAGCGACGAGATGCCCGCGTAGACGAGCCCGCCCAACAGCCCGACGACAATGAGAAATCGCAAAATGCTCGGCATCTGGCGCTCGCGCGTGGCATGGAAGGCCGGCATGGGCCGCGTCGAGGGCGGTTTATGCCATCGCCGGAATCCATTACAAGTATAACATGTCGGAAGCCATCGCCCCTAACGAGACGGATCGGCACGAATCGGCGCTGACCGCGGCGCTGGGCGGCCGTTCCATCGTGCTGGTCGGCATGATGGGCGCCGGCAAGTCGTCCGTGGGGCGCCGGCTGGCGGCCCGGCTCGGGATTCCCTTCGTCGATGCCGACACCGAAATCGAGAAAGCCGCCGGCATGAGCATTTCGGAGATTTTCGCCACCCACGGCGAACCCTACTTCCGCGCCGGCGAGGCGCGCGTGATCGCGCGTCTTCTGGATGGCGGGCCGCAGGTGCTTGCGACCGGCGGCGGGGCGTTCATGAACCCGGACACGCGGGCGGCGATCCAGGCCAAGGGCCTGTCGATCTGGCTGCGCGCCTCGGTCGAGGTTCTGGCCCGCCGGATCAAGCGCCGCAATGACCGGCCGCTGCTCAAGAACGCCGACCCGCTGGAAACGCTGCGGCGGCTGATCGACGAACGCTACCCGGTCTATGCGGAGGCCGATCTCACGGTCGAATCGCGCGAAGTTCCGCACGAGACCATCGTGGAGGAAATCGTGGCTGGATTGCGCGACAACGCCCGGCTTGCCGCGGGAGCGACCGTGTCATGACCGCCCCGCTGCGCACCGGCGATCCCATCGTCGTGAACGTCGCGCTCGGCGCGCGCGCCTACGACATCGTCATCGGCCGCAATCTGCTTGCCTCGCTCGGCGCGCGGATCGCCGCGCTGCGGCCGGGCTGCAAGGTTGCAATCGTCACCGACGAGACCGTGGCGCGGCATCATCTCGCGGCATCGGAGGCGGCGCTCAAGGCGGCCGGCGTCGCCTGCGAGGCGGTGACGGTTCCCGCGGGCGAGAGCTCCAAAAGTTTCCGGATGCTGGAACGGGTCTGCGACGCGCTGCTCAGGGCGCGTATCGAACGCGGCGACCTCGTGGTGGCGCTCGGCGGCGGCGTCGTCGGCGATCTTGCAGGCTTCGCCGCGGTGGTGACGCGGCGCGGCGTCGATTACGTGCAGGTGCCGACATCGCTGCTGGCTCAGGTCGACTCCTCGGTCGGCGGCAAGACCGCGATCAATTCCAGCCACGGCAAGAACCTCGTCGGCGCGTTCTACCAGCCGGTGCTGGTGGTGGCCGACACCGCCTTGCTCGATACGCTGCCGCCGCGCGAGTTCCGCGCCGGCTATGCCGAAGTGGCGAAATACGGCCTGCTCGGCGATTCGGCGTTCTTCGCCTGGCTCGAGGCCAACTGGCGCGACGTGTTCGCCGGCGGTCCAGCGCGCGAGCACGCCATCGCGGTGAGCTGCCGCGCCAAGGCTGCGATCGTGGCGCGCGACGAGCGCGAAACCGGCGACCGGATGCTGCTCAATCTCGGGCACACGTTCGGCCACGCCTTCGAGGCCGCCGCGGGCTTCTCCGACCGGCTGCTGCACGGCGAAGCGGTGGCGCTCGGCATGTCGCTCGCGTTCGAATTCTCGGCGCGTCGCGGGCTGCTGCCGAAAGACGACGCGGCGCGCGCGATCGCGCATCTTGCGGCGGCGGGCCTGCCGACCCATGTAAGCGACGTCCCGGGCGGCTGGCCCGGCGTCGACGGGATGATGGATCTGATCGCGCAGGACAAGAAAGTATCGCGCGGCCGCCTGACGTTCATCCTGGCGCGCGGCATCGGCCGGGCCTTCGTCGAGCGCGACGTCGATGCCGCCGACGTGCGCGCCTTCATGGCCGAGAAGCTATCCGCCCGATGATGCTCCAGGACTGGCTGGCAATTCTTGCAATCGCAGTCTGCCTGCTGCTGTCGTTTTCGTTTTCCGGCAGCGAGACGGCGCTGACCGCTTCGTCGCGCGCGGCGTTCCTGCGGCTCGCGGAGTCGCACAATCGCAGAGCCGGGATCGTCAACCGGCTGCTGGCGGCGCGCGAACGGCTGATCGGCGCGATTCTGATCGGCAACAACGTCGTCAATATTCTCGCGTCGGCGCTGGCGACCAGCCTGTTCCTGTTGTGGTTCGGCGACATCGGCGTGCTGTACGCAACCGCGGTGATGACCGTGCTGGTCGTGGTGTTCGCGGAAATTCTGCCGAAAACCATCGCGATCAACGCGCCGGAGCGTATCGCGCTTCTGGTGGCGCGCCCGATGTCATGGCTGGTGCGCCTGCTGGGTCCGATCCTGATGGCGATCGAGGCGCTGGTGCGCGGCATCCTGCGGCTCGTCGGGATACGCATCGGCGAGAACCAGCCGATCCTGTCGGCGCACGAGGAATTGCGCGGGGCGGTCGACCTGATGCATCGCGAAGGCGCCGTCGAGAAGCTCGACCGCGACATGATGGGCGGCCTGCTCGACCTGCGCGAGCTGACCGTGTCCGACGTCATGGTCCACCGCACCGAGATGATGACGATCAACGCCGACGATCCGCCGGAGGACATCGTCGGCGCGGCGCTGAAGTCCGAGTACACGCGCATCCCGCTGTGGCGCGGCACGCCGGAGAACATCGTCGGCATTCTCCACGCCAAGGACCTGCTGCGCGCGCTCAACGTCGCCGACGGCGACCGCAGCAAGGTCGACATCTCCGCAATCGCTCTGCCGCCGTGGTTCGTGCCCGACATCCGCCCGCTGTCCGAGCAGCTCAAGGCGTTCCGCCGGCGCAAGACCCACTTCGCGCTGGTGGTGGACGAGTACGGCGAGGTGGAAGGGCTGGTGACGCTCGAAGACATCCTGGAGGAGATCGTCGGCGACATTTCCGACGAGCACGACATTCCGGTGCCGGGCGTCCGCCCGCAGCCCGACGGCTCGGTCAATGTCGACGGCTCGGTGCCGATCCGCGACCTCAACCGCGCCATGGACTGGAACCTGCCGGACGGCGACGCGACCACGGTCGCGGGTCTGGTGATTCACGAGGTGCGTTCGATTCCGGACGCCGGCCAGAGCTTCACCTTCCACGGCTTCCGCTTCAATGTGTTGCGCAAGGAGCGCAACCGGATCACCGCGCTGCGGATCACGCCGCTCACGCCGCACAAGCGCGTGGCGTAGAGCACGATCCCGAAAAAGCCTGTCCCGGGCTTGATCCGGGACGGGAACCGGTTTTCGGACAAGATCGCGCTCGACTAAAGGCGGGCTATCCTTCGCCCGGTGCGCCGGCGTGGATCGCGAGCGCGTGCACGCCGCCGGCGAGCTCGGCCGAGAGCGCCTGATTGACCAGGCGGTGGCGCTCGATCCGGCTCTTGCCGCGGAACGCTTCGGCGACGATGTGCACGCGGAAATGCGTCTCGCCGCCGGGCCGGTGGCCGGCGTGGCCTTCGTGCTTGTGCGACTCGTCGATCACGTCGAGGCTTTGCGGCGCAAAGGCGGCGGCAAGCTTACTTTGGATGGTGTCCTTGACCGGCATGGCGAATGAACTAGTGGCGCGGCGCGTCTGGGTCAACGAAAACGAAGCACCGCGGCGTCGTGGAATTCGTTTCTGTCAAGACTTGAAGGTGGACGAGGCGCGTCCCCATAATGTTCGGCTATGAAATTCGACTCACCCCTGTTTGACCGTATCCGGGTCCGGCCCGGCGAGGATCGCAGCCTGCGCGCCGACGCGCCGGAGTGCGACTGGCAGGGCTGCAGCCACAAGGCGACGCATCGCGCGCCGAAGGGGCGGCTGCGCGAGAACGAGTACTGGCGGTTCTGTCTCGATCACGTGCGCGAGTACAACCACTCGTACAATTACTTCGCCGGCATGAGCGACGACGCCGTTCTCAAGTACCAGAAGGACGCGGTCACCGGCCATCGCCCGACCTGGAAGATGGGCACCGGCAGCCGTCCCGGCGGCGCGGACTTCGGCCCGGAGGGCGCGCAGGACCCGTTCAACATGTTTCGGGAGTTCGCGGGCGGCGCGAACTGGCGGCCGCAGTCGGAGCGCATCGATCCGCAGAAGCGCACCCTGCGCAACGCCGAGCGCAAGGCGCTGCATACGCTCGGGCTGGAAGACGGCGCCGAGCGCGCCGAGATCAAGGCGCGTTTCAAGCTGCTGGTGAAGCGCCACCACCCCGACGCCAACGGCGGCGACCGCGCCAGCGAAGACAAGCTGCGCGAGATCATCCAGGCGTATAATTATCTGAAGTCCACCGGCGCATGCTGATGCCATAGCGTTTTCGAGCGAAGTGGATACCGGTTCGCGTCAAGAAAACGCGTCAAAACAAAAAAGCTAGGTTACGCTGCGGCGGCTTTCGGCTTGATCAGGACCAGCAGCGCCGCCGCAAGCTTCAGCGCGACGCAAAGCGCGATCGGCGCCGCATAGCCTCCGGTGGCGTCGCGGATCGCGCCGAGCAGGCCCGGTCCGAACGCGTAGGTGAACTGGCAGATCGCCCAGGACAGCCCGACCAGCATGCCGAATGACGCCGCCTCGAACTCGCGCTGGATCGCGAGCGACGGCAGCGTGATCAGGTTGCCGGCCGACAGGCCGTATACGGCGCAAGCGAAATAGAGCGCCGCCGGTTGCGCGGTCCAGATCATAAGCGCGAGCGCCGCGGCCTGGCTCGCCATCGACCAGGCGGAGAACTTGCGGATGTCGACGCGGTTCGCGATCGCGCCGAGCATGAAGCGCCCGGCGATCGCGCAGACGGTCAGCACCGCGACCGAAATTCCCGCTTCGGCGCGGCCGAGCAGGGGCTGCAGGAATGCGACCTGGTGCACCAGGAAGCCGACCTGCGCGGTCAGGGCCAAGGCGAACGGCGCCGCCACGCTCCAGAATGCCGGGATGCGCAGCGCACGCCGCCGCGTCCATGACGCCGCGGGCGGCGGAGCCCCCGGCGTCGCGGCTTGCCTCGGCGGGTGGGCGATCCCCCATGCGAGCACCGGCAGAAGCAAGAACGCGAAGGCCAGCGCCGCGCCCGTCATCGCCTGCTCGAAGCCGGCGTGCGTGATTGCCAGCAACAGCATGGGCGTCACCAGAATGCCGCCGGAGCTGGCACCGTTGAGCGCGAGGCTCAGCGCCAGCCCGCGCCGCTGCACGAACCATAACCCGATAACATTGCTGATCGCACCGACGTGCATCGTCGCTGCGCCGACCGCCATGATCAGGTAGGCGGGAAAGAGCTGCCAAAGCTGGGACATCGTCGCCAGCAGCAGCATCGCGGCGCCGAAGCAGGCGGCGCCCACGAGCATCACGAGCCGCGGCCCGAGCCGCGCGATGGCGTCGCTCACGAACACCACCAGCGCCGCGGTCGCCAGATAGAAGACCGTCGTCGCGCTGGAGATCGCCGTCGTCGACCAGCCGTGCAGCCGGTTCAGCTCGGCGAGATAGACGCCGTGGCCGTACAGTCCGAAGCCCCAGCAAAACACCGCGGCGAGATAGCAGACCGCCACCACGCGCCAGCCGGCGTAGCGGATTGACGCCTCGCCCGGGCCGCCGGGCGGTGTCGCCGAATGGGGCGTCACGGCTTGAACGGCTTGACGTAGGACGGCGGCGTGAACAGCCACGCCAGCCGGTCGTAAAACTCCTCCGCGGTGCGCCCCTCGAACAGCGCGTTGCGCACCTTCCGCTCGATGCCCCTGGCGTGGTTGATCCGGTCCATCGCCGACGACGAGATCTGCACGCGCGCCGCGCGCACCGTGCGGTGGTCCTGATACCGCTTGAAGGCCTCGGTGAAATTGCCGTCGCATTCGTAGGCCGCGACGGCGAGGCAGATGGCGTCCTCCAGCGCCATCGCCGCGCCCTGCGCGATGTACTGCACCATCGGATGCGCGGCGTCGCCGAGCAGCGTGGCGGGGCCTTGGCTCCAGTTCTCCACCGGCTCGCGGTGAACGATGGAGTAGCGGCGGAACGTCTTGGGGATACGCAGCACGCGCAACGGCGTGGCACAGCTCCCCGCGAACAGCGGCAGCACATGCCGCTGCGACACGTCCTCGCTTTCGCCGGGCGTTCGCTCGCCTGTGACGACGGTGCCGCCGAGATTGAACATCGTCCAGTCGCGCACCGGATAGTAGATGACGTGCCAGCCCGGCCCGGCCCAGAACGTCGGGTAGGGGCGCTGCAGGTCCTTCGGCATCTCGAACACCGGGATCGTCGCGCGGTAGATGACGGCGCCAGACGCCAGCGGCGGCCCGTCGCCCAGCAGCTGGCGGCGAACGGCCGAATCGACTCCGTCCGCGCCGACGATGGCGGCCGCGGCGATGCGTTCGCCGGTTTCCAGCAGCACCGACACGCGCCGGTCGTCGAGATCGAAACTCTTGACGCGGCAGTCGTTGCGAAGCGCGACCAGCTCGTGCGCGCGGCAGGCATCGAGCAGCGCGCCATGGATGTCGGCCCGATGTGCAACGGCGTAAGGATTGCGGAAGCGTTCGCGGAACCGGTCTCCGCAGGGAACGTTGACGACCTCGGCGCCGCTGACGGCGTCCATCATCACCAGGCGCTCGATCAGCAGCGCGTGCTTCTTTGCGGTCTCGCCGACGCCGAGCGCATCGAGCACCGACAGTGCGTTGGGCGCAACCTGCAGTCCGACGCCGGCCTCGCCGAATTCGGCGGCCTGTTCCAGCACGAGCGATTGAAAGCCGCGCTGCGCCAGCGCCAATGCGCAGGCGAGACCGCCGATGCCGCCGCCGGCGATCGCGACCGGAAGCGCGTTGCGTGCGTGCGGGGACATGCTTGACTAATGAATCATGTGATCAGGTTTGAGCCGCCACAAACTCCGTTCGTTCCCGCGCAAGCGGGAACCCAAACTTTTTTGCACCGGGTCCCCGCTGGCGCGGGGTCGAACGGGGGAGGTGACGAGCAACAGAATGTTCCTACCTCATCGCATGATACTCTAGTGCCCTTTTGAACCCGAAGTTCGCAACCGAGCTTGCTGGACAATCATGCGAACTTCGAGTTCGGGACGCTAGTCGGGCAATCCCGCCGTCATGCGATCGAGCCACGACTTGTCGCCCGCGAGCGAGCGGAGTTCGGCAAGCGCTTCGTCCTTGGTCTGCGTGACCTGGGGCACGATGCAGGGCTCGTCTTCGCCGTTGCCGGGCTGGCAGGAGAATTCCAGGCGGATGTCGTTCGGATCGAACACGTAGATCGAGAAGATGCCCGGCAGAATTTCCAACGGCCCGTCGAACGGCACCTTGGCGGCCTTGAGCCGCTCGCAGATGCGCCTCTGGCTGTCCGGCGACACGGCAAACGAGACGTGCTGCATGGCGCCGAGCGCGTTGCGGTCGCCGCGCTCTTTGGCGCCCTTGGGCATTTCGAAAAACGCCAGCAGGCCGTCGCGGCCCATGTCGAAGAAGTAGTGGCGGATTTCCTCGAACGGCGGATTGCCGCGGTTGCCGGGCCCGGTGCCGAGCCCCGGCGGCACTTTCATCGCGTGGACCAGCCGCATGCCGAGGACCCCCACGTAAAAGTCGGCGGTCATCTTCATGTCGTCGGTGTTCAGCGCGAGATGATGGACGCCGTAGAAGCGCACCCCGGCGCCGGAACGGACCTCGTCGCGGTCCTTCAGGCCGATATCCGCCATGGCCTCTGCTCCAAGCTGTTGGTCATCGTGCCGGGATACTGCGCGCCGCGGCGGCGGGGCCGCAAGCGCGGCGTCTGTGCGCCTTGCCGCACAATCCGCATCGCCGCTCCGTCGAATTCAACCGCGGCGGGCAGGGCGGCTGCGGGCCGGCAGCGTAATCGAATGAACAATAATGATGTCCGATCAAAATTATGGCGGAATAATCAACAATTTTTGTTCTGGGGAATTTTTGATTGTCGAACAGGTTATGCCAATCATTGGTTGTATAGCGGGAAGCTCAACCGGCACGTCGGGATTCTGGCAGGAACAGTGCGATGCACCACCGCTACGACAAGAATCACGTTCCGATCGAACTGTTGCGCACGCTGGTCGCGATTTCCCAGGCGGGCAGCTTCACCAGAGCCGGACTGGCGCTGGGGCTCAGTCAGTCCGCCATCAGCGCGCAGATCAAGCGCCTGGATCAGCTTGTCGGCGGCAATGTGTTCGAAAAGTCGGGGGGTGGGCTGACGCTCAGCGCGCGCGGCAAGACCGTGGAGCGGTACGCGCACCGAATCCTGGACATCAACGACCAGCTCCTGTCCCTGTCGGGGGCCCAGTCGACCAAGCAACTGGTCCGGATCGGGGTCATGTCGTCGTTCGCCGCCGCATTGACGGTGAAGATCCATCAATCCTGCGAGGCCGCCGACACCGATGCGCAGATCCAGTTGCAGAGCGATGCGTCCCACAATCTGCTTCCCGCTCTGGGCGACGGCCATCTCGACGTGGCCGTGGCGCTCGATATCGGGGCGCATGGCTTCAGCCCGATCGCGGAATGGGACGAACAGCTGGTATGGGCCTGCAAGCCCGACCTCGTCGTCAGTCCGAACGCGCCCATCCCCTACATCAGCTGGCCCAACAGCCCCACGGACCGGATCGCGATCAACGCGCTCGAAGCGGCAAGCCGCCGCTACCATGTGGCCTTCGCCGGCAAGGACTACAGCGCGCGCTTTGCGGCGGCGCATGCCGGCCTCGGCTACATGCTGATGCCGGGAAGCGCCTTGGCCAGCGGCCTGAAGATTGCGCACGAGAGCTTCCTGCCGAAACTTCCGACGATGCGCGCGGGCATATGCGTCAGTGGCGACTTCGACAGCGCCGGCCACCGGCGGCTGCTGAATGCCATCGTTTCAGCAGTCGGATCGGTCGTGCCGCTCCGCATGGCCGACCAGAAGCAGGCTGCACGCAGCGCGAGGCCGCGGCCGCCAAGGCTTCGGCTGCTGGCACAGGCGGCGCTGCCGGGTTCCGCAACTCCGCCGGCCAACCGAACCCGGCGGCCGCGCAGCTGGTGAGCGCACCCGCGCCGGGATCGGCCGGCTGGACCTTGTCGCCGTCGCTCGTTCACCCGTGGGCGGTGGCCGGTCCGGATGCCGGAATCCAGGCGGGTCAAGGCGCGAAAATCCGCGATTTTTCGCGGTTTTTGGGCTGATCCGGCCATATCCCAGCCATGCGCCGGGCGGCTTTCGCGGTGCACGTGCGTCTGCTAAACAGCCGTTGTATTCCAGTCCATCCCCGCAGTGATCGCGGCCCCCGTGCCGTTCCGGGGCCACGGAGAAATCATGGCAAGCGCTAATCAGACTGTCTCCGGCATGCCCGACATGAAAGTGTCGGTACGTCAGGTGTTCGGCATCGAAAGCGACATGGAAGTCCCCGCCTACTCGAAGGGCGACGACTACGTGCCCGACGTCGACCCGGACTACCGCTTCGACCGTCCGACGACGCTCGCGATCCTGGCCGGCTTCGCGCACAATCGCCGCGTGATCGTCTCCGGTTACCACGGCACCGGCAAGTCGACCCATGTCGAACAGGTCGCTGCGCGGCTGAACTGGCCGTGCGTGCGCGTCAACCTCGACAGCCACATCAGCCGTATCGACCTGATCGGCAAGGACGCCATTGTCATCAAGGACGGCAAGCAGGTCACCGAATTCCGCGACGGCATCCTGCCGTGGGCGTATCAGAACAACGTCGCGCTGTGCTTCGACGAATACGACGCCGGCCGCCCGGACGTGATGTTCGTGATCCAGCGCGTGCTGGAATCGTCGGGCCGCCTGACGCTGCTCGACCAGAGCCGCGTGATCCGGCCTCATCCGGCGTTCCGGCTGTTCGCCACCGCAAACACCATCGGCCTCGGCGACACCTCGGGCCTCTATCACGGCACGCAGCAGATCAACCAGGCGCAGATGGATCGCTGGTCGATCGTGACCAACCTGAACTACCTGCCGCACGACAACGAGGTCGAGATCGTGCTGGCCAAGGCCAAGCACTATCAAAATCCGGAAGGCCGCGACATCGTCAACAAAATGGTGCGCGTCGCGGACCTGACGCGCAACGCGTTCATCAACGGCGATCTATCGACGGTGATGAGCCCGCGCACCGTGATCATCTGGGCCGAAAACTCGCAGATCTTCAACGACATCGGTTTCTCGTTCCGGCTCACGTTCCTGAACAAGTGCGACGAACTGGAGCGTCCGATCGTGGCCGAGTTCTATCAGCGCTGCTTCGGCCAGGAGCTTCCGGAAAGCTCGGTGAACGTGGCGTTGAGTTGAGCGTCGCGGACGGAGGCGCGCGGGCGTCGTGGCGCGGCCGGTGGAATCCGAGTCCCTGGGGGAGGGCTTGAGACGAGGGCATGAACCACTTCGTTCGGACATTGCTTTCAGGTTTTCTGCTGTTGCTGCCGGTCGCGATCACCGCCGTGCTGGTGATATGGCTTGGCACCTACATCTTCGCCTACGTGCGGCCCGGCAGCGTGTTCGGCAGCACGCTGACCGCGATCGGTCTTGGCTTCACCGGCTCAACGGTGGTGGCTTACCTGATCGGGCTCGTGGTGCTGATCATCTTCGTCTACACCCTGGGCCTGATCGTCGAGTCCGGGCTGCGCAACCAGTTCTCCGGCTTCATCGATTCCAGCATGCGCCGGATCCCGGTGGTGCGGAACGTCTACGATCTGACCAAGCGCTTCGTTGCCATCGTCGACGCCAAGGATGCCGACGGGTTGAAGGGGATGCGCCCGGTGTGGTGCTTCTTCGGCGGTCCCGGCAGCGCCGCAGCGTTGGCGCTCCTGCCTTCGCCGGAGGTCATCGAGCTTGACGGCGTCGCCTATCACGCGATCCTGGTTCCATCCGCTCCGGTGCCGATCGGCGGCGGCCTGCTCTATGTTCCGGCGGAATGGATCAAGCCGGCGGATATCGGGGTCGAGGGGCTGATGAGCGTTTATGTTTCGATGGGGGTGTCGATGCCGACGCGCGCCGACCTGGCGCGCCGGCCGGCTTTGATCGCGCCGGCCGGCCCGGCGGCTCCAGCGTCGTAAAATGGCGGAATCCATGTCGTCCAACATCAAGCCCAAGGCCCAGGCCAAGGAATCCCCGACCGAGCCGTTCAAGCGCGCGGTAACCGGCTGCCTGCGCGCGATCGCGAAGAAGTCCGATCTCGACGTGTCGTTCGCCGCCGAGCGTCCGGGCCTCGTCGGCGGCAAGGTCCGCCTGCCGGAACCGGCGCGCAAGCTGTCGCGGCAGGAAGCCGCGATCGTTCGCGGGCACGCCGACTCGGCTGCGCTCAAGCTCGCCTGTCACGATCCGTCGGTGCACCGGAAGATGGTTCCGGCCGGCCAGCAGGCGCGTGCGGTGTTCGAAGCGGTCGAGCAGGCCCGCGTCGAGTCGATCGGCGCGCGGCGGATGGAGGGCGTTGCAACCAATCTCGCCGCCATGCTCGACGACCGCTTCCACCGCGGCAAGTTCGACGAGATCACCGACCGCGCCGACGCGCCGATCGAGGAGGCCGTGGCGATGATGGTGCGCGAGCGCCTCACCGGCCAGGCTCCGCCTGCCGCGGCCAGGAAGCTCGTGGATCTGTGGCGGCCGTTTATTGAGGATCGCGCCGGAAAGGGCCTAGACCGGCTGGAGCGGCTGCTCGACGACCAGCGCAAGTTCGGCGACGCAGTCCACGATCTTCTCGAACAGCTCGACATGGGCGAGGACCGCGCCGCCTCCGACGAGGAGGAGGAAGGCGAGGAGGGCGAGCAGGACCGCCGCAAGGACGAGACCGGCGAGCAGGGTGAGGCCGCCGACTCCGAAGACATGGAGAAGATGAGCATGGAGGACGCGGAAGCGTCCGCCGATGCCGCCGAGACTGCCGAGGAGGCGGTCGATGCGCCTGCCGCCGAGATGGCCGAGGACTCGGAGATGGGCGACTCGGAAACCGCGGCAGAGCCGTGGCGTCCGCGCCATCGCCAAAACGAGCCGCGCGGACCCGATTACCGGCCGTTCACCGCGCGTTTCGATGAGACCGTGCCGGCCGAGGACCTGTGCGAGCCGGAGGAACTGGACCGGCTGCGCGGCTATCTCGACAAGCAGCTTTCGCACCTGCAGGGCGTCGTGGCGCGGCTCGCCAACCGGCTGCAGCGCCGCCTGCTCGCGCAGCAGAACCGCGCCTGGGAGTTCGACCTCGAGGAAGGCATGCTCGACGCCGCGCGCCTGCCGCGCATCGTCATCGATCCGCTGCACGCGCTGTCGTTCAAGCGCGAGAAAGAGACCAACTTCCGCGACACCGTGGTGACCCTGCTGCTCGACAATTCCGGCTCGATGCGCGGCCGCCCGATCACCGTCGCTGCGACCTGCGCCGACATCCTGGCGCGCACGCTGGAACGCTGCGGCGTCAAGGTCGAGATCCTGGGCTTCACGACGCGCGCCTGGAAGGGCGGGCAGTCGCGCGAAGCCTGGCTCGCCGCCGGGAAATCGCCCAATCCCGGGCGGCTGAACGATCTGCGCCACATCATCTACAAGTCGGCCGACTCGCCGTGGCGGCGCGCGCGCAAGAACCTCGGCTTGATGATGCGTGAGGGCCTGCTGAAGGAGAACATCGACGGCGAGGCGCTGGATTGGGCACATCGGCGGCTGCTGGCGCGCTCCGAGCAGCGCAAGATCCTGATGATGATTTCCGACGGCGCGCCGGTCGACGACTCCACGCTGTCGGTCAATCCCGGCAACTATCTCGAACGCCATCTGCGCTGGGTGATCGAAGACATCGAAACCCGCTCGCCGGTGGAACTGATCGCCATCGGCATCGGCCACGACGTGACGCGCTACTATCGCCGTGCGGTCACCATCGTCGACGCCGAGGAGCTGGGCGGCGTCATGACCGAGAAGCTTGCGGAGCTGTTCGAAGAACAGGCGCAGGCCGAGCCCGCCCGCGCGATGCGTACTGTGCGGCGCAAGCTGCATTCATGATGAATGCGGCGATGCCGCCGGCGGGTACCGCATTCCACGGGCATGGTTTGATAGGATGGTCCCGATAGGGGACGCCGTTGAACTCCCATTGGACCCGAGGCTTGGCAATTGCGGCCGCGCTGCTGGCGGCGTCGCTGGCCGTTCTGGCGCTGATCCCGGCGCA
This sequence comes from Alphaproteobacteria bacterium, assembly GCA_016869215.1. GTDB lineage: Bacteria > Pseudomonadota > Alphaproteobacteria > Rhizobiales > Xanthobacteraceae > Z2-YC6860. Next base: position 22,226 of record VGEP01000040.1, on the reverse strand, counting down.
GGCGCAGTCGCAACGCACTGCGGCTGCGGTCCAGAGGTTTGAGGTTTCCGCCCAGACGATCGAGAGCTTCGACCCGCGTGAGCCGGCGCGCACACGCTTCGGTGCGCTCGAGTTCCGCGGCGGGCTTGTACTGACGGCTTCACACAAGAATTTCGGCGGCATCTCGGCGCTGCTGATGCAGCCTGGCGGCGAGCGCTTCCTGTCGCTGACCGACCGCGGGTTCTGGCTGCGCGGCCGCATCGTCTACCGCGGCGACCGGCCGATTGCGGTCCGCGACGCCGAGATGGCGCCGGTCCTCGGCGCTGACGGTGTGCCGCTCGCGCGCCGCCGCTGGTACGACACCGAGGCGCTCGCCGACGATGGAACGGGTACGCTCTACGTCGGCATCGAGCGCGTGCACCAAATCGTGCGCTTCAACAACTTTGCGCGGGACGGCCTGCGCTCGCGCGGTGCGCCGATTGCCGTACCGCCGGCGTTCAAGTCGTTGCCCAGCAACAAGAGCATCGAATGCCTGGCCGTGGCGCCGCGCGGCGGGCCGCTCGGCGGCACGCTGCTGGCGATCTCCGAAAGCGGGCTCGACGACCGCGGCAATATCCGGGGCTTCTTGATCGGCGGAGCGGGCGGAACGTTTTCGGTTCGGCGCACCGACGAGTTCGACATCAGCGATTGCACGATCCTGCCGTCGGGGCGGCTTCTGCTGCTGGAGCGCCGGTTCTCATGGCTGCGCGGCATCGCCATGCGCATTCGCAGCGTGGCGCTGTCCGACGTGAAGCCGGGCGCGACCATCGACGGCAAGGAAATGATTTTTGCCGATATGGGGCACCAGATCGACAACATGGAGGGCATCGGCTGGCACCGTGCGGCAAACGGCGCGACCGTGCTGACGTTGGTGTCCGACGACAACTTCTCGGCGCTTCAGCGCACGGTGCTGCTGCAGTTCATGCTCAAGGAATAGCGGCGCCGCGCCGGATCAGCCCGCCGCGGCGAGCTTCTTCTCGATCTCGCGCTTGAGTTCGCGCACGCGCGGGGCGAGCTCGTCTTTCTTGGCCTTGGCGAGAAACGCATCGAGGCCGCCGCGATGGTCGACGGTCTTCAGCGCATTGGCCGACACCCGCAGCTTGAACGAGCGTCCGAGCGCGTCGGAGATCAGGGTGACGTTGAGCAGGTTGGGCAGGAACCGCCGTTTGGTCTTGCGGTTCGAGTGGCTCACCTTGTGGCCGACCTGGGCGGTCTTGCCGGTCAGCTCGCAGCGGCGCGACATGACGATACCTTTTAGCGTTCGACGGGGCGCCGCCTGGGCGCCGGAATTGGCCTGTTCGGTGGACCGCGGACGTATAGTGACGGGGTCGGGAGGCGTCAAGGCGAGCCGCTCGGTGAGGCCCCCGACCATATAAACGACGCATTCCCCGCCGAGACGGGGGATAATGCGCCTTCCGGCCCGGAGCCGCCTTGATCGGGGTGGCAGCCGCGCTGCAAATGCGGGCTTTCATGGCGTTCAGGGAGACCGACATCGTGCTGAAGGGTGCCGTTCGGTTAACGGCCGGGATGGCGGTTACAGCCCTGGCGCTCGCCGCTGTGGTTCCCGCATCTGCGCAGGGGCGGCTGGACGCGCGTTACCAGGTCAGCCTCGGCGGCATTCCGATCGGCAAGGGTGCCTGGGTCATCGACCTCGCTGAAAACCAGTTCACCGCGGCCGCCAGCGGGGCCACCTCCGGCTTATTGCGGGTGTTCGCCAGCGGGCAAGGCAGCGGCGCGTCGCGCGGCCACATCGTCGGCGGCCATCCGGTGCCGGCGAGTTTCGCCGCCAGCATCACCTCCGACCGCAAGACCGAAGAAATCCGCATGACGCTCGCTTCGAGCGGCGTGAAGGATTTTGTCATCTCGCCGGCGCCGACCCCGGATCCGGAGCGCGTTCCGATCACCGATGCACATCGCCGTGGCGCCAGCGATCCGATGACCGCGTCGCTGTTTCGCGTACCCGGCAACGGCCATCCGGTCGGTCCGATGGCTTGCCAGCGGGTGGCACCGGTGTTCGACGGCCGGCTCCGTTACGACCTGCAGTTCGTCTTCAAGCGCATGGAGCGCGTGAAGGCCGACAAAGGCTATGAAGGTCCGGTGGCCGTCTGCGCCGTCTATTTCGTGCCGGTGGCCGGCCACATCCCGTCGCGCGCGGCGGTCAAATACCTGATGAAGCAGCGCGACATGGAAACCTGGCTCGCGCCGGTGGGTAACACGCGCGTCGTCGTGCCGTACCGCGTGTCGATCCCCACGCCGATCGGCGTCGGCGTCATGGAGGCGACGCAGTTCGTGTCGGTGTCGCTGCCGCGCGCGGCGACAGCCAAGCCGCCGACGCAGTGATCGCGCCAATCCGTCCACAGGCTATCCACAGAATGAGGCTACCGTTGCGCTTGACTCGCGGCGTCGGCACGCGGTCCGCGCCGTTAACCGGCAGGGCCCGGGAAACGGGCTTGCGGCTTACGGATTCACACCCGATGTTGTGGCCGATGGCCTGTTTATGCCGATATGTCGGGGCGAACGAAGGACGGCTGCGCCTGAGTCAGCGATTCGGGCGCGATTCGTTCCAGACTCGTTCGCTCGGTTAAGCCGGAGGCCGGTCCAGACCGTCCCGTCGTAGCATTGTGATACACAGGGATGCCGCCCGCCGCCGCTGCGGGCCTTCCCCAGCCTGGAAATCGGATGCCGATCTCGTTCTCGTCGCCTGCAACCCGCGACGGCCGCCTGCGCGGCGCCGGCGTGACCGCCGTCCTGGGGCCGACCAACACTGGAAAGACCCACTTGGCCATCGAGCGCATGCTTGGCCACTCCTCCGGCATGATCGGGCTGCCGCTGCGGCTGCTGGCGCGGGAGGTCTACAACAAGGTCGCCGACCGGATCGGGGCGGACAACGTCGCGCTGATCACCGGCGAGGAAAAGATCAAGCCGCCGAACCCGCGCTACTGGGTTTCGACGGTGGAGGCGATGCCGAGCGATCTCGATCCGGCGTTCGTCGCCATCGACGAGGTGCAGCTCGGCGCGGATCTCGAGCGCGGTCATGTCTTCACGGACCGTATGCTCCACCGGCGCGGGCGCGAGGAGACGCTGGTGCTGGGCGCCGCCACCGTGCGGCCGATGGTCGAGAAGCTCCTGCGCGGCGCCAACATTGTGCAGCGCCCGCGGCTTTCGACGCTCACCCATACCGGCGACCGCAAGCTGACGCGCCTGCCGCGCCGCAGCGCCATCGTCGCGTTCTCGGCCGACGAGGTCTATGCCATCGCCGAACTGATCCGCCGTCAGCGCGGCGGGGCCGCGGTGGTGCTCGGCTCGCTCAGTCCCCGAACACGCAACGCGCAGGTTGCGCTCTACCAGTCGGGCGACGTCGATTATCTCGTTGCCACGGACGCCATCGGCATGGGGCTCAATCTGGACGTCGATCACGTCGCCTTCGCGTCCAACCGCAAGTTCGACGGCTATCAGTTCCGCCAGCTCAACCCCGCGGAACTCGCGCAGATCGCGGGCCGCGCCGGGCGCGCCCAGCGCGACGGCACGTTCGGCACCACTGGCCGTTGCGAGCCGTTCGACGAGGAACTGGTCCATGCGCTGGAAAGCCACTCGTTCGAACCGATCAAGGTTCTGCAGTGGCGCAATACCGATCTGGATTTCAGCTCGATCGGGGCGCTGCAGGCGGCGCTGTCGATGACGCCGGACGAGGCCGGGCTCACGCGCGCGCCGATCGCCGAGGACATCCTGGTGCTCGAACATGCCGCGCGCGACGACGAAATCCGCTCCATGGCGCGCGACCGCGCCGCCGTCGAGCGGTTGTGGGACGTCTGCCAGGTTCCCGACTACCGCAAGATCGCGCCCGCCGCGCATGCCGAGCTGGTGTCGACCCTCTATGGATTCCTCATGCGGGAGGGTAAAATCCCCGAGGGCTGGTTCTCGGCCCAGGTCGGACAGGCCGACCGGACCGACGGCGACATCGATACGCTGTCGAACCGGATCGCGCATGTGCGGACCTGGACCTTTGTTGCGAACCGGCCAGACTGGCTTGCCGATCCGGAGCATTGGCAAAGCGTCGCACGCAGCGTGGAGGACAAACTCTCGGATGCAATGCACGAACGGCTCACCGAGCGTTTTGTCGATCGCCGCACCAGCGTGTTGATGCGGCGGCTGCGCGAGAACACGGCATTGGAAACGGAAATCAAGAAGACCGGCGAAGTGGTGGTCGAGGGCCATGTCATAGGCCGCCTCGACGGCTTCACCTTCGCCGCCGACGCGTCCGCCGGCGGGTCCGAGGCGAAGGCGTTGCACGCCGCCGCGCGAACCGCGCTCGCGGGCGAGATCGACGCGCGCGCGACCCGCATTGCACAGGCGCCGGAACGCGACTTCGTGCTGTCCTCCGACGGCGCGCTGCGCTGGACCGTAGCGCCGGTCGGCAAGCTGATCGCGGGCGAGGACGTGCTGCGTCCGCGCGTGCGCGTAACCGCCGACGAGCAACTCACCGGCGCGTCGCGCGAGGCGGTGCAGACGCGGCTCGACCTGTGGCTCAAGACCCATATCGAGCGGCTGCTCGGTCCGCTGTTCGCGCTTGCCGCGGCCGAAGACGTCACCGGCATTGCGCGCGGCGTCGCGTTCCAGCTCATCGAGTCGCTCGGCATTCTGGAGCGCCCGCGGGTGGTGGAAGAGGTCAAGGGCCTCGACCAGGCCTCGCGCGCGACCCTGCGGAAATACGGCATCCGGTTCGGCGCCTATCACCTTTACCTGCCGGCGCTGCTGAAGCCCGCGCCGCGCAGCCTCGCGGCGCAATTGTGGATGCTCAAGCACGAGAGTCCCGAGGCCAAGGGCCTCGACGAGCTCCAGCGTCTGGCGAACTCCGGGCGGACTTCGATCCCGGTCGACAAGGACGTACCCAAGACGCTCTACCGCACCATCGGCTATCGCGTGTGCGGCGAGCGCGCGATCCGCGTCGACATCCTGGAGCGGCTCGCCGATCTGATCCGCCCGGCGCTGGCCTGGCGCGAAGGCGCGTCGGGCCCGCGTCCGCCCGGCGCGTTCAACGGATTCGGCTTCACGGTGACCGGCGCGATGACATCGCTGACCGGCGCCTCGGGCGAAGACTTCGCCTCGATCCTGCGTTCGCTCGGCTACCGCATGGAGAAGCGGCCCAAACCGGTGGAGGCTGAGAAGCCGCCCGAGCCTGCGGCGGCCGAAACTGGCGCTGCATACGAGGCGCCGAAGGCGGACGAAGCGGCTGCTGCCGCCGAAACGTCAGCGCCGGCTGCCGACTCGAGCCTCGACACTGCGTCCGCCGCCGGGGAGGGCGATGCCGCCGTAGTCGAGCCCGACGCAGAGCCACCGGTTGAATCCGAAGCTCCCGTCGAGGCCGCCGCCGTCGCCGAGGTGGCCACCGAAGCGTCTGAAGCGCCTGCCCCGTCTCCGATCGTCGACGAAGCGCCGTCTGTGGCGCCGGAGAGTTCGGAACCGGCAGCCGATGCCGCACCCGCCGCCGATGCCGCACCCGCCGCCGAGGCTGCGCCCGCGGTCGATGCAGCGGCTGCAACCGGATCCGCAGAGCCGGAACTGATCGAAGTCTGGCGGCCCGGGCGTCCGCCGGGCGAACGCCGTCCCCGTGACAGCGAACGCCGTGGACGCCGCCGCCCGCATCGCGATGCAGCGCGCGCGGATGCGCCAGCGACGGGAGACACGCCGGCAGCGGCGAGTGCGGAGCCGTCCGGCGCCGATGCCGCTACCGCTACTGCTACCGTGGCCAGTGCGAAGCCCGAGGGAGAAGTGCGCGAACGGCGCGACCGGGGCCCTCGCCATCGCCGCCGGGATGGCGGCGACCGCAGCGAGCGCTCCGAACAGCGGGCCGAGCGAGCGAACCGTCCCGAACAGCGCCGGGAGCGCCCCGAAGGCGCCGAGCGCCGCGAACGCCCGGACCGTCCGCCGCGCCGCGATCGCGATCGTGATCGCCGCGATGAAAACCGTCCGTCGCGCACCTGGAGCTCCGGCCCGCAACAGCGCGGCGGCAAGGAGCCGGACCCGAATTCGCCGTTCGCCAAGCTGCTGGCGCTGAAAGAGCAGCTGCAAACCAACAAGGACCGGCCGTAGGCCAATCCGATTGGACCGCCAGCGTATCGACAAGTGGCTGTGGCATGCGCGGGTGGTCCGCACGCGCTCGGCCGCGTCGCAGCTTGCGGGAGCGGGCCATGTCCGCATCAACGGCGTGCGGATCGATGCACCGAGCCGGCCGGTCCGTCCGGGCGACGTGGTGACGGTGGCGCTCGACAGCCGCGTTCGCGTGTTGAAGGTCCTCGCGCAGACTGAGCGGCGGGGGTCGGCGGACGACGCCCGCGCGCTGTTCGAAGACCTGACTCCCGTCATATCTCCGCGTGAGCTGCCCGCGATATCTCCGGGTGAGCCGCCCGCGGCCATCCGGGAGGCCGGAACGGGCCGCCCGACCAAGAGCGAGCGGCGCGCGCTGGAGCGGCTGCGAGGACGCGAACCCTAGGCGCTATGCGCTTGGCGCCCATCGCGCCCGATCCCTTGCGAAGCCTCGGCCCATGCGCTACGGGAGCCTCGTCCGGAGCGCCTTATGACCTACGTCGTCAACGAAAACTGTATCAAGTGCAAGTACATGGACTGCGTCGAAGTCTGTCCGGTGGACTGCTTCTACGAAGGCGAGAACATGCTCGTCATCCATCCCGACGAATGCATCGACTGCGGGGTCTGCGAGCCGGAATGCCCGGCTGAGGCCATTAAGCCCGACACCGAGCCCGGCCTGGAAAAGTGGCTGGAACTCAACGCCGAATACGCCAAAACCTGGCCGAACATCACGACCAAGAAGGAGCCCCCGGCCGACGGCAAGAGCTGGGAGGGCGTGCCCAACAAGTTCGCCGAACACTTCTCGGCCGAGCCCGGCACCGGCGACTGACCGCGGTGAAATTTAACCATTCTTAATGAAATCACGCCGCCAAAGCGGCGAAATATTATTGCCGCACCGCCGTAAAGCATTGATTTTTGCGGAAAATGTGCTATATGATGTTTCACATGGATTTGCACCCGAGCGCTCCCCGTGGGGAGCATTATTTTTCGGGAAGGGTCCCCATATAAACCCGCGAAAGGGCGTGTCTCAGACACGCACAAGCTGTGGCAGGGAAGATGCGTCAAAAGTCGTCCAAGAAGGGCACGACCGGCGTTGGCCGGCGCGCCAAGAAATCCGCCGCCGGTCCGACCCGGCGGACTTCGCAGGCTTCCCGGGGCGCTACGCGCCGTGGAGCTGCCGTGGCCAAGGCCGCGGCCCGTCGCAAGCCCGAGCAGCAGCAAGGAGTAGTTCCTGGAATGACCCCTAAGAAGACGACCCAACGCCAGGGCTTCAAGACCAACGAATTCATCGTCTATCCGGCCCACGGGGTCGGTCAGATCGTCTCGATCGAAGAGCAGGAAGTGGCCGGCGCAAGGCTGGAGCTGTTCGTCATCAACTTCGTCAAGGACAAGATGACGCTGCGGGTTCCGACCTCCAAGGTCGCCACGGTCGGCATGCGCAAGCTTGCCGAGGGCACGCTGGTCAAGCGCGCGCTGGAGACGCTGAAGGGCCGCGCCCGGATCAAGCGCACCATGTGGTCGCGCCGGGCTCAGGAATACGAGGCAAAGATCAATTCGGGCGACATCGTCGCCATCGCAGAGGTGGTCCGCGACCTGTTCCGGTCCGAGAACCAGCCCGAGCAGTCCTACTCCGAGCGGCAGCTTTACGAGGCCGCCCTCGATCGCCTCTCGCGTGAGATCGCTGCGGTGCAGCACATCACCGAGACCGAGGCGGTGAAAGAGATCGAAGCGGCGCTGGCCAAGGGCCCGCGCCGGGGTCCGAAGCCCGCCGAAGCCGCCGAAGAGGCGGTCGAGGAAGAGGCGGCGTAAGCCCACTTCGTCCGTCGCAAGCTACAATGGCCCGGTCGCAAGACCGGGCCTTTTGTTTTTGCGCGAAGGCCCATATGTGCGCCCGCGCGGGTGGTGTAGCCTTCCTCCAAAGCCGCCGGTCACAGGCGGCATTTTTGGGAGGTCGCCATGTCGTTTCAACGCCGCCGATTGCTTCAGCTTGCCGCAAGTGCCTTCGCGCTTGCAGTCACCGCCCAGAGCGCAGCCGCGCAGAGTTACCCGGCGCGCACCGTCACACTGATCGTGCCATTCCCGCCCGGCGGCTCGACCGACGTCGCAGCCCGTATCGTCGCCGACCACATGTCGAAGTCACTCGGTCAGCAGGTCGTGATTCAGAACGTCTCCGGCGCCGGCGGCACCACCGGCTCGACGCGCGCCATGCGCGCCGATCCCGACGGCTACACCATCCTGATGGGCCAGATGGGTACGCATGCCGCGTCGGTGTCGCTCTATCCGAACCTTGCCTATAAGCCCGCCGAGGACTTCGCGCCGATCGGCATGGTGGCGTCGTTCCCCTTCGTCATCGCAACGAAGAAGGACTTCCCTGCCAACAACCTGAAAGAGTTCATCGCCTACGTGAAGGCGAACGACACCAAGCTCAACCAGGGCCACGCCGGCGTCGGCTCGATGTTTTTCACCTCGTGCCTCTTGCTCAATTCGCTGATGGGCACCAAGCCGACGCTGGTTCCGTTCAGCGGCGGCGCGCCCGCGGTGAACGCGCTGATCGCAGGCCAGACCGACTTCATGTGTGCCGACGTCGTGACCGGAGCGCCGCAGTATCCTGACAGGATCAAGATCTTCGCCGTCACGTCGCCCAAGCGCAACGCGACCCTGCCGAACGTGCCGAGCGTGGTCGAAGCGGGTCTCCCCGACTTCCAGCCAACGGCCTGGAACGGCCTGTTCGCGCCCAAGAATACGCCCAAGCCGGTCATCGACCGGCTGGTCGTCGCGCTCGACAGGGCGCTGGATGACCCCGAAACGCGCAAGCGTCTCGGTGTGCTGGGCGGCGACATCCCGGAAAAGTCCGCGCGAGGGCCCGCGCCGTTCCATGCCCTGGTCAAGAGCGAAATTGCGCGCTGGGCGCCGATCATCAAGGCGGCAAATGTGAAGATAAACTGAGGCGCAATCGAGCGTGGCAACGGAGGCCCGGCCAAGCAGCCGGGCCTTTCGATTTTCAGGGCTGCGGCCAGGGCCATGCGCCGCGCGAAGTTCGCATGTTGCGGCATGCGGCTAAAGTGCTGCGGCAGAGCCAACGCCAATGAGGTGCGCAATGAACAACAGCCGTAACGATCCTCCGATGTGCGCGCCGCCGCAGCTCGACGTGCACAAGCCCAAACTCGCGTTGCCGCCCAAGGCCGCCGACTGCCACTGCCACGTGTTCGGACCGCGCGAGAAATATCCCTGGGCCGAGAACCGCCTCTACACGCCGCCGCCGGTCACTCTTGACGACTATCTCGCCATGCTGCGCGCGACCGGCTTCGAACGCGGCGCGATGGTGCAGACCGGGCTCTACGGCACCGACAACAGCTTCCTGGTCGATGCGATCGGGGCGCATCCCGGAATGCTGCGCGGCATCGCGCTGATCGGCGAGGGCGTGACCGACAAGGAGTTGCGCCACCTCGCCGAGAACGGCGTGCGCGGCTTTCGCGTCAACCGCACCGCCAGGACCGGGCTTGCATTCGATGTGGCGCGGAGGCTCGCGGAACGCACGAAGGAACTCGGCTGGCACGTTCAGTTCCTGCTCGACGTCGAGGATCATCCCGATCTTGATACGTTTCTCGGCTCGTTCCCGACCGAGGTGGCGATCGACCACATAGGCCGGCCCGATCCGAGGAAGGGCGTGAACGCGCCGGGCTTCCAGGCGCTGATCCGGCTGCTCAAGTCCGGGCGCGGGTGGGCCAAGCTGTCGGCCCCTTATCGCACGTCGCTCGCCGAGCCGCCCTATCCGGACATGACGCCGTTCGCCCATGCGCTGGTCGCCGCAGCGTCCGACCGGCTGGTCTGGGGCTCCGACTGGCCGCATGTGCTGCTGGAAAAGACCATGCCGAACGACGGCGACCTGGTGGACCAGATCGCGGTGTGGGTGCCCGACGAAGCGGCGCGCAGACGCATCCTTGTCGACAACCCGGAGCGGCTCTACGGCTTCGAGCGGCCGTAGCCTACGCGCTCGACCGGGCGCGCGCCGTTTCCGGCTCGTCCTTCTTCGCCCAGTAGTCGTCCGCGGACTTCGTGACCTTGAGCGCCGCCATGTCCTCGTAGCCCGGCGCCATCGATGCGTCGGTACCGGCCAATACCTGGTGATGTTCGATGTTGAGCAAGCGCAGCCAGCTCTGCTGGCCGAGCGTGAGCCCGATCATGCAGCCGATCTCGACCAGCTCGGCCTCGTTGAATTGCTTGTAGAGACGGTCCCAGAACGCGTCGTCGGTTTCGAGCCGCCAGACGATGGCCTCGGCATAGGACAGCACAGCCTTCTGCCGCTCGGTGAAGCGAACCGAGCTTTCGAAGTTGATGAGGTCGCGCACGTGATCCTCGATGACGGCGCCGCTGCCGGTCGCCTTCATCGAGCGTTGGTTGCCGCAATATTCGCACTGCACGGAGCGCGACACGTAGAGCCGGCAGAGCTCCTTCAGCGCGTGGTCGGCGACGCCGGTGTGAAACAGGTCGTGCCAGGCGTTGGCAAAGAACCAGAACGCCGCCGGCACGTGGGCACGAACTGCGGTGCTTTCCGGGCGGGGAGTCCCCTCGACGCGGCAACGCTCCATCTCCGCGCGCATGCGCTCGTCCATCTTTTCGAGCGGGACATAGCTGATCCGTTGCTTTGCCATGGGGCGGGCCCTCGCGATGCGGTTCCGACTGTTGCAAGGCTACCCGTCCGCGCTAGGCTTACAATCGTGAATCCGCCATACCCCTATCGGGAAATCCAATGGCCAGGGCCGGCTCGAACAAGGCGACTTTGAACAAAGCGACTTTGAACAAGGCAATCTGGGACTGGGACAACCGCATCGGCCGCCGCGTCCGGCTGCGCGATCTCCACGTGCTGTCCGCCGTGGTGCGCTGGGGCAGCATGGCCAAGGCCGCGACGCATCTCGCGATGTCGCAATCGGTCGTGTCGGAGGCGGTTGCAAGCCTTGAAGACGCGCTCGGCGTGAAGCTACTCGACCGCCGTCCGCACGGCGTCGAACCGACGGTCTATGCCGCGGCGCTGCTCAAGCGCGGCGCGGTGGTGTTTGACGAGCTTCGCGAAGCGATCAAGGACATCGAACTGCTGTCCGATGCATCGGCGGGCGAAGTGAGGGTGGCGTGCCCGGAATTCGTCGCCGTGGGGCTCCTGGCGGGCGTCGTCGAACGTATTGCGAAAAGCCATCCGCAGATCGCGATGCGCATCGCGGAGGCCGACGTGGGCAGCCTGGAGTTCCGGCAATTGCAGGAGCGGCACGTCGATCTGGTGGTGACGCGCGTGCCCGGCGGCTTTTCCGACGACGACCTGCATATCGAACTGCTGTTCGACGATCCGCATGTCGTCGTGGCGGGCGCGCGCAACCGGCTGGCGCGCCGGCGCGGTCTGACGCTGGCCGATCTGGCAAACGAGCCGTGGGTCCTGCCGCCGTCGCCGGTGGTGCTCGACGTGCTTGGCGAGGCGTTCGAAGCCGAAGGCCTCGATATGCCTACGGAGCAGATTTCGACGTCGTCGATTCCGCTGCGCGGCCGGCTGCTCGCCGCCGGGCGTTTCCTGACTGTGCTGCCGCACTCTGCGCTGCGCCACGCCGCGCAGCACTGGCCGTTACGCGCGCTTCCGGTCGCGCTCAAGGCCAAGCCGCGCCCGGTCGCGATTGTGACCTTGAAGGATCGTACCGTCAGCCCGGCGGTCCAGGTGTTTGTGGACGAATTGCGGGCCGCGGCCCGAACGCTGCGTTCGCGCGCGAAGGGCTATAACGTTTTCGAGCGAAGTGGGAACCGGTTCGCATGAAGAAAACGCGTCAAAACAAGAAGCTAGAGCCCGGCTTTGATTCCATCAAAGCCGAAATGGCTCTAGTGTGGCGGTTCGGAAGTTCGCCATACTATGCGGCTTGTTGAGAGCGAACTTCCGAACCAAAGCCACACCGGCAACTCCATGATTGTAGTGCCCCTTTTGGACCCGAAGTTCGCAAACGGAATCGCCGCGCGAATGTTGCGAACTTCGGTTCGGGGCACTAGGCGCCGGTCCGCACGCGGCGGGCGGCGCGCGGCAGGATATCGGGCCAGCCGTAGCGCGGCACCGTCTCCAGATAGCTGCGGTAGGGGTCGCCGAAGCGGCGCGCGAGATAGCGCTCCTCGCGCAGCACGACGCCATAGTGGACCAGCATTGCCGCGGCCGGCAGCAGAAGCAGCGTCCAGTCGGAGCGGAACAGGATCGCCAGCCCGAGCACGAGAATGAGAAAGCCCTGGTACATCGGGTTCCGCGTCCAGGCATAGACGTCGCCGGTGGCCAGCGACTGCGTCGGAACCCAGGGCTGGAACGCGGTGCCGGCGCGCCGAAACGCGACGTTGGCGCGGAACACCATCCAGCCGCCGAAGGCCACGAGCAGCAGCGCCAGCGGCGAACGCAGCGGGCTTGCGACCTTGGCCAGCATCCCGATCCAGAACATCGCGTCGAGCGCGAGCCCGAGGGCCAACGCACCGAAGGCAATCCACGGTCCCGGCGCGACGATGTCGGCGGTCTCGCGGTCCCTCGACGCTGCGCGACTGACTGAAAGCCGAAGCAGGCGCATTACCGGGGCTCCCGATCGTTCGAGAATGATTGGCGGCCCGGCTTGTGACTGATTCGAAGAATCCTGGGGAGAGTCGCAGACCGCGTAACGGAGCCGCAGATGCGGCAATCCGGGTGGAATTCCGGACGGCGTGCTCAGATTGCAACAGCCGTCGCGTCGTAGGCGTAGAGCCACTCCATGCGCTCGCGCACGCGCTCCTGCTGCCATTCGCGCGCCACTTCGACGGCGATGGCGTTCTTGTCGGCGAGGGCGGGGCTGAACGCCGAGCGGCGGTTCTCATGGCTCTTTCGGACCACCGTCGCGGTGCGCTCGCGGCGCAATTCCTCGTAGCGGCCGAAGGCCGTTTCGGGATCGCCGAAGTGCTTTTCCAGGCAGGCGGCCAGCACGTAGCCGTCCTCGATCGCCATGACGCCGCCCTGGCCGAGGAACGGCAGCGTCGGATGGCAGGCGTCGCCCAGCAGCGTCACGCGGCCGCGGCTCCAGCGCGGCATCGGCCCGCGCACCATCATCGCCCATTTGTAGGGCGTCTCGATCCGTTCGACGATCGCATGCACGTCGGCGTGCCAGCCGCGATAGTCGTTGGCAAGCTCTCCGCTTGTGCCCTGCGTCACCCACGACTCGATGCGCCAGTCGTCGCGTTCGACGAAGCTGATGAAGTTCATGATCTCGCCGCGGCGCACCGGATAGTGCAGCACGTGACCCTGCGGTCCGAGCCAGTTGACGCCCTGCATCTGCCGCAGGTGTTCCGGCAGCTTCTCCATCGGCACCAGGCCGCGCCAGGCGACCGCGCCGGTGAACTCCGGCCTGTCGGCGCCGAACAGGCAGGCGCGCACCTTGGAATGAATGCCGTCGGCGCCGACGATGTAGTCCGCTCGCACGGCGCTGCCATCCTCGAACCGCGCTTCCGCGTGGCCGTTCACGGTGACGACATCGGCGACGCGCCGGCCGAGCTTGACCGCATCCGGCTCGATCGCGCGCACCGCCTCGGCCAGCACGCCGTGCAGGTCGCCGCGGTGGAGCATGACGTGCGGCGTGCCGTAGCGCGCCTGCGTGACCGGGCCGAGGTCGAACCAGTTCCAGGTCTCGCCGGTTGACCAGTGGCGGATCACGCGCCGCGCCGGCAATGCCTGCACGCGCTTGAGCGGCTCCTCCAGGCCGAGCGCGTAGAGCACACGGGTGCCGTTGGAGCTGATCTGAATGCCGGCGCCGACCTCTTTCAGCTCCGGCGCCTGTTCGTGCACTTCGACGTCGAAGCCGCGCTTGAGCAGCGCCAGCGCAGCGGCAAGTCCGCCGATCCCGCCGCCGATGACGAGGATTTTATGTGACACAAAACTCTCCGCTGTCATTCCGGGTCTCGCCGCTGTCGCGGCTCGCGCGGAACGACTGCCGCGGTTCACATCCGCGGCTTGAAGGCGATGGCCTTCGCGACCGCCGCGACGTTGGCGTATTGCTCGGCAACCGCGGCGGCGAACTCCTTCGGCCCGCTGACGTTGAACACCTGGCCCGTCGCCTGCAGGCGCTTGGCGATCTCGCCGTCGGCGGAAGCTGCGCGGAAGTCGGCGGTGATCTTGTCTTTCAATGCCTCCGGCATGGTCTTCGGCCCGAACAGGCCGACCAGCCCTTCGACTTCGAGCGACGGGAAGCCCTGCTCGCGCGCAGTCGGAATATTCGGTGCGGCCGGCGCGCGGGTCTTGTTGTTGACCACGATCAGCTTGACGCGGCCGGCATTGAGCGCGGGCTGCACCACGGCGATCGACGACATCACGATCTGGATGCGGCCTTCGCCGAGATCGACCGGCGCCTGGTTGATGTCGCGATAGGGCGCCTGAACGATGTTGAGCTTTTCGTGGTGGGCGTAGCCCCAGAACGTGAACTCGGTGATGCCGGGCACCAGACCCGAGGAGAACTTGCCGGGATTGGCGCGCGCGGCCTCGGTGAACGCCTTGACGTCGTTGTACGGTGCGTCGGCCTTTACCGCGGCGGCGAGGATGGTGTTCGACACACGTACGATCGGAGAGATGTCCGACGGGTCGTAGGGCATCTTGGCCATCAGCACCGGATGCACCGTGAAGCTGCCGGACGGGCCGAAAAACAGCGTGTGGTCGTCCTTGGCGCCGAGGAAGGCGTTGATCGCCACGAGGCTGTTGCCGCCCGGCCGGTTCTCGACCACGACGGGCTGGCCCCAGATTTTCTGCAGCCGCTCCGCGAACAGCCGCGCCCCGATGTCGGCGCCGGCGCCGGGGCCGAACGGGACGATGAACTTGACCGAACGCGTCGGCCACGGCTGCGGCTGAGCAAGAGACGGCGCAACCTGGATGAAGGAACCCGTGAAAATTGCGATGGCGGCGGCCGCAAAGGCCCTGATCGGACGCATGATAAGTCCCCCGGCAGTCGGTTTTGGTTGTGCCGACGCTACGCACTCGGACGTACAAACACAACGCCCGTGCGGGTTGTTCCGACCCACGGTTTGCGCGACAATCGCGCCACCGTCGCAACGAAGCGAGTGCCAGCCATGGACGCCAAGACCGCGGACGCCAAGACTCACGATTTCGACTTTGAAGACGTCGAATATCTGCGCCACGGAGACAAGCCGCTGCTGGCGCGCGTGTATCGGCCGCGCGGGCCGGGGCCGTTCCCGGCGACGGTCGAGTGCCACGGCGGCGCCTGGTGCCAGAGCGACCGCATGACCGAGCGCGTCCGCCACGAATACATGGCCTCGCACGGCGTGGTGTCGATTGCGCTCGATTTCCGCTCCGGCAACGAGGCGCCGTATCCGGCGTCGGTGCAGGACATCAACTACGCGGTGCGCTGGGCGAAGCACAACGCCAAGAGCCTCAAGACCGCGCCGCATCTCGTTGCGCTCTCCGGCCAGTCGAGCGGCGGACATCTTGCCATGCTGGTGGCGATGCGCCCGCGCGATCCGCGCTACACGGCGATCCCGCTGCCGGCCGGCGCGGCGCCGCAGGACGCGAACGTGCCCTGCGTGATCCTGTCGTGGCCGGTGATCAATCCGCTGAGCCGCTACCGCTTCGCGGTGCGCGCGCGTGACGGCGCCAATCCGCCGGAATGGCCGAAGGGCATCATCGCGCGCCACGACGCCTACTGGCGGAGTGAGGCCAACATGGCCGAAGGCAATCCGACGATGGCGCTCGAGCGCGGCGAGAAGGTCGAGCTGCCGCCGGCGGTCTGGTTCCAGGCCCGCGGCGACCAGATGCACGACTACAATGACACCGAGTCGAGCTTCCCCGAAAACGAGCCGCAACGCTTCGTCGCCAACTACCGCAAGGCCGGCGGCAAGATCGACCTGATCTATTTCGACGGCCCGCGCGAGCCCGGCCATGCGCCGGACCTCGCCAAGATGGGCGACAACTTCGCGAGGATGGTGGCGTTCCTCGGCGAGCATATGAAGGTGTGAGGCGGCGCGCCGCTGCCGCTCACGGCTACTCGATAATCAGCTTCACCATGTCGCCCGGCCGCACGCGCGCGTTGGCGGCAAGCCCGTTCAGCACGCGGAAGCGTTCGGAGTGGCGGTCGGACACCGCCATGCGGCGGGCCAGCCGCTCGACCGTGTCGCCCTGGCGGACGGTCACGATGCGAAGCCGGTGCGGCTTCGCCGACTGTATCTCGGCGAGACTCATGCGGCGGAAGGTGTTGATCGAGTCGCGGAAGCTGCGGTCGATCGCGTCGGTGCGGTTCTTGGCCGCGAAAATCACGCGATAGACCTCGCTGCCGAAGCGCACGACGTAGAGCCGGAAGCTCCATTGATCGCCGACCGCCGTCGCGGTTGCGCCGGGGAAGCCGCCGATCGTGACCTCTTCGACGCTCCTGGGATCGATGTTTTCGATCCAGCCGGAAACGAGATAGTCGGCGAGCGTCTGTTCGGCGGGAACGCGCACCACGTCGAGCCGCAGGGCCTGCTCGCCGCCGGACTTCACGCCGAACACGGCCTGGGCGGTGTTCTCAAGTGAGAAGCCATCCGGTGCGGTGATGGTGAAGCCGAGCTTGGGATGCAGGAAGCGCCGGCCGCGGACGAAGCCTTCGCTCGGGTCTTCGCCGTAGATCAACCCTTCGAGCATAGCGAGATAGTCCATGCGCTCGCGTGCATCGCCGGCGGGTGCCGCGTATTGCCGGGCGTTCTGCTGCGCGTTGGCGACGCGCTCCGGCGTCGCGGGGTGCGACGACAGGAAATCCGGCGCGCGCGGGTCGATGCTGGTGCGCTGCGCGCGGAGCTGGGCGTTCTGGCCCATCGAAGTCAGGAAGCGCTGCGCTCCGTAGGGGTCGTAGCCGGCCCGCGCCGAGATGCCGACGCCGATGCCGTCGGCCTCGAACTCCTGCGCGCGCGAGAAGCTCGCCAGCGCGATCTTCGACTTGGCGAGCGCCAGCGCGCCGAGTTGGGGATCGCTGAGTAGATCGGTGGCGACCCGGCTGACCAGCGCGGCCTGCCGCACCTGGTCCTCGCGGATTGCGGCGTGTCGCGCGAGCACGTGCGCCATCTCGTGCGACAGCACCGAGGCGAGCTCGGAGGTGTCGTTGGCAAGCGCGATCAGCCCGCGCGTGACGTAAAGCTGGCCGCTGGGCAGCGCAAAAGCGTTGACCGCGGGCGAATTGAGGATCGTGACCTGGTACTTCAGGTCGGGCCGCTCCGAAGCCGCGACCAGCTTGTCCACCACTTCGCCGAGTTTGGTTTCGATCTGCGGGTTTTCGTAGGGGCCGCCATAGGCCGCGAGAATGCGCAGATGCTCGCGCTGCTGCGCCGGCGACATCTCCGCCATCTGGCGCTGCTGTTGCGTCACGGGCGCCGTGACGTCGGTGGAGACATTCGCCGTGGCGCAGGCTGCAAGCGTGAGCGCAAGAAGCATGGTCGCGGCGATGCCGCGGGCGCCCGTGCCCCGCCCGCCATCGCCCGATATGGTCCGCACTTGGAACATGCCGCCTCAATCGCGCCCGGCGATTTCGAACTGTTCGGGCCGAACCGCCTCGATCCAGGGCCCACCGCGCTCCTCGACCGTGCCGCGAACCCGCACGTGACGGCCGGCAAGCCTGCGCAATTCGAGGCCCTCGGCGGCGAAGCCGCGCTCGTGCCGCTTCAGGACCGTCACCGTAAAGTCCTCCGACCAGCGGCGGCCGAAATTGACATAGACCGTGCTGCCCGCTTCCCGCACCGAGAGAACCTTGCCTTCAACGACGGCGAAGCGCCCGCGCTCCGCCGCGATTTCGCCGGGGTTCTCCGCCTGCCGCACCGCGTAATATGGGAGCTTCCAGAGCCCAAGACCAGAACCACGGGCGCTACTTTCGGCAGCAAGAAGCCCCCTGGCGCAGGCCAGATCGCCGACGCGGGCGGCGACCCGGGCGTCGCCCGAGGCCAGCAAATGCTGCTGCAGCGACCGCCCGCCCGGCTCGGACCCCGCAAAGACATGGGCCAGCACACGGCCGTGACGGTCGGTCTCGGTCCCAAGACGCCGGAGTACGAGTTCGCGCCCCGCCGCGAGACGCTCCAGCGCGGACCGGGCGCCTTCCGCATGCGGTTCATCCCGCTGCGGCGCCTCAATGCCGGCAAGCCGCAATTCGCGGCCATCGGAGAGCGTTACCGTCCGCGCATCGAGGACCTTGGCGACGGTCGCGGTTCCCGCGTCGGACAGGCGGCAGTCTCCCGGGGGCACGGCGGCGGGTTGCGCGCGTGCTGCGGAGCCGGCAAGCACCGCGGCCGCCACAAGAATCCAATGCGCGCCGCGCGCCAAATCCCCGCCCCATTGCATACGGTCAAGCGCACCGCCCGAATGCGGCGCTACTGCGGCATAGGAACCGGAATGCGACCGTCCCGCGGGCCTAGCCGACCGCCAGCGACGGGCTTTCGGTTTCGAGCTTCTCGCCTTCGAGCACCGCGTCGGCCGGCTTGATCTGATGGCCGGCCATGCAGTGCGGGCACCACACCCAGATGGTGAGGTCCATCGCCCGCATCTTGATCAGGGTGTCCTTGCCGGTCTCGATCGCCGTCGTGACCTGTTCGCCCGATTCCGGGCACTTGTACGCAATCACGCTCATACGACTACAGCCCCTCACGCCACCGCCACCGCGGTAAGAGTGCGGGGATTGTGCAGTGCGGTCAAGGGAATTGTAAGGTTAATGAATTGGATCGCGGAGCGAGGGTAAAGCGGGCGTGAACGCGTAGCGCTTTCGCGCGAAGCGGGTAACGGTTCGCGCAAAGAAAACGCGTCAGAACAAGGTGCTCGGTCCTCCCGCGTGCGGCTACTTCGGCTTGGCCGCGGCGCGGATCACCTTGGCCCACTTGTCGGCTTCCGCGGCGATGAACGTGCCGAAGTCGGCGGGCGAGCGGACCAGCGGATCGCTGCCCAGGTCGGCGAACCGCTTCTGGATGTCCGGCTCCTTGAGCACCGCGTTGATCTCCCGGTTGAGCTTGTCGACGATCTCGCGCGGCGTGCCGACCGGCGCGCCGACGCCGAGCCACGAGGTCACCTCGTAACCCGGCACCGAATCCGCGATCGGCGGAACGTCGGGCAGCGCCTTGACGCGCGACGACGAGGTCACGCCCAGAGCGCGCAGCTTGCCCGAGAGGATGTTGGGCAGCGCCGAAGTCATGGCGTCGAACATCACATGCACTTCGCCCGCGATCAGCCCGGCGTGCGCCAGCGGCGCGCCCTTGTAGGGGATCTGAACCACGTCGATGCCGGTCATCATCCTGAACAGCTCGCCGGACAGGTGGCTGAGGTTGCCGGCGCCGCTCGACGTCATGTTGACCTTGCCGGGATTGGCCTTGGCGTAGGCGATGAACTCCGGAACGCTCTTCACCGGCAGCGACGGGCTGACCACCATGACGAAGGTGCCGGTGTAGAGGCCGGCGACCGGCACGACGTCGCGCGTCACGTTGACGGCGCTGTTGGGCTGGGTCGTCAGGTTGATGGCGTGCGGGACCGCGACCACCATCAGCGTGTAGCCGTCGGGTTCCGCGCGCGCCATCGCCTGCAGCGCGATGGTGCCGCCCGCGCCGGGACGGTTCTCGATCACGATCGACTGGCCGAGCCGCTGCGACAGCGCCTGGCCGACGAAGCGCGCGCTGATGTCGGGCGAGCCGCCGGCGGGCACGAACACCAGCAGCGTGACCGGCCGCGTCGGATAGGCCTGCGCGAATGCGGCACCGGAGATGAGCGGCACGGCGGCGGCGCCGGCGGCGAGCTGCATAAACGTGCGGCGGGGCAGGGCGGCAATCGGCGTCGTCATGGGCGTCCTCCCGATCGGCGCGGATAGCGCCTGGACATGCCGCCATGGTTCTTTTCGCGGCAGCTTTGGGGAGGATGCTAGCCCACTCCCGCGCCCACGCGTAGGGGCGTTGGTGCATGCTCGGCCTGAGACGTTGCGGCGCGCTCTGAGGTCATTCCGGGGCGCAGGCGAAAGCCCGCGAACCCGGAATCCAGAGCGGCTTGCTTGGAGGATGCGGTCCTGGATTCCGGGTCCGGACCTTCGGTCCGTCCCGGAATGACCATCGAGAGGCTAGCGTTTGCTTTTCGCACTGGGTCCCCGCTTGTGCGGGGACGAGCGGTTGGTGGTCTTGGTTGGCGTTTCCTTCACGCGGCGGACTTCGGTGTTCATCGCCACGTCCTTGCGGCGGCGCTTCTCCAGCGTGGCGCCGGTGTCGAGATAATCGCCGCGCACCGCGCGGGCGGCGGCTTCGTCCAGGTCGTCGGACCATTCGCCGAGCGAATAGCCGTGCCAGGGCGACTCCGGCTTCAGCTTCGGCAGGCCGAGCTCCTCCCAGATTTTCTTCGCCTTCTCCATGAACTCGCGCTTGGGCAGCGAGATCGGCGGGAAGTCCTCCTTCAAGGTGGCGTCGATCAGCACCGAGCCGTCCTGTCCGCCGTTGCGGAGCGAGCGCGGGCCGTGGCCCTGGTCGCGGTGCGGCAGGATGTGGATGTCGAGGTTGGCGTTGGCGCGATACGACATGGCCCAGAGCAGCGCGTCGGCGTTCTCCGGATCGATGTCGTCGTTCACGGCGATGACGAACTTGCCCGCGGCGCGGTGCAAGACCGCTGCGCCATAGAGCGCGCGCCAGACTTCGGTCGCAGGCATCCCGCGGTCGCAGACCAGCGCGATGACCTTGCGGATGTTTGTGAGCGGCTCGTGCATCGAGACGCGCTTGACGCCCTTGATGCCGAGCGCGCTGTTGAGGTGATTCAAAAACAGCGGCTCCATGCCGATGCGCTTGATCAGCGACGACTCCGACGGCGTCACCTGCGAGATGATCGAGGTCAGCACCGCGTCCTTGCGCCGCGTGATCGCGGTCACGTCCATGTAGGCGTTGAACTCCTGCAGGTTGACGTGGCCGTGGCTCTCGCCGAACGGCGCCTCGGGCTCCAGATACTCCGTGTCGATGAAGCCCTCGATCACGATCTCGGCCTCGGCCGGCACCAGGAGGTCGACGGTCTTGGCCTTCACCACGTTAATGGGCGCGCCGACCAGCGCGCCCGCGACGTGAATCTCGTCGAGCGACTCGGGCAGCTTCTGCACCGACGCGAAGGTGATGCACGGCGGCGCGCCGAGCACCACCGCGCAGGGCAGCTTCTTGAAGCCGCGGGCGCGCAGCTTTTCCCAGTGGTTGTAGATGCCCGGCCGCAATTCCAGCGACGGGTTCATGCCAAGCCGCCGCCGCGCCTTCACCTGGCCGCGGTAGTTGCCCATGTTCTGCACGCCGGTGTCGGGGTCGCGCGTGATGTACTGCGACAGCGTGGCGTAGGGCGCGATGTCCCAGCCGGGCGTGGAGATCGGCAGCGGGATGCCGTCGAGCCCCTGGCCCGGCTTGTCGAGCGCCTTGCCGGTGATGACGATGTCGTGGCATGGCGCCTTGGTGACGACGCGCGGCGGGATCGGGCGCGCGGCGGCGGCGACCCAGCGCGCGTCGATCTCGGAAAACTCGCAGCCGATGCCGAGCCGGTAGATCTCGCGGTTGGCGGCGAGCCCGCCGACCAGCACCGGGATGTCGTACTTGCGGCCCTTGGCGTCGACGACGTTCTCGAACAGGAACGCCTTCCTTTCCTTCTCCGCGATGCCGCCGCGGAACTGCCAGCGCACCAGCGGGTGCATCTCGGTGTCCTTGCAGATCGGGCGGGTGACGCGGACGAGCAGGCCTGCGCGGTCGAGGGCAAGGATGTGGTCGTGCAGGTCGGGGTAGGGGCGGGGGGTGCGGGAGGCTGTAGCGCGCGCGGCGCGCGGCGCGGCGAGGGCGGGGGAGCGGCGGGGGTGGGTGCGGGCGTCCATCGAAATTCCTGCTATGCGACTAGTTTGAGTGTATCACGACGATGGTTGGCAATTCGCCTTACTCCACAATTTGACACTACTTCAATCAATGAGCTTGGTCGCAACGCCAAGGTAGAATCCTAGGATCGTCTTGATCATGTCCCCAGCCAACTTTCAGAGATGGTCCCGGTTTCCGGGACAGTTTGGCGGCTTGGCTAAGATGGATTCTGGGTTTGATTACGCCGCCAATTTTTCTGGCTCCATGTCGATATCATAGACCTCGTCGGGCGTCCTGCCGCCGAG
>VGEP01000039.1 GCA_016869215.1 Alphaproteobacteria bacterium | reverse complement strand
GGACCGACGGCGTGAATGACGTGCTTCGCCGGCAGCCGGTAGCCGCGCGTGATCTTCGCCGAGCCGGCCGGGCAGCCGCCGAGCGTGCGGCACTCCGCGAGCAGCTCCGGGCCCGCGGCGCGGTGGATCGCGCCGTCCACGCCGCCGCCGCCGAGCAGCGACTCGTTGGCGGCGTTGACGACGGCGTCGATCGCGAGCGTCGTGATGTCCGCGACGATCACGTCGAGGCGCGCAGGTCCAATGCTGGCTGTGGCAAGCGTCGTCGTCATGCCGCCACTATATCAGCCCCGATTGCGTCAGGCTTGCCCGCCCGCCGCCGCAGGCAGCGGCTCGTCCTGCTCGACCCGCATCTCGGCGCGCAGGTCGATCGTGCTGCGCACGCCGATGTCGTCGAAATGCCGGTCGAGGAAGCGCCGCGCGGCGCGGCGGCCGGCGCGGTGCAGCATCTCGAAGAAGTCGAAATCGGTGTTCAGCCGGCTCGCGGGCGTCAGCTTCTTGCCGATGAATCCCAAGTCGACGCGATGCACGTTGATGCGGCGGTATTCGCCCGGCCCGGTGCCGCGCGGCAGTCGTCCGCCGTCGATCAGGCGGCTCACGAACTCGATGGCGCGATACTCGGCGACCAGCGAGGCGTTGAAGGTGATCTCGTTGACGCGGTTCATGATCTCGCGCGCCGAGGTCGGCGTCGCGGTCCGCAGCACGGGATTGATCTGCACCACCAGCACGTCCTCGGTCTGCGTCGTCCGGAAGAACGGAAAGATCGGCGGGTTCGCCGAATAGCCGCCGTCCCAGTAGGGCACGCCGTCGATCTCGACCGCGCGGAACACGTAGGGCAGCGCGGCCGACGCCATCACCGCCTCCGCTGTGATCGTCGCACGGTCGAAAATACGCAGCCGGCCGGTGTGCACGTTGGTCGCCGCGACGAAGAGCTGGAGGCCGCTGCCGCGCACGGCGTCGAAGTCGACGAACTTCTCGATCAGGTCCTTGAGCGGGTTGATGTTGAGCGGGTTGAGATCGTAGGGCGACAGATACCGCGACACGGTATCGAACCAGGTCTGGATCGGCGCACCCGCGATCGGGATCAGCGAGAACAGCCGGTCGGAGATAGCGCGCTGGAACGCCGACATGTCGCCGTCGCGGCTCGCGGCGCGCCAGAAGTCTGCGAGACGCTTGCGCGCTTCCTCCGGTCCGCCGCGGGCGAGCCCGTCGGCCAGCATGACGGCGTTGACCGCGCCGGCGGACGCGCCCGACACGCCTTCGATTTCGATGCGGCCGTCTTCGAGCAATTCGTCGAGCACGCCCCAGGTGAATGCGCCGTGCGCGCCGCCGCCTTGCAGCGCGAGGTTGATGCGCTTTTTGCCGCCCGGCTTATGCGTACTCTTGGGCGCATTCGAACGTTTGAATGCACGGGCGAACAGGTTCATCACTGCGCGGTCCAGCCGCCGTCGATGGAGTAGGCCGAGCCGGTGATGGTCGCGGCCGCATCGCTGCACAGGAACACCGCGAGCGCGGCGATGCTTTCCGGCGTGCTGAATTTGTGCATCGGCTGCTTCTCGGACAGCAGCGCAATGCTCTCGGCCTCGACTGACTTCCCGGACGCTTTGGCGCGCGCCTCGATCTGCCGCTCGACCAGCGCCGTCAACACCCAGCCGGGGCAGATGGCGTTGCAAGTGATGCCGTCGTTCGCGGTTTCGAGCGCCACCACCTTGGTCAGGCCGACGAGTCCGTGCTTGGCGGCGACGTAAGCGGCCTTCTCGCCGCTGGCGACCAGGCCATGCGCCGATGCCGTATTGATAATGCGGCCCCACTTGCGTGCCTTCATGCCGGGCACCGCGGCGCGCATGGCGTGGAACGCCGCCGACAGGTTGATGGCGATGACCGCGTCCCATTTCTCGACCGGGAATTCCTCGATCGGGGCGACATGCTGGATGCCGGCGTTGTTCACCAGCACATCGACGGAGCCGAAGCTCTTTTCCGCCGTCGCGATCATCGCCGCGATCTCGGCGGGCTTCGTCATATCGGCGCCCGAGTAGATCGCCTTGACGCCGAACTCCTTTTCGATCGCCGTGCGCGCGGCCTCGATCTCGGCCTTGTCGCCGAAGCCGTTGATCAGGACGTTGGCGCCGTCCTTGGCGAGCGCCCGCGCCACGCCCAGTCCGATTCCCGAGGTGGAACCCGTGACGACTGCGTTCTTTCCCTTAAGCATATGGAATCCCTTGGGTATATGTCCTGGACCGCCGGGCCCGGCCCGGTTCCGTCGTTAGACCTCGAACGTGGCGATTGTATTGCTGCATTGCAACAAATACCTTCGCAGGGCCTGCTGCAAGTTTGCGCGGCCGGGGACGCGCGGCGGTCCGGGGTGAATTTGCCGCCGCCCCGGCCTATGTTGCGCTTCGAGCCTTGCATGTCCCAAACGGTCTTTCACGCCCCCGGCCACGATCACGCGCGCTGCACCGCGGACGCGCTCGCGCATGCCGAGGCGCTGTGCAAGCAGCGCGCGCAGCGGCTCACTCCGATCCGGCGGCAGGTGCTGGAGGTGCTGCTGGAGAGCCACAAGCCGCTCGGCGCCTACGAGATCATCGACCGCGCCGCCAGCGGCGGCTCGCGCCACGCGCCGATCACGGTCTATCGCGCGCTCGACTTTCTGCGCGACCAGGGACTCGTGCACCGCATCGAGAGCCGCAACGCGTTCTTCGCCTGCGTTGGCGATCACGCCAAGGGCGAGCTGGCTGTGTTCATGATCTGCGAGCAATGCGGCTCGGTCGGCGAGGCGTCGTCCGCCGCGGTCGCCGACGGACTGAAATCCGCCGCGCGCGGCGCGGGCTTCACGCCCAAGACGCCGGTGATCGAGATCGCCGGACTTTGCGCGCACTGCCGCGACGCGGCGTAGCCATTGCCGAAGATCGCCGAAATTCCCGCGAGCCACGCCCGTCCGCTCGACGCCGCCGGCATGGCGCTCACCGTGCTGCTGTGCCTCGCCTGGGGCTTCAACCAGGTCGCGATCAAGCTCGCCATCGCGGACGTGCCGCCGCTCACCCAATGCACGATCCGCACCGCGCTGGGCGCCGCGATCGTCCTCGCCTGGATGCGGCTGCGCGGTCTGCCAATCGCCGCGCGCGACGGCACGCTGATGACGGGCCTCGTGGTCGGTGCGCTGTTCGGGCTGGAGTTCCTGCTGATCTACCGCGGCCTCCTTTACACGACCGCCTCGCGCGCCGTTCTCTTCATCTATCT
Organism: Alphaproteobacteria bacterium; assembly: GCA_016869215.1. Lineage (GTDB taxonomy): Bacteria > Pseudomonadota > Alphaproteobacteria > Rhizobiales > Xanthobacteraceae > Z2-YC6860. The sequence continues at coordinate 36,634 of VGEP01000039.1, read as the reverse complement.
CGCGCCGTTCTTCGTCGTGATCGGCGCGCGTTTCTTTCTGCCGGGCGACCGTTTCGGCGCCATGCAATGGGCGGGGCTGCTGCTGTCGTTCGCCGGCATGGTGCTGGCCTTCGGCGTGCCCGCGCCCGCGGCCGATCCGAACCAATGGCTCGGCGACGCCATGATGGTCGCCGCAGCCGCGGCCTGGGCCGCGACCACGCTGGTGATCAAGGCAAGCGCGCTTAACCGCGTCTCGCCGGAGAAGACACTGCTCTATCAGCTCGTGCTGTGCGTGCCGATCGTGGGCGCGGGCGCGCTCGCGTTCGGCGAACGGTTCGCGGGCGTGCCGTCCGCCACAGCGCTCGGCTCGCTCGGCTATCAGACGCTGATCGTGAGCGTGACCTTCATCGCATGGTTCGCGCTGATCCAGCGGTTCTCGGCCAGCCGGCTGTCGGCCTTCACCTTCCTCACCCCGCTGTTCGGGGTCGCCGCGGGGCACCTGGTGCTGGGCGAGCCGCTGACCTGGGCGTTCGCGGCGGCGGTGGTGCTGGTGGCGGCGGGGCTGGTGCTGGTCAACCGGCCGCGGTGAGGGGAAGGCGGAGACCCCCACCTCATTCCTCCCCCTTTCAGGGGGAGGAAGGTCGTCCCGCAAGCGCCTTGACTGCGGCCGGTTCGCGGCGTTGCCACGTGCGCTCCCTCCCCCTGAAAGGGGGAGGGTTGGGGTGGGGATCGGATTTTCGCCCGGATCGGGGAGGTGAAAATGTCGCGAAAGACGGGCTATATGTCTCCCGAGCAGGAGTAACCCATGTCCGAGGCTTCCCTACAGCCCCGCCGCCGGTCGGTTCCGGTGCAGGTCGGCAACGTCACGGTGGGCGGCGGCGCGCCGGTGGTGGTGCAGTCGATGACCAACACCGACACCGCGGACGTCGATTCCACCGTCCGGCAGGTCGCGGCGCTGGCCAACGCCGGCTCCGAGATCGTGCGCATTACGGTGGACCGCGATGAGGCCGCGGCCGCGGTGCCGAAGATCAAGGAGCGCCTGCTCAAGATCGGCTGCAACGTGCCGATCGTCGGCGACTTCCACTACATCGGCCACAAGCTGCTCGCCGAGCATCCCGGCTGCGCCGAGGCGCTGGACAAGTACCGCATCAACCCCGGCAACGTCGGCTTCAAGGACAAGAAGGACCGCCAGTTTTCGGCCATCGTCGAGATGGCGATCAAGCACAACAAGCCGGTGCGCATCGGCGCCAACTGGGGCTCGCTCGACCAGGAATTGCTCACGCACCTGATGGACCAGAACGCGAAGTCGAACGCGCCGAAGGAGGCGCGCGAGATCACGCAGGAGGCGATGGTGCAGTCCGCGCTGCTCTCGGCCGCGCGCGCCGAGGAGATCGGCCTGCCGCGCAACCGCATTATTCTCTCGGCGAAGGTGTCTGCGGTGCAGGACTTGATCTGTGTCTATTCGGAACTCGGCCGCCGCTCCGACTACGCCATTCACCTCGGCCTCACCGAGGCCGGCATGGGATCGAAGGGCATCGTCGCCTCGTCGGCGGCGCTCGGCATTCTCCTGCAGCAGGGTATCGGCGACACCATCCGCGTCTCGCTCACGCCCGAGCCCGGCGGCGACCGCACCTTGGAGGTGAAGGTCGCGCAGGAAATCCTGCAGACCATGGGCTTCCGCACCTTCGTGCCGCTGGTCGCGGCGTGCCCCGGCTGCGGCCGCACCACCTCGACCACGTTCCAGGAGCTCGCTGGCTCGATCCAGAAGTTCATCATCGCGTCGATGCCGGAGTGGAAGAAGAAGTATCCCGGCGTCGAGGGGCTGAACGTCGCGGTGATGGGCTGCATCGTCAACGGGCCGGGCGAGTCGAAGCACGCCGACATCGGCATTTCGCTGCCGGGCACGGGCGAGGCGCCGGCAGCTCCTGTGTTCATCGACGGCAAGAAGGCGGTGACGCTGCGCGGGCCGACGGTGGCGGCGGATTTTCAGAAGCTGGTGGTGGATTATATTGAGAAGCGGTATGGCCAGGGCACGAGGACGGCGGCGGAGTAGTATTGGGAGCCGCGACGTAGGCGCGATCCATCAATTGACGAGCCATTTTTGTAATGATCGGCTGTTGCTGTGATGGAGCAACTTGAATGGCTTGGCATGGCCGCACTTCCACGTTGTCTAAAATAGATTTTGAGCGCGCAAGGCGCGCGATTGTGCAGGTTGGCAAACATAGCCGCGGCTTTGTCTGCGGCGGGCAAATTGTTACTGCACTAAGCTGTCTTCCACACTTGCCGAAATTTCACCCCTTTGAATATGACGAGACAGGCCAAACGGTCCGATACGAGAACATTATTGGAAGACTCGGCGAAGCTCCTTCGCGGTCTGCGATATGCACGTTCGCTGATATTGTGTCCAATATAGCGATTCTTATGGAGCTTCCAGAAACACTGGAGCACGAGGGTACGCAATACACCGGCGGCACTATAACGGGTCGGGATGATCATTACCGAATTCGACGACCAAGAGGACTAGGTGAAGGTGTCGAGACATATCATCGAATTTGGCTGTTCACACAGGACAACCAATGGAGCGAATACATCGCTTATATGGATCGAGAGCTGATACTATACGAAGCGCCTTTTAGTGCGAGGAATGCGCCGGTCGAAGTGCATAGCCAATTGTCCGGTTCGCCAATCATTGATGAAGAAGGCGCCGCCATTGGAATGCTCTGCGTACCGCATACGAATGACGAAAAGTTTTCGATTGCTGCAGGGCCAATTCTTGCCTGGCATCTTCCGGGGTTCTTACTAGGCTAAGCAAGCGTCGCTTGGATGGAGCGTAGCGAAATCCGGGGCTCCTATGTCCAAATTCCGCTCCGCTTCATGCGAGCTACAAGGTCGCTATTTTGGATCGCGCGTTTGAGTGCGCCGATCTTCAGCTTTCCCTTGTCGTGTCTTTGGCACTACCGGATGTTTGTATCGCCATGAAGAGTGCATGGGATTGCCGAGGATCGTATAGCTACGGTGGTCGTTAAGGTGCTGAGTTTTTAGATGAGCTATGATTTTGTCGAGATCAGCCGTCATGTCGTTGAGAGCGTCGGGTGAGATTGGGAACGAGTAGGGCTCACCCTTTGCCTTCAGGGCGTCCGACACAATCGCGTTGCCTTCCGCGACGAACTCCGCTCCATAGTGGACCACGCCGTTCCGCACACCGTTGATGATCCCCAGTTGCTGGAACACGTCGTCTAGATCGTCACGCAATTCCTGCCTGACGTTGGTCGCCTTTGCGATTTGTTTGATGTATTGCGTCGAACTGTCAAGCTTTGCCCCACTGAAAACGATTTTGGCGATCTCTGGCGACGTCTTCGCGTAGTGCCAAAGCGTGCGGGTGATCGCCGCTTCGACGCGGGAGAACTTGTCCACGAAGCGGCCTAGCGCCTCATAGTAGTCCCGCAACCGTTCTTTGCCCTCTTTGGTGTGTGCCGCTGGGATTATGTAAACGAGTGGCGCGCCGCCGATCGGCGCTCCGCCAATTGGTGCTCCGATCACGATGTCTCTCCTACGCTAGTCTGGATTAGGCGCAGCGAAATCCGAAACGCCGTTTCGCACTTGCGCCTGACTTTATATCTCACTTTCGGCTCTTGACAATATTCCTATCTAATGCTAGGAATATTTCCAGCCTCACTCATTCGAGGGCGTCTTCTATAGGGACGTTCGGAGACGGAGCGGGGCGGGTGCGCCGACAACGCGCGCCCGGTGGAGCGCCGGGAGGCGCAGGGCTCTTCGCCGAGGGCCCGCGCGCCCCGGGACCCCCATCCCCTCACTTCACTTGGGTCCCGGAAGCTCGGCGTGCGGCGGACGTCCGATAACCGTCCGCCAAAGGGCGCTTCGCCAGCGCCCTGGCGCCTCCCGGCGCTCCATCCCCTCGTTTCGAGGGGCAACGGAAACAGGGACGCGGGCTTTCCGGGCGCCCGAAACAAAGTCCCCCGGACCTGCGGAGCGTTGGCTTTTAATTCGCCAGGCACAGCCTCTCGGCTGTCATTCCGGCCGAGCGAAGCGAGTGCCGGAATCCATAACCACGAATGGTGCGATCATGGCGAGACAGGGAATATGGATTCCGGCTCTCGCTCACTTCGTTCGCTCGGCCGGAATGACAGCGCGTGGATCGTGCATCGCTGCATTCACCGGTCGCGGCGATCGTCGCTCAACCCCAAACGTCTCTCGCAACCTCGACCACCAACTCCAGCTTTCGCTTCTGCTCGTCCGGCGTCAGCGCATTGCCACGGATCGTGCTGGCGAACCCGCATTGCGGGCTCAGCGCCAGTTGCGAAAGCGGCGTAGCGCGCGCGGCCTCGTCGATCCGGCGCTTCAGCTCGTCCTTGGTTTCGAGCGCGCCCTTCTTCGTCGTCACGAGCCCGAGCACGGCGGTCTTGCCCTTGCCGAGGTACTTCAGCGGCGCGAAGCTTCCCGCGCGCGGGCTGTCGTATTCCAGAAACAGCGCGTCGACGTCGATGCCGCCGAACGCCAGCTCCGCGACCGGATCGTAGGCGCCTTCCGCGGCCCACGCGCTCTCGTGGTTGCCGCGGCACATGTGGATGCCGACGGTCATGTCGTCCGGCACGTCGCGCAGGCAGTCGTTGAGCAGCGCGACGTAAGTCCGCGGCAGCGCTTCCGGGTCCTCGCCGCGCGCCTTGGCGCCCTCGCGCATCTTCGGGTCGCAGAGAAACGGCAGGTTGGTCTCGTCGATCTGCACATAGCGGCAGCCGGCGGCGTACAGCGCCGCGATCTCCTCGCGATAGACCTTGGCGAGGTCAGCGAAGAACTCCTTCAGGTCCGGATACGCGGTGCTGTCGATGCCCGCGCGCCCGCCGCGAAAATGCAGCAGCGTCGGCGAGGGGATCGGCTGCTTGGGCACAAGTCCTGCGCGCTCCGCGATGGGTTTCAGGCCTTCGAAGTGATGCACCGACAGCGGCTGCGAGCGGCGGAGCTTGCCGTTCACCACCACGCGCGGCGGCGCGAATTCGATGTCGCCGCCCTCGTTGTGGAACCGCGTCGGCAGCGAGCCTTCGAAGCCGACGCCGTCGATGCGCTCGATGAAGTCCATGAACCAGTGCCGGCGGCGGAACTCGCCGTCGGTGCAGACCTTGAGGCCAACGCTGCGCTGGAGCGCGACCGCATCCTCGACCGCTTTGGTTTCGACCGCCCAAAGCTCTTCGGCGCTGGCGCGGCCTTGCGCGCGGGCGTCGCGCGCCTCGAAGATCGCGGCTGGCCGCAGCAGGGAACCGACGACTTCGGCCTTGAACGGAGGTTGCGCGGATGATGGCACAGGGCGTTCCTTCATGTGGGTTGCAGCAAGGGTAGCCCGGATAGCGCGAAGCGCAATCCGGGAATGCGCGGCGAAACCTGCCCGCATCCCGCTTGCGCTTCATGCGGGCTACGGGCTGCAATCTTGCCCAACAAGCGGATAGGATGGGCAAAGCTGCCGGAGGAAACACCATGAGCTCGATCGCCAACAAGGACGGCCCGCGCATCCGTCACGTCGTCGACGACGGCGCGCCCTACGAGACCATCGGCGTCGACAAGCTCACGCCCATCATCGGCGCGGAGATCACCGGCATCGATCTCGGCAAGACGCTCACCAACCGCCAGTTCGACGAAATTCATCGGGCGCTCGCCGAGAACCTCGTCATCTTCTTCCGCGATCAGCACATCACCCCGCAGCAGCATCTGGCCTTCGGCCGGCTGTTCGGCGAGCTGCACATCCATCCCGCAGCGCCCCACGAAGAGGGCGAGCCGGCGCTGATGAAAATCCACGCCGACAAGAACTCGCCGCGCGCCAACGGCGAGGGGTGGCACTCGGACGTGTCCTGCGACGAGGAGCCGCCGATGGGCTCGATCCTGCACATCAAGCAGTGCCCGCCGCACGGCGGCGACACGCTGTTCGCCTCGATGTACGCGGCCTACGACGCGCTGTCGGAGCGCATGAAGACCTATCTCGCAGGGCTCAACGCGGTGCACGACGGCGAGCCGGTGTATCGCGGCCTCTACGCCAACCACGGCATCGCCGACAAGCCGAAGTATCCGCGCGCCGAGCATCCGGTGGTCCGCACGCACGCGGTGACCGGCAAGAAGGCGCTCTACGTCAACCGCGGGTTCACCACGCACCTTGTCGGTATCCCGCGCGACGAGAGCGACGCGATCCTTAACTATCTCTACGACCACTCGGAAAACCCGCTGTTCCAGTGCCGCTTCCGCTGGACCGAGAACGCCATCGCGTTCTGGGACAACCGCTGCGCCCAGCACCGCGCGATGTGGGACTACTGGCCGCACACCCGCTACGGCAACCGCGTCACGATCAAGGGCGAGCGGCCGTTCTGACGCGGCGCGCCGCTGTTGCCACCGGCCGGCCGCCGACCCACATTACCCGCCATGTCCACGAACCACCCTTCAGGTCCCGAGCGTCCCCGCAGCGAACCGGAGATCATCCCGCCCGGCCGGGACAGCCGTGCCGAGCGCGGGCCCGGCGGTATCTGGATGCGCGTCGAGGAAACCGACGGCACGCAGCGCATCTATGTCGGCCGCCCGAGCATTCCGGCTCTGATCCTGGGGCTGGTGATCGTCGGTTTCATCGCTGCGCTGGCGTTCTTCGCGATGGCCTGGCTGCTGCTGATCGTGATGCCGATCCTGGTGATCGGCATCGTGCTGGCGCTGCTGTCCAGCAAGGCCCGCCGGCAATGGCGGCGGCTGAAGCTGTGGTGGAGCGGCGCGCGCTAGACATGATCCCGAAAAAGCCTGTCCCGGACTTGATCCGGGAGGGGAACGGATTTCCCGCCTTCGCGAAGCCAGCTTCGGCGGGCGAAGGAAGGTCGGACAAGATCATGTTCAGACAAGAAATCTACAGCGGCGTGTCGCCTTCGCCGTTGGACAAGATCGCGGATTCCTCCAGGTCCAGCTCGCGTTCCAGCCGCCGCCGCGACTCGTCGGTGATCTTGCCCTGCCGCAGCATGTCGTGAAGGAACGTGCGTTCGGCTGCGATCAGTTCCAGCCGCAGGCCGTCGTTGAGCTGCGAGCGTAAGGCCGCTTCGTCGATCGTCGCCGGCACCTGCCGCAGCCGGTGCTGGTGCCGCGCTTCCAGGAACTCGACCACCGCGGCGCCGAGCTTGCGTTCGGCGGCGACCGTGTCGAGGTGGCGGTGCGCCTCACGTATCGCCTCCGCACGCGCCGCAAGCTCGGCCTCGCGCTCGCGCCGCTGCTCGGCCTCGCCTTCGCCTGCGAGCTTGAGCCAGCGCATCACCAGCGGCAGCATCAGGCCCTGTCCGACCAGCGTGATGACGATCGCGCCGAAGGCGACGAACAGGATCAGGTCGCGCTGCGGGAACGGGTCGGTGTTCTCGATGGTGAGCGGGATCGCCAGCGCCGCCGCGAGCGAGACCACGCCGCGCACGCCGGTGAACGACAGCATGAAGACGAGCTGCCACGACGGGTACGGATCGCGCTCGCGCAGCGACGGGCTGATCCAGCGCGGCACGTAAGCCGCTGGGAACACCCAGGCAAAGCGCGCCACGATCGCGACCGCGGTCACCAGCAGTGTGGCGACGACAAGTTCGCGCAGCGAGAACGACTGGGCCGTCTCCCACAGCACGCGCGCCTGCAGCCCGGTGAGCAGGAACAGGAAGCCCTCGATCAGATAGACGATCAGATCCCAGAAGAAGATGCCCTGCAGGCGCGTCGCGCCTGAGATCAGGCGCGGGCCGTTCCAGCTCACGTAGAGCCCCGCGGCGACGGTCGCCAGCACGCCGGAGCCGCCGAGATTGAGCGGCAGCCAGTAGGCGATGTAGGGCGTCATCAACGACAGCGTGATCTCGGCGCGCGGGTTGTGCGCCCATTGACGGAGTCTGAGGCTCATCCAGCCGACGCCGGTGCCGTAAAGAATCTCGCCGACCACGATCAGCCCGAACGTGGCCGCGGCCTGCGGCAGCGAGAACACGCCCATCGACACCGCGGCGACGGCGAAGCGGTAGAGAATGAGCGCGGTGGCGTCGTTGGCGAGGCCCTCGCCTTCGAGCACCACCAGCAGCCGGCGCGGCAGTCTCAGCCGGCGCGCCACCGCAAGCGGCGCCACGACGTCGGGCGGCGCCACGATTGCGCCGAGCACGAAGGCGACGCCCCATTGCCAGCCGAGCACGTAATGCAGCGCGGCCGCGACCGCGCAGGTGGTGAACACCACGCAGCCGAAGGCGAGCAGCGCGATCGGCCTCAGGTTGTAGCGGAACTCGCGCCAGCTCATCGCCACGCCCGCGGAATAGATCAACGGCGGCAGCAGCAGGTAGAGCACGAACTCGGGCGACAGGTTGATGCGCGGCAGGCCGGGGACGAAGGCGAGCGCCACGCCCGCAAGCACCAGCAGGATCGACGGCGCCATTTTCAGGCGCTCGGCGATCAGCGCGACGATGACGAGGACCGCGAGAAAAAACAGCAGGATCTGGAAGGTCGCGATCATCGCGCCCGCTCAGGCGCGGCGCTCGGCGACGAAGCGGGCGGCGTCCGTCAGCGTTGCCGCGTCCGCACCGAACGGGGCGAGCGCGGCCTCGGCGTCGGCGACCAGCGCGGAGAGCCGCGCATGCGCGCCGGGAATGCCGAGCAGATCGACCAGCGTCGCCTTGCCGTGGGCGGCGTCCTTGCCGGCGGCCTTGCCGAGCGTGGCGGCGTCGCCCTCGACGTCGAGCAGATCGTCGGCGATCTGGAACGCCTGGCCGAGAATCTTGCCGTAGCGGCTGACCGCGTCGCGCTTGTCGGGCTGCGCACCGCCGAGGATCGCGCCCGCCATGCAGGAGAAGTGCAGCAGCGCGCCGGTCTTCATGGCCTGCATGGTGAGCACGCCCTGCTCGCCTTGCGGCGCTTCGTTGCGGCCGAAGCGGCCTTCGGCAGCGAGGTCGAGCAGTTGGCCGCCGACCATGCCGCCGAGGCCGGCCGAGCGCGCGAGCCCGGTCACCAGCGCGATCCGGACCGCGGCATCGGGATGGGTCTCCGGCCGTCCCAGAATGTCGAAGGCGAAGGTGAGAAGCCCGTCGCCGGCCAGGATCGCGGTCGCCTCGTCGAACGCCTTGTGGGCGGTCGGCCGGCCGCGGCGCAGGTCGTCGTTGTCCATCGCCGGCAGGTCGTCGTGCACCAGCGAGTAGCAGTGGATGCATTCGACCGCTGCGCCCGCCATCAGCGCCCGCTCGCGGGGAACCCCGAACAGCGCCGCGGTTTCTACGGTGAGGAACGGCCGCAGCCGCTTGCCGCCGCCGAGGCTGGAATACCGCATGGATTCCATCAGCCGCGCCGGGCGGGCGATCTCGCCGTCAACGAGGGCGTCGGACATCAGACGCTCAAGCAGGCGCTCGGTTTCGGCCGCCGCCGCATTGAGCCGGGCGGGAAACGAGGCGTCCTGGCGGGGTTCGGTTTTGGCGGCCGGGCGTGACATGGGAGGAATTGTGCTTAACTCACGCGCAATGACAAGCATTGGTTCGCCCCGCAGCGCGTCCCGCGGCGCACCCCGCAGCGTCTGGGGCCGGGTGGCGCGCGTGGCGATTGCGGCGGTGCTGATCCTGTTGCTGTTGCCCTATCTGCTGACGCCCGTCTACCGGTTCGTCGATCCGGTCTCGACCCTGATGATGGCGCGCTGGGTTACCGGGGCGCGGGTGGTGCGGACAAATGTGTCCCTGGATCGCGTCGCGCCGGTCCTGCCGCGCACCGTGATCGCCTCCGAGGACGGCCAGTTCTGCCGTCATCGCGGCATCGACTGGGGCCAGCTCCGCGAGGCCTATCGGGAGGCCGACGACATCTCCGAAATGCGCGGCGGCTCGACCATCACCCAGCAGGTCGCCAAGAACTTGTTCCTCTGGCAGGGGCGCAGCATGGTCCGCAAGGCGCTGGAGTTCCCGCTGGCGCTGTGGATCGACCTTGTGCTGTCCAAGCGACGGATCATGGAAATTTACCTCAACATTGCCGAATGGGGTCCGCGCGGCGAGTTCGGCGTGGAAGCCGGCGCGCGCCGGGCGTTCAACAAGCCGGCCCGGGACTTGAGCGCGGGCGAAGCGGCGCTGATGGCCGCGATTCTGCCCAATCCGAGGCGCCGCAACGCCCGCCAGCCGGGTCCCGCGGTCCGGCGGATCGCGGGGATCGTGCAGGGCCGCGCGGCCCGTTCCGGGCCGATCGATGCGTGTTTGCGAACCCCCTAGCCTAGCCGGGGGCGTTCCTCTATAAGCCCGGCTTTCCAACAGGTAACGACCGACCGGCGTCCGATGCGCCGTTGTTTCAGGAGACCGATCCCATGGCTGTGCCGAAGAAGAAAACCTCGCCGTCCCGGCGCGGCATGCGCCGCTCGGCCGACGCGCTGAAGCAGCCGACCTACATCGAAGACAAGGATTCCGGCGAGCTTCGCCGCCCGCACCACATCGACCTGAAGACCGGCATGTACAAGGGCCGCGCGGTGCTCAAGCCGAAGGGCGGCGAGGTCTGATCGCTGCCCCGTTCTGCGGTTGTCCCCCGAGGCGTGCGTAACGGGTCCATTGGATCCGGTTTATTGAAATCGCGCTGCAAGCCCGAGGAGGTTCGGCCATGTACTTGATCGGATTCCCGCTGCTGGTCGTGCCGTTCGCGATCTACAACATGATCGCGTTTCTGACGCCGGGCGTGAACTGGACCGACACGATCACCTCGTTCACGCTGGTTTCCGGCGGAAGCTGGTCCATCACCACGTCGGACATCATCATCACCATTGCGGTGCTACTGTTGCCTCTGGAAATCTTCAAGGCCACCAAAATCGGCGTGCGGTCGATGGTCGACCACATCCTGTCGCTGGCGCTGTTCATCGTCATGCTGCTTGAGTTCCTGCTGGTCAGGCAGGCCGGGACCTCGACGTTCTTCATCCTGATGATGCTCAGCATCGTCGACGTGCTCGGGGGCTTCATCGTCACGCTCAGGACCGCGCAGCGCGACATGACCATCGAAAAAGTCGACGCGATGGCGGGCTGACGCGCCGCCGACCATGCCGAGAGACTTTCACCTTCCCGGCCGCTCGCCGGTCATCGCCGGCGAGGGGATGGCCGCGACCTCGCATCCGCTGGCGACGCTCGCCGCCATCGACGTGTTGCGTTCCGGCGGCAATGCCGTGGATGCTGCGGTGACGGCGGTCGCGGTGCTGTGCGTGATCGAGCCGCACATGACCGGCATTGGCGGCGACTGCTTCGTGCTGATCTCGGAGCAAGGCAAGCCGGTGTGGGGCTACAACGGCTGCGGCCGCTCGGGCGCCAAAGCCTCCGCCGAGGCGCTGCTCGCCAAGGGCATGCGCGCGATCGAGGCGACCTCGCCACATTCGGTCAACGTGCCGGGCGCGATCGAGGCCTGGGACGCGATCCTGAAGGCGCGCGGCACGATCGCGCTCGAAAAGGCGCTGGCGCCCGCGATCCGCTATGCCGAGCACGGCTTTCCGGTTGCGCCGCGCGTTGCCGCGGACTGGAAAGGCTGGGTGACGAAGCTCGGCAACAGCGCCGGCGCAACGAAACATTATCTGTTCGGCGGCCAGGCGCCCGCCGAGGGCGACACGATCAAGCTGCCGGCGCTGGCCGCGACGCTCAAGGCCGTCGCGAAAGACGGCCCGCGCGCGTTCTACGAAGGTCCGGTCGCGCGCGACATGGTCGCAACGCTGCAGGCCGCGGGCTCGGTGCTCACCGAGGACGACTTCGCGCGCCATCGCGGCGAGGCGCAGACGCCGATCTCCACGAACTACCGCGGCGTCGATCTCGTGGAGCTGCCGCCGAACACGCAAGGGCTGACCGCGCTGGTCACGCTCAACGTGCTGGAGCAGTTCGACTTGTCGAAGCTCGATCCGTTAGGCCCTGACCGCTTCCACCTGATGCTGGAGGCGGCGCGGCTCGGCTTTGCGGTGCGCGACACGCACATTGCCGAGCCCTCGCACATGCGAGTCTCGGTCGAGGCGCTGAACGACAAGGCGTTCGCGAAGCGCCTCGCCTCGCGGCTCGATCCGAACAAGCGCGTTCCGCTGCCTGCTGCGCCCACGCCCGGCAGCGACACGGTCTATCTCACGGTGGTCGACCGCGACCGCCGGGCGGTGTCGCTGATCAACTCGCTCTACTCGTCATTCGGCTCGGCGATCTGCACCGAAAAGACCGGCGTGCTGTTCAACAACCGCGGCTCGGGCTTCGTGCTCGATCCCGGCCATCCGAACGCGCTCGGCCCGGGCAAGCGGCCGATGCACACGATCATCCCGGCGCTCGCCATGCGCAATGGGCGCTGCGACACCACATTCGGCGTCATGGGCGCGCACTATCAGCCCATGGGCCACGTGCAGATGGTGACGAACATGGTCGACTTCGGCATGGACGTGCAGGCCGCGATCGATGCGCCGCGCGCGTTCTTCGAGGGCGAGCGCACGGTCGTCGAACGCGGCATGCTGGCTGCGACTGTCGAGGGCTTGAAGGCGCGCGGCCACGATGTCGTCACCGCGCCGACGCCGTGGGGCGGCGCACAGGCGATCCGCATCGACTGGCGGCGCGGGGTGCTGATCGGCGGCTCGGAGCCGCGCAAGGACGGTTGCGCGCTCGGATATTGACGCAATCGGTTACTGACGGTTCAACGCCTGAATTCGCGCGACGGTGGCCTTGTAGGCCGCGATCGCGTCTTCCGGTTCGGCGCGGCGGCGCTCGCGCGCCTGCGGCAGCTTCCACTGCGTCGCGATCAGGTGCGTGAGGAAGCCTGCGCCCATGCGGACTTGCGCGCCGCCGCCCGGCGGCGTGTTGTCGTTGCTTCCGCGCACGACGAGCGCCCGGCTCGAAGATGGTAAATCGCTTGCTTCCACCATGACACGCCTCTGTCTCATCGCGGGACATGACGCGCCCGCCTGAGGTGGACTCCGCAATCCGCGTGCCGCGGCTCGGACCGGCCCGAAGCCGGCGATTTGCCGTTTATTCATGGGTTTCGGCTAATCGTACGCTCCGGTTCGGTGCCGCGATGTCGTCATTTGGTGCAACGCGGACATCCCAAAAAGGTTCGACGGAAATGCAAGATCGCGACACCCGCGCGCCCGTGTTCCGCACGTCGCCGGACGGCGCGCCGGACGTGTTCGCGGCTCCGCCGCGGCGATCCGAACTGCCAATCGAATCGACGGCGGGTGCAAACGTGTTCGCGCCGCCCGCGCCGGCGCCGGCAACGGAATCTGCAGTCGATGCCGCAGCGATCATGGCGTCGGTCGGTGAGGTGCCGTACTGCTGGGACATTGCAAGCGACGCGCTGACCTGGGGCGGCGATGCGGCCGGGCTGATCAAGGCCGAGAATGCCGCGGCGCTCTCCAGCGGGCGCGCATATGCAAAGCTGCTCGATCCCGCAACGACGGCTTCGCGTTTCGATGCGGTCATGAAATCGTCGCAGCGCGACGACGGCCGCGGCGTCGCTTATCAGCTGCAATACGCGCTGCGCGCCGGCCCGGATGGCGCAGTGCTCTGGATCGAGGACACCGGGCGCTGGTTCGCCGATGCGTCCGGCAAGCCTTCGCGCGCACATGGCGTTGTCCGCACGATCAACGAACGCCACGAGCAGGAGGAGCGGCTCGCTTTCCTGTCCCGCTTCGACAGCCTGACCGGCGAGATGAATCGCTGGCGGCTGGCCGAGGTGCTGCAGGCGACGATGGACGAGACGGCGCGCCAGCGCGGCTCGTGCGGGTTCATGCTGGTCGCGATCGACAATCTGTCGCGATTGAACGAGGCCTACGGCTTCGACGTCGCCGACGAGGTGATCGGCTCGGTCGCCAAGCGCCTGCGCGCCAAGATGCGTGGCGGTGACGAAATCGGCCGCTTCTCCGGCAACAAGTTCGGCGTCATCCTCAACAACTGCGGCCCAGAGGACATGGAGCGCGCCGCCGAGCGGTTCCTCGCCGGCGTGCGCGACGACGTGATCCGGACCGCGGCGGGGCCGGTCGCAGCGACGGTCACGATCGGCGGCGTCACCGCGCCGCGCCATGCGCGCTCCGTGCAGGAAATTCTGGCGCGCGCGCAGGAGACGCTGGAGCGCGCCAAGGCCAAGCGCCGCGGTTCGTTCCAGGTCTACCGGCCGAACGTCGAGCGCGACGCGATGCGCCGCGAGAATGTCCGCTCGGGCGATGAGATCGTGGCGGCGCTGAACGAGCGGCGGGTCGTGCTCGCGTTCGAGCCCGCGGTCGACGCGGCGACGCGCAAGCCCGCGTTCTACGAATGCCTGCTGCGCATCAAGCGCGCCGACGGTTCTTTGCTGAAGGCCAACGATGTGATCCCGGTCGCGGAGCGGCTGGGGCTGGTCCGCCTGCTCGACCATCGCGTGCTCGAACTGCTGATCGGCGAAATGGCGGCGGTTCCGGGCCTGCATGCTAGCGTCAACGTGTCGCCGGCGTCGACGGTCGATCCCGACTGGTGGTCGGCGCTCGACGCGCTGCTGCGTGCGCATTCGGGGGTGGCCGAGCGGCTGATCGTCGAGATCACCGAGATGGCGGCGATCCAGGACCTCGACGACACCCGCGGCTTCGTCAGCCGCGTCAAGGACCGCGGCTGCCGCATCGCCATCGACGATTTCGGTGCGGGCTATACGTCGTTCCGCAATCTGCGCAAGCTCGGTGTCGATCTGCTGAAGATCGACGGAGCGTTCGTGCGCAATGTCGCACAATCCGAGGACGACCGCGCCTTCGTCCGCACGCTGATCGATCTGGCGCGGCGGCTCGGGCTCAAGACCGTCGCCGAGTGGGTGCAGGACGAGCATGCCGCGCAGATACTCGAAGCCTGGGGCTGCGACCATCTGCAGGGCGCGCTGATCGGCCTTGGCTCGGTCGAGCGGCCGTGGGGCACGGTCGCGCCGGTCGATCGCCGTAAGAGCATGCGGCCTTAGCCGCTGTCATTCCGGGACGGCGCGTCGCGTCACTTGTCCTTGTCGCTCAGGCGGTCGAGACGGCGCTGCATCTCTTCCATCTGGCGCTTGAGATCGTCGATGTCGCCCGGCGGCTTGTCCGGGCCCGGGCCCGGCGCTTCGCCGGTTGGCTGGCCGCTCTGCCCGCCCTGCCGCGCGAACGGCGCGAACATCGCGAAGCTGCGCTCGAACATCTCCATGTTGCGGCGGACCTGGTCCTCGATGGCGCCGAAACCGCCCATGCCGAAGGCCTGGGTGAGCTGCTCGCGGAACTTCTCCTGCTCGCGCGTCAGCGAGTCGATCGAAGCTTCCAGGTACCGCGGCACCAGCATCTGCATGCTGTCGCCGTAGAAGCGGATGAGCTGGCGCAGGAAGTTGATGGGCAGGAGGTTCTGCCCGCCTTCCTTGTTTTCCTGCTCGAAGATGATCTGGGTCAGCACCGACCGGGTGATGTCTTCGTTGGTCTTGGCGTCCTCGACCGTAAAATCCTCGCCGTTCTTCACCATCGTGGCGAGGTCTTCGAGCGTCACATACGTGCTGGTACCGGTGTTGTAGAGCCGCCGGTTGGCGTATTTTTTAATTTTGATGGGCTCTTCGGATTTTGCCATGCGCTGGTCGCTTCCCCCGAAGCCGGCCCCCGCCGGCCATTGCCATTCCGCCGGTCAAAATAGGCGTTTTCCGCATAGGCGGCCACCGTTTTGTGCGGTGCGCCACCTTGGCGGGCACGGTCCGGCGTACTATCAAAGAAACAAGGGGTTTTTCACCCGCTGCGGTCGTTTGCGACCGCAGTAACGCAGGGAGAAGTCGAAATGCAGGACGATATCGTCATCGTCAGCGCGGCTCGGACGCCGGTTGGCTCGTTCAGCGGGGCTTTCGCGGGACTGGCAGCCCACGAGCTCGGCCAGGTCGCCATCAAGGAGGCGCTCAAGCGGGCCGGTGTCGAAGGGTCGCAAGTGTCCGAGGTGATCCTGGGCCAGATCCTGACCGCCGGTCAGGGCCAGAATCCGGCCCGCCAGGCGTCGATCGGCGCGGGCATCCCGGTCGAAAGCCCGGCGTGGGGCGTGAACCAGCTCTGCGGTTCCGGCCTGCGCGCGGTCGCGCTCGGCTATCAGGCGATCCTCAACGGCGACAGCAACATCGTGGTCGCCGGCGGCCAGGAGTCCATGAGCCAGGCGCCGCACTGCGCGCACCTGCGCAACGGAACCAAGATGGGTTCCCTCGAGATGGTCGACACCATGATCAAGGACGGCCTGTGGGACGCCTTCAACGGCTATCACATGGGAACCACCGCCGAGAACGTCGCCAAGAAGTGGCAGATCACACGCCAGCAGCAGGACGAGTTCGCGGTGAAGTCCCAGAACAAGGCCGAGGCCGCGATGAAGGCCGGCAAGTTCAAGGACGAGATCGCGCCTGTCACGATCAAGTCGCGCAAGGGCGATATCGTGGTCGACACCGACGAGTATCCGAAAGCGGGCGTGACGCTGGAAGGCATCTCGAAGCTGCGGCCCGCCTTCGACAAGGAAGGCACGGTGACCGCCGCGAATGCGTCAGGCATCAACGACGGCGCGGCCGCGGTGGTGCTGATGAAGGCGAGCGAGGCGGCGAAACTCGGCAAGACCCCGCTCGCGCGCATCGTGTCGTGGGCGCATGCCGGCGTCGATCCGGCGATCATGGGCACCGGCCCGATCCCGGCGTCGCGCGCGGCCTTGCAGAAGGCCGGGTGGAAGGTCGAGGATCTCGATCTGGTCGAGGCCAACGAGGCCTTCGCGGCGCAGGCCTGCGCGGTCAACAAGGACCTCGGCTGGAACACGGACAAAGTCAACGTCAACGGCGGCGCGATCGCCATCGGGCATCCGATCGGCGCATCTGGCGCGCGCGTTCTGGTGACGCTGCTGCACGAGATGCAGAAGCGGAACTCGAAGAAAGGCCTCGCCACGCTCTGCATCGGCGGCGGCATGGGCATTGCCATGTGCGTGGAGCGGTAGCGAAGACGCACCGCCAAAAGGGGCCTGGAGCGGTAGCGAACGCGCACCGCGAAAGTCGCGTGGAACGCCGACGCTTTCGCACTGCGTCAAAGACTGCGCAATGGCCGGCCTTGTGCCGGCCATTGCCGTCTTTAAGGTGTGAGTGCCGGTGGGTTTGAGAAGAAACTGGGAGAACGGACGATGGCACGCGTAGCGGTGGTGACGGGTGGAACACGCGGCATTGGCGCTGCGATTTCCAAGGCGCTGAAGGCGGCGGGCTACAAGGTCGCCGCAAACTATGCCGGCAACGACGAGGCGGCGCAGAAGTTCAAGGCCGAAACCGGAATCGCGGTCTACAAGTGGGACGTGTCGTCGTTCGAGGCCTGCGCGGCGGGGCTTAAGCAGGTCGAGGCCGACATCGGCCCGGTCGATGTGCTGGTCAACAACGCCGGCATCACCCGCGACGCCACCTTGCACCGCATGAAGCCCGAGCAGTGGACCGCGGTCATCAACACCAACCTCAACTCGCTGTTCAACATGTGCCGCAACGTCATCGAGGGCATGCGCGAGCGCAAGTTCGGCCGCATCGTCAACATCTCCTCGATCAACGGCCAGAAGGGCCAGCTCGGCCAGACCAACTATTCCGCGGCCAAGGCCGGCGAGCTCGGCTTCACCAAGGCGCTGGCGCAGGAGAGCGCGCGCGCCGGCATCACGGTCAACGCCATCGCGCCGGGCTACATCAACACCGAGATGGTGCAGGCGGTGCCGAAGGACGTGCTGGAGAAGTCGATCCTGCCGCTGATCCCGATCGGCCGCCTCGGCGAGCCGGAGGAGATCGCGCGCTGTGTGGTGTTCCTGGCCTCCGATGACGCCGGGCTGATCACCGGCTCGACGCTGAGCGCCAACGGCGGGCAGTACTTCATCTAAGCCGCGCGCGACGGCGATTGCCGCCGTCACAATGATTAATGCCGCTTAACCGTTGCCGCCGCGGAAATTCCACGGCGGCGAGGGGTGATTTTTACGGCGCCTTAAGCCCCGTTCGGCATGGTTAAAAATCAGTCTCACGCTTCTGCGAAGGATGGATCGCCATGCGTTACGTTGCCGCTGCGTTTGCCGTTCTGATTTGCACGGGCCCTGCGTTCGCCGGCCCGACTTGCACGACCGAGCCGCGATCGAAATGGATGAGCGAAGGCGATATGAAAGCCAAGATCGCCACGCTCGGCTACAAATACCGCGTCTTCAAGGTGACGACCGGCAACTGCTACGAAATCTACGGGCAGGATGCGTCCGGCAAGCGGATCGAAGTGTATTTTCATCCGATCACCGGAAACGTCGTCGAAGAGCACAAGAGCTGAGCTTCCGGCGAAGAGACCGATCCGCGCTCGATCGTGTACGGGACTAGGCCATGCTGCGTCGTATCGGGTTGCGGCATCGGATCCTGGGCATCCTGGTCTTCGGAGCCGTTGCGACGGCAGCCGTTGTCGGACTGAGCCTGCATGAGCTGTCGGCTCTGCAGGCTCATCTGCAGCATGAACGTTCCGCCGAGGGCCGCAGTGAGGCCATTCACGACGCCGCGGTGAGCATTCTGCGCACCGCAACGGCGTTCGCGTCGCTCGGCCTCGATCTGACCCCGGACGAGCAGAAGCAGGCATTTGCCGACGGCGAAGCCACGCTCGCTCACTTTCGGAAGTTGCACGCGCAAATCCAGCCGTTCCTGGCCGAGATCCTGGCTCCCGAGGATCAGCAAGCGCTGACCCGGTCTCTGGCGTCGTCGGTGCGCGCGTGGCGGGAAATCAGGGAAGAGATCGAGCTGGATCAGCGCGACGAGATGATGTTCCATCTGGTTGCAGCCGTGAAGCACACCGACAGGGTTCGCGAGCTCATCCTCAAAGCGAACGAACTGGCCAAGGCCGGCGAACGCGCCGCCGTCGCGGCGTTCGAACGGCGGACGGCGCAAGCGCGGCACACCATTGTCGCTTCGCTCGTCGCCGGCATCGTCGCGCTGTTGGGCATCGGATGGCTGGTGCTGCAATTCGGAGTGAGGCGGCCGCTCGAAGCCGCGATTGCAGCCGTGTCGCGTATCGCCGAAGGCGATATTGCGAGCCCGGTGCCCAAGCCTGCGAGCGCCGACGAAATCGGCGCGGTGCTGTCCGCGCTCGCGGTGTTCCGCGAAAACGCCAGCGTCAGGGCGCGCCTCGAAGGCGAGCGCGCCAGGGACGCCGCAGACCGCGATTCGCGGCGCGAGCGGCTGGAGAAGAATATCGCGGAATTCCAGGCGGCGATCCGGGACGCGTTGGGGGATAGCGTCACCTCGGTCGATGCGATGCGCAAGGCGGTGACGAACCTCGCCGCCTCGGCTTCGGACATGAAGTCGACCGCAGAGCGGACAACCCGGACCTCCCGCGAAGTGTCCGAAAACGTGGCGGGTGTGGCGGCCTCCGCCGAGGAGCTTTCGGCGTCGATCGGGAACATCTCGATGTCGGTCCGCATGGCGGAAGCCGCAATCGGGGACGCGGCGACGCGGACCAGGGAAGCGGCCCGCATGATCGACGGTCTCTCCGGCTCGGCGCAAAGCATCGACGATGTTGCGACCTTCATCGACTCGATCGCGCGCCAGACCAACCTGCTGGCGCTCAACGCGACGATCGAGGCCGCGCGGGCCGGGGCCGCCGGCAAGGGATTTGCGGTGGTTGCCTCCGAGGTCAAGACGCTGTCGGCGCAAACCGCCAAGGCGACCGGCGACATCGCCGCCAAGGTGTCCGAGGTGCGCCGGCAAACGTCGGGCGTCGTCGATGCCATTCAGAAAATCAACGCCACAGGCGCGATTGCCACGTCTCATGCCACCGAGATTTCCACGGCGGTCACGCAGCAGAGCAGCGTAACCACTTCGATCCTTCGCGATGTCCAGGATACCGCGGCGTGGACCGCGGGTTTGACCGGCACCGTGGACGAGCTCGCAGGCAGCGTGGAACGCACGCGCGCGGCCGCCGCCGACGTGCAGGCCTCGTCGGCCGCCTCCGCAGCCGCGGCCGAAAAGTTCGGCCATCTGATCGATGGCTTTCTCGAAAAGGTCCGCGCGGCCTGACCGGCGGCTTGACCATGTCCGTCGCTGGCGGGCACAATTTCACATTCATTTCAGTGCCACGCCTCGGCGTGCCACCGAGAGGACGCCATGAGTCACGGCCTGAACTCCGACGAACTCGCGCTGCAGCAGCGCGCCCGCGAATTCGCGCAGCGCGTGGCGCGGCCGCGCGCGGCCGAAGTCGACGCCACCGAGCAATACCCCTGGGACGTCGCCAATGCGCTCGCCGAGGCGGGCTTCATGGGCATGACCATCCCGAAGGCCTACGGCGGCCAGGGGCGTTCGTTCCTCGACACCGTGCTGGTGATCGAGGAGATGGCGAAGTGCTGCACCGTCACCGCGCGCATCGTGGTCGAGGCCAATATGGGCGCGATCTCCACGGTGATGGCCTACGGCTCCGAGGAGCAGAAGAAGCTCGCGGCGTCGCTGGTGCTGTCCGGCGACAAGCCCGCGATCTGCATCACCGAGCCGGACGCCGGCTCCGACACCACCGCGCTGACCACCCGCGCCGACAAGCGCGGCGACCGCTACATCGTCAACGGCCGCAAGCACTGGATCACCGGCGGCGGCGTCTCCAAGCTGCATCTGATCTTTGCCCGCGTGTTCGACGAGAAGGGCGAGGAACTCGGCATCGGCGGCTTTCTCGCGGTGCGCGGCGAAGCCCAGGGCCTGAAAATCGTCCGGCGCGAAAAGACCATGGGCCTGCGCGGCATTCCGGAAGGCGAGCTCGCGTTCGAGGACATGGAGGCGCCCGCCGACATGGTCGTGATGCCGCCGTCGGGTTTCAAGCGCGGCTTCGCCGACCTGATGAATGCCTACAACAGCCAGCGCGTCGGCGCGGGCACGGTGGCGATGGGAATCGCCGCCGGCGCGCTCGACCTCGCGGTCGGCTGGGTGAAGCAGCGCGAGCAGTTTGGCCGGCCGGTCGGCGAGTTCCAGGGCCTGCAGTGGATGCTGGCCGACATGCAGATTCAGCTCTCGGCGGCGCGCTTGATGCTTCACGCCGCGGCGCGCTCGCGCGGGCAGGGCGGGCAGAGCGCGTTCCCCGATCCGATGCTGGCGGCGCAGGCCAAGATTTTCGCTTCCGAAGCCGCGATCAGGATCGTCAACGACTCGCTGCAGATGTTCGGCGCGCGCGGCTATTCGCGCGATCTGCCGCTGGAGCGGATGGCGCGCGACGTGCGCATGTTCACCATCGGCGGCGGCACCGCGCAGGTGCTGCGCACGCTGGTCGCCTCCCGCATGCTCGGCTGGAAGCTGCCGCAGACCCGCGAGGGCTATATGCGGGAGGCCGCAAGGCCGATGGCGGCGGAGTGACCGCAGCAGGCCCGACCGCGGCGGCGCCTGTCTTATCCCACTGTTAACGTTACATTTTCTGCTTTGAACCTGCGCGCGGCCCGCTCCGACCAAACTGCGGGCATGACGGGACGGCGGCCGCGGCGCGGATACGCCGCGCTCGTCGGCTGGCGCCATGCCGAACGCTGTTGCAAGAGGAGCGATTCATGTCGGCCGCGCTTGACGTTTATTCGCAACATTCCAATCCGTCTCTCGGCCGCCAATGGGTCCTGGCTCATGTCGGCGCACAGGTCGTCTTTCTGGCCGCGGCCGGTATCGCCTACCTGTCCTCGGTCGCGATCGGCGCCGAGGATCCAGCGGCAGGCGTGACGCTCAAGCGGATCGCGCTAGGGCTGACGGTCGCAGCCGATGTGATCTTCGCGCTGGCCTTCGCGTGGATGCGCGGCGCGGTCCTGCAGGTTGCGGTCCCGAAGTTTCCGATGACGCTCTGGATGATCGTCGTGACCGGCTACATGTCCGCGTTTTTCGTCCTGGGCAACGTCTTTGGAGTGACGCCCGCCGTGGCGCCGCCGACATCGATTGCCCCCACGCTCTTCTTTGGCGGGCTCATGGCCGCGTTGATCGCAGGTGCGCTGCTGGGCGCGGTCTTTGGAACTGTCGAGGCGCTGGTGATCCGCCGCGCCGCGCAAGGTGCGCTGCTGTGGGTTGTCTGGATGGCCGCGGCGTACAGCGTCGACATCGCGGTTCTCTACTCCGCCAGCGTGCTGGCTCTTCAAACGCTTGGAGCAACGGCCCTGACGACTACCTCGCTCGCCGCCAGTGCCGCGCTTGTCGGCGTCATGAAGATTTTCGCCGGCCTGATCCTCGCGCTGGTCACGCTGCCCGCGCTGAAGGCGCTGCGGCCACATCACCAAGTGGCGCGATAGCCGCCGGTCGCCGAATAGCTGTCGGTCCGGCTCGACCATTCGCCGGCGAAATTCGCAAACACTGCGTGACCGGGGCGGAGCGCAAGCTTCGCCCCGGCGTCGATTCGCGCGGCGTCGGTCGCCGGCCGGGCGCCGTCGACGGTGAAGGTCGCGGTCGGGATCGAGACGAACGTCGCGGTCACGCGGCGATTGGGCAGGAACTCGTGTACCCACGGGGCGCGCGCGTAGGGTGCGATCGTTGCACCGCCGGACAGCGTGTGCCGGCTGTCAATCTGCACGCCGAGGAACGACGGCAGGGATGTTGCAGTGCGCGAGGCGACCGACAGGCCGAGAATGCCCGACGCAGTCTCGGTGTAGCCCTGCTGCCAAAGCGCGGCGGGCTCGATGGCGACGAACGGCGTCACGGCGGCCGGGCCCAGCGCATGGCGGCGTCCCAGCTCGATCCTGGCGCCGACTTGATGGCTGGTGAATCGGCCGGTGGCGGTTTCGGTCGTGCCGACGCCGACGATCGTTCGCCGGGTGTCGTTCTCGAACAGCGCGTAGCTGAGCGACGCTGCGCCATAGGCCGCGCCCCAGGCCTTGACCGCATAGGCGCCGATGTGGCCGCCGGTCACTCTGCCGGTGGTCGAAAGATTGCCGACCGAGAAGTTCGAGCCGCTGCCGCCGACGGCGACGCCGAATGTCAGATCGTGGCTGAGGTTTCGCTCGACCCCGAGCGCGCCGCCGTAGTTGCGGACCGACTGGTTCGAACTGCCGGTCGAGGTCTGGCCGTCGAAGCCTCGGGACGCGCCGAAGCCCGCGACCCAGACGCGCCAGCGCGACGGCTCGCCCGCCTGCGGCTTGCCCGGCGCCTTCAGCGCGGCGAAGGCCTCGTGGCCGCGCGGCTTGGCCGGTTCGGCGTAGGGCAGCGGCAGCAGGCCGTTGATCGCGCCGTTCGGGCCGAACAGGCCCTGGCCCTGCATGGCATTGTTGAACAACGAGCCGGCGCCGAACGCCGCATTCTGCGTGGCGCTGGTGCCTTCGCCGGAGATGTTGTCGAGGACCGTCACGGAGTTGGCGGCGAGCAGGTTGCTGTAGAGCGTCGCAGCGTTGCCGGTCAGCGTGGTCGAGTAGCTGCCCTCCAGCGCGTTGCCGACGGCGCGCTGGTTGGGGGTCATGCTGGGAATGGACCCGAAGCCGACGCGCGTCAGGATGACATCGAGATCGTTGGGGTCGGCATTGACGGCCGTGCGTGCCGTAAAGAACGGCGACGACGTGAGGATGCTGCTGAAGCCGCCCGCTGTTCCGGTCGATGTGTTGATCACCTTTGTAAACGTGGTTTGGGCGCCATACAGGCCCGGCTGCACGACCACGACCAGCCCGCCGTTGAGGTTGGCCGACCGGCTGAAGATGCCGTCATAGAAATCGTTGGAATCGACGCGGACGTAGAGCGTTCCGTTGGCCGTCTGCGTGAAGTTGGTGCCGACCATCGAGTGTTCCTGAAGATTTGCGGTCGGATCGGTGATCTTCAGGATGCCGTTGTTGGTGAACGTATCGGAGCCCGCGACGGTGCTGAGGATCGTCACAAAGCCGTCGATGGTGCCGTTGTTCGTCAGCGTTGCGCTGGTGGTGCTCGAGATCCGGATGGCGTCGTTGCCGTTGTTGCCGATAACGATGGCGCCCGCCTGGACGGTGACGTTCAGGTTCGCCTGTGCGCCGGAGTTGTAGTTGAACGTGGTGTCGGTGCAGGTGACGTTTTGGCCGACCTGGACGCAGGCCGCACCGGCGGGGTTCGATGCCAACAGCCCCAATGTCAACGGCGCTACAACAGCCGCGCCGGCAAGTAGCGTCCGTCGAGCGACGGCCAACCGCGCATTGCCGCGACCCGGGCATATACACAAACTAGGCATCGACGAAAATTCCGCCCGCCCGGTCTGGCGCCGGGTCCCCATCGGAATGAATGGATATCACAGCCTATCTGGCACGGGCAGAGGCCATCGGGCGTGTGCGTCCGTCACTTGACAAGCACGATGCGCTCTGTGCCGCGTCTTCGGGCGGTCCGGCCGGCTGGATTTCAATGCCCGGTCATGGCAGCCATCCCTGCGGCGCCAGTTCGAAGCCCGAATACTCGAATCCCGGCGCGACCGTGCAGCCGCACAACGTCCAGTCGCCTAATGTTTCGGCAGCCTGCCAGGCGTGGGCCGGAACGACGGCCTGCGGGCGCTCGCCCGCGGCCAGATCGGCGCCGAGGCGAACCGTCTCGGTGCCAATTCCGGAATGAATTTGCAGATCGAGCGGCGCGCCCGCGTACCAGTGCCAGCCCTCTGCGGCGTCGACGCGGTGCCAGTGCGAGCGTTCGCCGCGCGCCAGCAGGAAATAGATCGCGGTGGAGGCGGCGCGGCCCTCGATCGTGCGCGGGTCGCGGAAGGTTTCGCGGAAGTGGCCGCCTTCCGGATGCGGCTTCAGTTCCAGCATCCGGATCACGTCGGCAGCGGACATTTCCTTGGCGGTCAGGCCTTGGGCGGATAGCAATGCCGCGCTCCGTTGTAGTCCTCGACCGTGTAGCCGCCGTTCTCGCCGGTGAGATAGCCCGGCCCGATCGGCGACTTGCCGTGGCCGCCGGGAATGTCGAGCACATACTCCGGCTGGCACAAGCCGGAATATCGCCCGCGCAGCGCGCGCATCAGCGACTGGCCCCGTTCTATGGTGGTGCGCAGGTGCGCCGTGCCGGGCGCAAGGTCGCCGTGGTGCAGGTAGTACGGCTTGATCCGGCACTCGACCAGCGCCCGCATCAGCGCGCCGAGCGCTTCGGGATCGTCGTTGACGCCCTTGAGCAGCACCGACTGGCTCAGCATCGGAACACCGGCGTCGACGAACGCCGCGCAGGCCGTGCGCGCGGCCTCGGTCAGTTCGCGCGCGTGATTGACGTGCAGCACCACATAGGTCGCTTTGCCCTTGGCCTTCAGCGCGCGCACCAGCGCGGGCGTAATGCGCGCCGGATCGGCGGCGGGCACGCGCGTGTGCACGCGGACGACCTTCACGTGATCGATGGCGGCGAGCCGCGTCACGGTCTGTTTGATCCGGCGCGGCGACAGCACCAGCGGGTCGCCGCCGGTCAGGATGACCTCCCAGATTTTGGGATGCGCGGCGATGTAGCCGAACGCGGCGTCGAGTTGCTTCGGCGTCAGCGGTTCGGCCGCGGGACCGACCGTCTCGCGCCGGAAACAGAACCGGCAATAGACCGCGCAGACGTGGGTGAGCTTCAGCAGCGCGCGGTCGGGATAGCGGTGCACGATGCCCGCCACCGGACTGTGCGCATCGTCGCCGATCGGATCGGCGCGTTCTTCGGGCCGCGTTTCCAGTTCGGCCTCGGACGGCACGAACTGCCGTGCGACCGGATCGTCCGGATCGGTGCGGTCGATCAGCTCTGCCATTGCGGGCGTGATCGCGACCGCGTATTGCGCGGCGACGCGCTCCAGCGCGGCGCGCCTGGCGTCGGGCGTTAGCCCCTCCGCCTGCAGTTCGGAGAGATGGCGCAGGGTTTTCGGCGCGGCGTTCATGGCGGCCTCGGCGTCATGCCCCGCGAAGGCGGGGCATCCGGCAATCGTGGCGACCGATAACGCGCGGCCGTGCCCGCTACAAGTGTCAATGGTTACTGGATCGCCCGCATTCGCGGGCGATGACAGCCGCCGGGGGCGAAGCGCTCAATTCGAGAAGCCGGTCGCCGTGACCATCTTGCCCCAGCTTTCGATCTCGCGCTTGAAGTAGGCCTCGGCCTCGGCGACGGTGTTCGTCATTGGATCGAAACCGGCCTTGGTCAGCCGGTCGACGGCGTCGGGTTCCTTCATCAGCGCGGTGATCTCGGCGTTGAGCCGGGCCACCACAGCGTCGGGCGTCTTGGCCGGCGCGAAAATGCCGATCCAGGAGCCGGAATAGAAGTTCGGGAAGCCCTGCTCGGCGTAGGTCGGCACGCCCGGGATGGTCTTGTTGCGCTTCTCGCTCGCGATGCCGAGGCCGCGCAGCGCGCCGCTGCGCAAATGCGGCGCCATCGGCGGGAATGACAGCAGGGTGGAATCGACGTGGTTGCCGAGCGCGGCCGTGATCGCCGGCGCGCCGCCCTGGAACGGCACGTGCACATACTTCACCTTGGCGAGGTGGCCGAAGAAATATTCGGCGTGGATCTGCGGCGCGGTGCCGGGGCCGGCGCTGCCGTAGGTGAACTGCTTCTCCTTGGCGTTGGCGATGAACTCCTTCAGCGTCTTCGCCGGATTGCTCGGATGCACCGCCAGCACGTCGGGCGTGAATGCCACGATCGCGACGGGGCGCAGATCGCGGGTCTCGAAGCCGCGATTCTTGGATGCGGTGTGGTTGACCGCGATCGATGTGGTCGTCGTCAGCACCGTGTAGCCGTCGCCCGCCGCCGTTGCCACCGCGCGCCCGGCAATGTTGCCGCCTCCGCCGCCGCGGTTCTCCACCACGACGCTTTGTTTGAGCCGGTCGGAAAGCTTGGTCGCGACCAGACGCCCGATGATGTCGGCGATACCGCCGGCCGGGAACGCCACGATCATGGTGACGTTGCGCGACGGATAGGACTGGGCGTTCGCGGGCAAGGCAAAGCCGGCGACCAAGGCCGCAGCGGCGAGTGCACGGGTCAAGGTGCGGGTGACGCGCATGACATGTTCCTCCTCGGCATCGTGCCCGCTGCGATCTCGTTGGCGGCTGCGCCGTCGGCGTTTGGGCACCCGCGCAAGCCTAGGGCCGCCGCTGTGCGCCGGTCAATGCGACGCGTTCAGCGCTCTCCGCCCGCGACCGGCGCCCACATTGCCTGTTCGATCCGGTCCGCGCCGGTTGCGAGCATCACCAGCCGGTCGAAGCCGAGTGCGATGCCGCTCGCCTGCGGCATGGCCGGCAGCGCGGCAATAAAGTCAGGATCGATCGGATAGCGCTCGCCGTAGCGGCGCTGCTTCTCGGCCATCGACGCTTCGAAGCGGCGGCGCTGCTCGGCGGCGTCGGTCAGTTCGTCGTATCCGTTCGCAAGCTCGACGCCGCAGGCATAGAGTTCGAAACGGCGCGCGAGCCGCGGATCGTCGGCGGGGCGCGCCAGCGCGGCCTCAGGCGACGGATAGCGGTCCAGCAGCGACGCGCGGTCGCGCCCGAGCCGCGGCTCGATCCGCTCGACCAGCACGCGGCTGAAGATGTCCGACCAGTCGTCGTCGGGGGCGGTCTGCACGCCCGCGGTCTGCGCCGCCGCCGCGAAGGCATCGCGGTCCGGCCAGCCGCCGGGTAATGTCGCCATCAGGTCGATGCCCGCGAACGCGGCGAACGCGCCGGTCACATCGACGCGCTCCGGCGGCGCGAACGGATCGGCCTCGCGGCCGCGGTGGCGCAGCACGCCGGTGCCCGCGGCCTTGGCGGTCTCGGCGAGGATCGCCGCGCAATCCTCCATCAGCGCCTCGTAAGGCTCGTTCGCCCGGTACCATTCCAGCATGGTGAATTCCGGATGGTGCAGGGCGGTTCGCTCGCGGTTGCGGAACACGCGCGCGAAGGTGAACACCCGCGTTTCGCCCGCGGCGAGCAGCTTCTTGCAGGCGAACTCCGGCGAGGTGTGCAGATACATCGGCGTGCGTGTCCCGTCCGGGGCCGCAAGCTCGGTGGCGAAAGCGTGCAGGTGGGTCTCGTTGCCGGGCGAGACTTGCAGCGCCGGCGTCTCGACCTCAAGGAAGCCGCGCTGCCGGAACCACTCCCTGAGCGCCGTTAGAATCCGGCCCCGCGCCAGCAGGAACGGCCGCCGGTCGGCATAGACGTCACGGTCCCACCAGGGGGAGGAGAGGATGGTCACGAAAGCCCCGTCGTTTTTGCGGAAAAGGCTGGCATACCGGCGCAGGATCGGTATGTTGCGCCCCGAATTGGAGGGCTGTCAGGCCCCTTTGTCCGCAAGAGGAATTCCCTGTGAAGGTTATCGCCAGCTCGGTCCGCAAGGGCAACGTTCTCGATCTCGACGGCAGGCTCTGCGTCGTTCTGACCGCCGAGAGCTTCCATCCCGGCAAGGGCACGCCGACCACCCAGATCGACATGCGCCGCATCAGCGACGGCGTGAAGATGTCGCAGCGCTACAAGACCACCGACCAGGTCGAGCGCGCCGTGGTCGAGGACCGCGACTTTACGTTCCTCTACAGCGACGCCGAAGGCTACCACTTCATGAACTCGGAGACCTACGACCAGATCACCCTGCAGGAGGACCTGGTCGGCGACGGCAAGCTCTATCTCCAGCCCGAGATGAAGGTGATGCTCAGCATGCACGAAGGCAACGCGGTGGCGATCCAGCTGCCGCAGAAGGTGGTGCTGGAGATCGTCGAGACCGAGCCGGTCACCAAGGGCCAGACCGCGTCGTCGTCGTACAAGCCGGCGAAGCTCTCCAACGGCGTTCGCACCAACGTGCCGCCGTTCATCGACACCGGCACCCGCGTCGTGGTGATGACCGAGGACGGGTCGTACGTGGAGCGCGCGAAGGATTGACGCGGCGCGCGTGTCCCGGGCGAGCGGAGCGAGACCCGGGACCCCGGTTCTATACGACCGCAATCAGGCTTGGCGTTAACTCGCGCCAATCCGGATTCATCGCTTCGATAATCTTGAATTTCCAGTCGCGATGCCAGCGCTTCAGCGCCCGTTCGCGCGCGCGAGCCTCTAGGATCGAAGTGTAGGCTTCGAAGTAGACGAGGCGGTTCACTTTGTATTGCCTTGTGAATCCCGGAACGACTCCAAATTTGTGTTCGCCCATCCTTCGGCTGAGATCGTTCGTGACGCCGACATACATCGTGCCGCGATAGCGGCTTGCGAGAATGTACACATAGAACGTCGGCATCGGTGCTTCCGACTCAACCGGGGTCCCGGGTCTCCCCGGCTTAGCGCCGGGGTCGCCCGGGACACGAGCGGCTAAAACTTATTCTTCCTCGCCCTGACTTCCGTAAACACCTCCGCCGCCGATTTCCCCGCAAGTCCGACCGCGGCCGCGACCGCGGGCACGTCGGCGCGCAGGAACACGTTCGCGGCCTTCTCCTCGTCGATGGTGGTCGGAATCGTCGGCTTGCCCGCCGCGATCTGATCGGCCGCCTGCTTGGCGCGCGCGGCAAGCGCCGCGTTGCCGGGCTCGATCGTCTGCGCGAACTTGATGTTCGCCAGCGTGTATTCGTGGCCGCAATAGACCTGCGTGTCGCCGGGCAGGTCGCGCAGCTTCTTCAGCGAGGCCCACATCGTCTCCGCGCTGCCTTCGATGACCCGGCCGCAGCCGATCGAGAACAGCGTGTCGCCCGCGAACGCGACCTTCTCGCCGTGAAACCAGAACGTGATGTGGCCCGCGGTGTGGCCGGGCGTCTCGATCACGTTGGCTGTGAGATTGCCGACCTTCACCGTGTCGCCCTCGCGCACGGTCTCGTCGACCAGCGGAATCTTCGACGCCTCGCCCGCAGGCGCCACCACGCGGCACTTGTACTTCTGCTTCAGCTCCGCGATGCCGCCGGTGTGGTCGCCGTGGTGGTGCGTCACCAGGATGTCGTCGAGCTTCCAGCCGGCGGTCTTGAGTGCGGCCTCCACCGGCGCGGCTTCCGGCGCGTCGATGGCGGCGGTCCGGCCGGTTTCGGTGTCGCGGATCAGGACGCCGTAATTGTCCTTCAGGCAGGGAAACAGCTTGATCTCGGCGGGCATTTCGACTCCTCGGCGGTTCTAGCTTTCTGTTTTGACGCGTTTTCTTGACGCGAACCGGAAGCCACTTCGCTCGAAAACGCTATAGACCGACCGTAGCACGGCCTGCCGCGGCCTAGAACGTCCGGCCGAAGGGCGGACCGTGATAGGATTGCCACATGAGCATCGACGTCGTCGACCTGCGCGACTTCTACGCCAACCGGCTCGGTTCGGTGGCGCGGCACTTCATTGGGCGCGCCATCCGGCGGCGCTGGAGCGATGCGAAGGGGCTGCGCATGGTCGGTCTCGGCTACGCGACGCCCTATCTCGGGCCGTTCCGCGAGGAGGCCGAGCGCTGCCTCGCCTTCATGCCGGCGGCGCAAGGCGTGGTGAAATGGCCGAGCACGCAACCGGCGCTGTCGGCGTTGGTCGACGAATTCGAGCTGCCGCTGCCGGACGCCGCCGTCGACCGTGTGCTGCTCGTGCATTCGCTGGAAATATCGCACGATGCGACGGCATTGCTGCGCGAAGTCTGGCGCGTGCTTGCGGCCGGCGGCCAGTTGCTCGCAGTGGTGCCGAACCGCCGCGGACTGTGGGCGCGCATGGACACGACGCCGTTCGGCCAGGGCCTGCCCTATTCGCGAACCCAGATCACACATCTGTTGCGCGACGCCTGGTTCACGCCGGTGTCGTGGGGCGAGGCGCTCTACGTGCCGCCGATTCCGCGCGGCTGGTTCCTGCGCTCGGCGGTGGCCTGGGAGCGGGCGGGCGCGACGATCTCGGCGCCGTTCGCGGGCATGCACATCGTCGAGGCGACCAAGCAGGTCTATCGCGCGATCCCGGCGCGCCGCGAAAAGCGCAAGCTCCTGCCGGCGCTCGAACCGGCGCTGGCGCCGTCGCCGGCTCCGCGCGGCGCAGCACGGCTATAGCGTTTTCGAGCGAAGTGGGGACCGGGTCGCGTCAAGAAAACGCGTCAAAACAAGAGGCTCAAGGTTCCCGAAAAGGCAGAGCCGGGCTTGCGGCCCGGCTCTGCTGCAATCGAAAGACCGTTCGCTTAGCTGTTGCCGGGACGCGAGTCGTCGGACCCTTCGTCGCCGCCGCGGAAGTCCTGTCCGCCGGGCTGGCCGTCCTGCCGCGGGCCGCGATGACGCCGCCGGCGGTGACGCGGGAAGCGCTCGCCGCCGCCCTGGTTGTTGTCGTGGCCGTTCTGGCCGTTGCCCATCGCGGGCTGCTGCGCCTGCGAGCCGGTGATGAACGACGGCAGCCGTTCCCCGTCGCTGACGTCGATCGGCGCGGGCTGCGGCTCGGGCTGGCGCGGCTGATACTGCTGCGGCTGCTGATACTGCTGCGGTTGCTGCTGCTGATAGTGCTGCGGGCGGCCCTGGTGCTGCTGCGGCTGTCCGCCATAAGGCTGCGGCTGCTCGCGCGGCGGATAGGGCTGCTGCTGGCCGCCGCCGAAGTTCGGCTGCGCCTGCGGCTGCTGTTGACCGGTGTCGTCGCCGTCGTCGTCGAAGGCTTCGTCGCGGTTCGCTTCGCCGGGTCCGGGAGGCGCCTGGTAGTACGGGTTCTGCTGACGGAATTGTTCCTGCGCCGCCTGGATCAGCCGCGAGTAATGTTCGGCGTGCTGGTAGTGATTTTCGGCGGTGACGGGGTCGCCCGATGACGCAGCGTCGCGGGCCAGCTGCAAATACTTCTCGGCGATGTGATGCGCGGTGCCGCGGATTTTCACGTCCGGTCCGTTTGACTCGTAAACCCGCGTCAGCGGATTGTGGTGATGACCGTGATGCCCCTTGTTACGGTTGCGTCCCCGCATGCGCTTGTTTTGACCGTTTCTCATGGCTCGCCTGTCGCCGACTCCTGTTTGCAGCGGTCCGATGCCGCCGGTTCATTCACCCAACGAGTAATCACGCGTCCCAACTCGCGACGCCTGCCGCAACGGTGCGGATTGCGCCCGCGCAAGCCGGCTGAACGCTCCGGTTCATCGCGCTGGCCGCAACTTTCCCCCGGCCGCGATCCAGCCGCGGCGGTGCTTGTGTCTCATCTTGGGCGTCGCTGTCGTTAATGCGTCGTATTAGCCCGATGCGCGCTCGGCCGGCAGCCTTCTGACCCGAATTCGGCGATCCTGTTTGCCGTCTGACCCGGCGTTCTCTCTAGTCCACCGCCCGCCTCGCCGGGCTTCAGCCCCGGGCTTGAGCGATGTGACCATCGGGTCGATTCCGTGGCCAGAAGCTAGTCCCTCTGAAGGGATAATCCAAGTGCTTTTTTGCGGTTTCACAATGCTGTTCGGTCATGGCGTCAATAAGGCAACACCCGCCGGAAGCGCGCGTGGAATGCCCATCAGATCGGTGCGCGCAGGCTCCGGCGCAAGCCCGGCCGACTTGAACAACGAAGCGACCGCGGCCTCCTGGCCGGCGCCCAGTTCGACCACCAGCCGGCCGTCCGTTGCGAGCAGGCCGCGCGCCGAACGGGCGATGGCGCGATAGCCTTCGAGCCCGTCCGTGCCGCCGTCGAGCGCAAGTCTCGGTTCGCATCGGACTTCCGGCGCAAGACCGTCGATGTCGGCGCTCGCAATGTAGGGCGGGTTGGAGACGATCAAATCGAACGGGCCTGTGAGCGCGGCCGCATAGTTGGAAACCTTGAATTGCGCGCGCGATCCGAGCCCGAGCGCATCGGCATTGGATTGCGCGACCGCGAGCGCGTCGGCGCTGATATCCGTTCCGATGCCGGTGGCGTTCGGCAGTTCGCTCAACAGCGCCAGCAGGATTGCGCCGCTGCCGGTGCAGATGTCGGCTATGCGCAGCGTTCGTTCGCGCCTGCCGCCGACGGCCGCAAGCGCCGCCTCCACCACGGTCTCGGTTTCCGGCCGCGGGACCAGCGTCGCACGCGACACCCGCAGCGGCAGGCCCCAGAATTCCTTGATGCCCATGATGTACGCCACCGGCTCGCGGGCGAGGCGGCGTGCGGCGAGAGCGCCGATACGCTGCGCCTCCGCGCCGTCCAGACGGCGTGCCGCGTCGACCGCAAGCCCGGTGCGATCGAGCGCCAGCGCGTGGCCGACGAGAAGGCGCGCATCGAGGTCCGGCGAGTCGAGTCCCGCCTCGCGGAACGTCTGCGCCAGCACGCGGCGCGCCTGTTCGACGGTCGCACCGCGAATGCCGGAAACGTCCGCGAGCGCGTGCGCCGCGATCATGCCGCTCCCTCGGCCGCAAGCAGCGACGCCTGATGGTCGGCCACCAGAGCGTCGACGATCTCGCCCAGAGCCTCGCCCTCCATCACCTTGGGCAGGTTGTAGAGCGTGAGGTTGATGCGGTGGTCGGTGACCCGGCCTTGCGGGAAATTGTACGTGCGGATCCGCTCCGAGCGGTCGCCGCTGCCGACCTGGTCCTTGCGCTCGGCGGCGCGGGCCTTGTCGAGCTTCGTCTTTTCGGCGTCGTAGAGTCTGGCGCGCAGCATCGCCATCGCCTTGGCGCGGTTCTTGTGCTGCGACCGTTCCTCCTGCACCGCCACGACAATGCCGCTCGGGATGTGCGTGATGCGGATGGCGGATTCGGTCTTGTTGACGTGCTGTCCGCCGGCGCCGCCCGCCCGCATGGTGTCGATCTTGAGGTCGTCGTCCCTGATCTCGATGTCGACGTCCTCGACCTCCGGCAGCACGGCGACGGTGGCGGCGGAGGTGTGGATGCGGCCCTGCGCTTCGGTCTCGGGCACGCGCTGCACGCGGTGGACGCCGGACTCGAATTTGAGCTTGGCGAACGGTCCGCGTCCGCGCACTTCGGCGACGATTTCCTTGTAGCCGCCTTTGGTGCCTTCGCTCGCCGTCAGCAGTTCGGTGGTCCATCCCTGCCGGGCGGCATAGCGCTCGTACATCCGGAACAGGTCGCCGGCGAACAGCGAGGCCTCGTCGCCGCCGGTGCCGGCGCGGATTTCGAGAATCACGTTGCGCTCGTCCATGGCGTCCTTGGGCAGCAGCGCCAGCCGCAGGTCCTCGGCGAGCTTGACGCGCTTGTCCTCCAGCGACTGCCTTTCTTCGACCGCCATCTCGCGCATTGCGGGATCGCCCGCCGGGTCGGCGGCGAGGGCCTCTAATTCGGCGAGTTCGGACGCAAGGCTGCGGAAGGCCTTGATCTTGTCCGCCACCGGATCGAGTTCGGCGAATTCGCGCGACAGCTTGACGAAGGTCTCGGCCGGCATTTGCTGCGCCAGCTCGGCTTCGATCGCCGCGTGCCGGGCGAGCAGCGCGTCGAGCTTGGCTTCGGGAATGGTCGTCACAGGGGCAGGCCTTCGGAGGCCGCGAAGCTTTCCAGTCGCTCGCGAATATTGGGGCTGGGCGAGGCCGTTTCCAGCAGCGGAACGACCGCCGCCTCGGCCTTCTTGGCGTCGAGCTCCAGCAGCATGGCCTTGACCGGGCCGAGCGCCGACGGCGTCAGCGACAGCGCGCGGTAGCCGAGCCCGACCAGCGCCAGTGCGCCGATCGGCTTCGATGCCAGTTCGCCGCACAGCGCCACCGGCTTGCCGGCGGCGCGCGCCTTCTCGGCGATCATCTTCAGGGCCCGCAGCATCGGCGCTGAGATCGGGTCGAACCGGTCGGCCACCCGGCGATTGCCGCGGTCGGACGCATAGAGAAACTGCGCCAGATCGTTGGAGCCGACCGACAGGAAATCGACCTTCGGCATCAGTTCGTCGAGCTGGAACAGCAGCGAGGGCACCTCCACCATGACGCCGACTTCGACGCGGTCCGGCAGCTTGTGCCGGCGCCGCCGCAGCGAGGTGAGCTCGCGCTCGATCATGCCTTTGGCCTCGTCGAACTCGGCGACGGTGGCGACCATGGGAAACATCACCTTCAGCTCGCGGCTGGCCGCGGCTTGCAGCAGTGCGCGGATCTGGCTGCGCATCAGGCCGGGCCGGTCGAGTCCGAGCCGGATCGCGCGCCAGCCCAGCGCCGGGTTCTCCTCCACCTCGGCCCGCATGTAGGGCAGCACCTTGTCGCCGCCGATGTCGAGGGTGCGGAAGGTTACGGGCCGGTCGCCTGCGGAGTCGAGCACGGCGCGATAGAGCGCAAGCTGCTCGCTGATGCGCGGCATTTCGGTCGCGATCATGAACTGCAATTCGGTGCGAAACAGCCCGATCCCGCCGGCGCCGGTTTCGGACAGATGCGGCAGGTCGACCAGCAGCCCGGCGTTGATCATCAGCGCGATGGATTCGCCGTCCTTGGTGACGCAGGGCTTGTCGCGCAGCGCGCGGTATTGCGCCTGCCGGCGCGCGCGCAGCTTGACCCGCTCGCTGTAGGCGCTCTCGATGTCGCTCGGCGGCCGGATGTGGATGTCGCCGGTCGCGCCGTCGACGATCACCGCGTCGCCGGGATCGACAAGGCCCGAGATGTTCTCGATCTCGCCGACCGCGGCGATACCGAGCGCGCGCGCGACGATCGCGACATGCGAGTTCGGGCCGCCCTCTTCCAGAATGAGGCCGCGCAGCTTGCGGCGGTCGTAGTCGAGCAGCGCCGCCGGGCCCATCGACCGCGCCACCAGGATCGCGCTGTCCGGCAACTGCTCGCGCGGCGGGGCGTGGTCCTGGCCCATGAGCTGGCGCATCAGCCGGTTGCCGAGGTCGTCCAGGTCGTGCAGCCGGTCGCGCAGGTAGGGATCGGTGACGCGCAGCATGCGGGCGCGGTTGTCGGACTGCACGCGCTCGACGCCGGCTTCGGCGGTGAGGCCGGTCATCACCGCTTCGCGCAAGCGGCGCAGCCAGCCCTTGTCGTGCGCGAACATGCGATAGGCGTCGAGCACGTCGCGGTGCTCGCCGCCGTCTGCGACTTCGCCGCGCTCCAGCATGAGGTCGAGATCGGCGCGCAAGGTGGCGATCGCCTCGTCGAGGCGCTTCAGCTCCTTGGGAACGTCGTCGGCGATGACGTCCTTCACGGTGACGCGCGGCTCGTGCAGCACCACGTGGCCGAGTGCGATGCCGTCGGACAATGCCTGGCCGGTCAGATGCAACCGTGGCCGGATTGCGGGCTCGGCGCCCGGCTTGGCGATGGAGAGCAACTCGCCCGAGGCGATCATCTCCGCCAGCACCATGGCGGTGGTCTGCAGCGCCTCTTCTTCCTCCTCCGAATAGGTGCGGCGCGCGCGGTTTTGCACAACCAGAACGCCGAGCGTGTTGCCGGCGCGCAGAATCGGCACGCCGAGGAAGGAGTGATAAATCTCTTCGCCGGTTTCCGGCCGGTAGGAGAAGGCCGGGTGCGTCTGCGCCTCGGAGAGATTGACCGGCTGCGCCTCGCTCGCAACGAGGCCGACGAGGCCTTCGTCCTGGCGCAGGACGGTCTGGTGGACGGCTTCGCGCTTGAGGCCTTCGGTGGCGTACAGTTCGAGCGTGCCGTCTACGCGCAACACGTAGACGGAGCAGACCTCCGCCACCATGTTGGCGGCGATCAGTACGACAACCTTGTCGAGGCGTTCCTGCGCGCTGACCGGCTCCGCCATCACTTCGCGAAGCCGGCGCAACAGCACGCGCGGGCCGCCAAGCGCGCCACGCATTGGCCGGTTCCTTAGTGCCGCATAGTGCAAGGGCTATAGCGAATGGCCCATGCGAACTGCAAGCCAAACGGCGGTATCGGCTACCACGCGTAACTTGCGGATATCCGCCCGCACGCCGCCCGGAATGCGTCGCATTCCGGAATTCGCCCGTAAAGCTCCGAAACCGTGGCTTGCGGCGGCAGCCGCAGGCCGGCGTGCCAGCCGCCGGGCGGCGGCGCGCCGAACAGTCTGCGATGCGCGGCGTCGATCTCGGCCGGCCCGGCTTCGCGCCGAAGC
>VGEP01000038.1 GCA_016869215.1 Alphaproteobacteria bacterium | reverse complement strand
CTTCTTGGAGATCGAGCCGGTCGAGTCGAAGCCGATGTCGCTCGCGCCCGACGGAATGCGTGGCGCCGTGTCGGCGCCGGGCTGCGTTGCGCGGGTCACGCCGTCAGGCGGACGGCTGAATCGCTGCGCCGCGCGCGGATCGGTCAGCGCGGGCGCGAACGGCGACGCGCCCGCCTGCGCGAGCGCCCGCGGCGCGAACGCGGCGAGCGACAGCGCAAAAGCCGCCGCAAGCACGACGGGCCTCAGTCCCCTGCTCTCGTAACCGCGGCGCGGCAGACGCGTTCTCCGTTGCGCAATGCGTCGCGCCGGCGCGCGTGCGCCTCCTTGCGGAGAAGCCCGTTCGCCGGCATGCGGCCGCGCCACGCGCGGCCGGTGGTTAACAAGGGTTAAAGATTTGTGGTTAACGGAGCCTTTAACGCCCGAAAGCGGGCGTCACGCCTGGGTTTGCAGCGGCGCAAAATTCGCGGTCACAGCCAGCCCTGCAGCTCGCGCCGCACCAGATGACCGATCACGGCCATGCCCTGGTCGCTGTCGTTGAGGCATGGGATCAAGGCAAAGTTCTCGCCGCCGTACTCCTTGAATATCTCGGCGTTCTCGACCGCGATCTCTTCGAGCGTCTCAAGACAATCGGCGGCGAAACCGGGCGTCACCACGGCGAGGCTCTTCACGCCGCGTTGCGCCAGCGCCTCGACGGTCTTGTCGGTATAGGGCTGCAGCCACTCGGCGCGGCCGAAACGCGACTGATAGGTCATTGTGAACTGCGACTCGTCCATGCCGAGCCGCGCGCGCAAAAGCCGCGCCGTCGCCTCGCAATGCGCGGGGTAAGGATCGCCCTCGTCCGCGTAGGATTTCGGGATGCCGTGGAACGACGCCAGGATCAGCTCCGGCTTGAATGGCAGGCGCTTCAGTTCGCTCTCGATCGAGACCGCCAGCGCATCGATATAGACCGGATCGTCGTAATAGGGCGGCACCACGCGCAGCGCCGGCTGATCGCGCAGCCGCGCGAGCGCCGCGAATGCGGCGTCGCACACCGTCGCCGAAGTCGCAGCGGCATACTGCGGATAGAGCGGCAGCAGCAGGAGGCGCTCGCAGCCGGCCTTGGCCATGGCCTCGATCCGGTTCGCCAGCGACGGATTGCCGTAGCGCATGGCCCAGTCGACCACGATCGTCGGGTCGGTAGCCTCGATCACGGCGCGCAGCTTTGCCGCCTGCGAGCGCGTGATGGTCTTGAGCGGGGATTCGTTGCGCTCGCGATTCCAGATTTTCTCGTAGTCGAGGCCCTTTTGGCGCGGGCGGCGCGGCAGGATGATGGCGTTGAGCACGAATTTCCAGACCGGGCCCTGGTCCTCGATCACGCGCACGTCGCTCAGGAATTCCCGCAGATAACGGCGGACCGAAGCGGGATCGGTGGCGTCCGGCGTGCCGAGATTGACGATCAGCACGCCTATCCGGCCCGCAGTGGCGGATGTGGCCTGCGCCTGTCCGGCGGCGCGGATTGTCGTATCAGGCTTGTTCATGGCCGCGATCCCGCATCGCGTAAAGCATAGCCGGACGTCGCGCGCGCATGCTAGAGCAATCGCCCTCGCCCAACGGATCGCCCATGCTCATCGTCCGACGATCGCTCCTGCTGGTGCTGTGCCTCGCCGCGGCCTTTCTGCTCGCGCCCGCAGCGCGCGCCGACATCGCCAAGGTCACGTTCGTCCTGATGAACGACATCTATCTGATGGACGATCAAATGATGCCCGACGGCAAGCGGCGCGGCGGTTTCGCGCGACTGGCCGCGGTCGTCAAGGCCGAACGCGCGCGCGCAAGCGCGGAAGGCCGCCGGCTCATTCTGGCGCACGGCGGCGACACGCTGTCGCCGTCGCTGATGTCGGGCATCGACCAGGGCGCGCACATCATGACGCTCACCAACCTGATCCGCCCGGATATTTTCGCGCCCGGCAACCACGAGTTCGATTTCGGCAAGGCGGTGTTCCTGCGCCGTATGGCGGAAGCGAACTTTCCGCTCTATGCCGCCAATCTGCGCGGACCGGACGGCGCCGTGCTTCCCGGCTTTCGGGACCGTTCCATCGTCGACGTCGGCGGCGTCCGCGTCGGGCTGACCGGCGGCGCCTACGACGGCACGCCGCGCGCGTCGAGCCCCGAGGACCTCAAGTTCGCGCCCACGGTCGCGTCGATGAAGGAGCAGGCCGCGGCGCTGCGCCGCGAGGGCGCCGACTTCGTCGCGGTCGTCATGCACGCCGACCGCAGCCAGGCCATCGAGCTGGCCGAGTCGCGCGCCGCCGATATCGTCCTGACCGGCCACAATCACGACCTGTTCGTCAGCTTCGACGGCCGCACCGCCATGGCCGAGTCGTCCTACGACGCGCATTACGTGGTGCTGATCGACGTGACGGTCGAAACCAAGATGCAGGAGGGGCGCCGCGTCACCGCCTGGTGGCCGCAGTTCCGCATCGTGGACACTGCAACCGTCGCGCCCGACCCGGAAGTGGTTGCAGTCGTCGCCGGATTCCAGGGCAAGCTCGACCGCGAGCTCGACGTGCCGATCGGCACGACGGCGGTCGAACTCGACAGCCGCAACGCGACCGTCCGCACCGGCGAGGCGGCAATCGGGAGCCTGATCGCCGATGCAATGCGGGCCAAAACAAAGGCCGCGATCGCGATCATGAACGGCGGCGGCATCCGCGCCGGCAAGGTCTATGCCCCCGGCACGGCGATCACCCGGCGCGACATTCTGACGGAACTGCCGTTCAACAACCGCGTAGTGGTCATCGACGTCCCCGGCAGCGCGCTGCTTGCGGGCCTGGAAAACGGCGTCGGCCGGCTGCCCGAGGCCGCAGGCCGGTTTCCGCAGGTGTCGGGCATGACGGTCGAGTACGATCCGCGCCGGCCGGCCGGGAGCCGCATCCTGTCGGTGCGGATCGGCGGCGCGCCGCTCGAACCCGGCCGCACCTACCGGCTGGCGACCAACGATTTCCTGGCGCGGGGGAGCGACGGCTACACCGGCTTCGGAAGCATCCAGCCGGAGATTCATCCGGAGGACGCGCCGCTGCTCGCGACCGAGGTCATGGCCTACGTGCGCGAACTCGGCACCGTCCGCACCGGCGTCGAGGGCCGCATTGTCGCCAAATAGCAACACGCCGCCGCGCCTTCCGGCACGGCAGCGTGCGAAGAATTCAACCTTGCGGCTCGCTCAGCGGCCGGCGCGCAGCTCAAGGCCGGCGACGCCAGCCGCGACGCTCAATCCGGTCTGGCCCTGCAGGCTCAGCGGCTGCAGCGCGATGGTGTTGCCGGAACCGCCGACCAGCGCATTGGCGCCGACGCCGACGCCGACCGTGGCGCTGGCTGCCGCGCCGACATAGTTGCCGGCGAGGTCGCCGCGTCCAACGCGCGCAGTCGGCGCGAACACCGCCCAGGCCACCACGACCTGCTGATTGAAGCCGATATCGACACCCACGCGCCGCATCGTCGCGTTGTAGGTATCGGGGCGGCTGTTATCGGACGGCCGGAACGAACAACCGAGGTTGGTCACGGACCCGACAACGAAAGACGTGGTCGAACCGCGGCATTCGAGAACGCCGATTTCCACCCGGCTCTGGGCCATGGCCGGCGTCACGGACGCGGCGAGCGCTGCCGCCAGCGCGATTGCAGACAGACGATTCATAAGAAGCTCCTCCTCAAGCCGGGCGGGAACTTACCCCAAGAACGGCGGGCCGAAAAGCATCAACCTTACGCGTTAACTATTTCAAATTTCCGCAAAAACGCTGGATTCGGCGGCACGCTTCCTCCAGGTCCTCGGTCTTGGTCGCATAGGAGATGCGGAATGCCGGACCGAAGCCGAACGGGGTACCCTGGACGACCGCCACGCCTTCCGACTCCAGAAGCTCGGTGACGAACTCCTCGTCGTTCGTGATCTTCTTGCCGGACGGGGCGGTCTTGCCCATGGCGCCGGCACAGGACGGATAGACGTAGAACGCGCCCTCGGGCTTCGGGCACTTGAGACCGTTCGATTGGTTGAGCATCGACACGCAGAGATCGCGGCGCTCCTTGAAGATCGCATTGTGCTTGGCGATGAAGTCCTGCGGGCCGTTCAGCGCCTCGACCGAGGCCCACTGCGACACCGCCACCGGGTTCGAGGTCGATTGCGACTGCAGCATCGACATCGCCTTAATCAA
This sequence comes from Alphaproteobacteria bacterium, assembly GCA_016869215.1. GTDB lineage: Bacteria > Pseudomonadota > Alphaproteobacteria > Rhizobiales > Xanthobacteraceae > Z2-YC6860. The sequence goes on along the minus strand of VGEP01000038.1, from coordinate 38,991 downwards.
GTCTTCGCGCCCGCCGGCGTAGCCGATGCGCCAGCCGGTCATGCAATAGGCCTTCGACACGCCGTTGACGGTGAGCGTGCGCTCATAGAGCCGCGGCTCGACCTCGGCGATCGAGTAGAACTTGAAGTCGTCGTAGACCAGATGCTCGTACATATCGTCGGTCATCACCCAGACATGCGGGTGCTTCACCAGCACGTCGGTGACCGCCTTCAGTTCGTCCTTGGTGTAGGCCGCACCGGTCGGGTTCGACGGCGAGTTGAAGATAATCCACTTGGTCCTGGGTGTGATCGCCTTCTCCAGGTCCGCCGGCTTCATCTTGAAGCCGCTTTCCATCGTCGTCGGCACGAACACCGGCTCGCCGCCCGCAAGCAGCACCATATCCGGATAGCTGACCCAATAGGGCGCGGGGACGATGACCTCGTCGCCGGGGTTCAGCGTCACCATCAGCGCGTTATAGAGAACCTGCTTGCCGCCGGTGGAGGCGATGATCTGGCTGGTCTTGTAGTCGAGGTTGTTCTCGCGCTTGAACTTGCCGACCACCGCCTGCTTCAACTCGGCGAGCCCCTCCACGGCCGTGTACTTGGAGGCCTTGCCGGACATGATCGCCTTGATCGCCGCCTGCTTGATGTTGTCCGGCGTGTCGAAATCCGGCTCGCCGGCGCCGAGCCCGATCACGTCGCGGCCGGCGGCTTTCAACGCACGCGCCTTGTCGGTCACCGCCATGGTGGCGGAAGGCTTGATGCGCTTGAGCGAGTCCTTGAGCAGTGCCATTGCGGTCTCCACCCCTGAAAAGGGCGCGCAAGTCCTAATGGGACGGCATTGGAACGGCAAGACGGATTCTGGGAATGCCCGTATCAAACAAGCTGATGGAAGGCCCTGTCCGGGCACCCGCGGCGCGGGACGCGGTCGCTATCCCGCCGGCCCAATTCCCGGATTGGCGGCGGCCATTGCAGGCCGACGAAGGAGACCCCACCGCCCCAAAAATTTGCGATGATCGGGAATTCCAGGGGCAGGACAAGGACGGGCAATGGAACTGGGATTGAACGGAAAGACGGCCCTGGTGACGGGGGCGAGCCGCGGCATCGGGCAGGCAATTGCGCTGGCGCTGGCGGCAGAGGGCTGCGACCTGGTTTTGACGGGACGCGACGAGGCGGCGCTCGGTGAGACGAGACAGGCGGTGCGCGCCAAGGGGCGCAAGGCCGTGCCGGTGGCGCTCGACCTGCGCAAGGAAGGCGCCGAGCGCACGCTGATCGAGGCCGCCAAGAAGGAATTCGGACGGCTCGATATCCTCATCAACAACGCCGGTGCCACCCAGCGCGGCCATTTCATCGATATGACCGACGCGCAATGGCAGGACGGCTTCGCGCTGAAGTTCTTCGCCCATGTGCGGCTGGCGCGCGAGGCCTGGCCGCTGCTGCGCGCGAGCAAGGGTGCGCTGGTCTCGATCGGCGGCACCAGCGGCCGCAAGCCGGAGTCCCAGTTCACCATCGGCAGTTCGGTCAACGCCGCGGTCGCGGCCTTCTCCAAGTGCCTCGCCGATCTCGGCAAGGAGGAAGGCGTGCGCGTCAATTGCGTGCATCCGAGCCTGGTCGAGACCGAGCGGCAATGGAAGCGCATCCGCGCCGAGGTCGCCGCCAGCGGTCAGACCGAAGCGCAGGTGCGCGAGCGCTTCGTGCGCGCCATGGGCTTCACCCGCTACGGCACCGTCGAGGATGTGGCGGACATGGTCACCTTCATCGTCTCCGGCCGGGCCACCTGGCTGCACGGCGCCACCATCGATCTCGACGGGGGCGAACTCCCCCAACTCTGACAACCCGCTTGGTATGCCGATCAACGTCCTCCTCACACCCGCGCGTATCGGGCCGGCCGAGATCCCGAACCGGATCGTCATGCCGTCCATGACCACGCGCACGTCTGACGAGGCGGGCCACGTCACCGACGCCAGCATCGCCTATTACATGGCGCGGGTGCGCGGCGGCACCGGCCTCATCACGGTGGAGATGGCGTCGCCCGAGAAAGTGGGCCGCCATCGCTTCCGCGAACTCGGGATCTGGAACGACGGTTTCGTGCCGGGGCTCAAGCGGCTGGTCGAGGAGATTCACGCGGGCGGCGCCAAGGCGTCCATCCAGTTGGGCCACGGCGGCGGCCACACCCGTGTCGATATCTGCGGCGAGACGCCGATCGCGCCGTCGGCGATCCCGCACCCGGTCTACGAGATCACGATGCAGACCATCGTGCCGCGCGCCATGACCAAGGCGCGGATCGAGGAGACCGTCGCGGCTTATGCAGCCGCCGCCCGGCGTGCGCGCGAGGCCGGATTCGACTGCGTCGAAATCCACGCCGCCCACGGCTACCTCATTTCGCAGTTTCATGCGCCGTTCGAAAACCAGCGCACCGACGAGTACGGCGGCAGCCTGGAAAACCGCGCCCGCTTCGGGCTGGAGATTCTTCGAGCCGTCAAAGAAGCCGTGCCGGAGCTCGGCGTGATCTACCGGCTGTCGGTCGAGGACTATTTCGAGGGCGGCCTCAAATACGACGAGGGCAAGCAGATTGCGCTATGGGCCGCCAAGGCCGGCGCGCACGCGCTGCACATCAGCGCGGGGCATTACCGCTCCAAGCCCACGGCGCACCGCATGATCCCGCCGATGACGGACCCGGACGCGCCCTATCTCGATTTCGCCGCCGACATCAAGAAGGCCGTGCGCGTGCCGGTGATCGCGGTCGCGCGGATGGGAGATCCAGCGACCGCGACCGATGCCGTGGCAAGCAAGAAATGCGACTTCGTCGCGCTCGGACGCACGCTGATCGCCGAACCGCAATGGGTCGACAAGCTGCGCAACAACGATCCGATCCGGCGCTGTCTCGCCTGCAACACGTGCATCAACGAGATGCGCGGCGGCGCGGGCATCGGTTGCGTGGTCAACGGCGCTGCGGGGCGCGAGACGATGTTTATGCATCCCGCGCCGCCGCACGGCGACCGCATCGCGGTCATCGGCGCGGGCCCGGCCGGCCTGACCTACGCGTCGCTGGTCGCCGAAGGCAACACCGTGACTGTGTTCGACAAGGCGCTGCGCGCCGGCGGCGCGTTCCGGCTCGCGGGCAAGGCGCCGCTGTTCCAGGAGGTCGTGGCGAACGAGGCCAGCTTCGCACGTTACATCGACGATCTGGTTCGCGCCTGCACGCGCGACGGCGTGACCTTCCGCTACGGCGTCGACGTCACCCGCGAGCCCGGCGTGCTGGCGCCGTTCAATCGCGTCGTGGTCGCCACCGGCGCGGACTACCGCTTCGGACTTGGCCAGGTCGTGCCGCTGCTGCTGCGGCTCGGCGCCGCCCGATGGCCGGGCGTGGCGGGCCTGATGAAGAACGACTGGGTCCGCGACTGGTTCTATCACCGGGCGCGCCGCGCCAGCGCCGACCGGTTCCAGCGGCTGGTGCGGCGCGGCCAGACTGCCATCGCCATCGGCGACGCCGCAAAGCCCGGCAAGAGCAAGGCCGCCATCGCCGGCGCCTTTGAGGCGGCGCTGCTCGGCGGGCCGCCGCGCGGTTGAATCGAGTGGCAACGCTCTCTTAAGCCCGCGTTGCTACCTGTGTCGCATGACCCGCGGCCGGAGGGCCGGCACAGGACCGAACCACGTGCGCGAATTGCTCGCCACCATCCGCGACGGACGCTGGCTCACCCGCGAGCGGCTGCGGCTGTGGGGCTTCGCAGTGCTGGCGGCCTCGGCCATCGGCCTGCTCTATGTGGTCGTCAGCTCGGACGGGCTGAACGACTACCAGGGCCGGCCTCTCGGCACCGACTATTCGAACGTCTATGCCGCCGGAACCTACGTGCTCGAAGGCAATGCCGCGGCGCCATTCGATTGGCCTAAGCAATACGCCCGCGAGCAGGCGATCTTCGGCGACAAGACCCCGTTCTACGGCTGGCATTATCCACCGTTCTTCCTGTTCGTCGCCGCGCTGCTGGCGCTGATACCTTACGCGCTGTCGCTTGCCGCCTGGCAGGGCGCGACGCTGCTTCTCTACCTCGGCATGTTGCAGTCGATCCTGCGCGCGGTGCCGGCCGCCGCAGGCGCGTGGAGCAATCTCGTCGCGCGCGACCGGCTGTGGCTCCTGCTTGCGCTGGCCTTCCCCGCCGTGTTCGTCAACGTCGGCCACGGCCACAACGGGTTCCTGACCGCGGCCTTGCTCGGTGGCGCGCTGGTGCTGCTCGACTCGCGGCCCGCACTGGCCGGCGTGTTGTTCGGGCTCGTCGCCTACAAGCCGCAGTTCGGGATTCTGATTCCGCTGGTCCTGATCGCGAGCAGCCGCTGGCGCGCGTTCGCTGCCGCCTCGGTCACCGTGCTGGCGCTCGCGCTCGCCACGCTGATTGCCTTCGGCCCCGAGGTTTGGCGCGCGTTCCTCGCCTCCACCGCGCTCACCCGGATCGAAGTGCTGGAGCAGGGCGGCACCGGCTGGCACAAGATCCAGAGCGTGTTCGCCATGGTCCGGATGTGGGGCGGCGGCGTGCCCCTCGCCTACATCGTTCAAGGCGCGGTCACGGTGGCGCTGGCGGTCGCGCTCGCCTGGCTGTGGCGAAGCCGCGCAGCCTATCCGCTGAAGGCCGCGGCGCTCTGCATCGCGGCGATCGCAGCCACGCCCTACAGCCTCGACTACGACCTGGTGGTGCTGGCGCCGGCCATTGCTTTCCTCGCCGCGCACGGCTTTGCGCGCGGTTTCGCGCCCTGGGAGAAGACCGCGCTGGCGGCCCTGTGGCTCATGCCGCTGATCGCGCGCACCGTCGCCGAACAGGCGCTGCTGCCGCTCGGCGTGCCGGCCATGCTCGCAGTGCTGCTGCTGATCCTGTGGCGCGCGCTTGCGGAAAGCGGCGCGTCGTCCCGGCTGTTCGCAAGTGCGAACGCCGGCAGCGCGCACGCAAACTAGAATTCTCCCAACTGCAATCGCCGAATGCCGATCGTTTCGCCGCCGCAGCGGCTGCGCGCACACCGTTCTCTTTCGCAGTCTTGTCATGGCCCGGCCTTGCATTCGCCGCGCTTCATTCCTTTATGCTCAATGCTGAGGCATTCGGCGGCCGGGGAGGACTCGCATGTACAGGCTCTACGCAATGCGCCGCTCAGGCAATTGCTACAAGGTGCGGCTCGCGCTGGAGCAGGTCGAACAGCCGTACGAACTGGTCGAGATCGACATCCTCAAGGGCGAAACCCGGACTCCGGAATTTCTCGCCAAGAATCCAAGCGGCCATGTGCCGCTGCTGGAGGTCGCGCCCGGCCGCTATCTCGCCGAGTCGAACGCCATCCTCTGGTACGTCGCGGGCGGCACGCCGCTTGCGCCCGACAATCGCGTCGACCGTGCCGACGTCCTGCAGTGGATGTTCTTCGAGCAGCACAGCGTCGTCCCGAACATCGGCGCGGCCTATTTCTGGCTCACGCTGGTCAAAGGGGGCCGCGAGTTGCAACAGCACGCGCTCGAAGCCTGGATGGAGGAAGGCTATCGCGCGCTGGTCGCGATGGAGAAGCACCTTGCCGACCGCAAGTTCTTCGCCGCCGGACGCTACACCGTGGCCGATATCGCACTCTACGCGTACACGCATCTCGCCGAGCAGAGCGATTTCGATTTGTCGCAGTTCCCGGCGATCCGCGCCTGGACCGGCCGCGTGAAGTCCCAACCGCGCCATGTCGCGATGGACTGGCAACCCGAATCGCTCGCTACCGCCGCACAATAAGGTCGCGCGTGCTCTGTCCGGCGTGGCCGCAACGCCGCAGTCAGGGTTTCATTGACCGGAACGCGCCTCCGTTAACCTCCCGTTAACCGGCGCCACGAATTCGCCGCGGTTCGTCACGGTCTTCGCCAAAGTCCCGCCGGACGCGCGACGGTATCCGAATGCAGATTCGCGGACAACAACGATTCGTCTGCCGGATACGACCATGACCAACGACCTGATCGAGCCTTCGCGTGAGAGACATGGAATGGCGAACGTCGCCGTTCTGGTGACGACCGTGGCGCTGACGCTGTCGCTGGTGGTCGCCGTCACCGCCGTTTCCATCGGCATCGCGCGCGCCGACACATTGAGCCACATCGCCGGCAGCAGCGGCGGCCGCGTTGCGTTCGCAGTGGCCTTCGGTGCAATCGTCGTCGTCATGGGTTGGCTGACGTCCGCCATGGTGAACGATGGACGTCCGCAGACCGGGCGCGATTGAGCGTCCGTCACGCGAGGAGGACAGTGCGGGTTGCTTGCATCGCGTTCGCGTCGGTTGCGTCGCTTCTGTTTTCGGTTCGGAAACGTCCAATGCTCCTGGACGTCTCGCCTCAGGCGACGGCGTCCAGGAGGCGTTTTTTTGACGATGCCCGGACGGGGCTACTTCTGCTTGAACTGGCGCTCGACCTGCTCCAGAGCCGGCTTCCACAACTCTTGCTGACTGCGGACAAAGGCAAGAGTTTCGGCGGGGGTGGCGGGTATCGCATAGGAACCGCGCGCGGCAAGTTTGTCCTTGACGCCAGGTGTGGCCAGGACCTCCCGCAGATCGTCGCTCGCCTTGCGCACGATCGCCTCGGGTGTGCCGATGGGCGCCACCACCGCTTGCCAACCGGCGGCGATAAAACCCGGCAGCGTTTCGGACACGGTCGGCAGGTTCGGCAGGTGCGCCAGACGCTTGCCGGATGCGATTGCCAAAGACTTGAGCTGGCCCGATTGATAGGCGCCGGCGAGGCCGGCATAGCCTTCGATCACCATTGCGACGCGGCCTGACAAGATATCGGCAAGCGCCTGTGCTGAACCGCCGGTGTAGGGCACCATTTGCAGCTTGATATTGCCGCGGATCTGCAGCAATTCGCCGGTCAGGTGGGTCAGCCGCCCCACACCCGTGACTGCATAGGAAATGCTGCCGGGCTTCTTCTTCGCCTCGGCGATCAGCTCGGACAGCGTGTTGATGCCGAGCTTGGGATTGATCCCAATCGACATCGGCTGTTCGACCGTCAGCCCGATCGCCACAAAATCGCGTGGCAGCTGCAGCGGAAGGTTGGGCGCCTTGCCGGGGACCGTGAGAAACACCGACAGTGCCGGCGCATAAACGGTATAGCCATCGGGCGACGCCTCGGCTGCAACCTTTGCCGAAATTGCCCCGCCGGCGCCCGGCCGGTTGACCACCACCGTCTGCTGGCCCCACTTCTGGCTAAGCCCCTCAGCGATGATCCTCAGGCTTGTATCGATGGCCGAACCCGGCGCCGAATCCGAAATGATCGTGACCGGCCTGGTTGGATAGGTTTGCGCCTGCGCTCCCGCGGCGAGGAACAATGCGAGGGCAAGACCAACGATAGACGATGGTAGCCACATGACATTCCCCCCTTGTGGTCGCGAGCCTGCCTCGGCCGTCGCACAGCCGACGATGGCAGGGCTCGATTGCTCACCATGCGCGCCGACCGACATCCGCGCCGCACATTCGCTGACGGCGACACTGCGGGACGCCGCATCCCCCACGCGGCGTCCCGGTCGTCAGTCGCCCGCCGTCACTTCTTCACCGGGAACATCTTGATCCCGGCCTTCTCCATGATCGGCCACCACTTATCGAGCTCGGCCTTGTGATGGTCGACGAGTGCCTTCGGCGACATCTCGTTTTTTGCCGGTAACGAGTGACCCACGTCCGCGAACCGCTTCTGCACCGTCGCATCTGCAAACGCCTTTTGGACCGCGTCGGTCAGCCTGTCGACGACAGCCTTCGGCGTGTTCTTCGGCGCCCACAGTCCGTGCCAGAAATCGATTTCCGCGCCCGGCAGTCCGCCCTCGCCGAGCGTCGGCACCTCCTTGGCGGCGGGGAAGCGCGTCTTGCTAGCCACGCCGATGATCTTGACCTTGCCGCCGCGATACAGCCCGAGCGTCTGTCCCGCTTCCAGGCAGGAGAAATCGGCCTGCCCGCCGGCCAGATCCTGGACCGCGGGCGCGCCGCCGCGATAGGTCACGACCTGAAAGTTCGTGCCGCTTCGCTGCATGAAGTCGACCAGGCAGACATGCGCAGCGCTGCCGACGCCGACCGAGGCCGCATTGCCCTTGCCGGGATTGGCCTTGAGCCAGGCAATCAGTCCCTTCGCGTCTTCCGCCGGCAAGTCCTTGCGCGCGAGAATCCAGAGCTTGGACGTCGTCAGCAGCGCCACCGGCTCGAAGCCCGTAAGCGGATTGTAGGGGACTTCGAAGGTACGGACTGCGCCGACATTCACCGTCCAATTGCCGACGTAGAGCGTATGGCCATCGGGATCGGCGCGAGACACGTGCGTCAGGCCAAGAGTTCCGGCAGCGCCAGCCTTGTTTTCGACGATCACACTTTGGCCAAGCGTTCCTTTCATGTGATCGGCCAGAACGCGCGCCACGGTGTCGGTCGGCCCGCCCGCCGGGAAGCCAACGACAATCGTTATCGGCTTTGATGGAAACGCCTGCGCCTGAGCGCCCGTGGTTCCGGCAAGCGCCAGCGCAGCCGCTGCCGCAGCAATGGTCACAAGTTTCATGCAGTCCCCCAGATTGCCCGTGCTGAAAGTCAGCGGCGCAACAATGACCCCCGTGGCATGGGCCGAAAAGTCAGCATTGTTGTCCTGTTTTACCGTATGGCGGGCCGGCCAAGAAGCAATGCGGCCGCCCCGACAGCGGCCGCTCGCATTCCGGCATCCACGAACCCGGCTGCCTATTGCGCCTTGATGCCCGCCGCCCGCACGATCGGGTACCACTTCTCCACCTCGGCCTTGTGAAACGCCGCAAATGCGGTGGGCGTCCTGCGGTCCGCGGGCGGCATGATCATCCCCAGGTCCGCGATGCGCTTTTGCGTCGCAGGGTCCTTCAAAGCGGCCTGAACCGCCGCGTCGATCTTTGCGACGACCGCCGGCGGCGCGCCCTTCGGCGCCCAGATGCCGTGCCAGGTGCTGACGTCGATGCCGGGCACACCGGCCTCCTCGGCGGTCGGAATGTCGGGCGCGGCGAACCAGCGCTGCTTCGACATGACCGCCAACGCCTTCACGTTGCCGTTGCGGAACTGCGGCAGCGAATTGGCGGCGAGATCGCACGACAGGTCGATGTTGCCCGCGACCACGTCCTGAAGCGCGGGCGCGCCGCCGCGGTAGGGCACAAACTGGAAGCTCGTTCCGGTCGCCTTCTGGAAGAACATGCCGCAGAACCGCGCCAGCGACGCCGTGCCCACGGTCGTGGCCGATGCCTTGTCGGGATTGGCCTTGAGCCAGGCGACCAGTTCCTCGAGGTTGTTCGCCGGGAGATTTTTCCGCGCGATCATCCAGTACGGCACGCTCGGCAGCAGCGAAACCGGCGTGAGATCGGCCAGCATGTCGTAGCTCAGCGTGTAGACCGCGCCCGAGATCACGTACTGGCCGAGCGTGCCCATGCCGAGCGTGTAGCCGTCCGCGGCCGACCGCACGACGCGCGCAATCGACAGCGTGCCGCCCGCGCCGCCCATGTTCTCGACGATGATCGACTGACCGAGCGTGGTCTTCATGTGCTCGGCCACGGTGCGAGCCAGCGCGTCGACCCCGCCGCCGGCCGGCAGCGCGACGACGAGCGTGATCGGCCGCGACGGGAAGTCCTGCGCCTTGGCCTGCATTGCGCCGATGCCGGCCGCGATGAGCGCGGCCACGATTGCACGTTTCATATGTTGTCCGTCCATTTCAGGTTCGATTGCCGGATGGTTACTGTATCTTGATGTTGGCCGCCTTGATGATCGGCCACCACTTGTCCGTTTCCGCCTTGTGGAAACGCGCCAGCGCTTCGGGCGACTGCTGCGCGGGCGCAGGCAACTCCTGTCCCATGTCGTTGTAGCGCGCCTTCACGGTTGGATCGGCAAACGCCGCGCGCACCGCCGCATTGAGCCTGGCGACGATCTCCTTGTCGGTTCCCTTCGGCGCCCACAGCCCGTGCCAGAACGACATCTCCAGCCCCTTGATGCCCATCTCCTCGAAGGTCGGCACGTTCGGCATGGCGAACCAGCGCTGCTTGGCCATCACCGCAATCGGCCTGATCTGGCCATTGCGCGCATTCGGCAGCGAGTTGCCGGCGAAGTCGCACATGAAGTCGACCTGGCCGCCGACCAGGTCCTGCATCGCCGGCGCGCCGCCTCGATAGGGCACGAACTGGAATTCGGTCTTGGTGACGCTCTGGATATAGATGCCGCACATGTGCGAGCCGCTGCCGACGCCTACGGTCGCCGCCGATCCCTTGCCGGGGTTGGCCTTGAGCCAGGCGATGAACTCCTTCAGGTCGCGCGCCGGAAAGCCGTTCTTCGCCACGACCCACAGCGGCGAGTTGGCGATGAACGCCACCGGCACGAGGTCCGCGTGCAGGTCGAACTGCAGCGAATACATCGCGCCGGAGCCGACGTGACTCGCCCAGTTGCCGAAGCTCAGCGTGTAGCCGTCCGGTGCCGCGCGCGCGGCGCGGCCGGTGCCGAGGCTGCCGCTCGCGCCGCCGATGTTCTCGATGATCACCGGCTGGCCGAGCGCGCCTTTCATGTGCTCGCCGACGATGCGCGCCAGAACGGTCGTCGCACCGCCCGCAGGGAACGGCACGACCATCGTGATCGGCCGGTTGGGATAGGACTGCGCCTGAGCGCCCGCCGCTGAGATCAGAATGGCTGCCAGTGCCAGAATGGACCTTCGCATTGCGTTCCCCCATTGCTTCGTTCATTGCGCCTTGATGCCGGCCGCCTTCACGAGCGGCGACCATTTGTCGATCTCGGCCTTGTGGTGCGCGCCCAGCGCCTCCGGCGTGAGCTGGCTCGCGGGGACCACGTCCTGGCCCAGTTCGCCGAGCCGTCTGCGCACTGCCGGATCGTTGAGGGCCGCGACAACGGCGCGGTTGAGCTTCGTCACCGCATCCCGCGGTGTGCCTTTCGGCACCCACATGCCGTGCCAGAAAGTCATTTCCAGGCCGGCGACGCCGGTCTCCGCAATTGTCGGGATTTCCGGCGCGACCTTCCAGCGGTCCTTGGTCAGTACGGCGTGCACGCGAATCTTGCCGCCCCGTAGATGTGGAACAATGTTCGACGCCTCCATGCAGCCGAGATCGATGTGGCCGGCCAGCATGTCCTGCACGATCAAAACCGCGCCGCGATAGGGCACGAACTGGAACGGCGCGCCGTTGGCCTGCTGGAATTGCGAGCCCCACAGCCGCGCCGGCCCGCCGACGCCCACCGATCCGAATGTCGCCTTGTTCGGATTGGCCTTCAACCACGCCACCAGTTCACGAAGGTTCGCAGCGGGAATGTCCTGCCGCGCGATGAACAGCATCGGCGCGCTGACCAGCATCGCCACCGGCTCAAGGTCCTTGAGCGGGTCGTAGGGTACGTTGTAGCTGATGCTGCTGATGACGTGCGAATTGAAATGACCGATGCTCAACGTGTAGCCGTCGGGAGCCGCACGCGCTGCACGCGTCACTCCCGCGGTGCCACCCGCACCGGTCACGTTCTCAATCACGATCGGCTGGCCCAGCACCGCGCGCATCCGCTCGCTAAGCAGCCGCGCCAGCGTGTCCGGCGGGCCGCCCGGCGAGGTCGGCACCACGATGGTGATGGGCTTCGTCGGATAGTCCTGGGCCCGCACATCAGAAGCTGTGACGGCCAGGATCAGAAATGCCGAAACCACCAACCTGCGCATGGCCGCCTCCGTTTGTCGGCGAACTGGGATCTCACTGTGGTTTGATGCCGGCGGCCTTGACGATCGGCCACCAGCGCTCGATCTCGGCCTTCTGATGCGCCGCGAGAGCTTCCGGCGTCTGCTGCGCACGCGGCCAGGTTTCCTGGCCGAAGTCGCTGAAACGCTTCTGGACCGCGGGGTCGCCCAGCGCGGCGACGACAGCGGCGTTCAATCTGACGACGATGTCCTTGGGCGTGCCCTTCGGAAGCCACATGCCGTGCCAGTAAGAGCCGTAGAGCCCCGGCACGCCGCCCTCATCCACGGTGGGAATCTCGGGCGCGATCGGCCAGCGCTGCTTCCTCTGCACGGCCAGCGCCTTGAGCTGGCCGCTGCGCACCGCGCCGAGATAGGTCGAGGCCTGACCGAAATTGAAATCGATCTGCCCCGAGACCAGATCCTGCAGCAGCGGCGCGCCGCCGCGATAGGGCACGAGCTGCAGCCTGGTGCCGGTCAGCTTCTGGAACTGGAACACGGTGATGTCGCTCGGCCCGCCGACGCCCACGGCGCCGACCGTTCCCTTGCCGGGATTCGCCCTGAGCCAGGCGACCGTGTCCTTCAGGTTGTCGGCCGGGAACGCCTTGCGCGCGACGATGGTCTGCGGCGTGTCCGCAATCAGCGCCACCGGCTCGAAGTCTGCGACGACGTCGTAGGTCAGGTTGAGGACAGCACCGTTCAGCACGTGGGTCTGCAAGTGGCTGAACACGGCCGTGTAGCCGTCGGGAGCGGCGCGCGCGACGCGGCCGGCGCCGATGCTGCCGCCGGCGCCGCCGACGTTCTCGACGATCACGGTCTGGCCGAGCGCCGCCTGCAACGGCTCCAGCAGGATGCGCGCCATCGCGCCGGTCGAGCCGCCGGCGGGGAACGGCACGATGATGGTGACCGGCCGCGATGGGTAGGTTTGCGCCTGCGCTCCGGTAACGAACGCGGCGGCGATCACCAGCACCGACAATGTCCTCCGCATCGCAACGCCTCCGTTGGTTACTCCCGAGCCGCTACTGGGCGCGGATGCCCGCACCCCTAATGATCGGCCACCACTTGTCGATCTCGGCCTTGTTGAACGCGGCGAGACCCTCCGGCGTTTGCTGCTCCCGCGTCGCGATGTCGAGACCGAGATCGGCGTAGCGCGCCTTCACCGTGGGATCGGCCAGCGTCGCCACCATCGCGGCGTTGAGCTTGGCGACCACGTCCTTCGGCGTGTTCTTCGGCGCGAACAGGCCGAACCATCCCGACATGTAGAGGCCGGGCACACCGCCCTCGTCCGAAGTCTGGATATCCGGCAGCGACGGCGAACGCTTCGGTGACAGGTTGGCGATCGCCTTGATGGTGCCGCCGCGGAGTTGCGGCAGCGCGACTGCGGCCTGCACCACCAGCAGATCGACCTGCTGCGAGATCAGGTCGGTCATGGCGGGCCCGGCGCCGCGATACGGGATATAGTTCACCTTGGTGCCGGTCTGCCTCTCCATCAGGAGGCCGGTGATCTGGGCGGCCGCGTTCTGGTTGACGAACTTCGCGGCTCCCGGATTGGCCTTCATCCAGGCGACGAGACCCCGGAGGTCGTTGGCCGGAAAATCCTTGCGCGCCAGCATCAACTGCGGATTGATCGACATCAGCCCGATCGGCGTGAAGTCGGTCTGCAGGTCGAAGTTGATGTTGTAGATGATGCTGCCGACGTGGGTGTCCCACTGGCCGATGTCGATGGTGTAGCCGTCCGGCGCCGCGCGCGCGAGGCGGCCGACCGCGATGCTACCGCCCGCGCCGCCGACGTTTTCGATCACCACGGTCTGGCCGAGCGTGGCGCGCATCTTCTCCGCCATGATGCGGGCGATGGTGTCGGTGGAGCCGCCCGGCGGGAACGGCACGATCAGCGTGACCGAACGCGACGGAAAGGTCTGCGCGCTCGCGCCCGCAACGCTCGCCATTGCACCGAGCGCAACGGCAACCATGAGCTTGAACATTTTTTCTCTCCCCAGAACGATAGCCTTCGTCAGTTACAATTTGATCCCGGCAGCCTTGATGATGGGCCACCATTTGTCGATTTCGGACTTGTGGTGCTTGCCGAGCGCCTCCGGCTTGAGCTGATCGCGCGAAGGAATTTCGTGGCCCTGCTCGGTCAGCCGCGCGCGCACCGCCGGATCGGCGAACGTGTCCACGACCGCCGCATTGAGCCTTGCGATAATGTCCTTCGGCACGCCGGCCGGCGCCCAAAGGCCGTACCAGAACGTCATATGCAGTCCGGGCGCGCCGGCCTCCTCGGTGGTCGGCACTTCTGGCGCGGCGAACCAGCGCTTCTGGCCCATGACCGCGAACGCCCTGATCTTGCCGGCGCGGTACAGCGACAGCGTCTGGCCGGCCTCGGGGCACGACAGGTCGATCTGGCCCGCCAGCAGGTCCTGCATGATCGGGGCCGCGCCGCGGTACGGTACCAGGTTGAATTTGGTGCCGGTGCTGTTCTGGAAGTCGATGAAGCAGAGCTGCACGCCGCTGCCCGCGCCGACGGTACCGCCGGTCGCCTTGCCGGGATTGGCCTTGAGCCACGCGATCAGCTCGCGCAGATTTTTCGCCGGCAGATCGGGACGGCCGATGATCCAAAGCCGCGCTTCGGTCAGCCGCGCCACCGGCGTAAGGTCGCGCAGCAGATCGAACTGCAGCGGGTAGAGCGCGCCGCTGCCGACATGCGAGCTCCACTGGCCGAAACCGACGGTGTAGCCGTCCGGCGCCGCGCGCGCGACGCGGCCGGTGCCGATGGTGCCTCCGGCGCCGCCGACGTTCTCAATGATCACCGGCTGGCCGAGCGACGCCTTCATGCGTTCGGCGACGATGCGCGCCAGGATGTCCGAACCGCCGCCTGCGGGGAACGGCACGATCATGGTGATCGGTTTCGACGGGAACGTCTGCGCTGTGGCAGGGACAACGACGGCGAACAACGCGAACGCCAAGGCCGCGGCGAGCCTGCCCATGCACTCCTCCCCTTGTCTGCCCGTGCGGGCTTATCGTCTTCTTTGAGTTGCCCGAACCGCGGGCGGTCGGCCTGTCTCGGCCTGTCGTTCGGGCGCTTGCGGCCAATGCATTGGCGCCGCGCGGCAATGACATTTCACTTGGCCGCGATCCCAGTTACACAGTAGCACTTCGCCATCGCCGGACCATAGGTATCCGGCGGGGCGTGACATCGCCGCCTCCAACCGATCCGCCGGGACCTGGTTTGACGACGCACAGCATCGAACCGCGCCCCGAAAGCGCGCCAGGCGCGGGGCCGCGCAGCATCGAGACGCGCACCTCCTGGGTCGTTGCGAGCATCTCGCTGATGCTGCTCGCTCTGTCGTTCGGCGGCCTTTGGATCACCGCCGTCGGACTGAAAGCCGTCGCCGAGGACATGGGCGGCGTGCGCTCGATCCCTTCGCTCGCGATGTCTCTCGCATGGCTCGGCTCCGGCGCCGGCGGCCTGCTGATGGGGCGGATTGCCGAGCGCTACGGCATCCGCTGGTCGGTGATCAGCGGCAGCTCGATGATGGCAGTCGGGCTGTTCATCTCGGCGAACGCCACACAGCCGTGGCATCTCTACCTCGGCCACGGCCTGTTCATGGGCCTGATCGGCAACGCGGGCCTCAACGCACCGCTGATGGTGTACGTCAGCCGCTGGTTCGACCGCCGCCGCGGTTCGGCGCTGGCGCTGATTTCGAGCGGCGGCTACCTCGCAGGCTTCGTGTGGCCGACGGTCTTCGAGCGCTCGATGGCCTATTTCGGCTGGCGCGGCACGATGATGGGCTTTGCCGTGTTCCAGTTCGCCATGATCGTGCCGTTCGCCATCGCCTTCCTGCGCGCGCCGCCGGATGCAGGCGTTACCGGTACCGTTTCCGCTCAGAACGGCGGCAAGCGGACCGTGTTCGGCTGGAACGCCAACGCGGTGTTCGCGCTGCTGGCCTTCGCATCGTTCCTGTGCTGCGTCACCATGTCGATGCCGCAGCAGCACATGGTCGCGTTCTGCACCGATCTCGGCATGTCGGCGACGCTCGGCGCGGCGATGCTGTCGCTCCTGCTCGGCATGGGCTTCTTCAGCCGCCAGGCCTGGGGCTGGGTGTCCGACCGCATCGGCGGGCTGATGACTGCGCTGGCAAGTTCCGCGCTGCAAGGCATCGCCATCAGCGGTTTCCTGTTTGTGCAGGGCGAGTGGAGCGTATTCACGGTTTCGATCGCGTTCGGCTTCGGCTTCAGCGCGCTGATCCCGGCCTACATCCTGACCATCCGCGAGCTTTACCCGCTGAGCGAAGCGCACTGGCGCGTTCCGGCGCTGATGCTGCTCAGCGGCGCCGGCATGGCGACCGGCGGCTGGCTCGCGGGCTATCTCTACGACATGCACGGCTATTACGCGCCGGCGTTTTTGACCGGCGTTGCATTCAACATCGCCAACCTGGCGTTGCTGTTCATGCTGGTGGTGCGCCAGCGCGCTTATGCGGCCGGCGTGCGCTGACGCGCGTTCGATTTGGTCACAAAGCTGTTATCGTATTTCGGCTCATTGCCGCGTTCCCGAACGGCCGGAGATGCCTATCTGATTTCGGATGTGCGTCCTATTGCGCACCGGAAATTCCAGGAGGGTTCCATGAAGCTTTCGATCGCCTGCGCCGCAGTCCTGATGGCGTTGCCAGCGGCTGCATCCGCGCAGACGTTCAAATCCTCGGCCGGCGAACTCAGGGTCGAAACCGTCGTCGGAGGCCTCGCCAATCCGTGGGCCTTCGCGTTCCTTCCCGATGGCCGCATGCTTGTCACCGAGAAGCCCGGCCGGCTGCGCATCGCCAGCCGCGACGGCAAGCTCTCGCCTGCGCTGGCGGGCGTGCCGCGCGTTTATGCGTCGGGCCAGGGCGGCCTGCACGACGTCATCCTCGACCGCGAGTTCGCAAAGAACCGCACGATCTATCTTTGCTTTGCCGAGGCGATGGATGGCGGCGCGCGCACCTCGATGGCGCGCGCGCAGTTGGCCGAACAAGGCGCGCCGCGGCTCGAAGACGTGCGCGTGATATTCCGTCAGGACGGCCCGCCATCGACCGGCCAGCACTTCGGCTGCCGCATCGTGCAGGCGCGCGACGGCAATCTTTTCCTGACGCTGGGCGACCACGGCTCGCACCGCAGGGAGGCGCAGAACCTCGCCAACCACATCGGCAAGGTGGTGCGCGTCGCGCCCGATGGATCGGTGCCGAAGGACAATCCGTTCGTCGGCCGCGCCGGCGCCAAACCCGAGATCTGGAGTTACGGCCACCGCAACGCGCAAGGCGCGGCGCTGCATCCAACGTCGGGCAAGCTCTGGCTCAACGAGCATGGCCCGCGCGGCGGCGACGAGGTCAACATTCCGGAGAAAGGCAAGAACTACGGCTGGCCGGTGATCGGCTACGGAACCGAGTACAGCGGCTTCAAGGCGCATGAGAGCACCAGCCGCGCAGGCATGGAGCAGCCGGCGAAATACTGGGTGCCGTCGATCGCGCCGTCCGGCATGGCGTTCTACGCCGGCGACCTGTTCCCCGCCTGGCGCGGCAACGTTCTGGTCGGCGCGCTGCGCGATCAGATGATCGTGCGGCTCACACTCGACGGCGAGAAAGTCACGGGCGAAGAGCGCCTGCTGCAAGACATCGGGGAGCGCATCCGCGACGTGCGTGTTGGGCCGGATGGCGCGATCTATCTCGCGACCGACAATTCGGCCGGACGCATCCTGCGGGTGTCGCCGGCGAAGTAATCGGTCGGGCCAGCTACCTGGCCCGCTGCAGCATCGACTTCTCCAGCATCACGTGGATGCCCTTCGAGCCGTTGACCACCTGCGTCACCCGCAGGTCGGCGGCGAGGCTGCACAGCGTGTAGGCGTCCTCGCGCGAAATTCCGGTGCGCGCGCAGATCAGCGTGATCATATCGCGCAGCGCGATCACCACGCAGTCGTCGAGATCGGGATCGAACGCCATGGTCATGACATGCGTCGGCGTCTCGGCCATCGGCCATTCGAGCTGCATGTCGGGCCGCACGATCAGTTCGAAGGTGCCGATCAGCCCGGTCTCGATCGCGGTAATGCAGACCTCGCCATCGCCCTGCACGCCGTGACCGTCGCCGCAGGAAAACAGCGCGCCGTCCTCGTGGATCGGCAGATAGAGCGTCGTGCCCGCGACCAGTTCCTTGTTGTCCATGTTGCCGCCGTTCTTGCGCGGCGGCGGCGAGTTCACCATGCCCCAGGCCTTCGGAGGCGCGACCGCCATGATGCCGAAGAACGGCTTCAGCGGAATCTCCAGGCCCCACGACATCTTCCCGACCATGCGCTGCATATCGAGCGGGATCTGGATGACACGCATTTCCTTGAAATCGTCGGGCAAGGCGCCGGCGAGCGGCCGGATGGTGTTGTAGCCCCAGTCGTAGTGCAGCTTGATGTCCTTGATCCGCACCTCCAACACCTGCCCCGCCATTGCGCCGCGCACGGCGACCGGCCCGGTGAGAATGTGCGGCCCGCCGAGCTTTGGCTGCACTGCCTTGTGAATCGCGGTGAGCGCGGGCGGCACGGTCAGGCCCAATTCCGGCTTCGGCACCTGGCTCGCCTGCCCCGAGACGGTCGAGATCGTCACCGTGTCGCCGGAGTCGATTGTGAGCTGCGGCTTCAGCGCGGCGTCGAAGTAGCCCCAGTGAACCGTGTCCGCCGACGCATCCAGTCGATGTTGGGCCATGCTCCGTCCCCGTCCTTCCTGTCACCACTCGTTCCAGACGGAGCCTAACATCGCGTGCGCTGGCGGTCAGATGCCTTTACATCCTTTGCGTGTAACGCTAGCATCCGCGCGTTGTAATTGCGCGAACCGGTGCATCGCCATGACGGCGGCTTGGATCGCTCAGGCGCTGAAGGTCGGCCTGCTGATCTGGCTCGGCCTGCTGATGGCTATCGTCATCGGCCGCGTTCTGTGCGGCAAAATCCCGACCCGCGGCGTGCTTGCGCGCAACCCCCAAAACGCAGGACGCGAGACATCAGCGCCGCGCGCGATCTCCGCCCTCGTGTTTCCGCTGGTGATCCTCTTCCTCGTTCTGGAAGCGATGAAGTTCGATCCCGGCGTGCTCGGCCCCGATGGCTGGCCGATGTTCCCCGATATTTCGGACAACTTCCTGCTGCTGCTGACCGGCGGCAACGGTCTCTATCTCGCCGACAAGATGCGCATGTTCCAAACCGGAGTCGTAACCAAATGACCGCCTCCAACCTCGCCCTGTGGTGCTTCGTCATATTGAGCGCGATCCTGCTCGCCTTCGCGCTCATCATTCTCGGCAAGATCTGGAAGGGCGCCATCAAGCTCGACGGTCTGCTCGCCGAAGAGAACGCCTCCGGCGGCAAGGCGAGCCTGTCGCGATTCCAGTTCCTGGTGTTCACCTTCGTGATCGCAGGCCTCTACCCGCTTCGCTCGAAAACGCTTTAACGTGGCGCTCTGCGATTCGCGGCCGGACCGATGCGCCCCAAGATCGTGCTCATCCTCGTTGCACTTTGCGCGTCGTCCCACGCGGGCGCGGCGGAACGTCAGCCCATGCCGCCACGGCCCTATGACATCGTCGCGGTCAAATCCGCACCGCCGCTTGCGGACGCAACCTTCGATGAGTTTCGCAAGGCGCTCGCCGCCGCCGCCAAGGTGCGCCGCTACGCAGACCTGACAAGTCTGGTGACGCCGCAGGGCTTCTTCTGGGACCGCGATTTCGCGCAGGCCTATGAGCGGCGCCGGCCGGGGGTGGACAATCTCGCGGCGGCGGTCGGGCTTGAGCGCAACGACGGCGCCGGCTGGGACGCACTGGCCCGGTTTGCCGCCGGGGCCGAAGTCGAAGCGCAGGAGGCGCGGCCGGGCACGGTCTGCGCACCGGCGCGGCCGCACTTCGACGTGGTGCTCTATGCGCGGCTTCTCGACCGGACCTTCACCACAGCCGCCGACTGGGCCTACCCCCGCGCGGCCAAGCTGGCGGTCCGCGCAACGCCACAGCCGGGCGGCGCGCTCGTCGCCGAGCTCGGTGCGCATTTCGTGCGGCTGCGCGGCTCGGGCGGCGACGGCAAGGCCACCGCGCGCGATCGGTGGACGGAAATCGTGGTCCCGTCCGGCGCGCCCGGGTACGTCGCGCCGGGCAGCCTCGGATCGCTGGCCGAGCCGCAGCTTTGCTTCGCCAAGGACGCGCTCGGCCGTTGGCATATCGTCGGTTTCGTGGCCGGCGGCTGAATCCTGTCCCGCGGCACGATTTCGGCCTCGAAATGCAGTCCCGGGTCGGTTGAAGATTGCTCCGACCGGCAACTTTGAACCGAATTGTCGGCTGGCGCGACAGCCGCAACACGGTCGCAATTGACGCGCTAGGATTCGGCTACCCACGTTTCAGTACACAGGAGATGCCCCGATGGGCCACCGTTTCTCGATTGCCGTTACCGCCGCCGTCGTGGCGCTTGCCGCGACGCCGGCCTTTGCGCAAAGCCAATTGCCGCGTCCGTCGCAGCTGCCGCCCGCCGGCGGCCAGGCCCAGCAACCACAGCAACAGCAGCGCCCGCAGCAGCCCACGCCGCTGCAGCAGCTTCAGCAACCGCAGCAGCAGGCGGCTCCCCAGATGGCGCCGCCGCGACCGTACAAAGTGGTTGCGGTCGGCGTGCCCAAACCGTTCAGCGACCCGAGCTTCGAGGCCTTCCGCAAGCGCCTCGGCGAGGTCGCGCAAAAGAAGGACCGCAAGGCGCTCGCGGGCCTGATGGCCAAGACGTTCTTCTGGCTCGGCGAGAAGGGCGACATCGCCGACAAGAAGCGGCCGGCGATCGATAACCTTGCCAAGGCCGTCGGCCTCGATGCCCAGGGCGGCACCGGCTGGGAGGTCCTCGGCGGTTACGCGGCCGATCCGACCGCAGCCCCATTCCCGGAGCGAAAGGACACGATCTGTGCGCCCGCAGGGCCGGAGTTCAACCCGCAGGACCTCGAAGCGCTGGCCAAGACCACCGGCACCGAGGAAGGCGACTGGGGCTTCACGGTCGAAGCCGGCATCGAGATGCGGGCCGGGGCGCAGCCCAACTCCGCCGTCGTCGAAAAACTCGGCATGCATCTGGTGCGCGTGATGCCCGACGCCGCGCCGCCCAATCCGCAGGCCCCGATGCTCCGCATCGTCGCACCGTCCGGCAAGGTCGGCTTTGTGCCGGCCGACGCCATCAGCCCGCTCGCCGGCGACGAGCTTTGCTACGTGAAGGAAGGCGGCGCCTGGAAGATCGCCGGCATGATCGGCGGCGAGCAGTAGACGCAGACAGGAATCGACGGCCGTTCCGGCTGTTGGCGCGGCGCACGTGGAATAGACGTGCGTCGCGCCTTGTTGTCGCTCTGACTGCGCGGCATCGAACGACTGTAATAGTATTACATACTTCGAATCGCCCGCAGCGATTGAAACCTCACGGAGGGGCGTTCATGACACGAGTCTTATTCGCGTCCACGGCCGCGGCGGTGCTCGCCGCCACGTTGTGTAGTCCGGCACTGGCGCAACAGGCGCAACGGCCGGCGCAGGAAGTCACCAAGGTCGACGGCACCGAAGGCGTCCATATCTGGCGCAACGGCAACCACCAGGCGATGTTCGTCGTCACCAAGGACGGCGTGATCGCAACCGACCCGGTGGCCTACGGGCGCCCGCAAGGCGGCCAGCAGTATGTCGATGCGATCAAGAAGATCACCGACAAGCCGATCAAGTACCTGATCTACAGCCACCACCACTTCGACCACATCGCCGGCGGAAAGGCGTTCAAGGACGCAGGCGCCCGCGTGATCGCGCACCGCAACGCCACCAAGCGACTGAAGCAGATCGCCGACCCGCACACCGTCATCCCCGACGAGTCGGTGGGCAACCGCAAGACCATCAAGCTCGGCGGCACCGTGCTCGAACTTTCCTACCACGGCATCAACCACTCCGACTCGACGCTGGTGATGCGGCTGCCGAAGGAGAAGATCGTGTTCATCGTCGACACGATCCCGGTCGGCTCGTTCCCCGGCCGCGGCTTCATCGACATCTATCCGCTGGAAACCGAAGCGTTCATGGAGCGCGTCCTGAAGATGGACTGGGAGCGCATGATCCCAGGACATCCCGGACCGGGCGGCCGGCTCGGCAACAAGAAGGACGTCGAGTTCCAGCTTCAGCTGATGCGGGACGCCTCCGCGCAGATGAAGAAGGAAGCGCAGGCCGGCAAGTGCTGGGACACCGCGGAGAAGGAGTTCAAGCTCGAGAAGTACGCCACGCTTCCGGGCTACGCCAACAACCTGCAGTTCGTCGCGCGGCGGTATTGCGGGCTGTGGGGCCGCGGGACGTGACGCAGATCGAACGTACGCTACCGAAAGCACCCGGGCCGCCCTTTGGGGCGGCCCGATTTCATTCCGCCGCAGACGATGCCGCCGCGCGCTCGGCGAGCATGCTCTTCGCCACCGCCTCCGCTACCCTTATCCCGTCCACGCCGGCCGAGAGAATCCCGCCCGCGTAGCCCGCGCCCTCGCCGGCGGGGAACAGCCCCCGGGTGTTGAGACTCTGGAACGTCTCGTCGCGCGCGATGCGAATGGGCGACGACGTGCGCGTCTCCACGCCGGTGAGCACCGCGTCCGCCATGTCGAAGCCGCGCAGCGTGCGGCCGAACGCGGTCAGCGCCTCGCGGATCGCTACGATCGCGTAGTCGGGCAGACATGTTGAGAGATCTGTCGGCGTCACGCCGGGCTTGTAGGACGGGACGACCTCGCCGAGCGACATCGACGGCCGGCCCGCAAGAAAATCGCCGACGCGCTGCGCCGGCGCGGCGTAGGTGCCGCCGCCCGCCACGAACGCCGCGGATTCCCAGCGCCGTTGGAACGCGACGCCCGCCAGCGGCCCGCCCGGATAATCGCGCGGTGTGATGCCGACCACGATGCCGGCGTTGGCGTTGCGCTCGGCGCGCGAATACTGGCTCATGCCGTTGGTGACCACGCGGCCCGCCTCGGAGGTGGCCGCGACCACGGTGCCGCCTGGGCACATGCAGAAGCTGTACACGTCGCGGCCGTTCGAGGCGTGGTGCACCAGCCGGTAGTCTGCGGCGCCGAGCGCGGGGTTGCCCGCGTGGGCGCCGAACCGCGCGGCATCGATCAGCGATTGCGGATGCTCGATGCGGAAGCCGATCGAGAACGACTTCGCCTCGACGTGAACGCCGCGGTCCGCCAGCACCTGGAAAGTATCGCGCGACGAATGACCGATCGCGAGCACCACGTGGCCGGCCGCGATGCGCTCGCCGGAGGCGAGCGTCACGCCGCGGATACGCCGCGCCCCGTCGCCGGCCGTCTCGACGTCGAAATCCGTGACGCGGCTCTTAAACCGGTATTCGCCGCCGAGCCCTTCGATGGTGGCGCGCAGGTTCTCCACCATCTTCACCAGGCGGAACGTGCCGATATGCGGATGGGCCTCGGTGAGGATTTCGGGCGGCGCCTCGGCCTTGACGAACTCGGTCAGCACCTTGCGGCCGAGATGACGCGGATCCTTGATCTGGCTGTAGAGCTTGCCGTCGGAAAAGGTTCCCGCGCCACCCTCGCCGTACTGCACGTTGGATTCGGGATCGAGAACGGAGCGCCGCCACAGCCCCCAGGTGTCCTTGGTGCGCTCGCGCACCGCCTTGCCCCGCTCCAGAATAATCGGCCGGAAACCCATCTGCGCCAGCACCAGCGCCGCGAACAGTCCGCACGGCCCGGCGCCGATCACCAGCGGACGCTCGGACAGTCCGTCCGGCGCGCGGGCCATGAAACGGTAAGTCATGTCCGGCGCGGGGCGGACGTTCTTGTCGTTGGCGAAGCGCGTGAGTACCGACGCCTCGTCCGTCACCGCCACGTCGAGCGAATAGACCAGCGCGATGGCGGACTTCTTGCGCACGTCATGGGCGCGGCGGAACACCGCACAGGAGAGCAATTGCTCCGCGGGGATGCGCAGCCGGTCGGCCGCCGCCTGCTCGATCGCTTCAGCCGGATGATCGAGCGGCAACTTGATTTCGGTCAGGCGGATCACTGGCAACGCACCCATTCATGAAGGGTGCGTAACCCTAACCGGTCCCGATTTGCAATCCTGCTTCAATCCGCGATGAGGCCGGCGGCATGCGCCCGGCTCAGCGACCGCCCGCCGCAGCCTTCGCCGCCTGATCGATCGACGCAGCGGTCTGGCCGAACAGAATGGCGCGCTCTTCCGCGGTGCGGATGCCACCCATGCTCGGGTTGACCTCTTTCGCCTTGGCGTAGGCCCGCACCACGGCGGGCCGCTCGGCGATCGAGTCGAGCCATTTCTTCAGATGCGGGAAGTCGGCGATCTTCTGGCCTTGCCGCTCGTGCGGCACCACCCACGGATAGCAGGCCATGTCGGCGATGGAGTATTCGCCGGCGAGATACGGCCGGTCGGCGAGCCGCTTGTTCATCACGCCGTAGAGGCGGTTCACCTCGTTGCGGTAGCGATCCATGGCGTACTGGAGCTTGTCGACCGCGTAGTTGCTGAAATGGTTGTTCTGGCCGGACATCGGGCCAAGGCCGCCCATCTGCCAGAACAGCCATTGCATCGTGTCGGCGCGCTTGTCGGGCTGCGACACCGGCGGCAGAAACCTGCCGGACTTTTCGGCGAGATAGACCAGCATCGCGCCCGACTCGAACACGGAGATCGGCTTGCCGCCGCCCGGCGGATCGCGATCGACCAGCGCGGGGATGCGGTTGTTCGGGGACACCGCGAGGAATTCGGCCTTGAACTGTTCGCCCTTGCCGATGTTGATCGGAATGACGTTGTAGGGAAGCCCGGTCTCTTCGAGAAATATCGTGACCTTGTGTCCGTTGGGCGTGGTCCAGTAGTACAGATCGATCATCGGTTCTTTCCTCAACTTCATCTTTGGAATGGCGCGCGGATCGCGGCCGCGTCGGCGGGCGCGGCCGTCAGCCTGCCGTGCCGCGGATCGGATAATTGCGCTCTTTGATCATCTTCACGCCGTTCAGGATATTGGCGAGGTCGGGCCGCGACCAGGGAGCGTTGGAGATGTCGATGATCTGCGCCTTGCCCTCGGGATTGATGACAAACAGGCCGGGCTCGGGGAACTGACGGTCGGTCTCTTCGGGCGAACGCGGATTGGAGATGTAGAGGCCCAGCGTACGCATCTGGTCCGGAGTCAGGCCGTAGCCGACCGGGAACTGCCAGCTCTCCTCGACAATCTCGGCCTCGGCCTTTTCCTTGGGATCGCCGGACACGACAGCAATCGAAACGCCGGCCGCCTTGTAGTCGTCCAGGAGTCCGCCCAGCACCTTCAGGTAACGCCGGCACTGCGGGCAGTGCTTGCCGCGGTACACCACCAGCATCTGCCAGCCGCCGCTGCCGCCGACCTCGATCTCGCCGCCGCCGGCCTTCGGCACAGCGATGGATGGAAATTCGGAGCCTGCTTGAAGCTTGTTGGCCGTCGACATGCGAACCTCCCGTTACAGAACGACTTGGTTGGATGCCTTCAATCGAGCAGCGCCAGCGCCGGCCGCGCGACGCCTTCCAGCAAAGCCCGGTTCGGTTTCGAACGCGCCAGCACGCGGATGCCGAGCAGAACGCCGAGCAGCAGCCGCGCCAGATCGCGCGCATTGCGCTCGCGCGGGATTGCGCCAGTGGCCTGCCCGGCCTTGATCGACCTGAAGAAGAAATCCTCAACCTCGCCCAGGCGCTTCGCGATCTCTTCGCCGAGTTCCGGATCGTGCGGCGCAACTTCCAGCGCCGAATTGATCAGGAAGCATCCGCGGCGGTCCTTGTCCGCGGCCGACCGCTCGACGATTTCTCCGATGAATCGCCGGATCGCCTCTTTCGGCGCCAGCGTGGCCTCAAGCCGCGCGATCCGCTTGCGCGCGCCTTCGTCCATGTAGCGTTCGAGCGCGCGCACGAACAGCGTGCGCTTGTCGGAAAACGCGTTGTAAAGGCTGGGGATGCCAAGCCCCATGGCGTCGGCCAGGTCGCGCACCGACGTCGCCTCGTAGCCGCGCCGCCAGAAGCAGGCCATGGCGGCGTCCAGCGCCGGCGCCTCTTCGAATGTCCGTGGCCGTGCCATTGCGCTTGAACGCGACTCCCGGTTGCCGGTTGACGTTATCGAACACTTGATACAAAATGTCCAGAGACAATGTCGCGACGCCGGCCCGAAGTCCGCCGCCGGCGACAGGAGGACGTCATGGATCAGAAAACCCTGCCGCAGGCGCGGCTTGCGCCGCTCGCACCGGGCGATTTGCCGGATTTAAAAGCCGAACTCGACGCCACGCAGAAGCGCATGGGCTTCATCCCCAACAGCGTTCTGATCATGGGCCGCAAGCCAAGAATGGTGAAAGCCTATCAGGCGCTGTCGGCTGCGGTCTGGGACCCCGAAGGCGCGGTGCCGATGGCGTTCAAGCGGCTGCTCGCTCACGTCGCGAGCCGTTCCGCCGGCTGCCAGTACTGCATGGCCCACACCGCAGAGGGTGCGGCCAAGCTCGGCGTCGAGCAGCGCAAGATCGACGCGGTCTGGGACTATCGGACAAGCCCGCTGTTCTCGCCCGCCGAGCGCGCGGCGCTGGACGTCGCGGTCGGCGCCGGCTGCGTGCCGAACGCCGTCACCGACGAAATGTTCTTGGAGTTGCGCAAGCACTGGACTGAGGAGCAGATCGTCGAAATCGTCGGGTTGCTGTCGCTGTTCGGCTTCCTCAACCGCTGGAACGACACGATGGCGACGCCGCTCGAAGACGAGCCCGCGCATTTCGGCGAGGCGCATCTCGCCAAGCACGGCTGGACCATCGGCAAACACGCGCGCTGACTGCCCCAATCCGGTCACGTCCGCGTGGTTGAACTCCGGGACCTTGGCGGGCACGATGCCCGCCATAGGTCCGGAGATTCGGCGCCGTGCGAACATCGTTTTTGGCCGTTGCCTCGATTGCCGCTCTTGCGTTGGCTTTTGTGACCGTCGCGCACGGCCAGATCTTCCGCCCCGTGGAGCGCATCCCGGAGCCCACGGCCGAGGACGTCGACCCCGGCCAGGAGCGCGGCTCGGCCGACAAGCTGCCGTATGAATTCCGCCGCCAGCCGGTGTTCTACCGCTCGCAGGAGCCTTCGGGCACGATCGTCGTCGACACGTCGGAGCGGTTTCTCTATCTGATCCAGTCGCCGACCCGCGCGATGCGCTACGGCATCGGCGTCGGCCGCGACGGCTTCACCTGGACCGGCATTCTGCGTGTCACGCGCAAGGCCGAGTGGCCGGACTGGACGCCGCCGGCCGAGATGATCGCGCGCCAGCCCTACCTGCCGCGCTGGATGGCCGGCGGGCCGGGCAACCCACTCGGCGCCGCCGCCCTGTATCTCGGCGCCACCGTCTATCGCATCCACGGCACCAACGCGCCGGAGACCATCGGCCAGGCCGTGTCGTCCGGCTGCTTCCGTCTGGTCAACGCCGACGTCGCGGACCTGTACCATCGCGTGAGCGTCGGAGCCAAAGTGGTCGTGAGGCACTGACGCGATGAACGCAGCCGCCGCACAATCGCAATGGCCGTTGCGAACGTTGACGTGCGGCCGTTGCGGCGCGCCGTTCGGTTGCGGCAGCGGCGGAAGCGGCGGCGGCTGCTGGTGCGCCGATGTGCCGCTTCGGCTGCCGTTGCCTCGCGATGCGAACGAAGATTGTCTTTGCCCCGCCTGCCTGCGGCGCGCCGCGGCGCTGTCAACGAGTGAAGGTCTGCAATGATCAAATCGATCCGGTCGCTCTCCCTCGCGGTTGTTGCGTTGCTGGCATCCGCGGAGATCGGTACGCGCGCCCAGGACATCTCGATCGTCGGCACGTGGGAGATCGTCGAAATGGCGCCCGCGCCCTGGACCAAGGAAGACGACCATAAGGCCCTCATGGCCCAAGGCCGCGGACTGTTGAAGCTCGCGATCACGTTCGCGCCGAACAACGTGACCTCGAAGTTCAAGCTGTTCCAGTGCAAGCGAGGGGTCAGCTATGAGCACGGCCCCTTGCAGGTCGATTCGCTGTTCCAGGGCAACCTGCCCGAGCCGAACCCGACGGCGCACGCTCTGCGGCTCGGCTTTCCGCGCGGCGACATCCCGAGCGCCGATGTGCGCTGCGTGAATGCCTCCTTCAGCTTCCATTTTCGCGACCGCAACACCGCCCTGTTCGCTCTCAACAACGTGATCTACACGCTCAAGCGGCGGTAGCGGGCCCAAGCGGCGGCCGCTCGCCACCGTCTGGCCAAGAAGCGCGATTAGGTGCATTGATCGCGCCGCCATGTTCCGCCTGTTCGAAAAAGCCCTCAACCCAACCGACCGGCCTGCGGAAACGGAGCCGCCCGGGGGTCTGGTGGCGTTCTATTGGCACTTTGCGCGCCAGGCCAAGGGGCTGTTCGCAGCCCTGTTCCTGACTGGCTTCATCGTCGCCATTCTCGACGCCTCGATCCCGGCCTTCATGGGCCGGATCGTGACGTTGATTACTTCGAGCACTCCGGAGACGATCTGGCGCGAGAACTGGCCGGTTCTGGTCGGCATGGCCGTCGTGCTGTTGTTCTTGCGGCCGCTCGCGATGATGGCGCAGAACCTGGTGAGCAACCAGGCGATCGCCGTCAACGTCGCCAACATGATCCGTTGGCAGAACCACTGGCACGTGGCGCGCCAGTCCTGGGCGTTTTTTCAGAACGATTTCGCCGGACGGATATCCAATCGCGTGATGCAGACCGGGCCCGCGGTGCGCGAGAGCCTCGTCGCGCTGATCACCGGCGTCTGGTACATCCTGGTCTACGGCACCGCGGCGCTGATCCTGCTCGCCTCGGCCGACCGCTGGCTGGCGCTGCCGATCCTGCTGTGGTTCGGCGGCTATATTTTGATGCTGCGGTATTTCGTGCCGCGCATGCGCGACCGCTCCAAGGACGTCTCCGAGGCGCGTTCGTGGCTGGTCGGCCGCATCGTCGACACCTACACCAACATCCTCACCGTCAAGCTGTTCGCCCGCGCCCGCGACGAGGACGCCTATGTGCGCGAGGCGTTTGACGAGCACACCGGCCTGTTCCATGCCTCGCTGCGGCTCAACACGCTGTTCAGCCTGTGCCTGTCCACGCTCAACGCCATGCTGGTGACCGGCACCGGCGCGATGGCGATCTGGCTTTGGATGCACGGCAAGGTCGAGGTCGGCACGGTCGCGATGGCGCTGCCGCTGTCTTGGCAGATCATCTCAATCGCCGGCTGGGTCGCGATGCGCGTCACCGAGATTTTCGAAAACATCGGCGTCGTGCAGGAAGGCATGATGACGATCTCGCGGCCGATCCAGCTCACCGACAAGCCCGGCGCGACCGAGCTCAAGGTCGCGCGCGGCGAGATCGAGTTCCAGGACATCCGCTTCGGCTATGGTCGCGAGAGCGGGCTGATCGACGGCCTGTCGCTGAAGGTCGCGGCGGGCGAGCGCATCGGCCTCGTCGGGCGCTCGGGCGCGGGCAAGTCGACGCTGGTCAACCTGATGCTGCGATTCTTCGACCTGGAGGACGGCCGCATCCTGATCGACGGCCAGGACATCGCAATGGCGACGCAGGAGAGCCTGCGCGCACAGATTTCCGTGGTGACGCAGGACACCTCGCTGCTGCATCGCTCGATCCGCGACAACATCCGCTACGGACGCCCGGAAGCATCGGAGGCGGAGATTCTCGCCGCGGCGAAACAGGCGCAGGCCGACGTCTTCATCCACGAACTAGAGGACTGGCGCGGACGGCGCGGCTACGACGCCCACGTCGGCGAGCGCGGCGTGAAGCTGTCCGGCGGTCAGCGCCAGCGCATCGCCATCGCCCGCGTGATCCTGAAGAATGCGCCGATTCTGGTGCTGGACGAGGCCACCTCCTCGCTCGACTCCGAGGTGGAAGGCGCGATCCAGACGAGCCTCGACACGCTGATGG
The DNA here is from genome assembly GCA_016869215.1 of Alphaproteobacteria bacterium. Classification (GTDB taxonomy): domain Bacteria; phylum Pseudomonadota; class Alphaproteobacteria; order Rhizobiales; family Xanthobacteraceae; genus Z2-YC6860. Next base: position 9,436 of record VGEP01000038.1, on the reverse strand, counting down.
CCGGCAAGACGGTGATCGCCATCGCCCACCGGCTCTCGACCATCGCCCGCATGGACCGGCTGGTGGTGCTCGACCGCGGCCGCATCGTCGAGCAAGGCACGCACGCCGAGCTTCTCCGCGCAGGCGGCCATTACGCCGATCTATGGAAGCGACAGTCCGGCGGATTTATCGACTCGGCACCGCCCGCGCAGGCGGCGGAGTAGATGACCGCGGGTTCGCGTCCGCGCGTCGCCGTCATCGGCGCGGGTCCGGCCGGCTTGATGGCGGCCGAGGTTCTGGCGAAAGGCGGCGCGCGGGTTACAATTTACGAACGCATGCCGTCCGCCGGGCGGAAGCTCCTGCTCGCCGGCCGCGGCGGCCTCAACCTCACGCACAGCGAGGCACTGTCGCGATTCCTGACGCGCTACGGCGCAGCAGCGCCGCGTCTGCGTGCGGCGGTCGAGGCGTTTCCGCCTTCTGCGGTGCGCGCGTGGTGCGAAGGGCTCGGCGAAGCGACTTTCGTCGGCTCCAGCGGCCGGGTGTTTCCGAAATCGTTCAAGGCTTCGCCGCTGCTGCGCGCGTTACTGCGGCGGCTCGGCGAGGCTGGCGTCGCGCTGAAGCTTCGCCACCGCTGGATGGGGTGGGACGAGCATGGCGATCTCAAGTTCGACACGCCGGACGGACACGTGGCGATCCACGCCGACGCGGCCGTGCTCGCGCTCGGCGGCGCAAGCTGGCCGCGGCTCGGCTCGGACGGCGGCTGGACCGGAATTCTGCAGAACATCGGCGTTGCGATTGCGCCGTTGCGGCCGGCGAATTGCGGCTTCGTCGCCGAATGGCCCGATGCGTTCGGCGAACGGTTCCAAGGCCAGCCGCTGAAGCGGATCGAGCTGTCGTTCGGCGGACAGACGGTGCGCGGCGAAGCCATTGTCACACGTCAAGGCATCGAGGGCGGAGCGATCTACGCGCTGTCCGGGCCGTTGCGCGACGCCGTCGCCGCGTCGGGCCACGCCGTGCTGCACATCGCGTTGCGTCCCGACCTGCCGGGCGCGGAATTGCAGCAACGTCTGGACGCGCCGCGCAACAAGCAATCGCTGTCGAACATCCTGCGGAAAGCAGCGGGGCTGTCGCCGCCCGCCATCGGCCTGCTGCACGAGGCCGCGTCCGGCAAGCTCGCGTCTCTGAGCACAGCCGAACTTGCCGGCCTCATCAACGCCGTGCCCGTCCGTCTGACCGCCACAGCACCGATCGATCGCGCGATCTCGACCGCCGGCGGGATTGCGTTCGAGGCACTCTACGCCGGTTTCATGCTCCGCTGCCGGCCGGGTGTGTTCGCCGCCGGCGAGATGCTCGACTGGGAAGCGCCGACCGGCGGCTATCTTCTGCAGGCATCATTCGCCACCGGCGCGGCCGCGGCCCGGGGGGCGCTCGCCTGGCTCGCGCGCAGCGGCGAACCGTGAGACCATGTCCCGGCGTGGACGGAGGGTCACTGTCATGCCGGACCTCAAAGGCGTTGCGCATTTCAGCATTCCGGTCAGCAACATCGACCGGAGCACGAAGTTCTACACCGAGATCGTCGGCTGCAAATTCCTGAGCCAGACGAAAGACCAGGGCATCACCTTCCTCGATGCTGGAGGCGTCTGCCTGCTGCTGATCAAACGCCCCGCGCCCATCGTCAAGGGCCCGCTCGAAATGTCGAACGGTGTGCATCACGCGTTCATCGTCGACGCCGCCGAGTATCGGGCCGCGGTCGACGGCCTGCGCGCGAAGGGCGTCGACGTGTTCTTCGAAGAGGATCGCCGCGGCGGCACCATCGACGGTCCGCGCGCCTACTTCCGCGACCCGGACGGCACCGCACTGGAGTTTATCAACCGCACGGCCTACGCCGGAGGAACGTAGCACCAACGCCGCCGTGGACGTCGCGCCGACGGCCCGGCATGGTCTGCGCAGCGCAGGTGGCAGAGCAAGCATAGGGACACGACGCGATGGTGTGGCTTCTCTTTCGCTCGTTTCTATGGGCCCTGGTCTGGGGCATCGTCGCGCTGATCGTTGCGTTCGCCGCGCTTGCGACCGGGGCCGTCTTCAACCCGTTTTGCGACACCTCCGGCAACGCCAGCGCGTGCGCGCTTGGCACTATCGCGGCGGCGTATCGGGCGAGCGCGATCGGTTTCGTACTCGGGTTCCTGGTGACGCTGGTGCGCGGCCTCTGGCGCAGGGAGCGCCCGGGCGGCGCCTAGGTCGGCGCGGAACGCGCCGGCTCACGACGGCGCTGCGTTGTTGCGCTTCCATAACTTGCGGCCGCCGCGCCAGCCGGCCAATCCGATCGCCCACAGCGCGTACACTGCAAGCGGCACGATCGCGGCCCCTGCCAGATAAAGTCCCGGAGCGCCGACCGGATCGCTGGAGATTTCGACCACGGGCGCATCGGGCGCGCTTCGTACCCCGTGACGGCGTTCGGCGGCGGCGACGGCCGCGCGGTAGAAATCGAGATCGTAGTCGCGCACGCGGACCGTCCGGCTGACGCTGTCATCGGCCCGATCCAGGCAGTCGGAGCCGACGCTCGTTGTGCAGGCGAGCCAGGCCGGCACCGCCTGCGCCCGGTTCCACGACCGCGGCACCAGCGGCATGACCTGCAGCGACCACCGTTCGATGCGCGGTCCCGCACCGTGTTGCCGGACCGTCGTGCGCTCCGTGCTGCCCGGGAACGCGGGCGCGGCCCGCGCGTCGGACACGACAAAGCGCGTCGCATCGGGATGGTTCGGCGCATCGGCAATCGATTCGAGCGTCACCGCAACGCCGCGCGCCAGTTCCATATGGCGTTCGAATGCGTACTGGCCGCCGGCGCCCGCCGCCACGCCAAAGAAGCCCGCAACGATCAGGGCCATGCTGCCCCAGCGAAACGCAGCGGCAAAGCCGAGCAGGACCGGAAGCAGGATGCTGACGTACTTCCCGAGCGTCGGCATGACGGTGGCGACCGCCATCGCGATCGCCGCGCTCGCGCCGATGACGCCCGCCCCTTGCAGTAGCACCGCGCCCAAGGGCTCGGGCGCGTCGCGGCCGGCTGTCTCTGAATCCGATGGCGAAGACGCGCGTGGCGCGTTTTCGCGATTGCTCCACTTCGGATCGCGGCGGGGCTCCGGCTGACCGTCCGGGGTGCCCTGTTGGTCCCGGTCCTGCAGTTGCCCGGCCTTGGCCAGCAAGCCGGGCCAGGCTTTGAAGTCGCGCTCCCGGACGGCGAGGAACATTTCCCACGCCAGCGCATCGGGCGTGGTCTTCTCGTCCGATCCGCGCGCGATGAATTCGATGACCGATTGCCCGATCGTGTTGCCGAAATCCTTCGGCCCGTGCCAATTCCAGCTGATGCTCTTGCCCGTGAGGATGGCGGTGTAGCCGTCGGCGGAGTCGCCCCACTCCCAGACCGCGGTACCGGTCCGCGTGTAGTCCGGCTGCGACGCGCCGGTGTCGCCTCCGCGCGCTCCCGCCAGTCCATGGCGCTTCAGCGCATCCCAGCGCATGACAGCCGCCTGCGCCAGGACGTCGGGCCAGCCGGCGGGATTGCGCGCCCGTATTGCCTCGCGCAGGTCGCTCGCGACCAACGGAGGTGCGAAATCGTCCGGCGCGCCAAAGGCGATGAATTCAGCGATCGACTGCTCGAACTCGTTATCGTCGGGCCATTCCTCGCGCCATTGAATGGCGCCATCGAGGAGGGTCGCGCCGAATGCGTTATGCGGACTTCCCCACGACCAGCGTCTCTGGCTCGGATCAAAGCGAACGGTCGGCGCTGCCGGGTCCGGATGCCGAAGCCATGCCGGATACAACAGCTCGGCGAACCGGCGCCAATAATCCGGCCAAAGCTGCAATTCCGCATCGTCGGGCGGCAACGGCGCGGCAACCGGCTCGCGAGGCGGCGCCTTATCCCGCGCCGCCTGCTGCCGATCCCTTCGCTTGCGGCTCACCCGCAGGCTTTACTTGCACTTCGCGGCGCAGGCTTTGGCTTGGTTGCCGCATTGGCTCTTGTTGTTGGTCCGCTTCAGACAGGCCATCTCCTCGTTGTTGCACTTCTGACGGCACGCTTGTGCCGCGGCATCCGAAACCATCGTCAAAGTTACGGGCGGAACGAGCGAAAGCGCGATGAGAGCAGCAAAAATGAATCGCATGGTGGTCATTCCTCCTGGTGGCGCCGTTGCCGAACGACGGCCAGTCTGCGGGAGGCGCATTCCCATTGCAATTCGAGCAAGACGAGCAGTGCACAGGATGTTTGCCTCGAGCGGAGCTTCGGATCGCCCGCCAGAAGCCGCCGGCCAAAGACCTTACGCGGAGTTGCCGCCAGCGCACCGGACGGTCATGCTGGCGCCGCAAGCCAAAACATGGTTGGATTCCCGTTAACAAGAAAATCGTCGGAGGATTGCCGTGAAGACCTTATCGATGCTTGCGGCCGCAGCCATCGCCGCATTCGCCACCGCCGCGCATGCCCAGGACTATCCCAACCAGCCGATCCGCCTGATCTCGGGCTTTCCTGCCGGCACCACCGCCGACATTTCCGCACGCGTCATCGGCACCAAGATGGGCCAGCTCCTCGGCCAGCAGATCGTGGTCGAGAACCGGCCGGGCGCGGCGTCGAGCCTCGCTGCGCTCCAGGTCGCCCGCGCGCCGAAGGACGGCTACACGCTGTTCGTCGCTTCCGCGGCCAACATGATCAACGCGGCGATGGCGTCGAACCTGCAATTCGACATCATGAAGGACTTCGAGCCGATCACGCTGCTCACGTCGACGCCGACGGTCCTGGTGGTGAACCCCGAAAGCGGGATCAAGACCGTCAAGGACCTGATCGCGCGCGCCAAGGAAAAACCCGGCGCGCTGTCGTTCGGCTCGTCCGGCGTCGGAAGCTCGACGCATCTCGCACTGGAGCTGTTCAATCACCTGGCCCAGGTGAAGATCACCCACATCCCCTACACCGGCAGCCCGCAGGTGGTGACCGACCTGCTGGCCGGCCGCATCCACGGCTACTTCTCGCCGGCTTCGACCGTGATGGGCCACGTGCGCGCCGGCAAGCTGGTGGCGCTCGGCGTGACCGACGCGAAGCGCGGCACGATCCTGCCCGACCTGCCGACCATGATCGAATCCGGCGTGCCGGACTGCGTCTCGGTGCTGTGGTTCGGGATCGCGGCGCCTGCAGGCACGCCGCAGCCGGTCATCGCCCGCTTGTCGGCCGCCGCCAACGCCGCGCTGAAGGACCAGGAACTGCTGAAGTCGCTTCGGAACCAATCGGTCGACGTCTTCGGCGGCTCGCCGGCCGACTTCCGCCGCCACATGGAAGCCGAGCAGAAGCGCTGGTCGGCGGTGGTGGCAAGCGCGGGATTGAAGAAATAGCGCGGGTCACATTGCTGCGAACATTGCGTCGATGCGCTCGTAGGCGAGCGCGGTGATGGCCGGGTCGTAGCCCGGCCGCACCGGATTGGCGAACGAATGCCGGCCGTCCGGATAGGTGAACACCCGGACGCCGGCCCTCCCCTGCACGCCCCGCGACACCGCGTCGACCTCCGCCTTTGGAATGTGCTCGTCCTTCAGTCCGTAGTGCAGTTGCAGCGGGCACTTCACGTGGCCCAGTTCGCCCAGATGCTGCGACACGCCGAGGCCGTAGAGCGATGCCGCGGCGTCGATGTTGCAGCGCGCCGCCGCGAGATAAGCCCAACGCCCGCCGCCGCAGAAGCCGATCGCGCCGACCTTGCCGGTCGAACCGGGCTGCGCGCGGAGCCAGTCGGCCGCCACGCCGATGTCTTTCGCCACCTGTCCGAGATCGACGGCGTTCAGCCGCTCCCACGCCGCCGGATGCTGCGCGGCATCGTAGGACATCGGCTCCGGATGGGCCGACCGCCAGAACAGGTTTGGAACCAGCGCCGCGTAGCCGCGTTGAGCATATCGGTCCGCAACCGCCCGGATCGGGTCGTTCAATCCAAACATATCGTGCAGCACGACGACGCCGGGGACGCGCCCAGCATCGGACCGCGCGAAATATGAGCCGAACGTGCGCCCGCTTTCGTTCGCGAGCGCCGGATGGTCCACGGTGGTCATCGCCTGCCTGCCTCGAAATCGGAGGGCGATAGTAGCCGAGCGCGCGGACGCCGCAAACGAAAGCGCGAGCCGGGCGATTGCACCCGGCTCGCGCGGAACGTCCGGCGGTACCGTTCAGTTCTTGCCGATCGGAATGGTCTTTGCGGCCTTCACGGCCTCCGGCTTTTTCGGCACAACGATGCGGAGCACGCCCTTCTCGAAGTTGGCCTTGATCCGGTCCTCGTCGGCCGTGTCCGGCAGTTCGAACGAGCGCTCGAACGAGCCGTAGCTGCGCTCGACCAGATGGTAGGTGTCCCTCTTCTCGTCGCGCTCCGACTTCTTCTCGCCCTTCAGCGAGAGCACGCCGTCGCGCAGCACGATAGCGACGTCCTTCTCGTCGACGCCGGGCATGTCGGCCTCGAAGATGATCTCCTTGTCGTTCTCCCGGATGTCGACGTCGGGAACGGAGATTTTCGACGCCGCCACCCGCGGCAGCCCAGAACGGCCGAACAGGTTTCGCCCGAGAAATCCTTCGAACATCCGGTCCATCTCGGAGCGCATGTCCGAAAACGGATCGCGATAAAGCGGCGCCGGCGTGCCGGCTTCCTGCTTCTTGATGTCCTGTGCCATGATGACCTCCTTTCATGCCAGGCCACGCGAACGGCCCATGCCGCTTGCAGGTAATCGCGGCGGCGGAGCGGGGGCGTTGACCTGGATCAAGTCGACTTGGATCAAACGGACGTTGCGGCGGTGAACACGATCGAGGCGGCAGGTGCAGCCGGACCGGCGGGCGCCGACGAAATCACTGTCGACGTTCTGGTGATCGGCGCCGGCGCGGCCGGCATGACCGCAGCCCTTGTCTGCAAGCTTGAGGGGCTCGACGTTCTGCTGTGCGAAAAGTCGGCGCAGGTCGGCGGCACCACCGCGACCTCGGCCGGCACGATCTGGGTGCCCGGCACGCGGCAGGCGCGCGAGGCCGGATTCAAGGGCGACGTCGCCAACGCGCACCGCTATCTCGACGCAATCATCGGCCTGGCATTCGACGACCGCCGCGCCGCGTATCTCCAGACCGCGCCGGACGCGGTCGAATTCCTGGAGCGCCACAGCGAGGTGAAGTTCCAGCTTTACGCGCGCCACCCGGACTACCTGTCGAACCGCCCAGGCACCACGCTCGCCGGCCGCGCGCTGATGCCGGTGCCGTTCGACGGCCGCAAGCTCAGCGCCGATTTCGATCTGCTGCGGCCGCCGATCGGCGAGTTCATGGCGCTCGGCGGCATGATGATCGGCCGCGACGACATCGACGCCCTCACCCGCCCGCTTTCGTCGTTCGCCGCGTTCCGCCGTGCGGCGGCGCTACTGGCGCGTCATGCGATGGATCGCCTCCGCCACAAGCGCGGCACGCGGCTCCTGATGGGCAATGCGCTCGCCGCACGGCTGTTCTACAGCCTGCGCCGCGCCGGCATTCCGGTGTGGCTGAACGCTTCGCTGCTGCAATTGTCGAACTGGGACGGACGCATCGCCGGCGCCGTGGTGGTGACCGGCGGCAAGGCCATCCGGGTGCAGGCCCGGCGCGGCGTGGTGCTGGCGACCGGCGGCTTCGGCGGCAGCGTCAACCGCCTCAACGACCATGTGCGGCCGCCGCTGCGCCATGCCGTCGCGTTCGAAGGCGCGGAGGGCGACGGCATGCGCGTCGCGCGATTGGCGGGCGCCGCGGTGGAAACCGACCACGCCTCGCCCGTGTTCTGGTCTCCAGTGTCGGAAACGCGCTGGCTCGGCGGCGGGCGCGGCGCCTATCCGCATCTCGCGCTCGACCGCTCCAAGCCGGGCCTGATCGCCGTCAACGCCGCGGGCCGGCGCTTCGTCGACGAGGCGGTGTCGTATCACGACTTCGTCGCCAGCATGCACCGCTCGCACCTGACGGTGCCGACGATCCCGGCATGGCTCATCTGCGACCGCGCGTTTCTGCGCAAGTACGGCCTTGGCCGCGTGCCGCCGGCGCGCATGAGCGTCCGGCGCTACGTTCAAACCGGCTATCTGGCCGAGGCCGGAAGCCTCGAGGCGCTTGCCGCGCGCATCGGCGCCGACGCCGCGGGCCTGCGCGACACCGTCACGCGCCACAACCGCTTCGCCGAAACCGGCGTCGACGAGGACTTCGGCAAGGGCTCGACCGACTTCGACCGCCACAACGGCGATCCGGCGCACAAACCGAACCCCTGCATCGGCCCGATCGGCACGCCGCCGTACTACGCCATGGCGGTCCATCCGAGCACGCTCGGCAGCAGCATCGGGCTTTCGACCGACAAGGACGGCCGCGTACTTGCGGCGGACGGCCAGCCGATCCCGCATCTCTATGCGTGCGGCAACGACATGGCCTCGATCATGCGCGGCCACTATCCCGGTCCAGGCATCACGCTCGGCCCGGCGATGGTGTTCGCCTATCGCGCGGCGATGGCGCTCGCAGCAGAGACTTGAGTGCGGCTCAGCCGCCGAGCTTGATGCCGGCGTCCTTGACCACCTTGCCCCATTTCGCGGTCTCGGCGGCGACGAAGGCGCGGAATTCGTCCGGCGTGTTCTGCCGGAAATCGACGTTCAACTTCCTCAGCCGGTCGACGATGTCGGGCTGGCGCAGCACCTCGTTCAGTCCGGCGTTGAGCTTCTGGACGATCGCGGCGGGCGTGCCGGTCGGAACGAACACGCCGTTCCACTCGTAGGCCTCGAAGCCCGGCAGCGTCTCCTGCACCGACGGTAGGTCGGGCAGCGTGTTCAGCTTGCCCCTGCCGGTGTGGGCGATGGCCTTCACCTTGCCGCCCTGGATCAACCCGATCGACGCCGAGCCGTTGGAGAAGAAGTACTTCACCTGCCCTGCGACCACGTCGTTAAGCGCCGGCCCGCCGCCGCGATACGGGATGTGATTGATCTTGGTCCCGGTCATGTGCCGGAACAGCTCCAGCGACAGGTGCTGCAGCGTGCCGTTGCCGGACGACGCCATGTTGAGGCCGTCCTTGGCCTCCTTGGCGACCTTGATGACGTCGGCCACGGACTTCGCCGGCTCCGAAGGCGTCACCACCAGGATGTTCGGCACCAGCGAGGCCAGGAACACCGGCTGGAAGTCTCGCGCATAGTTAAACGGCAGGTTGAGGTAGAGCGCCGGGTTCACCGAGAACGCGGTCGCATCGTAAAGGATGGTGTAACCATCCGGATCGGATTTTGCGGCCGCGGCCTCGCCGATCGTGCCGCCCGCGCCGCCGCGGTTGTCGATGACGAACTGCTTGCCCCACAGCTCGCCAAGCTTGGTGAACATGATGCGGCTCACGGTATCGGCGCCGCCCGCCGGCGGATAGGGCACGATCACCCGCACCGGCCGCGCCGGCCAGTCGGCCTGGGCGCCCGCGCCCGTCGCCCCCGC
>VGEP01000037.1 GCA_016869215.1 Alphaproteobacteria bacterium | reverse complement strand
CTGCCGCAGCCGCGCCTTCGCCCGCGCCAGGCGCTGCATCCGCACCCGCGGCGGGCCCCGCTTCGGCCGCGGCTCCGGCGCGTTCCGGCCCGCCCGACGTCCTGCAAGTGCAGGACGCCCGCGTCGAATGCTGGGGCAAGGTCGAGAAGCAGCGCAACCTGCGCAGCATCGACGCCCGGATCGCATTCGTCGACAAATGCGTCGCCGACGCCACCGGCCGGCGCTGACCGCCGGCGGCCAGGACTTCCGCGCCACGAAAAAGAAATATTCGCGTCGCAGCGTTGTTAAAGCGTTCGAGCCCCTGTGCCGCCCATTCGCGCGGCATCCGGCATTGCGGCCGGTTTTGCGGCTCGATCGTATCGGGAGGCATCCATGCGCATCGTCATGGCAGCGTTCTTCGCGCTATTCGCCCTGTTCGCCGCGTCGGCGTTCGACGCCGCCAGGGCCGATCCCTACCGCTGGTGCGCGCACTACGGCGGCGGCGGCGAGGACGCCGGCGGCACCAATTGCTACTTCGTCACGCTGCAGCAATGCGAATGGGCGGTGTCCGGGATGGGCGGGTTCTGCGCGCCCAACCAGTTCTACGACGGCCGGCCGGTGGTCACGCCGGAGGACGGCCCGCGCCGCCGCGGGCGGCAGCCGGCGCGCGGGTCGCGGTCGCATTAAACGCGGCGCTGGATTTGCGCCTGCCGGAACGACTATGGTCGGGGTCGTGCTTTGATGCTCTCGGCTCCGCGTAGCCCTGTTCCCGTCGGGAGGACGCAATGAAGAAACGTGCTGCAAGCCAGCGTGCTGCAAACCAGAGTGCCGCAAGAATGGGCCTCGCCGCCGCGGCCCTGCTCATGCTCCCGGAATTCGCGGCCGCGCAGTTTCCGCCGCCGCCCCCGCCGGCAGGCTCCGCGCCCGCCGTGCGCGACCGCTGGCCGGAAACCCAGCGCCCCCAGGCCGAGCCGATCCAGCCGCAGACGCAGAAGCCCGCGCCCGCCCGCCGCCCGCAGGCCCAGACCAATCCCGACGGCTCCCCCGCCGCCAAGCCGGCGCCCAAGCAGGCCGCCCAGCCCCGCCCCCCCGCCGGCGCCAACGTTGTCGCCTGCACCGGCGTCTTCGCCAAGGACTCCACGCATCTGAAGATCGCGATCAAGTACGACTCGCGAAACGTCGCCTACGGTCCGGTCGACGGTCCCGACGGCAGCAAGATCAGCGCCACGATCCTGTTTCCGAACGATCCGAAGCGCCGGCTCGAAGTGCTGTGGAACAACGAGGGCAGCCGCGCCGACACCTCGGTGATCGCGATCAACGGCCGCTCGCAATGGGTGGCGCCGAAAGGATTGAAGCTCGGCACGCCGCTCGCGGCGCTTGAGAAGTCCAACGGCAAGCCGTTCAAGCTCACCGGTTTGGCCGCCGACGGCACCGCGTCGGTCGTGAGTTGGGACGGCGGCGGACTGTCCTCGCTGCCGGGCGGCTGCAAGGTCGGCATGCGCCTCGCCGCCGACGCCAAGGCGCCGGAGGATGCGCGCAAGGCCGTCGCGGGCGGCAAGGAGTTCCTCTCCAGCGACGCCGCAATCCGCGCGGTGCGCCCGACCGTCGTCGAAATCCTGATCGGCTACTGACACCGCTGCCGCAATCGCGTTGCCGCGCGTGCATCCGGAGCACGCGCGATTGCGGCTCCAATGCGGCGGCGCTCGCCGCGGATTCGCCCACCTGCCGTGCCGCAATGACCGCGTTACGGGAGCGTGTTCGCAATTCTGCGAATAAAGGGAGCGCAGTATGACTGTCACAAAACCTGAACGACCGGGCGACGCCGATCAGGCGATCGAGGCGACGATTGCGGCCGTCGACGAGGTGGAGGGCGAGATCCGCGCCTTCGTGCGGCGCGACGTTTCGGTGTTCCGCAGGCCGCGGCCGGAGACGACGGACGTCTCCATGGACGGGGTCAACTCGGCGCTCCAGCGCGTGGCCGGCGCGTCGGTCGTGGAGATCGAACGCGTCATCGGCGAACTGAGCAACGTACGCGACTTGCTGCGCGGCGAAGGCGAGCGCATCCACCGCGAGCTGGCGGGCTATGCGTCGCTCAGCCAGGCCACCATGACCTCGATGAAGATCATCGCCGACAGCCTGATGCAGTTGAAGGCATCTGCGGCACGGGAGCAACGGCCGCGCGACTGATACCGCCGGCACGAATCCGGCCGTGCGCCGCCAGGCATCCGCGACGCACGGACCGGATTGGGATCGCGCCCCATCGGCTCTTCTTTCAAAGCTCTCCGACTTGTGAAGCCCGCGCGTTCGCACATCGGCATAGGATGCGCGAGGCGCGGGCTATTGTGCCGGCGCCTGTCTCGGGGGGACCTACCGATGATTTCGATCAAACGGACCATAGCCGCTGCAGCGGGCATGTCCTGCGCCATCGCCGCATCCGCATTGGCCGGCCCGGAACTGATTTCGTTTCCGGCCGACTACGAGAAGGGCGTGCTGTACGCGACCGTCGATCGCGCGGACAACAAGCAGTACCGCGAGCTCTACGCCACACCGGGAGCCATCGAGGCCGCCAAGAAGGGCGTGCCCTTGCCGCACGGTACCGTGCTCACGCTGGTGCAGTTTGCCGCCAAGCTCGACGACAAGGGCAATCCGGTGAAGGACGCCAACGGCCGCTTCATCAAGGACAAGCTCCTCGCCTACACCGTGATGCAGAAGGGCAAGGGCTGGGGCGCCGAGTATCCGGCGGACCTGCGCAACGGCGAATGGGAATACCGGGCGTTCCGCGCCGACCGTACGCCCAACGCCGCGGCCAAGCTCGAGAACTGCTTCAAGTGCCACAAGCCGCTCGAAGCCCGGCTCGACTTCGTCTTCACCTACGACCGGATGAAGTCGCCGACGCGCTGACGAGGCTTCCATAGCGTTTTCGAGCGAAGTGGAAACCGGTTCGCGTCAAGAAAACGCGTCAAAGCAAAAAGCCGGAGCCCCGGCTTTGATCGCATCAAAGCCGGGGCTCTGGAATCGAAATGGCCCCGTTCGCGGGGCCATATCATCTCGGCAGGTTCGTCCGGGACCGCGGCGGCAGCCGCCGGCTCGTCCGTTCAGCTACTGCGCCATTGCGACGACCGTCGGCGCTTCAAGCGCCAGCGTGCCGTCGATATGACCCATGACGACCATGGCCGCCATCAGCGTCACGGCGACGGTGATCCCGCCGAAGATCAGCCCAAGAACGCCAAGTCCGTTGCGGTCAGCCGTCATGGTACGCCCTCAATCCTTGCTCCTGACGCTTGGTCGCGCCGGGTGGGCAAGAGGTTCAATGGCTCGCCGGAGCGCCCTGCCGACTGACTGCCGCGGGCTCGATCCTGTGCGGATTTAAGGGCACCAAGGCCAAAAAGGTTCCGCCGACAGAGCGCAAAAAGCAGAGGGGCCTCCAACAGGAGGCCCCCGCATGGTCCAGCTTTTCGTTCCTCCCGACCTCGGCCGAAGCCGCGGACGGCGTATTAACCCGGACTCACGCTAGCAGCGTGAACCTGAGCCGATTCGGAGCGCTACACCACGGAGAGGCTTCAGTTGGCTGTGCAAAACTCCGCCGTGGCGGCGGACCGTGCTATCCGCGCTACACCATGGCGTAGGCGCTGGACACAATGCCGACCGGCCGGCGGTCCACTGCGCTCACCAGCGTCGCGCGGCCGAAGCAGTTTGTGCGCCCGATGCGCATAATCCGCGCGTCCGCCAGCACATCGAAATTGACCGGGCGCAGGAAGTGCATGGTCTGGTCGACCACCGTCATCGGCCGGTATCCGCTCCAGGCCGCGGCGCAGGCCACCGTCATCGCGGCGTCGGCGAGCGCCATCAGCGACTGAGCGCACACCACCCCGTCGCGGCACAGCTTGCCGGAAAACGGCATCCGCAGCACCGCACCGGGTTGCCAGTCCTGCGGCGCTCCCGCAGGACGTCCGGACTCGATGGCCTCGATCAGCAGGCCCAGGTCCTGCATCCACGGCGCCATGACCTCGGTCAGCAGGCGGCCCGCTGCGTCGATGCCAAAAACACTGTCCACAGACTCCAGTCGACGCGCCTCCACAGCCATGTCTCGCCTCCGCTCCTTACGGCGCGTGCGCAGCTACGTGTCGCGCGAATCAGTTTTTTCGAGACTAGGAGCGCCGTTTCAAAATCGCCAGCGTTTGCAACGGGATTCCCAAAGCTAAAGCTGTGATCAAGTCTCCGGCCGCGGTGGATAAGCTGTGGCAAATTCCTGCGCCCGCGCGCAACATGATGCCCGCGTCCGGCGCGGGAGGGTGCGGTGAGCAAGTGCGAGTCTCGATGCTTCCTGGGTTCGCTGCGGATCGTCATCGGCGCGCTGGCGCTCGCAGCCGCGCTCAACACCCCGGCCGGGGCCGCAAGCGTTCCCGAGAAGGGCATCTACCTGTCCGGCAAGAATTTCCACGGCATAGTGCCGCCGTGCGACTGGCCCTCGGCGCTGGCCCGGATCCAGTCCCGCTTCGCCAGCAAGGAGGCGCGGTTCTGGGACTCCGATCTTCGCATCGTGGACTTCGAGCGAGTGCGCCAGACGGCGTACCGGCCCTGGGCGCGCGACACCGTTCCGCGGCGGTTCTGCAGCGGGCGCGTGCTGACCTCCGACGGCCGGCGGCGGACGATCCACTACTCGATCATCGAGGACGGCGGCCATATCGGCGTGTCCTGGGGCGTCGAATGGTGCGTGGTCGGCGTCGACCGCAACTGGGCCTACAACCCCGGCTGCAAGATGGCCCGTCCCTGACGGGGTTCCGCGCAACGGCGGCCGGGCCCACCCCAGACTTTCACGTCCTTTGCCGCCATTGAGGGGATGTTTGATCCCGATTTATTCTAATTTTGTTCTTGTAACGTTCGTATCTGCAGGCTAGCCTTCCGCAGTCGATGCTTTGAGTAAGGGGAGCGTCTCATGATCGGTAGCGTCATTCGTGCGGCTGCATTTGCCGTTTTCTTCCTTGCCGTCTCGTTCGGGTCGGCGCCCGCGCAGCAACGCGGACAGCACCAGCCCGGCCAGTTCGACTTCTACGTGCTGGCGTTGTCGTGGTCGCCGTCGTTCTGTTTGGACACCGCCGAGCGCGGCCGCGAGGCGCGCGAACAGTGCGACAGCGGGCGGCCCTATTCCTTCGTGGTGCACGGCCTGTGGCCGCAATACGAGCGCGGCTTCCCGCGCGAATGCCAGATGCCGCCGCCGCGGCTGAACCGCGAGCTGATGACGTCGATGCTCGACATCATGCCGGCGCCGCGGCTGGTCTATCACCAGTGGGACAAGCACGGCACCTGCTCCGGCCTCTCGCCGCAGGCTTATTTTGAACTGGTGCGCAAGGCGCGCAAGGCAGTGACGATCCCCGAAACCTATGTGTCGCCCAAGGCCGTGCTGTCGGTCACGCCGGATGAGGTCGAAGAAGCCTTCGTGAAGGTCAACCCGGGTCTGACGCGCGCGGGCGTCGCCGTCACCTGCGGCGGCACACGACTCGGCGAGGTCCGCGTCTGCATGAGCAAGGATTTGAAGTTCCGCGACTGCGCCGAGGTCGACCGGCGCGCCTGCCGCCGCGACAAGCTGTCCATGCCGCCGGTGCGCGGCGGATGACGGCGCCATAGCGTTTTCGAGCGAAGTGGGAACCGGTTCGCGTCAAGAAAACACGTCAGTTCGATACGGCGCTAGATCGCGCCATCCAGGCGGCGAAGCCCGTCGGCGAGGTAACGCATGCGGCGCGCATCGTCGAGCACGGCAAGCGCGCGGCGGCTGTCGGCAATCGCCGTATCGACCGCGCGATGGAAGTCGCGCAGCGGCCGGTCGGCCGCAGCCGGCCGGTAGGCCTCGGCGGCCGGATGGCCGCAGCCATAGGCCAGCACCAGAAGAGCAATCGTCCGTCCCATTACGAGCGCCGTTGCCTCACCGGCAGGCCCGCCGCGTGTACAATCTAGCGCGTGACGCAGCCGCCGGAAGCGCAACCCGGCGGCGGCGTTAACGGACAAGGTGAACGCGCCGAAGAAAGCGGAAGTGAACTATCGTCACGCCTATCACGCCGGCAATTTCGCCGACGTCGTCAAGCACGCTGTGTTCGCGCGCGTGCTCGTGCATCTGCGCGAAAAGCCCGCGGCGTTCCGCGTCATCGACACGCACGCGGGCGCGGGACGCTACGACCTCGCGGGACCCGAAGCCGGCAAGACCGCGGAATGGCGCGACGGAATCGGACGGCTGTGGGGCGCCGCGCTCGCGCCAGAACTGCGCGCGCTGCTCGCGCCCTATCTCGACGCGGTCGAAGCCCTCAATTCCGGCGGCGCGCCGTCGGCCTATCCCGGCTCGCCGGCGCTCGCGCGCGCGCTGCTGCGCCCGCAGGACCGCCTGATCGCCTGCGAGCTTGAGCCCCAGGCAGCCGCCGCCCTCAAGCGCAGCCTGCGCGGCGATGCCCGCGCCAAGGCAATCGAGATCGACGGCTGGACCGCGCTTTCGGCCTATGTGCCGCCCAAGGAGCGGCGCGGCGTGGTGATGATCGATCCGCCGTTCGAACAGCCGGACGAGTTCGTGCGGCTGGCGCAAGGTTTGGCCGCCGCGCACCGCAAATGGCCCACCGGCACCTACATTCTCTGGTATCCGATCAAGGACTTGGCCGAAGTCTCCGCATTTGCGCGCCGGCTCGCACGGCTCGGCATCGGAAAAATGTTGCGCGTGGAACTGATGGCCGCGCCCGCCGCCGCAGGCGCCGGCCTGAGCGGCACCGGACTGGTCGTCGTCAACCCGCCGTGGCGGCTGCACGACGAACTCAAGACCATGCTGCCGGCGCTTTCGCGCCTGCTTTCCCGCAGTGCAACGAAGCCGCCGACTCTCGACTGGCTCGCAGGCGATTCCGCATCGTGAGCCCACGTCGCCTCTTTTCTACGGAGTGGAATTGCGATTAGGCTAGGGTGCTGGCTTTGACGTTCCGCCTCCTTGCGGGGGAGTCGGCGGAGTGGAATGAGGCCTCTGGGGGCTGACACTTTCTCCGATTGTGAATGTCCGGCTGAGCTGCCGTGCCGTGGGGGGACGGTGGCAGTGCAATTCGGGGCGAGGAGTTTCCCGATGGCCATGACAGGTACGGTCAAGTTCTTCAACGGCGAGCGCGGGTACGGCTTCATCAAGCCGGACGACGGCGGACGCGATGTGTTCGTGCACATCACCGCGGTCGAGCATGCCGGACTGAAGTCGTTGGCCGAAGGACAGCGCATCCAGTTCGAGGTCGAGCCCGACAAGAAGGGCAAAGGCCCCAAGGCGGTCAATCTGGTGGTCACGGGCTGACCGCCGGCGTCTTGGCGCGCCTCGGCTTGGCGCGGAATGTTTGAACTTGAGTGACGATCGTGGCCGTGCGCGGCCGCGCCAGTAAAGTGTTTTCGCAGAGTGCCGCGCTCCATGATGATTCTTCGTTCCAATCCCGCCTCGCCGTTCGGGCGCAAGGTCGCAATCGCGGCGTCCGTGCTCGGGCTGTCGGACAATCTCAAGATCGAAACGGCCGACCCCAACGCGCCCGAGGAGCCGCTGCGCAAGCAGAACCCGGTCGGGAAGATTCCCGTACTGGTGCTGGAGGACGGCGCAACGCTGTTCGACTCCCGCGTGATCGTCGAGTACTTCGACTACATTGCCGGCGGCGGAAAAATCATTCCGCGCGAGCCCGGCCCTCGCTTTGCCGCGCTCCGCCTGCAGGCGCTCGCCGACGGCATGACCGACGCGCAGATTCTCGTGCTCTACGAAGGCCGCTTCCGCCCGCCGGAGCATCACGTGCAGAAGTGGACCGACTACCAGTCCGGCAAGATCGCGCGCGGGCTCACGGCGCTCGAAGCCGAGCCGCCACCGCTCGATCCGGTCCCGAACGTCGGGCAGATCGCGCTCGCCTGCTTTCTCGGCCACCGCGACTTAAGGTTCCCCGGCACATGGCGGGACGGACACCCCAGGCTTGCCGCCTGGCTGGAACGCTTCGCTGTGCAGGTGCCTGCGTTCAACGCCACCAAGATCGCCGCATAGCCATTCCGCGTGCGGCCGCCTCGCGCCGCGCGGCGGCGAGGTCTATGCTTCGCGCCGGCCCGCATGTCTTCGCTTCATGACATTGTCCACGGTCCCTGGCGCGCCGTGCCGGTGCTCGGCGTCACGCAGATCGTCGCCTGGGGTGCGATCTTCTATTCGCCGGTGCTGATGGTGCCGCTGATCGCGGCCGAGCGCGGCTGGTCGCTCGCCTTCACCATGGGCGGCTTCTCGCTCGGACTGCTGATTGCGGGACTGGTCGCGCCCACCGTCGGCCGGTCGATCGACCGCTACGGCGGGCATGTCGTGATGACGGCGGGCTCGCTGGTCGGCGCGCTCGGCCTCCTGGGTCTTGCGCTGGCAGAGCATCCGGCGGCCTACCTCGGCGTCTGGGTGGTGCTGGGCGCGGGGCTCGGCGCGTCGCTCTACGATCCGGCGTTTGCGACGCTCGGACGCATCTTCGGCGCCGCCGCGCGCCGCCCGATCACGATCCTGACACTGGCCGGCGGATTTGCGTCCACCGTTGGCTGGCCCGCGACGCATCTCCTGATCGGCGCGGTCGGCTGGCGCGGCACTTACGTCATCTATGCGCTGCTGCTCGCCTGCGTCTGCGCGCCGCTGCACGCCTTCGCCTTGCCGCGCGCGCGCGCAGCGGCACCGGCGTCGTCGCCTGAAGGGGCGCCAACGGTACGCACGCCCGTGCTGTTGCCGCCGCACGGCGCGGCCTTTGTCCTGGTCGCTGCGGCCTTCACCGCCTATGCCTTCGTGCCGTCGGCGCTGTCGGCGCATCTGCTCGCGATCTTCGGCCGCACCGGACTCGACGCCGCCACCGTGGTGCTGATCGGCACGCTGTTCGGCCCGGCGCAGGTCGCGGCGCGGATCGTGGAATTGGCGTTCGGCCGCAACGTGCATCCGCTCAACGTCGCGCGCTTTGCGGTGACGCTGCTGATGGCCGCGTTTGGAACGCTGGCGCTGTTCGGCGTGTCGGCGGCCTCGGCCGCGGCCTTCGCGCTGATGTTCGGCGCCGCCAACGGGCTGATCACGATCGCGCGCGGCGCGGTGCCGCTTTCGCTGTTCGGCCCCGACGGCTACGGCCGCACCATCGGACGCATCGGCGGGCCGTGGCTGGTGATGCAGTCGGCCGCGCCGCTGGTGCTGGCCTTCGTCGCCGAGCGCGCGTCCGACGCCGTGGCGCTGGCGCTGGCCGCAGGCTTCGCGCTGGTGGCGCTCGCGTGCTTCTTCGGGATCAGGCGGCCTGCATGAGCGCGCCGGTCAGGCGCGGCCGAACAGCGAGTCGACGTCGTCCTGCGCGCAGTGCCCGCGGTCGCCTTCGAGCTTCGGCCCGTTGAGGAGGCGATCGTCGGCGTCGGGCGGTGCCGCTGCGTCGACCGGCGCCGGCGGCCGAACTCCGGCCGCGACCTCGGAAAGCTGCGCAAACTCCGTGTCGAGGCGGTCGAGCGCCGTCTGCACCTTGGATACGCGCTGCCCGGTCAGGTCATGAAATCCGCAGGCTTCAAGAATTTGCCCGACGTGGCAGCGGATATCGCTCGCGAGCTGCCGCGAACGCCCGCATGCGGTCATCGCCGACAGGTCCGCCGCGGCGCGGTCGATGCCGTCGGCCGCGTTGAGGATCGACTCCACCGAACGCTCCGCGTCGGCGACGATGGCGGCCAATTCGCGCCCGAGACGCCCGGCCTCCGGGCTGCCGGAAGCGCCGCCGCCGAGCGCGGCGATCGCGGCCCGCGTTGCGGCGACCACGGACCGCACCAGGTCGAGTTCGAGCTTGTAGCCCTGCCCCGCGCCAGCCTGCTGCCGCTCCATCGCCTCGCGCGACACCGGCGTCTGCAACGTCACACGCGCACGCAGAGCCTGAAGCGCGGGATCGGGGCTCGGCTTGTTATAATGGCCGATGGCGAGCGCCGAATCGCGCGCGCAGTGGTACGCGCTCTCCTCGATGCGAAAGACTTTGCGCCGGACCGGCATGATGGCTCCTGCTATTGCCGGTAGCATCGTGCCGCTTAAAATCGCGTTCATCGGGGAAGCCGGCGGTGCGCCTCCAGCCACGGAAGAAACCCGCGGTTAACCATGACGCTCCGGTGTTGACGCAAAATAAACTCTAATTCGACGAAGCGCGCCTGCGTTTGCACGACGCGGACAATGCGGACTCCGGCTTTTACCGATCAGTACATTTTTCACCATGTAGTGGACGCGTGCGGGGCGTAATCCCGCTCGACGAAACCAGTACAGAGTACGTCGATGAATCGTCATGTGAGTTTCGCGCTCGTTGCGGGCGCGTTTGGCGGCATTCTCGGTATCGCCGCGGCCTCCGCCGAGCCGCTGTCCCTGCAAGCCGACCGTTACCGTTCGACCGGCGCCCGCCAGGCGCCGGCCTATATCGCGCCACAGCCTGCGCCGGCCGCAGCCGAGCCGGAGCAGCGAATCCGCTACGCTTCGGCCCAGCCCGAGATCAATCTCGGCGGCGGCTTCATCGAGTTCCTGTTCGGCGGCGGACGCGCGGTCGCGCCGCCGGGGCCGCAGATGGAGATGATGGCGCGCGCCGAACCGCCTGGCGTGCAATACGAAGCCGCGCGTCCGCCGGCGCAACGCGCCATCGACCCGAAGTATCTGAAGCAGGTCGTGCAGTACGACGGCCCGCACAAGCCCGGCACCGTGATCATCGACACGCCGAACCGCTTCCTGTTCCTCGTGCAGGACAACGGCACCGCGGTGCGCTACGGCATCGGCGTCGGCCGCCCCGGCTTCACCTGGGCGGGCGAGAAGAAAGTCACCGCCAAAAAGGAATGGCCGGACTGGGTGCCGCCGCCGGAGATGCTGCAGCGCCAGCCCGATCTGCCGACCTGGATGGCCGGCGGCCCGAACAATCCACTTGGCGCGCGCGCGCTCTATCTCGGCACGTCGCTCTATCGCATCCACGGATCGAACGAGCCCTGGACCATCGGACAGGCGGTGTCGTCGGGCTGCATCCGCATGCGCAACGAGGACGTGATCGACCTCTACGAGAAGGTCAAGGTCGGCACCAAGGTGGTGGTGATCTGACCGAGCGCTCTCCGACACGAAACGAGAAGGCCGCCGTCACCGGCGGCCTTTTTGTTTGTCGGCACAATCTCCGCGTCAGGCCGTGTCGCCGTCCAGATCGATGTCATCGCCGAAGTCGTCGCCGAGATTCTCGGCGTCGTTCTGCGCCACGTCGAACAGTCCGGTGCGCTGGCCGGGATCGTCATAGGCCGCCGTGCGTCCGCCGCCGATGTCGCCGAGGCCCGCATCGCGGGCGAGGCTGCCGTCGCCCGCCGACGGATTCCACGGCGAGCCGCTACCACCGCTTCCCTGGTCGAACGCGCTTTGCTGCTTGCCCTGCTGGCCGCCGAACAGGTCGCGCATGCTGTTCATCAGCAGCGCACCGCCGATCGCACCGGCTGCGGCTGCCGCCGCAGTGCCGAGGAACGAACCGCCTCCCTGAGCGGGCGCTTGCCCTGGTCCCTGGCCTAAGCCATAGCCCGGCGCTTCGCCTGGGCGGGTGCCCGGCGGCGGCACAACGACGGTCCGGCCCCAGGCATCGGTCGTTGCGTCTGCCGTGCGCGGCTCAAATCGCGTGGCGCCCGGGCGTACCGTCGGCACCGAACCCTGCGGCTCGCGCTTGCCCATCAGCGCGTCGCGCATGCCGTCGAGGAAGCTGCCCTGCTGCGCGGGGCGTTCCGACTCGATACCAAGCTCGGCTTCGAGCTCGCGGATGCGAGCATCGGCGCGTTTGAGCGCCTCGTCCTGCACCAGCACCGTCTGCACCATCGGATAGAGCGCGTTGGGCGCGCGCTCCAGTCCTTCGTTGATGGCGTTCACCGCGCCTTCGTCGCGCGGTGCACTCTCCAGCGCGGCAAGGCGGTCGAACAGTTCATCGACAAGCTTGCGTTCCTGCGGCGTCATTCGATCCTCCTGTCCGCGCGGCATCCGGCGTCATGTAGGCAGGCAATGATGGCGGCGTGAGGCCAGCCAAAAAATATTGCGGTGGAAGCCTAAACCCTTGCGGCGGCACAACACTTTGTCAGGCCAGCGCAAGCCCATGGGCGCGCATGACGCCGGGAAAGGCATCGCCTGCGAGATACGCATATTCGCGCTCGCGCTGCGCCGTGAACGGGTCGAGACGCTCCAGTTCCGAATCGACAAAGCCGGGATGGCACATCACGACGCCTTGCGGCGGCATGCGCTGAAGGAATTTCGCAAACAGCGTGCCGAAGTCCGGCGGCGGCTCTGCGGCAAAGTCGTAGGCGCCGGCAAACGCCGGATTGGTCGCGATGCCGCGCCTGGCCGCACGCGACCGGAATCCGCGGCTGAGCCAATCGAGCACCAGCGCCTTGGGATCGGAAAAGCGGTCCGGCACCGGACCGGGCCGCCCGCATTGCCGCACCCAGGCCTGCGGCGCGACCGCCTGCACCACGTCGAGCAGCGCCTCGCGCACCTGCGGAAACAGATGCACATGCTGATGGCCGTCGAAGAAATCCGGCAGGCGGCCGAAGTGATCGACAAACGATTCAAGCTGGGTCGCGATCTCCACCGCGAGCTTGTCGCGGCTCAAGAGCCGCGCGTGGCCGCGCACGAACATCATATCGAGCGGCAGGAACGCGCCGTTGCGCAGCGGCCGGAAGCCCTCGCTCATCGGCCGGAACGGACCTGTCAGCGTGACGTGCAGGCCGATCGCGACGCGCACGCCGCCGGCGTTGAGCACATCGAGGGCCGCCGCCTCGGATTTGTCGAAGCTCGGCGCCGCGACCATGACAGAGGTGGCGTTGAGCCGCCCGCGCACCACCAGATCGCGGATCGCCTTGCTGACCGCGGGCGAAATTCCGTAGTCGTCGGCGCAGAGCCAGATCGGACGCTGCGCGGCGCTTCCCACCGCCTGCACCGTTCGCGATGCAAGAGCCGTCACGGCGCGCTCACTCGGCCGCGGTGCGGACCGACGGCGCCGCGGCTCGGTCCTGCGCGGTGTGGATGCTGTGCTCGGCGACGAAATACACCGGCCTTGCCTTGATCTCGGACAGGATCTTGCCGATGTACTCCCCGACAATCCCGATCATCACCAGTTGCACGCCGCCGATCACCATCAGGCCGACTACGAGCGACGGATAGCCGGGCACCGATTTGCCGTAGAAAAACGTCTCCCAGAGAATCGCGACGCCGAACACCAGCGCACCGACCGCGAGCAAGAGACCGAACAGGCTCGCGAGCCGCAGCGGCGCCACCGAGAACGACGTCAGTCCCTCGATCGAAAGCCCGACCAGGCTGTACAGGCTCCAGCTGGTGCGGCCATGCGCGCGCTCGGCCGGTTCGTAGTCGACGCGCAGCTGGCGAAAGCCGATCCAGCTAGCGAGACCCTTGAAGAAGCGGTTGCGCTCCGGGAGCTTCCGCAACGCCGCCGCCGCGCGCGGTGACAGCAGCCGGAAATCGCCGGCATCCTCCGGGATGCGCTGGCGCACACCCCAGTTGATCAACGCATAGAAGGTTTTCACGCCGAGGCGGCGGGCGAACGGCTCGCTCTCGCGGTGCGCCTTGGCGGTGTAGACCACGTCGTAGCCGCCATCGAGCCAGTGCCCGACCAGCACAGGCACGAGGTCGGGCGGATGCTGGCCGTCGCCGTCCATGAACAGCACCGCGCCGAGCCGCGCGTGATCGAGGCCCGCGAGCAGCGCGGCCTCCTTGCCGAAATTGCGCGACAGCGACACCACCTGCACATCGAGCGCCTCGGCGGGCAGCGCGTTGGCGACAGCGAGGCTGTCGTCGCGGCTGCCGTCGTCGACGTACACGACCTCGATCGCAAGCCCGCGCGTCTGGCGCAGGCCGCGGGCGATGCCGGCGAGCCGCTCGTGGAATCGGGCTAGCCCGGCGGCCTCGTTGTAGACCGGGACCACGATCGACAGGCCCGTTTCCGCGCCCCCCGGCGCGTCCGCCGGACCTGTCCGCGATGTCGCATTCATGGCCATCCCGCCCTTGTCGTCCCGGATTGCGGCCCTTTCGGGCGTTCTATAGCGCACCCGCCGGACCCTGTCTTGGCAGCGGTCTTGGCTGCCTCCGCAACAGGATTACCACAGGAGATCAAATCCTTAGAGCCTTTCTGCTTTGCCGAAGAGGCCAAAAGGTCTAAGCGGTGGCGATGGCCCCGCTACCGCCCCTGTTGGATCGTGCGCTCAACGCCTGGCACAAGCGCGGCGCGGCGCTGAAGGCGATGAGTTTCGGCGCGATCGGCGTGGTCAACACCGCCATCGACGCGTCGATCTTTTTCCTGGCGCTCGCCACGATAACAACGTCGCTGGTCGCGGCCAATGTGCTCGCCTGGCTGGTCGCGGTGTCGTGCTCCTATGTGATGAACACGTTCATCACCTTCGCCCGCGAGTCCGGGCGCAAGTTGCGCTGGCGCGACTACGGCGCGTTCGCGGCCTCCGGCATTGCGGGCGTGGTCGCAAATACGACGGTGCTGGTGATCGCGGCGCAGTTCATGCCGGTCTGGGCCGCCAAGGGCTGCGCGATCCTGGTGAGCTTCCTGGTCAACTTCTCGCTGTCGCACTTCGTCGTGTTTCGAAAGCGCGAGCGGCCGGCGGACGACATACGCTAGTTCGACAGCAACGCAGGCAGCCGCTGCGCCAGAATCTGCTCGGCTTCGCGAGCGATCCGCATCACGATTTCGCCGGCCGGCGGAATGTCGCGGATCAGCCCCGCGTCCTGCCCCATCGACAGCGGGCCCTCGTCGACGTCGCCCGCGTCGCGCGCCGCCCGCAACTTCGCCAGCGCCTCGGCGCGATGCTGGCGCAGCGCCCACTCCTGACCCGACCAGCGCTCGATGAACTTGTTGCGGCGCGAGCGCGTCATGGCGCCGGGCCAGACCACGCCCGCGGCGATATCGGGAATTTCGGAAAGCTGCGTGTCGTGGCCGTCGCTGTCCACGATGGCCTGCTTGAAGTTCGGGTGCAGCGGCGATTCCAGGCTGGCCAGGAACCGGGTGCCGAGCAGGATGCCCTGCGCGCCGAGCGACAGCGCCGCGGCAAGCCCGCGTCCGTCGGCAAAACCGCCGGCGGCGAGCACCGGGATCGGCGAGACCGCGTCGACGACCATCGGGATCAGCGGCATCGAGCCCATCCAGCCGACGTGACCGCCGCCCTCGCTGCCTTGCGCGATGATGACGTCGGCGCCGGCCCTGGCCGCACGCACCGCCTCCTTCACCGCGCCGGCCATGTAGGTGACCTTGCAGCCCATCGCATGCGCGCGGTCGAAATACAGCTTCAAGTCCTGGTCCTGCCGCGCCCAGGCGAACTGCATCACCGACGGGCGCAGATCGAGCCCGGCGGCAAAGCCGTCCTCGTGGGTGTCAAACACCAGGAAGTTCAGGCCGAACGGCTTGTTGGTTTCCTTTCGGATCGCCGCGGTGCGCTCGCGGATTTGCTGCGGTGTGAGGTAGTGGCAACCCATCGCGCCGAGACCGCCGGCGCGCGAGACCGCGGCGGTCATCGCGGGCGACGACGCCGACCCCATGCCGCCGAGCGCGATGGGATGTTCGATGTCGAGCAGGTCGCAGACGGGCGTTCGGATCATGATCTCCTCCGGCGAGGCGATCAGGATAACAGCGCCGCCGGCGGGCCACGCTTCGCTTTTGGCGATAGGGCTACGGCGTCAGCCGATAAGACCGGACGTGAGCCTGGCGTAAAGCGGATTGTCCGGCGCGAACACGTATTCGATCTCGGCGACCGTGATGCTCTGCGCGCCGTGCTCGCGCATGAAGCTCGCAAGCTCGTGCACCGCACCGGGCGGGCAATGCAGCGTCAGCATGCCCGACGAGGTCGGTCCGCCGAACGGCGCGACGACGCCGAATTTTTCCTTCGCCTGCGTCAGCAGCGCGTCGTTGCAGCCGGGAAAGCGCGTGCGCACCTCGCGACAGGCCTGTGCGCGGGCGCGCGCGGCGATGCGGTCGAGAATGCGCCGCGCGATGTTGCGCTCGGCGTCGCCCCAATTCGCATTGCGGGCGGCGACCAGATTGGCCTGCGAGCGCAGCATGGTGCCGTCGTCGACCACCTTGAGGCCGTTGGCGGCGAGCGTCGTGCCGGTGGTGGTGATGTCGACGATCAGCTCGGCGGTGCCGGCCGCGGGCGCGCCCTCGGTCGCGCCGGCGCTCTCGACGATGCGGTAGTCGACGATGCCGTGCGAGGCGAAGAAGCCGCGCGTGAGGTTGATGTACTTGGTCGCGACCCGCATTTTGCGGTCGTGCCGCAGGCGGAACGCGGTCGCGACGTCGTCGAGGTCGGCCATGGTGCGCACGTCGATCCAGGCCTGCGGCACCGCGACCACGACGTTGGCGAAGCCAAAGCCCAAACCTTCGATCAGCACCACGCGCGCGTCGGCGTCGGGGATCATCTCGCGAAGCAGGTCCTCGCCGGTGACGCCCATATGCACCGCGCCCTGGGCGAGCTGGCTCGCGATCTCGGAGGCCGACAGATAGGCCACTTCGACTTCGGGCAGGCCCCCGATGGCGCCGCGGTAGTCGCGTGCGCCGCGCGGCTTGGACAGCGGCAGGCCGGCGCGGGCGAAGAACGCCTCGGCGTTTTCCTGCAGCCGACCCTTGGCGGGCACCGCGATGACGAATGGCGCGCTCATGCCGCGCTCCCGCAGGCTTCGGCCCGCTCGATCCAGACCGCAAAGCCGACCGCCGGGATCGGCGCCGACGCTCCAAGCCGCGTGAGCAGGCCGTCGTAGCGGCCGCCGGCGACCAGCGGTCCGTTCGGACTCGCGTTGGGATCGTGCAGCTCGAACACAAAGCCGCTGTAGTAGTCGAGGCCGCGGCCGAACGCGGTCGAGAACGCGATGCGGCCGACGTCGACGCCGCGCGCGGCGAGAAAGCCGGTGCGGCTCTCGAACAGATCGAGCGCAGGCCCGAGCCCGCCTTCGAGCCGGGCGGCGGCGGCGATCGCGCGAAGCTCGGCCGCGGCCGTGTCGGGATCGCCCGCAACGCCAAGGAATTTTTCGATCAGCGCACGGGTCTCGCGCGGCAGGCCGGTCGCGGCGCCAAGCGCCGCCTGCTCCAGAAAGCGTTCGGCGATCTCGCCAACCGAGCGCCCGCCCACCGCGGTGATGCCGGCGATCGAGAGCAGGTCCGTCACCAGCGCGCGCGCGGCGCGCGGATCGGAGCCGGCGAGCGCGGCCAGCACGCCCTGGTACTCGGGTTTGGTCGCCGTTGCGCCGAGCGTCAGCACGTCGAGGTCGTGGGCGAGCGAGGACTTGCGGTTGAAGTCCTTCACCAGCCGCCGCTTCCAGGCCGGCGCGAGATCGAGGGCGGCGACCAGCGCGGAGAACAGCCCGACGTCGCCCATGCGGATGTCGGGCTTGGCGATGCCGTAGTGCGCGGTCGCGTCGATGCCGAGCGCCAGCATCTCGGCGTCCGCCGCAGCGGTATCGGGACGGCCGAACGACTCGATGCCGGCCTGCACGAATTCGGCGGGCGAAGCGCCGCGGTCGCGGAACACCGGCCCGAGATAGCAGAAGCCTTGCGGCGCGCCCGCCGCGTTCGACGCCAGGTAATCGCGCGACACCGGAATGGTCAGGTCGGGGCGGAGGCAGAGTTCGCGGCCTTCGACGTCGGTCGTGAGATACATTCGGCGGCGGATGTCCTCGCCCGAGAGGTCGAGGAACGGCTCGGCAGGCTGCAGGATCGCGGGCGCGACGCGGCGATAGCCCGCGCGCTCATAGGCGGCGACGAGCGCCTCGGCCCGCGTGTCGGGCTGCAATGTCTGCGTCGGGGTGGTCATCGTTCCGGACGTGTTTTTCGGCCGCTCGGTCCCGCAAAGAGCGAGCCGGGCGGCCCTTTAGCACGGCAAGCTTAAGGTTTCGACGCCGTTCGCCGGACGGGCTTAACAGCCGCGACGCCGATTTCCCGTTGGTAACCGGCGGGTTACGGCCAATCCCCAGAACAAGCGCCAAGCCGTGTTGACGTAACGTAATAATATAACATAACGTAATATTGTTGCGTCAGGCAGGGTTGGCTTACGATGGTGAAGTGGAAGCGTTGGGCGTTGCGCAGTGCTGCAATGGCCATGGTCTTGAATGCGCAGGGAGTGACGGCCCAGACCGTGTCGGCCCAGGAGGCCATCGCGCTTCCGCAGATCACCGTAAACGCACCGAGCCCAATCGTCCGGGGGCCCGGTCTAGCTCAGCCGGCCGCTCCGGCGGAACCCACCCTGCAAGGCACGCTGCCGATCGTCGCCGACCAGTTCGCGACCGTCACGGTGGTTCCCGCCGAGGAAATCCAGCGCACGCCTGGCGCCACGCTCGGCGATCTATTGATGACCAAGCCCGGCATAACCGGATCGAGCTACGCGCCGGGCGCGGCGAGCCGGCCGATCGTGCGCGGCCTCGACACCAACCGGGTGCGCATCCAGGAAAACGGCATCGGCGTCGGCGACGTGTCGCATCTCGGCGAGGACCACGCCGTTCCCATCGATCCGCTGTCGGCGCGCCAGGTCGAGGTGATCCGCGGCCCCGCGACCCTGCGCTTCGGCTCGCAGGCCATCGGCGGCGTGGTCGAGGCGAGCAACAACCGCATCCCGACTGCGATCCCGCCGCGCGGATTCGCCGCCGAACTGAACGGCGGATGGACGTCGGTCGACAACGGGCTCGAAGGCTCGGTGCTGCTCGACGTCGGCAAGGGACCGTTCGCGATCCACGCCGACGCGTTTGCGCGCGGCGCAAGCGACTACGGCATTCCGAAATATCCCTATCTGTTTCCGCCCGATCCCGCGCCCGCGGTCGGCAGCCACCAGCCGAACTCGGCGGCGCGCGCCGACGGGCAATCCATCGGCGGCTCGTACCTGTTCGGCGGCGGCTTCGTCGGCATGGCGGTGTCTCGCTTTGCGAGCTTCTACCGCGTGCCCGGCATAGAATCCGCCGAGACCCGGACGCGCATCGACCTCGAACAGACCAAGGTGACAGCAAAGGGCGAGTTCCGCCCGCAGCATGCAGCGATCGAAAGCCTGCGGTTCTGGGCCGGTCACACTGACTATCGCCACAACGAGATCGCGCTAGAAGACGGTTCCGACGCCATCCACCAGACCTTCACCAACAAGTCGCACGAGGGCCGCGCCGAACTCCAGTTCGCGCCGTTTCATCTCAATCTCGGCGCGCTCACCACCGCCATCGGCGTCCAGGGGTCCCGCCAGTCGCTGACCGCGCCGGGCGAGGAGGCAGGACTGTTCGACCCCAACACGACGAAGAGCATCGCGGGCTACATTTTCAACGAACTCAAGGTCAGCGACACGCTTCGGTTCCAGTTCGCCGGGCGGATCGAGAGCGTCAACGTCACAGGCTCGACACCGGACCTGTTCGTCGACCCCAACGTGACCATCGCGCGCGACCGCAGCTTTACCCCGGTGAGCGCCGCCGCCGGAGTACTGAAGAGCCTGCCCTGGGGCTTGGTCGGAAGCCTGACCGGCCAATACGTCGAGCGCGCGCCGCGCGCGCCGGAGCTGCTCTCGCGCGGCAACCACCACGCGACCGAGACGTTCGACATCGGCAACCCGAACCTCAACATCGAAGTCGCGCACTCGGTCGAAGCCGGCCTGCGCAAGCCGAACGGCCGGTTCCGGTTCGAGGCCACCGCCTACCACACCTGGTTCAACGGCTTCATCTTCCGGCGGCTGACCGGGGTGCGATGCGGCCACGAGTTCGCAAGCTGCGGCGTCGAGGACGAGCTGGCGCAAGCGATCTACACCCAGCGCGACGCCGACTTCCGCGGCGGCGAGTTCCAGTTCCAGTGGGACGTGCATCGGGCGTGGAACGGATTCTTCGGCGTCGACGGCCAGTACGACATCGTGCGCGCCACCTTTACCGACGGCACCAACGTGCCGCGCATCCCGCCGCAGCGTATCGGCGGCGGCGTCTATTTCCGCAGCGCCGAGTGGCTCGCGCGCCTGAGCCTGCTGCACGCCATGCCGCAGAACCGCATCGCCGAGACCGGCGAGACGACGACCCGCGGCTACAGCCTGCTGAAGGCCGAGCTGGTGCACACCCGAACGCTGAAGAACCATCCCGCCGGAGTCCGGCAGGTCACGGTCGGCGTCGTCGGCAACAACCTGCTCGACGAGGAGGTCCGCAACCACGTCTCGTTCCGCAAGAACGAGGTCCCCATGCCTGGCGCGAGCATGAAGCTGTTCGGGCGGATCGCTTACTAGGCCATTGGCTGCGTCGATTTCGCGCAGGCCTGGCGGGCAAATTCCACCCGGCGGGCCGGAACGTTAACGAATTCTCAAAACCGCATGTGTTGACTGGCCCCCGGGGCACGGGGAGACAACCATGCAAGCCGTCACGCGGGCGACGGTCGACGAATTCTATCGCGCCTACAAGACGCGCCAGGGGACAAGCATCGCGCCGTTCCTCGACGACGACATTGACTGGATCCTGTCCGGTCCGGTGGGTGTGATGCCGCATTGCGGCCAGCGCCGCGGCGCCGCCGAGGTCCTGCAGGTCTTCAACGGCCGCTTCCCGGCGATCTTCGCAAAGATGAACGTGGTGACGCCGACGATCCTGATCGACGGCGACCGCGTCGCCATGCTCGGAATGCTTTCAGCGGTGCTGGCGAAGACCGGACAGAACGTCAGCTACCGGATCGCGCATTTCATGCAGTTCCGCGACGGCAAGATCGTCGAGTTCCGCGGCATCATCGACAGCTTCGACGCTGCCGAGCAGATTCTCGGGCACGCCCTCGACACGACGCAGGACGTCTCGGCCGAGAGGGATTTCGAGCTGCTCGCGGTCGTTTAACGCATAGCGTTGGGCACTCAACGGAATTCCGCTCACCCCCGCGAAAGCGGGGGTCTAGTTTTGAAAACTCTGGGTCCCCGCTTTCGCGGGGACGAGCGGCGCTTCGATCCAAAAAGTCTTTCCAGCGGCGGCGCGCCGTCAATTCCACTTCACGCCGTGGCGGTCGAGCACGCGGCGCACGCCGGCGACGATGTCGCTCTCCGCAATCGCGAACTGCGCCTCGGCCTGCTTCTTCAGATATTCGTCGCGGTCCTTGGTGTCGGTGAGCGCGGCGCCCGCGATCAGGTCCTTGACCTGCACCTCGCCTTTCGCCTTCTCGTCGCCGCCCTGGATGACGGCGCAAGGCGAGCCGCGGCGGTCGGCGTATCTGAGCTGCTGGCCGACGTTGTGCTTGGGGTTGCCGAGATAAAGCTCGGCGCGGATGCCGGCGTTGCGGAGCGTCGCGACCATCTTCTGATAGTCGGCGACGCGGTCGCGGTCGAACACCGTGACCAGCACGGGACCCGGCGCGGGCTTGGAGTCGAGCTTGCCGATCAGCGTGAGCGCGGCTTGCAGGCGCGATACGCCGATGGAGAAGCCGGTCGCCGGCACCGGCTGGCCCATGAAGCGCGACACCAGGCCGTCGTAGCGCCCGCCGCCGCCGACCGAACCGAAGCGCACGGGGCGGCCCTTCTCGTCCTTGGTTTCGAGGAGCAGTTCCACTTCGTAGACCGGGCCGGTGTAGTATTCGAGGCCGCGGACGACGGAAGGATCGATGCGAATTCGGTCGCCGTATCCAGCCGCATCGACCAATTCGGCGATCTCTTGAAGTTCAGAAATTCCGGCCCGCCCAGATTCTCCGAACTTGATATTGGCAATGACGTTGGCCAGCGTTGACGTGTTGGTATCTCGAGATTCAGCAACGACGAACATCATTATTGTGCTGATTGCTTCATTAGTGAGACCAGCACCTTTAGTGAAATCGCCGCTCTCATCCTTTCGGCCAGGCCCCAGAAGATCCTGAACGCCTGGAATACCTAGGCGGTCAAATTTGTCGATCGCGCGAAGTACAGACAGGCGTCTGGCTGAATTCGCTTCACCATCTAATCCCGCTGCCTCCATCACCCCATCGAGCACCTTGCGATTATTCACCTTCACCACATACTGCCCGCGCGCGATTCCCAGCGCCTCCATCGTGTCCGCCGCCATCATGCAAATCTCGGCATCGGCGGCCATGCTGGGCGCGCCGACCGTGTCGGCGTCGAACTGCATGAACTGCCGGAAGCGCCCCGGCCCCGGCTTCTCGTTCCTGAACACCCAGCCTTCGCGGTAGCTGCGATACGGCATCGCCAGATGCTGGAAGTTCTCCGCGACGTAGCGCGCCAGCGGCGCGGTCAGGTCGTAGCGCAGCGAGAGCCACTGCTCGTCGTCGTCCTGGAACGAGAACACGCCTTCGTTCGGGCGGTCCTGGTCGGGCAGGAACTTGCCGAGCGCGTCGGTGTATTCGATCGCCGGCGTCTCGACCGGCTCGAAGCCGTAGCGCTCGTAGACCTGCC
The DNA here is from genome assembly GCA_016869215.1 of Alphaproteobacteria bacterium. Taxonomy (GTDB): domain Bacteria; phylum Pseudomonadota; class Alphaproteobacteria; order Rhizobiales; family Xanthobacteraceae; genus Z2-YC6860. The sequence goes on along the minus strand of VGEP01000037.1, from coordinate 21,876 downwards.
GGATCGCCTCGACCATCCGGCGGGTGGCCGCTATCTCCGCCGGCCCGCGGTCGCCTAAGCCCCGCGGCAGCCGCGCCTTCAATTTGCTGGTCTTGCTGGACATGCGTTGCGTTCGAGTTGACGGCAACCTCTCCGCGACGTCATGCCCGGCCTTGAGCCGGGCATCTCGCTTAGGTGAGCACAGTGCCCATCTCGCCGGGATGGCCGGGTCAAGCCCGGCCATGACACGGCCGAGAGGTGGCGCGTACGTACCAGCGCCCCCCTCTTTTGTCATTACCGGCGAAGGCCGATAATGGCGGCCAATCAGGAAAGCGAGTCGTCCCATGGCCCTCCAGGCGCAACGAACCTCCGCCACCGCGGCAGCCCCCAACGATCTCGAAGCCTTCTTCATGCCGTTCACCGCCAACCGCGCGTTCAAGGCGCGGCCGCGGCTGATCGCCCGCGCCAAGGACATGCACTACTACACGCCGGAAGGCCGGCCGGTGCTCGACGCCGCCGCGGGCCTGTGGTGCGCGAACGCCGGCCACAACCGCGACCCGATCGTGCGGGCGATCCAGAAGCAGGCGGAGGAGCTCGACTTCGCGCCGACCTTCCAGTTCGGCCATCCGCGCGCCTTCGAACTCGCGAGCCGGATCGCGGCGCTCGCGCCGCCCGACCTCGACCACGTGTTCTTCTGCAACTCCGGCTCGGAAGCCGCCGACACCGCGATGAAGATCGCGCTCGCCTACTGGGTGGCGAAGGGCCAGGGCCAGCGCACCCGCTTCGTCGGCCGCGAGCGCGGCTATCACGGCGTCGGCTTCGGCGGCATGTCGGTCGGCGGGCTCGCCAACAACCGCAAGGCGTTCGGCGTCATGCTGCCGGGCGTCGACCACCTGCCGGCGACCTACAATCGCGAGCAGCAGGCGTTCTCGCGCGGCGAGCCGGAATGGGGCGCGCATCTCGCCGACGAACTGGAGCGCATCGTCGCGCTGCACGGCGACACCACCATCGCCGGCGTGATCGTCGAACCGATGGCGGGCTCGACCGCGGTGCTGCCCGCGCCCAAGGGCTATCTCGAACGGCTGCGCGCGATCTGCGACAAGTATGGTCTGCTGCTGATTTTCGACGAGGTCATCACCGGCTTCGGGCGGCTCGGCCACGCCTTCGCCGCCGAGCGCTACGGCGTGGTGCCGGACATGATCACCTTCGCCAAGGGCGTCACCTCGGGCAGCGTGCCGATGGGCGGCGTGATCCTGCGCAAGGGCATCCACGACGCCTTCATGCACGGGCCGGAGCATGTCGTGGAGTTCTTCCACGGCTATACGTACTCGGCGCATCCGCTGGCCTGCGCCGCGGGGCTCGCCGCGCTCGATCTCTACCGCGACGAGGACCTGTTCGCGCGGGCGAAGACAATCGAGCCGAAGTGGTACGACGCCGCGATGACCTTGAAGGGCAACCCGAAGGTGCTCGACATCCGCTGCGTGGGACTGACGGCGGGCATCGACCTCGCCTCGCGGCCCGACGCGGTCGGCAAGCGCGGCTTCGAGGCGATGGAGCGCGGCTTCCACGACGAGGGCATCATGTTCCGCATCGTCGGCGATTCGATCGCGGTGACGCCGCCGCTGATCGTGAGCGAGAACCAGATCGGCGAGATTTTCGACAAGGTGGGAAGGGTGATCCGCGCGCTAGTGTGATATCCCATTCGCACCAAAAAGGAAGTTTCGGGGCGTTTTGGGAAGGCCGGGGCACGCTCGGTAGTGGTTTTCGCTCCTACGCCTTCCGTTCGAGCGTTCGATTGCGTAAGTGCCCCGCATAGATGTGGAGGCACCAATGCTGACCAACAGCCGCGACATCAAACGCCGTCTTGAGCAGGACGGCTGGCTGTTGGAGCGCGTGACCGGCTCGCACCATGTCTTCAAGCACCCTAATTCGAGAGAAACCATCGTATTGCCTCATCCAAAAAAGGACTTGGGGCGCGGCCTTGTTCGGGCCATATACAAGCAGGCAAATTGGGAGCCCGATTGAAGGCCTGATCTATGCCGCACTATGTCGCCATCGTCGAAGACGCCGGATCGGAAAAGGCTGTCGGCCTCTGGTTTCCGGACCTGCCGGGCTGCTTTTCTGCGGGCGATACTGTCGACGAGGCATTGCTCAACGCCGGCGAAGCCTTGTCGCTATACGCCGAATCGCTGACCAGGGATGGCCGGGCCCTGCCCCCGCCGCGGAGCGTCTCTGAAATCAAGGGCGATCCTAATTTCGTGCAGGACCTGCGCGATCACGTGGTCGCGCTGGTTGCCTATGACGTCGAAGCGGCACACGCCGCCGAATAGCCGCAGCGTACCGAAGCGCATCCGAATTGGCCCAAATTAACCCCCGGACCAATCGCGGCCCCGGCGCCGGTTGCGCTGTGTCAATACTGTCATCCGGGTATTCCGAGCATATCTGCACCTGACGCAAGACGGCCGGACGGGCACGGTATCGATGACGCGCAAACACCTGATCTGGCTTGTGGTGATCGCCGCATGTGCGGGCGCGGGCTTGTGGTGGTTTTACGGCGCGCCGGCGCAGATTTCGGCCGCGGCGGTCCAGCGCGGAACCGCGGTCGAGATCGTCTACGCCACCGGCTCGGTCGAGCCCGTGCGCTGGGCCAAGGTGACCACCGTCGTCCGCGACCGCATCGTCGACCTGTGCGCCTGCGAGGGCCAGAACGTGGTCAAGGGCGATGTGCTCGCCCGGCTCGACGACCGCGAGGCGCAGGCGCAGCTCAAGGAGCTTCAGACCCGCGAGGAATTCCTGCAGCGCGAGCTGGCGCGCGTCAGCGAATTGATCAGCCGCGGCGTCACCACGGCACAGGCGTTCGAGCGCGCGTCGCGCGACGTCAACCAGATGCAGGCGCTGATCGCGCTGCAGCAGGTCAAGATCGCCGACTACGTGATCCGCTCTCCGATCGACGGCGTCGTGCTGCGCCGCGACGGCGAGATCGGCGAGATCGCCGACGTCGGCCAGGTGCTGTTCCGTGTCGGCGTGCCGAGGCCGCTGCAGGTGGTCGCCGAGGTCAACGAAGAGGACATCCCGCGGGTCCGGATCGGCCAGATCGCGCTGCTGCGCACCGACGCGTTTCCCGGTCAGCGGCTGGAATCCAACGTGCGCGAAATGACGCCGATGGGCGACCCGGTCACCAAGACCTATCGCATCCGGCTGGGCCTGCCGGACGACTCGCCGCTCAAGCCCGGCATGAGCGTCGAGGCCAACATCGTCAGCCGCGAAATGCCGAACGCGCTGCTGGTGCCGAGCGATGCGATCCAGGACAACGCGGTGTTCGTCATCGACGGCGGCCGGGCGACGCGCCGGCCGGTCGCGGTCGGCATCCGCGGCACACGCCAGAGCGAAATCGTCTCCGGATTGCGCGAAGGCGAACGCGTCGTCTCGCCGGTACGCAGCGACGTGAAGGACGGGTCCCGCGTGCGGATCGCACCATCGCCCGCCGCGCCATGAACCTGGTCCTGCAGATCGCCTGGACCCACGTGCGCTCGCGCGCGCGGCAGACCGGCGTCGCGATCGCGGGCGTCGCGGTCGGCGTCGGATTCTCGGTGATGATGGCGGGCCTCATGCAAGGCTCGCAGGACGACTTCATCCGCCAGCTCGTCAACGCGCTGCCGCATATCACGGTGAACGACGAGCGCCGCAATCCGCCGCCGCAGCCGGCCGAGCAGGCGTACGACGCTGCGCAGATCCACGGCCTGACGCCGTCGGTGCGCCGCAAGGGCATCAAGAACCCGCTCGCCACCATGGCCGCGCTGGAGGCCTGGATTCCCGGCGCCGTCGCGCCGTCGGTGAAGGTGCAGGCGATCCTGCGCTACGCCACGCGCGACGTGGGCGCGAGCATCACCGGCATCGATCCGCGGCGCGAGGCACGGGTGTCCGAGCTGCCGAACCAGATGCGGCAGGGCACGCTCAGTTCGCTCTACACCGCCACCAACGCGATCATCGTCGGCGAACGCCTGGCGGAGAAGATCGGCGCCCGCGTCGGCTCCAACATCACGGTGCAGACCAGCGAAGGCACGCAGGCCAGCGCGCAGGTGGTCGGCCTGTTCAGGTCCGGCATTGCCTCGGTCGACGAAGGCTCCGCCTACGTGCTGGTCCGGACCGGGCAGGTGCTCGCGCGCCAGACCGGGCTGGTGAACGAACTGCGCATTCGCGTCGGCGATCCGATGGAAGCGCGGGAGGTGGCGTCGCGGATCGAGCGCCAGACCGACTACAAGTCGGTGTCCTGGCAGGAGGCGCACGAGGACCTGCTCAGCTCGCTCGTGATCCGCAACGTCATCATGTACACGATCGTCGGCGCCATTCTGCTGGTCGCGAGCTTCGGCACCTACAACATCATCTCCACCATCACGCACGAGAAGGCGCGCGACATCGCGATCCTGAAATCGCTGGGCCTCAACGAGCGCACGGTCCGCTCGATCTTCGTGGTCGAGGCGCAGATGATCGGATTGGCCGGCGCGCTCGTAGGCTTTGTGCTCGGCTATCTGCTCTGCATCGCGCTCGGCTCGATCGAGATCAAGAGCCCGTTCATGGACATCACCCACCTGCCGATCGCCTACAAGTCCTGGCACTACGGGGTCGCGGGCGCGGTGGCGCTTCTGTCTTCGTTCGCGGCGGGCTACGCGCCGGCGCGCAAGGCCGCGCGACTGCATCCGGTCGAGATCATCCGGGGCGCCACATGACCGAGACGCGCACGTCGGAAATCCGCGAACCGAAGCCCGCGCCGGTCCCGCTGATCGAGGCCCGCGGCGTCACGCGCATTCTGCCCGGCGTCGTTCCGACCACGCTGGTGCGCGGCATCGATCTTGCCATCGGCGACAACGAGTTCGTCGCGATCACCGGCCCGTCCGGGTCCGGTAAATCGTCGCTGCTCTATCTCCTGGGCCTGCTCGACCTGCCGACCGAAGGCGAAGTGCTGATCCGCGGCCGGGCGACCGCGCACATGACCGAGGACGAGCGCGCGTTCACGCGGCTGTCGATGCTGGGCTTCGTGTTCCAGTTTCACTTTCTGCTCCAGGAATTCAGCATCCTGGACAATGTGGCGCTGCCGATGCGCGCGCTCGGCGCGCGATCCGAGAGCGACATGCGCGACCGGGCGCGCGACCTCCTGTCGTCGCTCGGACTGGCGGACCACCTCGGCAAGCGGCCCGATCAGCTCTCCGGCGGCCAGCGCCAGCGCGTCGCGGTGGCGCGCGCGCTCGCCAACGAGCCCGCCGTGATCCTTGCCGACGAGCCCACCGGCTCGCTCGACTCCAAATCGAGCGAGCAGGTCTTCGAGCTGCTGAAGGAAATCGTCGACAACGGCCGCACCGTGGTCGCCGTCACCCACGACATCGCTCTTGCGGAACGGATGCACCGCCGCATCCACCTGATCGACGGCGAGATCGACTCCGACCGCAGCCGGCGCTGAACCTATGGCGTTTTCGAGCGAAGTGGGTACCGGTTCGCGTGAAGAAATCGCGTCAAAACAAAAAAGCTAGAGCCCGGCTTTGATTCCATCAAAGCCGAAAAGGCTCTAGTTGCCCGGCGCCTGCGCCACCGCGGGCCGCGGCCGCAGCACCGCCCAGCCGACAACGACCTCGCCCTTGCCGCGCCGGTACGGCAGGCTGAACGGCGCCTGCACCTCGGCGTCCTCGGCCACGGCGCGGAACTGCGGCGGCAGCACGCGCGGATCGCCGCTCACCCAGACCACGGCGGCGCCCTTGGCGCGCAGGTCGCCGAGATCGATCCAGGGCGCGCGCGACGGCCTGCCGTCGATCAGCACGCGCGGCCGCTCCGGCGCATAGCGGGAGGCGTTGCCGCCGTCCCACATCGAGCCGATGACGTAGCGCAACGGCTGGCCGGTCAGCGCGCGGAATCGCGCAGACAATTCGGCGCCGAGCCGATCGCCGGGAAAGAACACCGCGCGATAGCGTCCGTCGTAGGCCGGCAGCACGCCGTAGCCGATAACGAACGCCACCGCGAAGGCGGCAAAGATCGCCGCCCACAATCTGACAAATCGCTTCAGGCGATGGCTGTCGAGCACGGCGCCGGCCGCGAGCACGATCCACAGGCCGAGGAAGAGCCACAGCGGATAGCCCCACATCGCGACGGTGCCTCGCCCGGTGACGAGCGACAGCGCGATCACCGCCGCAGCCGGCCCGAACGCCAGCAGCGTCACGATCCGGCGGTCGAATGCGGCCGCCGAAGGTGCGGCACGCTCGCCTTTGGGCAGCACCAGCGGCAATGCCATCGCCAGAACGGGCAACAGGAAGGCGAACTGGCTCGCCGCGAACTGCAGCGGGCGGATGATGTGATCGCCCGGCCCGCGCGGCAGGACGGCGCGCGCGTCGGCATAGCGGAACGGCAGGAAATCGTTCTGCACCAGCCAGATCAGGTGCGGTGCAGCGACCGCCAGTGCAATCGCTGCGGCAATGTAGGGCCCCGGCGTCGCCAGCGCGCGCCGCGCCTCGCGGTCGAACAGCAGAAACAGCCCAAGGGGCAGCGCCAGGACGACGACGAAATATTTCGCCCACAACGCAAGCCCGAGCGCCAGCCCGAGCAGCGCCCAATGCACCATCCGGCCGCGCCTTAGCGCCGCCCAATACGCGTAGCCCGTGAGCGCCCAGAACGGCAGCTGGATGACGTCGTGGTTGAACTTGGCGGCGGTGAAATTGACGTAGTGCTGGCCGTCGAGCAGCAGCAGCGCAACCAGCGCCCCGGTCGCTCCGACGAGCGGCCGCGCCAGCGCCCAGACCGCCGCAAATGCCGCCAGCACGGCCACCTGCGCCATTGCATAGAAGAACAAGTCCGGACCGAATACCCGGTACGTGACCTCGACCAGCCACCACGGCAGCGGCGGCAGCTTGTCGTAGCCGAGTTGCCATTCGCGGCCGTAGATCAGGGCCTCGATGAGGTCGAGCGGAAGGTTGGGATAGAGCGTGGCGGGCAGCGCGGCCCACACCGCGAGATGCAGCGCCATGAAGGCAAGCAGCGCCGTGCGCGGACGCTGCTCGATGAACTCGACGGCGGATTGCATCGCGGCCGGGCCTCTGCGGGACGGCATGCCTTATAGGGGGAAACCGCCGGCACGGCGACACCGGCGCCCGTTCCCCTCAGGACTTGCCGGACCGGGCGCCCAGGGGTCGCTTGCACTGCGGCGGGGCCTCATGGACATTGAGCGGGACTGGGCGAATCAGCGCCGTCTGACCGCCGCCCCGGAGTCTCCATGCCGCGCCTTGGTGCCCTATTCATCGCCGTCTGCATGGTGCTGATCGCGGCATCGCTGGGCACCGTGCTCTATCTGTTGCTCGGCCTCGGGGTGACGGAGGCGGGCTTCCTGGCGCTCGGGGTGCTGGTCGCGCTCGTCTTCTACAACACCATGAGCGCGCGGCTGCGCGACCGCGCCGAACTCGGCGCGCAGATCGCCGACCTGTCGCGCGGGACCGCGGACCTGTCCCGCCAGGTGGCGGAACTGGCGCGGCGGACCACCGCGATCGAGGGCCAGGGCGACAAGATCGCCGACAACGCGGCCGAGCGCACGCGCGCCGTGACCGAGCCGATAACCGTCGAGTTGGGCGAGCTCGGCACACTGGTCAAGCATCTGGCGGAAACGGTCGCGGTGCTTGAGGTCAAGCTCACCAACGTCAAGACCCAGGCGGGCAGCGCGGACCGGGCGCCGGCGGCGCCGCCGGTCATGACCGAGCCCGCCGGAATTTCGGAACTGGTCGAGCCCGAGCGCAAGCCGGCGCGCCCGCGGGCCGCGCCGAAGTCGAATAAAGACGAGACCGCCCGGGCCGTTCGCAACGCCCTCGAGGCCAACCGTGTCGAGCTTCACCTGCAGCCGATCGTGACGCTGCCGCAGCGCAAGGTCCGCTTCTACGAGGCGTTCACGCGCTTGCGCAACGAGGACGACGCGCTGATCACGCCGACCGAATTCCTCGACGCGGCGGAATCGGCCGGCCTGATGCAGCGGATCGACCAGCTGCTCCTGAACCGCTGCGTCCAGGTGGTGCGCCGGCTGCAGCTCAAGAACCGCGACATCGGCCTGTTCTGCAATATCGCGGGAGCGACGCTCAACGACGCACGGCTGTTCCCGCAGATTCTGCAATTCATGGACGCAAACCGCGCGCTCGCGCCGTCGCTGGTGCTCGAATTCCGGCAGAGCACGCTGCGCGCCATGGGGCCGCTCGAAACCGAAAGTCTTGTCGCGCTGCGCGAACTCGGCTTTAGGTTCTGCATGGACAATCTCACCGACCTGCGCATGGAGCCGCGCGACCTGATCGAGCGCGGCATCCGCTACGTCAAGGTGCCGGCCCAGATGCTCCTGGGCGAGGCCGCGGCTCCCGGCGTCGACATCCATGCGGCCGACCTGTCGGACCTGCTCGGGCGCCACGGCATCAGCCTGATCGCGGAGCGGATCGAAACCGAGGTGCAGGTGGTCAACCTGCTCGATTACGACGTCCGCTTCGGGCAGGGCTTCCTGTTCTCGCCGCCGCGGCCGGTGCGGCCCGACGCCTTGCAGAACCTCGCGGAAGGCTCTGCGCGCGCGCAGCCGAACGCAAAGGCGGGTGCCGCGTTTTGACAGCAGGTCCGACACTGACCGAGCGGTTCTCGGCACTCGCGCCCGGTTACGACGCGGTGCTGAGCGACGTCTGGGGCGTCATCCATAACGGCGTCGAGGCGTTCGCCGACGCGTGCGACGCGCTGATCCGGTTTCGCGCCAAAGGCGGCCGGGTGGTCCTGATCACAAATGCGCCGCGGCCCGGCGCAGTTGTCGTCAAACTGCTCGATCGGCTGAAGGTGCCGCGCGAGGCCTACGATGCCATCGTCAGTTCCGGCGACGTCACCCGCGCGGTGATGGAGAAGCGTGCGGGCAAGAAGGTGTTCCACATCGGGCCGGAGCGCGACCTGCCGATCTTCGACGGGCTCGGCCTCAGCTTCGTGCCGTGGCGGGAGGCGGACTACGTGGTCTGCACCGGGCTTGCCGACGACGAGATCGAGACGCCGGAAACCTATCGCGGGCTGCTGACCGACATCCGCGCGCGCGGACTGTTCATGCTGTGCGGTAACCCCGACCTCGTGGTCGAACGCGGAACCAGGCTGGTCTATTGCGCCGGCGCGCTGGCGGATCTCTACGGCGAACTGGGCGGCGAAGTGCTCTACGCCGGTAAGCCGCACGCGCCGATTTACGATCAGGCTATGCAGCGCGTCGCCACGGCGCGCGGATCGGCCGCCCCGCTGGCGCGCACGCTCGCGATCGGCGATTCCGTGCGCACCGACCTCACGGGCGCGACCCGCTACGGGATCGATTGCCTGTTCGTGACCGCCGGAATCCACGCCGAGGAGCTGGGAGACCGGCACGACCCCGACCTGTCGGCGGTCCGCAAGATGTTCGACGAAGCCGGCATCGCGCCGAAGGCGATCACACGCCGGCTGGTGTGGTAGCGAGGCCTGTCCGGCAATGCGCGGGCCGGCGAAGCGACGTTACGCCGCTTGCGGCGAATGCTCCGCGAACACCGCCTCGATCTTGGCCTTGAGCACTTCGGCGTTGAACGGCTTGACGATGTAGTTGCTGGCGCCGGCCTGCTTGGCGGCAATGACGTTCTCGGTCTTCGACTCGGCGGTGACCATGATGAAGGGCGTCGCGCCCATCGCCGGATGCGCCCTCACCTGCTTGAGCAGTTCGTAGCCGGTCATGGGCTCCATGTTCCAATCGGAAATGATCAGCCCGTATTGCCTTTGCTCGAGCTTCGACAAGGCGCTCGAACCGTCACTGGCGTCGTCGACGTCGTGAAATCCGATCTGGCGCAGGAGGGTCCGGATGATGCGGACCATGGTGTTGTAGTCGTCCACCACAAGGATCGGCATGGACAGATCGACGGCCATCAAGTCCCTCCGTGCGCGCCCGATACGAACCGCTTGAGCTACGGCCGCCGGCGCAATGCGCAGTGGGAGGCCCCCGGCGCGCAGCCGGCCCCTCCTCCCATTGGATCGGACACTAGGAAAATCACGCTAAATATCCGGTTAATTTACGTGAATTGGACCGCGGACCCATGGCCGCATGGGTTAACGGTCCGTCAATCGCATGCGGCTCCGCAGCCCAGGCCGGCGATCTTGACTTGCCCGCGCAAGAACCGACACGTTGCCTGCAAGCCCTTGCTCCGCGCCGAGATTCGCCGGCCGGCGGCAGCAGGGTAAGCCGAAGACAGCCATGGCCGATACACTCGCAGATCGCCAATTTACAGTGGTGCGCAACGAAGACAGCGCCGAGCGGTTGCGCGAGGCGGTGGTCGCCATCGGCAACTTCGACGGGGTGCATCTCGGCCACCGGGCGGTGATCTCCGCGGCGCTGGAACGGGCGCGGGCGGCGCAGCGTCCGGCGGCCGTGCTCACCTTCGAGCCGCACCCGCGCAGCTTCTTTCAGCCCGACCTGCCGTCGTTCCGCCTGTCGTCGGAGGCCGCGAAGCTCCGCTTGCTCGCCGCCACCGGACTCGACGGCGCGATCCTGCTGACCTTCGATGCCGCGCTCGCGAGCCTCACCGCGGAGGAGTTCGTCGAGCGCATCCTGATGGAGCGGTTCGGGGTCGCGGGGGCGGTGATCGGCTTCAACTTCCATTTCGGCAAGGAGCGGCGCGGCTCGCCGGAGTTCCTTTCGGAGCAGGGCGGTATCCACGGCTTCAGCGTCGATGTGGTGCCGCCGTTCATGCTGCACGGGCAGCGCGTATCGTCGGGTGCGGTCCGCGATGCGCTCGCGCAAGGTCATGTTGCGGAAGCAACCGAGCTGCTCGGCTATCCCTGGTTCGTCACCGGCCAGGTGGTGCACGGCGACAAGCGCGGCCGCACGCTCGGCTATCCGACCGCAAACCTGCGGCTCGATCCGGACTGCGCGCTGAAGCACGGGGTCTATGCGGTGCGGGTCGGCGTCGGCGGCGAGCGCTACGACGGCGTTGCCAACTTCGGCCGCCGTCCGATGTTCGACACCGGCGCGGTGCTGCTCGAAATCTTCCTGTTCGACTTCTCCGGCGACCTCTACGGGGCCGCGCTCGATGTCGCCTTCATCGGCTGGATCAGGCCGGAGATGAATTTCGACGGCGTGGAGGAGCTGATCCGCCGCATGGATCAGGATTCCAGCCAGGCGCGGCATCTGCTGGCGCGCGCGCCGGATGCGTTTCCGGCGCTGGGCGTGCCGGGCTGACGCTTTGCCGGGGATCGGCGTCCTGCTACACACCGCGCCATGAACGACAATCCGGACAGCCCCAAACCGGCCGGGCGCGATTACAGCCAGACGCTGTTCCTGCCGCAGACCGAATTCCCAATGCGCGCGGGGTTGCCGCAGCGCGAGCCGGAATTGCTCAAGCGCTGGGAAAATCAGGGCCTGTACCGCCGCCTGCGCGAGAAGGCCAAGGGCAAGCCGCGCTTCATCCTGCACGACGGCCCGCCCTACGCGAACGGCAACATCCACATCGGGCACGCGCTCAACAAGATCCTGAAGGACGTGGTGACGCGCAGCCAGCAGATGCTGGGCTACGACTCCAACTACGTACCCGGCTGGGACTGCCACGGCCTGCCGATCGAGTGGAAGATCGAGGAAGAGAACTACCGCTCCAAGAACAAGCAGAAGCCGAATCTCTCCGACCCCGCGGCGATGATCGCGTTCCGCAAGGAGTGCCGCGCCTATGCCGAGCACTGGCTCAACGTGCAGCGCGAGGAGTTCAAGCGCCTCGGCGTCGAGGGCGACTGGGACAACCCGTACACGACGATGGCGTTCGCCGCCGAAGCGCAGATTGCGAAAGAGCTGATGGCGTTCGCGGCGAACGGGACGCTGTATCGCGGCTCAAAGCCGGTGATGTGGAGCGTGGTGGAGAAGACCGCGCTCGCCGAAGCGGAGGTGGAGTACGAGGATTATACGAGCGATCAGGTGTGGGTGAAGTTTCCGGTCAATCCGATTGGCACCAAACAGCACAAAGCTTGGATCCAACCGGATAAGCGGGTGCAGTCAATGCCGGATGAACTAGGTGAGCTAGAAGCGAGTGTTGTTATTTGGACAACAACTCCTTGGACGCTGCCAGGCAACCGCGCCATCGCATACTCTCGCAAAGTCGCTTATGGCCTTTATCAAGTAACTGCGGCAGCTGAGAGCAATTGGGCAAAGACCGGACAACACTTCGTTGTTGCGGACAAGCTTGCTCCAGACGTTTTTAAGGCCGCTAAGGTTGATAGCTACCAGCGCATTCGTGAGGTGGACCCATCTGATATTCCGACATGTCACCACCCCCTCGCAAAAGCCATTCCGGGCTACGAATTTCCTGTACCCCTGCTCGAAGGCGATCACGTCACCGACGACACCGGCACGGGTTTTGTTCACACCGCTCCGGGACACGGCCGCGAGGACTTTGAACTGTGGACTTCAAATGGCAGAAGCCTACTCGCACAAAATATTAATCCCGCGATCCCCTACACCGTTGACGAGAACGGCGCCTACACGGAAGCCGCGCCCGGCTTCACCGGCAAGCGCGTCATCACCGACAAGGGCGAGAAGGGCGACGCCAACGAGGCCGTCATCAAGGCGCTCGCGGAAGCCGGCAACATCATCGCGCGCGGCCGGCTGAAGCATCAGTATCCGCACTCCTGGCGCTCCAAGAAGCCGGTGATCTTCCGCAACACGCCGCAATGGTTCATCGCGATGGACAAGCCGGTGCGGGGCCTCGACGGCACACTGCGCCGGATCGCGCTGCGCGAAATCCAGAACACCCGCTGGGTGCCCGCCGCGGGCGAGAACCGCATCAACGGCATGATCGAGAACCGCCCCGACTGGGTGATCTCGCGCCAGCGCGCCTGGGGCGTGCCGATCGCGGTGTTCGTCAAGGAAAGGCCCGACGGCTCGGTCGACATCCTGAACGACGAGCGCGTCAACAAGCGCATCGTCGAGGCCTTCGAGAAGGAGGGCGCCGACGCCTGGTACAGGGCCGGCGCAGCGGCGCGCTTCCTGCAGCCCGACTACGATCCAGCGATCTGGCACAAGGTCGACGACATCTGCGACGTCTGGTTCGATAGCGGCTCGACGCACGCTTTCGTGCTCGACGACGCACGGCACTTTCCGGCGCTGTCCGGCATCAAGCGCAAGCACGACGGCGGCAACGAGGTCGTAATGTACCTCGAAGGCTCCGACCAGCACCGCGGCTGGTTCCACTCCTCGCTCTTGGAGAGCTGCGGCACGCGCGGCCGCGCGCCGTTCGACGTGGTGCTGACCCACGGCTTCGTGCTCGACGAGCAGGGCCGCAAGATGTCGAAGTCGCTCGGCAACGTCACCGCGCCGCAGGACGTGATGAAGAACGCCGGCGCCGATATCCTGCGGATGTGGGTCTGCGCCTCCGACTACGCCGACGACCTTCGCATCGGCCCGGAAATCCTGAAAACCACCGTCGAGACCTACCGCAAGCTGCGCAACACCGTCCGCTGGATGCTCGGCACGCTGGCGCACTTCCGGCCGGAGGACGACACGATTGCGCCGGAGAAGATGCCGGAGCTGGAGCGGCTGATGCTGCACCGGCTGTCCGAGCTCGACGAGACGGTCCGCAAGGCCTACGCCGAATTCGACTACAAGCGCATCTTCGCCGCGCTCAACCACTTCATGACCACGGACCTGTCGGCGTTCTACTTCGACGTCCGCAAGGACGCGCTCTATTGCGACCCGATCTCGTCGGCGACGCGCAAGGCCGCGCTGACCGTGGTCGATCACCTGTTCCGCTGCACGGTGACGTGGCTCGCACCGATGCTGTGCTTTACCGCGGAAGAGGCCTGGTGTGCGCGTAATCCCGGCGACGCCGCTTCCGTCCATTTGGAAACCTTCCCGGACGTGCCTGCGTCGTGGCGCGACGACAAACTCGCCGAGAAGTGGCGCAGGATCCGTCTGGTGCGCCGTGCGGTCACCGGCGCGCTGGAGATCGAGCGCGCGGGCAAGCGCATCGGCTCCTCGCTCGAAGCCGATCCGATCGTGCACGTATCCAATCCTGAATTGTTCGAGGCGCTGGTCGATGCCGACCTCGCCGAAATCTGCATCACCTCGGGCGCGACTCTCGCCAACGACGAGGGTCCCGCGAATGCTTTCCGCATGCCGGAAGTTCCCGGCGTCGCGGTCACGGTCAATCTTGCCGAAGGCACCAAGTGCGCGCGCTCGTGGAAAATCTCCCACGCGGTCGGCGCCGATCCGCAATACCCGGATGTGACGCCGCGCGACGCCAAGGCGCTGCGCGAATGGGAAACCATGCGCCGGGCCGCGGAGTGACCGCGGCAATGGCGGAGCCCGGCGCCCGTCCGTCTTTTCTGCGGGGTCCGCTCTCGGCCTTCGGCCTCGGTATCGCCGCCGCCGTCTGCGTCGCCGATCAGGCGCTCAAACTCTGGCTGTTGTTCGTCTATCGCCTCGGCGAGAAGGGCATGGTCTCGGTCATGCCCTTTGTCGACGTCGTGCTGACCTGGAACCGTGGCATCAGCTACGGGCTGTTCCAGCAGGACGGGCCGCTGGGACAGTGGGCGCTGCTGGCGCTCAAGGCCGTCGCGGTCGCGCTCCTGTGGATATGGCTGGCGCGCACCGCCTCGCGGCTCACCGCACTGGCGCTGGGCCTGATCGTCGGAGGGGCGGTGGGTAACGGCATCGACCGCGCGGCCTACGGCGCGGTGGCCGATTTCGTGTTGTTGCACGCCGAAACCGCGACCTGGCGGTTCAATTGGTACGTCTTTAACTTCGCCGATGTAGCCATCGTTGCCGGGGTGGCCGTCTTGTTGTATGAATCCTTCGTGGGAGACCGCGCCGCAAAAGCGCCCTGATCCGGCGGATACTGCGGCGCCAGGGGCGAAAACCTTCGAGATTGCCGAGGCTTCCGCTCACCATGGGTAAAGTCATGATCGGGTCGGGTCGCAGTGTCCGGTGGAGCCGCGCAGTCGCTGCGGCGGCCCTTGGCGTCGCACTGGTCGTCGGCGGCGCGCAGTTCGGCGCCCAGGCCAACGACGACAACGAAGACGACCTGCCCGACGTCAAGATTCTCCGGGATATCCTGAAGGGCTTCGGCCTCCGGCCCGACGGCGAGTCCGGGATCGAATACCGCGAGCGGGCGCCGCTCGTTCTGCCGCCGAGCGGCCAATTGCCGGCGCCGCAGCGCAATGCCAACACCCAACCCGCCGCGGCCTGGCCGAAGGACCCGGACGTCGAACGCGCCAGGCGGGCGAAGTCCGAGCGCAGGGCGTCCAACCCCGATCCGGACGACGCATCCCGGCCGCTGGCGCCGGGCGAACTCACCGTCCCCGGCGCTCCGCGTCGCGGCAGGCAGGCGGTTGTCCGGCCCGGGCCGACGATCGAGGACACGCAACGTCCTTCGACAATTGAAGAGCTGGGCGCCAAGAGCCCGTTCTCGTCCATCGGGAGGCCCAAGGAGGAATACGCCACCTTCACCCGCGAGCCGGCGCGGGGCAGCCTGACCGAACCGCCGGTCGGCTACCGCACACCCTCGCCCAACCAGCCCTACGGTGTGGGCAAACAGCAGTGGAAGCCGCCGTCGGAGGCGGACCGCCACATCCCGCATCGCTAACGGTAAACCGGCGTGTACTCGCACAGGGCTTGCGCGGCACTCCGTGCATCGCCAGCTTTCGCGTGACGCCAATTTTGGTGACGACCTCGCGAGATTCAATTGCCGAACCAACTGACGACATCCACCTCCATCCTAAAAGCCATCGCCTGCCTAGCCGTCGCGGCCGGGCTGCACCTTGGCGGCGCCAATGCCGCGGCCGCGCAGGCCTCGGTTGCGCAGGCCGCCCCCAAATCCGACGTGTCGTACTTCAAGCTCGCCAACGGGCTTGAAGTCGTGGTCGTGCCGGACCGGCGCGCGCCGGTCGTCACGCACATGCTCTGGTACAAGGTCGGCGCCGCCGACGAGCCGCCGGGCAAGTCGGGCATCGCGCATTTCCTGGAACACCTGTTGTTCAAGGGCACCCAGAAGAATCCCGGCGGGCGATTCTCGCAGACCGTCGCCGCGGTCGGCGGCCAGGAAAACGCCTTCACCAGCAGCGACTACACCGGCTACTACCAGCGCGTCTCCAAGGAGCATCTCAGGACGCTGATGGACTTCGAGGCCGACCGCATGACCGGCCTGGTGCTGACCGACGAAGCCGTCGTTCCCGAACTCAAGGTCGTGCTCGAAGAGCAGAGCCAGCGCGTCGCCAACAATCCGCGCGCGCGCCTCGGCGAGCAGATCGAGGCCGCGCTGTTCCTCAATCACCCTTACGGCCGGCCGCTGATCGGCTGGCGGCACGAGATCGAAGCTTTGACCCGCGAGGACGCGCTGGCGTTCTATCGCCAGCACTACTCGCCCAACAACGCGGTTCTGGTCGTGGCGGGCGACGTGACCGCCGACGAGGTCAGGGCGCTGGCCGAGGAGACCTACGGCAAGGTCAAGCCGGTGGCGCAGATCGGACCGCGGCGGAGGCCGCAGGAGCCGCCGCACGTGTCGCCGCGCTTCCTGTCTCTCGCCGACGCGCGGGTGCAGCAGCCGAGCATGCAGCGCTCGTACCTCGTGCCGTCGGCGACCACGGCGAAGCCCGGCGAATCCGAGTCGCTCGACGTCCTTGCCTATGTCCTGGGCCACGGCAACACGAGCTGGCTCTATCGCAAGCTGGTCGTCGAACGCGACATCGCGGTGGGGGCGGGAAGCTGGTATCGCGGCACCGCGCTCGACCAGACGATCTTCGGCATCTACGGCTCGCCCAAGCCCGGCACGACGCTCAGCCAGCTCGAACAGGCGATGGACACGGCGATCGCCGAATTCATCGCCGCGGGCGTTTCGGCGCAGGACCTCGATCGCGCCAAGAACCGCCTGATCGCCGATTCGATCTATGCCCGCGACAGCCAGGCCACCATGGCGCGCTGGTTCGGCGCCGCGCTCACCACCGGCGGCACGATCGCATCGGTGCAGGGCTGGCCCGACCGCATCCGCGCCGTCTCAGCGGCCGACGTCATAAACGCCGCCAAGACCTGGCTCGACAAGCGGCGGTCCGCGACCGGCTATCTGATCAAGGATGCTTCGCAACTGGAGGACAAGCGGTCGTGATCCGGCATCGTTCGATCCGGGGCCTCCTGGCCTTCTGCTGGCTTGCGGCGGTCGCAATTGCGCTGGCCCCCGCTCCGGCTTCCGCGACCAACATCGAGCGGGTGGTTTCGCCCGGCGGCATCGAGGCCTGGCTGGTGCGCGAGCCGTCGCTGCCGCTGATCGCCATGAACTTCGCGTTCCTCGGCGGCGCCAACCAGGACCCCAACGAGAAGCCCGGCGTCGCCAACATGGTCGCCGCGATGCTAGACGAGGGCGCCGGAGAGCTGAACGACAGCGCGTTCCAGCGCCGGCTCGAGGAGACCGCGTTCGAGATGCGGTTCTCGGTGACCCGCGACTATTTCTACGGCGCGGCGCGCATGCTGCGCGACAAGCAGGACGAGAGCCTGGACCTGCTGCGGCTCGCGCTCACCAAGCCCCGCTTCGACGCCCACGCAATCGCCCGCATTCATGGCCAGACGCTCGCGGGCCTGCGGCGCGAATCCACCAACCCGACGACGATCGCAACCCGCACCTGGTGGCGCCGAGCCTTCGCCAACCATGCGTATGGCCGGCCGTCCGGCGGCACGCTGGAGTCCGTGCCGACGATTACGGCCGACGACATCCGCGGCTATGCGAAACGCGTGCTGACCCGCTCGACGCTGAAGGTCTCGGTGGTCGGCGACATCGACGCCGCGTCCCTCGGCAAGGCGCTCGATCGCGTCTTCGGCGATCTGCCGGCGACCGGCGAACTCACGCCGATACCGGAGCGGCCGCTGGATGCGGCAGGGCGCCGCGTCGTCTCGCAACTCGACGTGCCGCAATCGGTGGTGCTGATGGGCGGCGTCGGCCTGAGCCGCAAGGACTCCGACTTCATCCCGGCCTTCGTGGTCAATCACATACTCGGCGGCGGCTCGTTCACGTCGCGGCTCTACGACGAAGTCCGCGACAAGCGCGGCCTCGCCTACGGCGTCTATTCTTATCTGCTGCCGCTGCGGCACAGCGCGCTGTTCATGGTCAGCACGCAGGCCAGCGCCGAGCGCACCGCGGAAGCCGTCGAGCTGATCGAGAGCCTCGTGCGCCGCATGGCCGAGGACGGTCCGACCGAAGACGAACTGGCGAAGGCCAAGTCCTACCTGAAAGGCTCATACGCCCTGAACTTCGACACCTCGGCCAAGATCGCCAATCTGCTGCTGCAGGTTCAGCTCGACGATCTCGGCATCGACTACATCGAACGCCGCAATGGCCTGATCGACGCCGTCACCATCGCCGATGCCAAGCGCGCGGCCAAGCGGCTGGCCGAAAGCGGCCTGTTCGTCACCGTGGTCGGACGGCCCAAGGGACTGGAATCGAAGGATCCCGGCGGCTGAGGCCGTGGCCTGCCCCGAAAGAGCAAGGAGGCGGCCATGACGCTGAAGCAATCGATCGAGCGCGCGCGGCCGCAGGACTTCAACGCCGTGCTTGCGCGCACGCAACCCGCGCTGGCCCGGCTGCGCGAACGGCACGCCGACGGATCGCTGGCGCTGCTGCGGCTGCCCGACAAGCGCAACGATATCGCGACCATCCTCGGCTATGGCACCTTGCTGCGCGAGGGCGCGACCGACGTGGTTTTTCTCGGCACCGGCGGATCGAGCCTCGGAGGCCAGACGCTGGCGCAACTCGCGGGCCATGCCGTGCCCGGAGTCGGCGCGCTGCGCGATCCGCCGCGGGTGCACTTCATCGACAATCTCGATCCGGAGACTTTTGCAACGCTGCTCAGGCGCCTGCCGCTGAACACGTCGCGCTTTGCGGTGATCTCCAAGTCCGGCGGCACCGGCGAGACACTGATGCAGGCCATCGCCGCGCTCGATGCGGTGAAGGCCGCGGGCCTCGATCCGCACGACCGCTTCCTCGGCATCACCGAGCCCGCAAGCACCGGCAGGGCCAACGGCCTGCGCGACCTGCTGGCCGCCCACAAGATCGCGATGATGGATCACGACCCCAGTGTAGGCGGGCGCTATTCGGTCCTGACCAACGTCGGCCTGCTGCCGGCCGCAGTTTGCGGGCTCGATATCGGCGCGATCCGCACCGGTGCGGGCAAGGCGCTGGCGCCGGTGTTCACCGGCCTGCCGCCGTCCGACGTTCCCGCCGCGGTCGGCGCGGCGCTCGCGGTCGCGCTCGCGCCGGCGAAGCCGATCTCCGTGATGATGGGCTATGCGGACCGCCTGGAACGGTTCTCGCGCTGGTACGTGCAGCTTTGGGCCGAGAGTCTCGGCAAGGACGGCAAGGGAACGACGCCGCTCGCGGCGCTCGGTCCGGTCGACCAGCACAGCCAGCTGCAACTGTTCATCGCCGGGCCGCGCGACAAGCTGTTCACAATCCTGACGGTGGAAAGTGCAGGCCGCGGTCCGCGCATCGACCCCGATCTGGCCAGGCGCGCCGGCGAGGCCGGGTTCGCCGGCAAGACCATGGGCGACCTCGTGGCGGCGCAAGGCCGCGCCACCGCCGAGACGCTGGCGCGCAACGGCTGCCCGGTGCGCACCATCGAGATCGGCCGGCTCGACGAGGCGGCGATGGGCGAACTGCTCATGCACTTCATGCTGGAGACGATCATCGCCGCGCACCTGCTCGGCGTCGATCCGTTCGACCAGCCTGCCGTCGAAGAAGGCAAAATGCTGGCGAAGCGCTATCTTGCGGGCGCGTTCTAGCATCGAGCGTTGCACTGGGACCGGCGGCTTCCCATGATCCGCATTACCGACACCATCAGCATCGGCGAAGAGGAGATCGAGGAGAGCTTCGTGCGCTCCTCCGGTCCGGGCGGCCAGAACGTCAACAAGCTCTCGACCGCCGTGCAACTGCGTTTCGACGTGCGGCGCTCCCCGTCCCTGCCGAACGACGTGGCGATCCGGCTGATGCGTCTCGCCGGCCGGCGCATCACCAAGGATGGCGTGCTGGTGCTGGTCGCGCAGAACCACCGCACCCAGGAGCGCAACCGCGCCGAGGCGATGGAGCGGCTGATCGAACTGATCCGGGAGGCTTCGGTGAAGCCGGTGCCGCGCCGCGCCACCAAGCCGACCAAGGCCTCCAAGCTCAAGCGCATCGAAGGCAAGAAGCGCCGGTCGAGCATCAAGGCGATGCGTAGCGGCAAGCCCAATTGGGATTGAGCGGGGCGCCCGTCAGATCGCGTAAATCGCCCAGCCGGCGCAGAACAGCACGTAGCTCGCAGCCGTCGGCACGATCACGCGCATAGGCGTCATGCCGGACGTACGGCCCGGCTGCAGCACCGCGACGTCCGGGCGGCGCGGATCGTAGTGCACGGCGATGTGGCTGAACGCGCGATAGCGGTCCAGCAGCCTGCGGGCGGCGGTGTATTTGCGGAACCCCTCGCCGACACCCCAGGCGATCCGCTGCCCTTCGTGGCGGCGGCCGTCCACGTCGTAATGGTAGCGGACCACCGGAAGAAAGCGCTGGCGCCGGCCGTCGTTGAAGGCGTGAACCACGCTCTCGACGACGAAGCCCTTCACCGAGGGCCATTGCTCGCTGTCGGCAACGCGCCGGATCGATTGCCGCCCGGCCAGGACCAGGCCGGCGGCGATGGCGAACAGGGCGAACCCGGCGACAAACTGCAAAATCAGGTGCTCGGTACTCATGGCTCGCGTTAGTCGCCGCAGCGCCCGGAAAGGTTCACTCACGAAAAGGGATAGCGGGGGCAGCGGAGCGGCCGCCCTCGCCCGCCCCGGCCACCGCCGCTAGATTCGAGTAGCGTCGAATCAGGGGTTCCAATGCCCGTCCGGCAATTGTCCGAAAGCGTGATCAACCGCATCGCCGCGGGCGAGGTGGTCGAGCGCCCGGCGAGCGCGGTCAAAGAGCTGGTCGAGAACGCCCTCGACGCCGGCGCGACCAGGATCGATGTCGTCACCGACGGCGGCGGCCGCCGCCTGATCCGCGTCACCGACGACGGCACCGGCATGACCCGCGCCGACCTCGCGCTCGCGGTCGACCGCCACGCCACCTCCAAGCTCGACACCGGCGACCTGCTGCAGATCGACACGCTCGGCTTCCGCGGCGAGGCGTTGCCGTCCATCGGAGCGGTCGCTCGGCTCACCATCGTCACGCGCCACGCCGGCGAGCCGCACGCCTGGGCGATTGCAGTCGAAGGCGGCGTCAAGTCGGAGGTGAAGCCCGCCGCGCTCGGCCAGGGCACGCGCGTCGAGATCGCCGACCTGTTCTACGCCACGCCCGCGCGCCTGAAGTTCCTCAAGAGCGACCGCGCCGAAGGCGAAGCCGTGCGCGAGGTGGTGCGGCGGCTCGCGATGAGCAGGCCCGATGTCGCGTTCACGCTGGCGGGCGAGGAGCGCATGCCGGTGACATGGACCGCGGCTCTGCCGGGCGCCGCGGGCCGGCTGGCGCGGCTTGCCGACATATTAGGTGCGGAGTTCCGCGCCAATGCGATCGAGGTGCGCGCAGAGCGCGACGGCGTCATCGTCGAGGGTTATGTAGGCCTGCCGACGCTGTCGCGCGCCAACGCGCTCGGCCAATATCTGTTCGTCAATGGACGGCCGGTTCGCGACAAGCTTCTGCTCGGCGTGGTGCGCGCGGCCTACGCCGACTATCTGCCGCGCGACCGGCACCCGCTGGTCGCGCTGTTCGTGACGCTGCCGCCGCGCGAGGTGGACGTGAACGTGCATCCCGCCAAGACCGAGGTGCGGTTCCGCGACCCTGGCCTGGTGCGCGCGCTGCTGATCTCGGCGCTCAAGGAAGGGCTGGCGCGCGAAACGCAACGCGCGGCGACCACCGGAGGCGGCGCGACGATCGAGGC
>VGEP01000036.1 GCA_016869215.1 Alphaproteobacteria bacterium | reverse complement strand
CGCGCCCCCGCGGATCGGCTCCGGCAACCGCCGCGGCGGCGGGCGCTGCCGGCGCAGCCGCTGCGGCGACCGCGCCCGCCAGGGTCTCGCGTAGCGCGTCCGTCGCACCGGCCGAACAGGCCCGGCAGCGCCGCGGCCAGGAGCCGCAGTCCCAGCCCGAACCGTACCGGCCGTCGCGCGAGCCTTCGCAGCTCGGCCTCGCCGTCCCGCTCACCTGGCCCAGCGCCTATGAGGATGTCGTGGGCTTCACGCTCTGGCCGAACAGTTACGACCGGCGGCTGCGCTCGCATGGCATCGGCAATGTGCTGGCCGCGATCTTTGCGCCGTCCGAACTGGCGCGAAGCCGGCAGGCCAGCGCGGCGCAGCCGGGCGCCATGGCCGCGCTCGATCCCTGCACCAATGCGAGCCAGACCGTCGCGGATTGGCCCGGCCGCCAGATCGAACTGGCGATCAAGACCAGCCGCACGCAACGCGCTGCGATCGACAAGCTGCGCGCCGCGGTCAGCGCCGCGACTGCCTCGATCAGGACCGCGTGCCGCAACGACACGCTGCTGACGCCGGTCGCGCGGCTGCGTTCGCTGCAAAACCATCTCTGGGCCGTGCAGGAGGCCGCGATCCAGCTGCGTGCGCCGCTGGCCGAATTCTACGATTCGCTGAGCGACGAGCAGAAGCAGCAGTTCATGGTCGCGGCGCAGCAGGCCGCATCGGGCGCCGCGGCGCAGATGGCGGCCGCCAATCCAGAGCAGACGGCATCGACGCAGGCTTCGGCCCAAGCCAAGACCGGGGCGAACCAGGCCGCGGCCAGCGCCGATCCACGCGCCGCCATCCAGGCCGGCGCGGGCGCAATCTCTCCGGAGCTTGCGCGCATGTGCGGCATGCCTCTATCGCGCGAATGGCCGGTCGGCCAGATCGCACAGGCGGTGCGCCCGAACGCCGCCCAGCAGGCGAGCCTCGAAGCTTTGCAGAAGACGGCGTTCGAGATGGGCCAGCTCTTGATGGCCTCCTGTATGACGCCGCCGCTGCCGACACCCATCGAACGGCTCGACGCCGCCACCGACCGGCTGACCGCGGTGATCTTCGCGGCGTCCAACGTCGCGCTGGCGCTGAACGATCTCTACGGCCAGCTCAGCGACGAGCAGAAGGCGCGGTTCGACACGCTGAGCCTGTAGGCGGTGAGCCGGCCGAAGCCGGGCCCGTCCCTCACATGCCGTACTTGACCGAGCGGTCGTTCGACGCGGTGAGGTTGCGGTAGCGCGCCAGCGCCCACAGCGGGAAGTATTTCCGGTAGCCGTGGTAGCGCAGGTAGAATACGCGCGGGAACCCGGTCGCCGTATAGCGCTCTTCTTCCCAGAGCCCGTCGGGCGCCTGCGTCTTCGCGAGATATGCGATACCGCGGGGCACCGCCGGATTGTCGACGTCGCCCGAAGCCATCAGGCCGAGCAGCGCCCAGGCGGTCTGCGACGCGGTACTCGGCGCGCGTTCGTAGCCCCGGTAGTCGAGCTTGTAGCTTGAGCCGTCCTCGCCCCAGCCGCCGTCGGGATTCTGGATCGACACCAGCCACGCCGCGGCCTTGCGCACGACCGGCGACTTCAGGTCCACGCCCGCGGCGTTGAGCGCACAAAGCACCGACCAGGTCCCGTAGATGTAGTTCATGCCCCAGCGGCCGTACCAGCTTCCGTCGGGAAGCTGCGTGCGCCGCAGATAGTCGACCCCGGCCGCGACCTCCGGCGACTTGTCCGCCGTCTCGCCGAGCTGCGCCAGGAACGACACGCAGCGCGCGGTCACGTCCTCGGTCGGCGGATCGAGCAGCGCGCCGTGGTCGGCGAACGGGATGTTGTTGAGGTATTTGAACTCGTTGTCGGTGTCGAACGCGCCCCAGCCGCCGTTCCTGCTCTGGATACCGAGAATCCACTCGCGCGCGCGCGCGATGGCCTCATCGTGCCGCGCACCGGACTCTGCGCGCTGCGCGCGCTCCATCGCCATCGCAACCACCGCGGTGTCGTCAACGTCCGGATAGTGCGCGTTGGCATATTGGAATGCCCAGCCGCCGGGACGCACGTCCGGCCGCCGCGCAACCCAGTCGCCTTTGACGTCGAGAATCTGCTTCGGCGCAAGCCATTCGAGGCCGCGCGACGCGCGGCGTTCCGCCTCCTCGCCGCCGGCTTCGAGCAGCGCGTGGCTGGCGAGGCCGGTGTCCCAGACCGGCGACACGCACGGCTGGCAATAAGCCTCGTGCGGATGCACGACCAGAAGCTTCTCGATCGACTTGCGCGCGATGGCGCGCTGCGGGTGGTCCGGCGGATAGCCCAGCACATCGTACATCATCACGCTGTTGGCCATCGCCGGGAAGATCGCGCCGAGCCCGTCCTCGCCGTTCAGCCGCTCGCCGACCCAGGCCACCGCGGAAGCGATGGCGCGCTGACGCAGGCCTTTCGGCATGCGCGGCTCGATCGCGCGCAGCACGTCGTCGACGACGCGGAAGAACCAGAACCATACGGCCTTCTGCTGCGGCGCCTTGAGTGCGGGGCCGAGCGTACCGGGCGGATCGGCGAACAATTCGTCGATGCGGACATTTTTCGGGTTTCGCGCGCGCGGCTTCTTGGCCATCAGCACCAGCAGCGGCACGATCACGGTGCGGCTCCAGTACGAAATCTTGTCGAGATGGAACGGAAACCACTTCGGCAGCAGCATGATCTCAACCGGCATCACCGGCACCGCGCGCCACGGAATGAACCCGAACAGCGCCAGCATGATCTTGGTGAACACATTGGAGCGCCCCGCCCCGCCGCGATCGAGCATCGCCCGCCGCGCCCGCGCCATGTGCGGTGCGTCCACGGAATCGCCGACGACCTTGAGCGCGAAATAGGCCTTCACGCTGGCGCTCATGTCGAACGCGCCTTCGTGGAACAGCGGCCAGCCGCCGTGCGCGCCCTGGATGCGGCGCAGGTAGACGGCAATCTTGGCTTCGAGCCCGGCGTCCACCGGCTCGGCGAGATAGTGCCGCAGCAGCACGTATTCGGCCGGGATGGTGGCGTCAGCCTCGAGCTCGAACGCCCAATGGCCGTCGTCGCGCTGGCTGTCCATCAGCGCACGCGCCGCCCTGCCGATATGACGTTCCAGGCTGGAGCGGTCGGGCGTCATGCGGCGTCCTTGACGAAGGCGGCTACGAGATCGGCCGCACGGTGCCCGGAGCGCGCCGCGCCTTCGAGCGTCGCAGGCAGCCCGGTTGCGGTCCAGTCGCCGGCCAGGAAGAGGTTGTCCCAACGGGACTTCGCGCCGGGGCGGCGCGCGTTCTCGGCGGGCGTGGCGGCGAAGGTCGCCCGCCGCTCGCGCACGATCTGCCAGGGTGGCATTTCGGTCGCAATTCCCGTCACCTTCGACACCTCATGCCACAGCGTCTGCGCCAGCGTCGCCCGCGGCACGTCCATCAGCCGGTCGGCGTTGCTGACCGTAACCGACAGTCGGCCGTCGAACGCGAACAGCCATTCCACCGTGCCGCCGACGACGCCCGTGATCGGCGGCACGCCCGGCGGCACCTCGGTGCGGAAATGCGCGTTGGCGATCGCCCGATAGCTCGACGGAACCTGCAAATCGGGCACCATTGCGGCGGCGGCGTGGGGGGGCACTGCAAGTATCACGGCGTCGCCCTCGCCGAGCGTCATGAGACCGTCACCGAAATCGAGTCCGCACACGCGGCCGTCCGCGAATTGCAGCGCCCGCAACTCGTGCTCCAGCCGCACCTCGGCTCCCCGCTCGGCGAGCTTGCGCAGCGCGGGCTCGATGAACACCGGCCCCAACCCCTCGCGCGCGATCAGTGGCCGGCAGGCCGAGCCGCCCCGCAGCAGCGTCTCACGCACGATGGCCGAGGCCAAAACCGCCGATCCCTCGCGCGGATCGACGTTGAGGGCGGCGAGCAACAGCGGATGCACGAGGCGGTCGTAGAGCGCTCCCGCGCAATCGACGACCTGCGCGACGGGCACGTCGCGCGGCGCCCTGAGCAGGCGGGCGAGCTTCAGGTAGTCGCCCAGCCGCGTGCCGGGCGCCCGGCGGCCCGGGTTGAAGATCCAGAACGGCGGGCCGTTGTTGATGCGAAGCGTCCAGCGTTCGTTGGTCTTCAGATCGACGAACGGGAAGTCGGCCGCCTTCGGCCCGACGAGGCCCGCCTCGCTGCCGATGGCGCGCGCAAACTCACACACCGCATGATTGGCCGAGAGCACCAGATGGTTGCCGTTGTCGATTGCCATACCGATGGCGCGGTCGAAATACGACCGGCAGCGGCCGCCCGGATGCGCCGTCGCCTCGTGCACGACGATGCGCGCCGGACCTCTGGCGAGGCGAACCGCCGCTGCAAGGCCGGCCAGCCCTGCGCCCACGATGTGAACGGTGCGCCGCATCACCAGATGGCGTATTGCAGCGCGATCCACGACAGCCGCAGACCGCTGACCGAGACGCGCGTGCGCGGCGGCGCCCAGCCGCGCGTCGCCATGCCGTCGAGCATCGCACGGTAGACTTCTTCCATGATTTTGGGTGCCTTCACCACGCGCCGCGGATTGCGCGCCATGATCGCATCGGCCTCGTGGAAGTGGGTGCGCGCGCGCGCCATTACGGCCTCGCACGCCCGGCCGAGGCCGGGGCTCGCAAGCACCGTGCGCGGATCGGCCGACTCGATGCCGGCCGCGCGCAACTCCTCGGCCGGCAGATAGAGCCGCCCCAGTCCCGCGTCCTCGTCGACGTCGCGCAGGATGTTGGTGAGCTGAAGCGCGCGGCCGAGATGATGCGCGAGTGCAACGCCCTCCGCCTCTTCCATGCCGAAGATGCGGACCGACAGCCGCCCGACCGCGCTCGCCACCCGGTCGCAGTAGAGGTCGAGCGTGGTCCAGTCCGGGGCGCGGATGTCCTGCGCCGCATCCATCTCCATGCCGTCGATGACCGCGAGGAAATCCTCCTTCCGCAATCCGAATTCGCGCACGGTCCCGGCCAGCGCGGCGAGGTCGGCCGGCGCGTTCCCGGCATAGATCGCCTCGATGCGGTCGCGCCATACCGCGAGATCGTGCAAGCGCTCGGCGCGCGGCGCGTCGGAATCCGCCACGTCGTCCACCAGCCGGCAGTACGAATAAATCTCGAACATGGCCTCACGCTGCGCGCGCGGCAGTATCCGCATGGCAGTGTAGAACGAGCTGCCCGAGGCGCGGGCGGGCGCGGTCGCGGTCTGCATGTCAGTTGGGGTGGTGACGTCGTTCATCGGCCTGCGATCTATGGACAACGCCGGGGGTGCGGACAAGTCGCTGGACAAATCCCTTGGCTGCGCCGAGCGCGCCGACCGCCGCGACCCCCACTTTACCCAGCCGGACCCGCTCGCTTAACGGGTCCCTCTCACGAAGTAGTTTAAGGAAATGACGGGCCAGCGTCACGATGGCCGACAACTCCAATGCGAGCCTACGGTCCTTGACCTGCAACGGCAGGCTGAGGCCCTCGTCCAGCAGGGCCTCGGTGCGCTCGGCAAGGGTGCGCAGGCAGGCCCGCATTTCGGGGGTCGCGCGCTCGGCCCGCAGTGCCTCTACGCTGGTGCCCGCCGCCGCCATGGCGTCGAGCGGGACATAGACCCGGTCGAGGTTCTTCAGGTCGAGGGCGCAGTCCTGCAGGTGATTGACGATCTGCAGCACGGCGCAGACCGCGTCCGACGCAGGCCAGGTGTCGCGGCTTTCGCCATGGACGTCGAGCACGTAGCGGCCCACCGGCATTGCCGAATAGCGGCAATAGTCGATCAATTCGTCCCAGGTCGCGTAGCGGCGCTTGGTAGCGTCCTGCCGGAACGCCTTGAGCAGATCCTGGGCGTGCTGAGGCGAAAGCCCGCGTTCGGCGAGCGCCGCGCGCAGCGTGACTCCCGCGGCGTGTTTGTCGTCCTGGCCGAGCAGCGTCGCTTCCATGCTGTCGAGGAAGGCGACCTTCTCGCCGGCGCCCAGCGTCGCGTGATCGGCGATGTCGTCCGCGATGCGCACGAATTCGTAGAACGCCATGATTGGCCGGCGGTGCTTTGCTTCGACCAGCCACGAGGCCACGGGGAAATTCTCGTCCCCCGAGCCCTTGCCGGATCGCAATTGCGCCGCATCGACCGTCATGACTGCGACGCGCCCGCCTGAACGCGCCCCTTCCAATGCCCGCCCTGCCCGCGCATGTAGCGGACTGCGGAATCCAGCGTGTATAGCATGTAGGCCAAGGCAATCGCAGGCAGCGCCGCGCCCCAGAACGGCGAGACGCGATAGAATTTCAGCATCGGCTGAAGCGAAATCGCCATCAGGGTCCAGGTCAGCGCGCCCATGACGCGCGCCGGTCCCTCGCCGAACAGGACCAGCAGCGGCCCGGCAAGGAATGTCAGCGCGAGGCCCAGCGTCGTGCCAAGCAGCAGCAGCGGCGAATAGTTGAGCTGCGCATAGGCCGAACGCGAAATCATGTGGCGCACGTCGGCAAAGTCGGGATAGCGGCGGATGCTGCGCACGCGCTGCGTCAGGCCGAGCCAGATTGGCCCGACGGCCTTCAACTGCTTTGCCAGCGAGCAGTCGTCGATCAGCGCGCTGCGAATGCTCTCGATGCCGCCCGCCTGCGTCAGCGCGTCGGCGCGCACCAGCATGCAGCCGCCGGCGGCGGCGGCAGTGTTGCGGCCCGGCGAATTGACCCAAGCGAACGGAAACAGCATCTGAAAAAAGTACACGAACGCCGGGACGTGACTTCGTTCGGCGAAGCTCTCGCAACGCAGAAGCGCCATCAGCGAGGTCAGCGCAGTGCCGCGATCTTTGGCGCGCGACACGAGCGCAGCGAGCGAGTCGGGCGTGTGGACGATGTCGGCGTCGGTGAGCAGCAGGTAGTCGGGCGGATTGGGCGAGGCCATCGCGACATCGACGCCCTGCTTCAGCGCCCAGAGCTTGCCGGTCCAGCCCGGCGCCAAGCCGCGGCTGCGGAAGACCTCGAAGCCGCGGCCCGCGGGACGGCCCTCGGCCGCGCGCCGCGCCAAGTCTGCGGTGCCATCGTCGCTGTCGTCGTCGACCACGATCACCGAGAACTCGCCGGCGTATTCCTGCCGCACCAGCGCGCCGGCGCTCCGGGCGATGCACTCGGCCTCGTTGCGCGCCGGAACGACGGCGGTCACGCGCGGCCAGTGCACCGGCGGCGCGGGCACCGCGTCATCGCGCTCGCGGCAAAGCCAGAACCCGCCCCGGGCCAGCAGGAGGTAGAGCCAAACGATCAGGGACAGGGCGGCGATGACGTCTAGAACCATGCTTCATCGTAGGGGTTGCGAGGCGAAGGCGGCGGAACTGCCGCGGGGCGCGCAGCCCCGGCCTGCCGCATCGTTTCGGGCCGTATCGGCGGCGCGGGTCTTTGGTATCATGATTTCCGCCGATGTGGCTAAGGGATTGGACCGGGCCGAAAATTGGCCGTAGACGGCCGGGAACGGGGAAAGGCGCCGAAATGGGCAAGGAGACGACCTCGCCGGAACTTGCCGGAGCTAGGGCCGACGCCGATCTCGTCGGCCGGGCCCGTACGCTTGCGCCGGCAATCGCCGAGGCCGCGGCGCGGATCGAGGCCGAGCGCGAAGTGACGCCCGAGATCGTCGATTCGCTGCACGAGGCCGGCCTGTTCCGCATCCTCTTGCCGCGCTCGCTCGGTGGCCACGAGGCATCGCCGGTCGAATTCGTCTGCGCCGCAGAGGAACTAGCCAAGGCCGACGCCAGCACCGCCTGGTGCGTGGCGCAGATCGGCGGTGCGTCCACCATCGCGGCATCGCTCGATCCCGAGGCGGCGCGCCGCATCTTCGTCGACGACCCGCGCGCCATGATCGCCGTCGGCCCCCCGAACGCGTCGGGCAAGGCGGTCGCCGTCGAAGGCGGCTACCGCCTCAACGGCACCTGGCAGTTCGCCAGCGGCAGCCGGCACGCCAACTGGCTCGGCTCGCACTGCGCGGTGCTGGAGACCGACGGCACGCCGCGGCGCGACGCCGCGGGCCAGCCGGTGCAGCGCACGATGATCTTCCCCAAGCGCGACGCCAATGTGATGGACGTTTGGCACGTCATGGGCCTCAAGGGCACCGGCAGCGACTCGTTTTCCGTCACCGACCTGTTCGTGCCCGAGCGCCACACCATGACTGCGTTCGGCCGCAACCCGGTCGAGAAGCGAGAGCGCGGGCCGCTGTACCAGTTCACGACCTTCCAGCTTCACGGCGCGAGCTTCGCCGCCATCGCGATCGGGCTCGCGCAGGCGAGCCTCGACGCCTTCATCGAACTCGCAAAAGGCAAGACGCCCTACGGCCTGAGCTACGTCCTCAAGGACAACGCGGTGATCCAGTCGCAGATCGGCATCGCGCAGAGCCAACTCGCCGCCGCGCGGGTGTTCCTGCACCATACGCTGACCGAGATGTACGAGGGCGCGCGGGCCGGTGGCATCACCGTTCCGCAGCGCGTGCAATTGCGCATGGGCTCATGCAACGCCGCCTACACCGCGCGGCAGGTCGTGGACACTGCGTACCACGCCGCAGGCGCGACCGCGATTTTCGAGAGCAATCCGTTCGAGCGGCGGTTCCGTGACGTGCACACCGTCTCGCAGCAGGTGCAGTCGCACTTTGCGGTGTTCGAGGCGATCGGACAGTACTACCTGGGGCTGCCGCTGCATCCGAGATTGATCTAGACCGTGCGCAATTTCACGGCGGCTTGTGCGGCCCGCAGGGCTATGCAAATTGGGCGCGGCCCATAGATTGGACATGGAACAACGAGTGACAAGACATGGCTGACCACCCGCCCGCCGACGGCTGGATCGGTGCAAGCCTGCTGCGCAAGGAGGACGCCCGCCACCTGCTCGGCCACGGCATGTTCGTCGCCGACATCCGCATGCCGGGCCTCCAGGACATCGCCTTTGTGCGCAGCCAGATGGCGCACGCCAACGTCCGCCAGATCGTCAAGCCGCCCGAGGCCGCGGCGAGCGTATTCACGCTGGCCGACCTCGGCCCGATCGCAATTCTCGAAGCGGGTCCGGAACTCGCCGCCCACCGCCACAGCCCCTACCCACCGCTCGCCGACGGCCGCGTGCGCTATGCAGGCCAAACGATCGCGGCCTGCATGGCTCCGACGCGCGCGGAGGCCGAGGATCTCGCCGACCGCGTCACCGCCGAACTTGAAGAATTGCCCGCCGTCGTCGACTGCGTGGCGGCCATGTTGCCGGACAGCCCGCGGCTGTTCGAGCACTGGCCCGACAACGCCTTCATCACCGGCAACGTGACCGAGGGCGACCCGCCGGCGCTTCAAGCTGCGCCGGTCCGGCTGCGGCGCAAGTTCCGCATGAACCGCCAGGCGACCGTGTCGCTGGAATGCCGCGGCGTGCTGGCCTACTGGGACCACCGCAACGACGAACTGACCGTCCACCTGTCGACCCAGGGCGGCCACGTCATGCGGATCGCGATTGCGCAGTCGCTCGGGCTGCCCGAACACAAGGTGCGCGTGATCGCGCCCGACGTCGGCGGCGGCTTCGGCGGCAAGAACCGCATCATGCCGGAGGACATCGCGGTCTGCGCTATCGCGATGAAGGTCGGCCACCCGGTGCGCTGGATCGAGGACCGCCGCGAGCACCTGATCGCGTCGGTGCACGCGCGCGACCACACCTACGACCTCACCATCTCCGCCGACCGCGACGGCACGCTGCTCGGCGTCGAGGGCGACGTGTACATCGATGCCGGCGCATATTCGCTGTGGCCCACAGGCTCGTTCATGGAAGCGAGCATGGCTTCGCGCAACCTGACCGGCCCCTATCGCATCCGGCATCTGAAGCTCAACACGTTCACCGTCGCGACCAACAAGGCGCCGATGGGCCCCTATCGCGGCGTGGCGCGGCCGGGCGCTTGCTTCGCTATCGAGCGGCTGGTGGATGAGGTGGCGCGCGAACTCGGCCGCGAGCCGTTCGATCTGCGGCGGCAGAACATCGTCACCGCGGCCGAACTGCCCTACCGCACCGCAGCCGGTATGCGGCTCGACACCGGCGACTACGTCCAGGCGCTCGACACCGCGCGCGACATGATCGATCTGCCCGCGATCCGCAAGCGCCAGGAGGTCGGAGAAAGCGACGGCCGCGCGATCGGCGTGGGCTTCGCCTTCTACACCGAGCAGAGCGGCCACGGCACGGTGGAATGGGTCAAGCGCAAGTCGCGCGTGGTGCCGGGCTACGAATCCGCCAATGCGCGCATGCTACCGGACGGCTCCGTCATCATCCACGTCGGCGTGCAGAACCACGGCCAGGGCCACGAGACCACGCTGTCGCAGATCGCAGCGCACGAGCTGTCCATCGATCCGAGCCGCATCGCGATCAAATACGGCGACACCGCGACTGCGCCGTTCGGCTTCGGCACCTTCGCCTCGCGCTCGATCGTGTTCTCCGGTGGAGCGGTCGCGCGCGCCAGCCGCATGCTGATCGACAAGCTCAAGCGCATCGGCGCGCATCTGATGCAAACCGATCCTGCCAATGTCCGCATCGAGGGCGGCGAGGTGCACGGGCCCTCCGGCTCGGTCGGCTTCGCCGAGATCGCCTACGCCGCCAACGTGCGACAGGAGCACCTGCCCGCCGGCATGGACCCGCTGCTCGACGTCACCGCCACCTACGAGCCGACCGAGACCGGGGGCGTGTTCGCCTACGGCACCCACGCCGCGGTGGTCGCGGTCGACCCCGACACCGGCACGCTCGAAATCCTCGACTACGTGGTGACCGAGGACTGCGGCACCATGATCAACCCGCTGATCGTCGACGGCCAGGTGCAGGGCGGCATCGCGCAGGGCATCGGCACCGCGCTCTACGAGGAAATCCCCTACGACGAAATCGGCCAGCCGCTTGCAACCACGTTCGGCGACTACATGGTGCCTTGCGCACCGGAGATTCCAACAGTGCGCATGGCGCACATCGTCACGCCCGCGCAGGCGACCGAATACGGCGTGAAGGGCCTCGGCGAAGGCGGCGCCATCGCCCCGCCGGCAGTTCTCGCCAACGCCGTGGCGGATGCGTTCCGCAAGATCGGGGCAAGCTTCAACGAGACGCCGCTGACCCCGCGCCGCGTCTCCGAAGCGGTCGCCCGCGCCCGCCGCGCCAGGGACGACGCCGCATGAAGCCCGCTTCGTTCGATTACGTGCGGCCGAAAACGGTCGCGGAGGCGAGCGTCGCGCTCGGCCGCAAGGGCGTGAACACCGCGGCCATCGCCGGCGGCCAGTCGCTGATTCCGATGCTGAACCTGCGCGTCGCCTTCGCCGACCTGCTGGTCGACCTGTCGCGCCTCGACGACCTCAAGGTCGTGACGCGATCTCCCGACAGCATCTGGATCGGCGCGCTCACCACCCATGCCGCAATCGAGGATGGCAAGGTCCCCGACTTGTTCAACGGCCTGCTGAAACGCGTCGCGGGCCAGATCTCCTATCGCGCGGTGCGCAATCACGGCACCATCGGCGGCAGCGTCGCGCTCGCCGATCCCGCAGCCGACTGGCCGTGTTGCCTGATCGCGCTCGGCGCCACGGTGCGCGTTGTCGGGCGCAATGGCGTGCGCGTGCAGCCGGTGTCCGAATTCGTCCGGGGCCAATACGAAACCACGCTCTCGGCCGGCGACATCGTCATGGGCTTTGACGTTCCGACGCCGAGCGTTCCGACGCGGTGGGGCTTCTCCAAGGTCGCACGCAAGAGCGGCGCCTTCGCCCAATCGATTGCAATTGCCACGGCACTGGGCCGCAGCGGGCGGGTTAACGTCGTACTCGGTGCCGCAGGCCCCAAGCCACGCGCGCTACGCACGGTCGCGGAGGAACTGGAGGGCGGCAAGAGCGGCGACGAACTGCGGCCGGCCATCGAGGCCGATCTCGCGCAAGTCGCGCCCGGCGCCGACGACTATCAGAAGCGGATGCACACTGCGACGGTGCTGCGCGCGATACGGGACATGCGGACGCAATGACGGCGATCACAATCGATCTCAATGGCGTGCGGATCGCCGACGACGTGGAGCCGCGGCAGTCGCTCGCCGACTTCCTGCGCGAGCGCTGCGGCCTGACCGCAACACATCTTGGCTGCGAGCACGGCGCCTGCGGCGCCTGCACCGTGGTGGTGGACGGCAAGGCGACGCGCTCGTGCCTGTCGCTCGCCGTCATGAGCGACGGCCGCGTCGTGCTCACGCTCGAAGGATTGCGCAACGACCAGATCATGGACATTCTGCGCAGGCAGTTTCACGAATGCCACGCGCTGCAATGCGGGTTCTGCACGCCTGGTATGCTGATCATGGCGCGCGACATCCTGCAGCGTCAC
This sequence comes from Alphaproteobacteria bacterium, assembly GCA_016869215.1. Lineage (GTDB taxonomy): Bacteria > Pseudomonadota > Alphaproteobacteria > Rhizobiales > Xanthobacteraceae > Z2-YC6860. The sequence goes on along the minus strand of VGEP01000036.1, from coordinate 33,379 downwards.
CAGAGTCCGGATGCGAACACCGTGCGCCACGAGTTGAGCGGCCAGATCTGCCGCTGTACGGGCTACGCCAACATCGTCAAGGCCGTCGTCGCGGCGGGCAAGGACCTCGCCGCGGCGCAGGCTCATGCGCTAGCCGGCGCGCTGGCCGAGGCCGAGGCTCTGATTCAAGCGGAAGTCCAGGCCAGAGTCGACGATCAGGTCCGCGCGCAGGAGGATGCGCCCCCGAAGCCTGGCACCGAATAGCGGAAGGAGCCGGCGCGGAGCCCATAGCGTTTTCAAGCGAAGTGGGAACCGGTTCGCGTCAAGAAAACGCGTCAAAACAAAATGGCTAGAGTCCCGGCTTTGATTTCATCAAAGTCGGAAATGCTCTAAAACCCCTTCGGCAAATCCTTCGCCCACTTGGCTTTGATGCGCTCGTCGAGCTCGCGGCTCGACCTCGCCACCTTCGGGAACGTCTTCTTGCGCCGGAATGGAATGCAGGCGTCGATGATGACACGCGAATTGCGCCGGTCGTCGGCGGTGTCGTAACACATCGGGTCGAGCGCCGACGACCAGCCGCCATGGATGATGTCGACCTGGTCGCGTGGATCGCAGCGCGTGCACATCGCCCAGATCACGTCGTTGAAGTTGGTCGGGTCGATGTCGTCGTCGACCACGACGGTCCAGCGGTTGCAGTAGGCGCCGGCGTGACAGTGCGCCGCCACCATTGCGGCTTGCTTGGAGTGGCCGCCGTAAAGCGTCGAGATTGAGATCACCAGCATGAAGCGGCTGCCGCCGGCCTCGTGCGCCCACACGCCCTTCACGCCCGGGATTCCTGCGGCCTCGAGCTGGTTCCAGACCGCACCGCAGCGGTAGGAGCCGAAGTAGAACGTGTTGTCGTTCGGCGGCACCGCGGGAATCGCGCCGACGAGAATGGGATCGTCGCGGTACATCAGCGTCTCGATCCGGATCGCGGGTTCGAGGTCGCTGCCGCTGGCGTAGTAGCCGGTCCATTCGCCGAGCGGGCCTTCCTTGATCCTGTCATTGGGATTGATGTAGCCCTCGAACGCAATCTCGGAATTCGCCGGGACCGGCAGGCCGGTCTTGGGCATGTTGATGACCTCGACCGACTCGCCGAAGATTCCGCCCGCGGCCTCGAGCTCGTTCTTGCCGTAGGGAATTTCGATGCCGCCGAGCATCACCAGCGCCGGATGCATACCGGCGATGACCGCGACCGGGCACGGCTGCCCGCGCTCGTGATATTTGCGCATGATGATCAGCCCGTGCTTGCCGGGCGACATCATCACGCTCGCGGTGTTGGCGTCGTGCGACTGCACGCGGTAGGTGCCGTAGTTCACCCAGCCGCTGTCGGGGTCCTTCATCACCACGAGGCACGCGGTTCCGATGAACGGCCCGCCGTCGTGCTCGTGCCAGACCGGCGTCGGAATCTTGCCGATGTCGACGTCCTTGCCGGAGAACACGTTGTCGGTGAGCGGCCCGCCGTTGACCGCCTTGGTCGGGCGCATCGGCGCTTCCTTGAAATAGTTCCGCCACCACTGGATCTGCTCCATCTCGGTGGCATCCGGCGGCAGGCCAAGCGCGAGGTTCACGCGCGGGATCGAGGTGAGGATGTTGGCGAGCACGCGATGGCCCTTCGGGAAACCGGGCACGTCGTCGAACATCACCGCCGGATTGCCCATCTGGCGCATGTAGATGTCGACGATGGCGCCGATCTCCTCCTTGGGCTCGGCGCCCTGGATGGTTTTCAGCTCGCCCGCCGCCTTCACGTCGCCGAGCCAGTCCCGCAGGTCCTTGTTCGCCACGATCGCGCTCCTTGCATCTCCGGCCTCGCGCCGGCGGCCCCGGAATGGGCCGATCCATCGTTATTCGCTGCGACTGGCGATGACAATTGCGGCACGGTTGTCCCGCAATGCGTTCGCCGCCGCCCGATCGCGTTTTGGAGCGAAGTGGGCGCCGGTTCGCGTGAAGAAAACGCGTCAAAAGATGGAGCAAGCGTGTGCGGCGTCGCAGAACAGCGCGCAATCGTACAAGGCCGGTCCCTTGCCGAAAGGCCGATTTAACATTATTCTGGTTGTTTTTTCGCAGGTCCCGAATCGTTGCTGTCGGCCAATGAACGACCGCCGCACGGGACACGCGATGAAGGATGACGAGGCTAGAAACATGGTGTCGCAGACGGAGTCAAGTCTGAACGCGCTGTTCGACGGCGAGACCGACTCGCCGCCGATCGCGCCGCTCGGCACGCGCGTCGGCGCGCCGTCCTTGCGCTGGGGTGCACCGACTGCGCGGGAGCGCGGGCCCATCGTCGCGACCCACGGCAACCGCGGCCACCGCAACGTCATCGGCACGCACGCCGGCGGCTATTCGGTCTATCGCGCACTCGCCATCGCCGCGGGCTCGCTGCCGCGCGGCCACCGTCCCGACCTCACCGACACCGCACCGTCCGACCGCATCGGCCCGCATCCGCAGTGGTGCGACCCCGCCAAGATCGTCTCGCTCGATCCGTGGGGCCATCTGGTCGGCGAGGCGTTCCCCGATTATCTGGCGCTCGGCCACGACATCCGGCCGACCATCGCAGTGACACGCGCGCATATCGACATGCCGGAAATCCGCGGCGCCATTGCCGCCGGCCGCATCCGCGCCGACGGCGATATCGTGTCGGCCGACGGCAACGTGCGGGTGATGAAGGCCGCCATCGACCCGGTGTGGTACCTGCCCGGCGTCGCCGCGCGCTTCGGCGTGACGGAAAAGGCATTGCGCCGCGACCTGCACGAGCAGACCGGCGGCATGTATCCAGACCTGGTCAAGCGCGAGGACCTTAAAGTGTTCCTGCCTCCGATCGGCGGCATGACCATCTATGTGTTCGGCAATCCGGGAAAGCTCGGCGACGGCAAGACCCCGCTCGCCTGCCGCGTGCACGACGAATGCAACGGCTCCGACGTGTTCGGCTCCGATATCTGCACCTGCCGGCCCTATCTCGCGCACGGCATCGAAATCTGCATCGAGATGGCGCAGCAGGGCGGCACGGGCGTCGTCGTTTACAACCGCAAGGAAGGCCGTGCACTCGGCGAGGTCACCAAGTTCCTGGTCTACAACGCACGCAAGCGCCAGGCCGAGGGCGACCGGCCGGAGACCTACTTCAAGCGCACCGAATGCGTCGCGGGCGTCCAGGACATGCGCTTCCAGGAGTTGATGCCCGACGTGCTACACTGGCTCGGCGTCACGCGCATCGACCGTTTCGCGTCGATGAGCGACATGAAGCACGACGCGCTGGTGCGCCAGGGCATCGAAATCGGCGAACGCGTGGCGATCCCCGACGGCATGATCCCGGCGGACGCGCGGGTCGAGATCGAAGCCAAGCTCGCCGCCGGCTACTACGGCGGCAACGGCCGCGCACCGGCGGAAGCCGTCGGCCGCAAGCTCGACGAATAGCATGACCGGCATCGCGGCGTACGCGCGGCTCTTGAGCGCCGATGCCGTGCGCGAGCGTTGCCGCATCGTCCGCCGCCACGTCGCCGAAGGCCGTTCGCCGCATTTCACGTTGAACGAAGGCAGGCTGGCCGAGGCTGCGGATTATGTCGCAGCGGAAACGCGGGCCAATTATCCCGATCTGAAAATTCCACCGCACAGCCGCTGGCGGCATTTCGCTGCGGGCGGCGCCGACCGCTGGGCGGCATTGACGCAGCGGCTCGGCGGCAACGCCACCGAGCGGGCGCGCATCGCGATTGACCTCGCCACCGTCAGCGTGCTGCTCGACGCCGGCGCGGGCGAGCGCTGGCGCTATCGCGAGACTTCGGCCGGGCAGGTCCACGCGCGCTCGGAAGGACTTGCGGTCGCGAGCCTTGAGCTGTTCGCGGCCGGCGGCTTTTCGTCCGATCCGAAGCGGCCCTTGATGGCCGACACCGCGGGCCTGCAGGCCGTCGATGCGGAGAAGCTGGCTCGCGCCTTTCAGCTCACTCCCGACAACCCGCTGATCGGCGTCGAACGGCGCGTGGAGCTTCTGCGGAGGCTCGGCCAGACGCTCGCGGCGCGGCCCGATCTGTTCGGCCAGGAGCGGCGGCCCGGATGGCTGATCGATCATTTTTCTGCATCCGCGAGCGGCAGCCGCGTCCCCGCCCCGCTCGTGCTCGAAACGCTGCTACAATCGCTGGCGCCGATCTGGCCGTCAGGGCTGGTGGCCGACGGCACGAGCCTCGGCGACGCCGGCCGCCATCCCGCCGCACGCGCGGACGACGCAACGAACGGCATCGTGCCGTTCCACAAGCTATCGCAGTGGCTGACCTATTCGCTGATCGAGCCGCTGGAGATGGCGGGCCTGACGGTGGCCGGCCTCGACCGGCTGACCGCACTGCCCGAGTACCGCAACGGCGGATTGCTGATCGACCTCGGCGTCATCGTCCCACGCCAGCCGTTCGGTGCGCCGCTCGCGCCCACGTCGGAGCCGGTCGTCGAATGGCGCGCGCTCACCGTCGCGCTGATGGACGACCTGCTCGATCCGGTGCGGCAACGCCTCGGCCTCGGCGCGCAATTCGCGCTGCCGCATCTCCTGCAGGGCGGCACCTGGAACGCCGGCCGCAAAATCGCGCGCGAATTGCGCCCGCCGGGCGGCCCGCCGCCCATGCCGCTAGCGGACGACGGTACGGTGTTCTGAGGCTCATTGACGGTATTCGGGCCCGGCCCTAGCCTCATCGCGTCTGTCCAATGCACCGGAGGCGAGCCATGCACAACTACACCATCCCGCAATGGGTGCAGGATCGGGTGATCCGTCGCCAGGGCCGGCTGCACAACCACGACACCATCGACGCTGCCCGCACGGCGCTGGTCGTGGTCGACATGCAGAATTATTTCGTCGCCCAAGGCTTCGCCGCCGAGGTACCGACGGCGCGCGGGATTGTGCCGAACATCAACCGCATGGCCAAGGCGCTGCGCACCGCGGGCGGCACAGTGGTCTGGATCCAGACCACGGCGACGGGCGCGTTGGAGACCTGGGGCAACCACCACAAGCACCAGATGACGCCGGAGCGGGTGCAAAAACGGCTGACGCAACTCGACGAGACGCACGACGGCTTCAAGGTGTTTGCGGCGCTGGAAGTCGTACCGGGCGACTTGCGGATCAAGAAGGTCAAGTACAGCGCCTTCATCGCGGGCTCGTCCGATATCGACGCGCAACTCAAGAGCCGCGGCATCGACACGCTGCTCATCACCGGCACGGTTACCAATGTCTGCTGCGAGTCGACCGCGCGCGACGCCATGATGCTCGACTACCGTGTGGTCATGCTGTCAGATGGCAACGCCTCGCAGAGCGACGAGGAGCACGCGGCCTCGCTGAACAACTTCATGATCTATTTCGGCGACGTGATGACGACCGACGAGGCCGCCGCCCGGCTCGTTCCGGTGACGCAGCGCAAGAGCGCGTAGCCACCCGGCCGACAGCCTTCAGGCGCGCGCCGGGCCGGCGCCTTGCGCCAGCGCCCACACCCGCGACGGCGACAACGGCAGTTCGCGGACCTCCACGCTGAGCGGAGCGAGCGCGGCCGCGACCGCGTTGGCCATCGTCGCCGCGACCGCGACCATCCCGCCTTCGCCCGCGCCTTTGGCGCCGAGCGGATTGGTCTTTGAGCGCCGCAATTCCATGGTGATGGCGCGGATGTTGGAATAGTCGGTCGCAAGCGGCACGAGGTAATCGGCGAGCGAGGCGTTCAGCATTTGCGCGTCGGCATCGTAGCGCACCTCGTCCAGGAACACGCCGCCAAGCCCCTGCACCAGCGCGCCGATTGCCTGGCCGTGGACGATGTGCGGGTTGATCGCCACGCCCACGTCCTCGATCGCCACATAGTCGAGAATCTCGACATGGCCCGTACGCGGATCGACCGCCACGTGGCAGGCGTGCGCACCGTAGCTGTAGGTGCGGGTCGTGGTCGAGAACGAGCCCTCGGCGGACAACCCCGCGAATTCGGACAGCGTCGCGCGCTTGCCGCCCGCGGACACAACGCCATTCTCGATGGCGATTTCTTCGTTCGGCAGGCCGAAGCGCTCCCTCGCCGCGTCGCGCACCGCCGCCAGCAGATTGTTGCAGCCGTCCAGCACCGCCGAGCCGCCGACCACCATGGAGCGCGAGGCAAACGTGCCGAAGCCTTCCTTCAGGTAGGTCGTGGAGCCGTGCAGGATGCGGACCTTGTCGAACGGCAGCTTCAGCGTGTCGGCCGCGACCTGCGCGAGCGTGGTTTCGAGCCCCTGCCCCAGCACCGACGATCCGGCATAGACCGTGACCGAACCGTCGTTCTCGATCTCGGCGCGCGCGTTCTCCTTGCCGGAGCCGCCGCTCTCCACGAACGGCGTCGCGGCGATGCCGTGATAGCGGCCGTCGACCAAGCGGCCCTGCAGCGATTTCTTTTCGGCCCAGCCGATCTCGGTCAGGGCGCGCGTAAACGTCGTGTGGTAGTCGCCGGTGTCGAAATCGGTCTCCGGCTCGTAGGGCACGAGCTTGCCGGTGTGGAACGGCAATTCATCCTCGGCGATCAGGTTCTTGAGCCGGAATTGCATCGGGTCTAGGCCGAGGTCTTTGGCAACGATGTCGAGCAGCCGCTCGCGGAAGAAATTGGCCTCGAACCGCCCCGGCGCACGCAAGGTCCCGACCGGCGTCTTGCTGGTGACGAACACGTCGACCGTGACCGCAATATCGCGAATGCGGTACGGCCCGGGCAGGAACTGCGCGGCCTTCGCCGGCACCACGCCGCCGTTGGTGCGGATATAGGCGCCCATGTCGCTGGTGACGTGCCCGCGCATGCCGAGGATTGTGCCATCGCGGCTGCAGGCGATCTCAATCTCGCAGTCGACCTCGCGCGAATGATTGGTCGCAATCAGGTGCTCGCGGCGATCCTCGATCCACTTCACCGGCCGGCCGGCCTTGCGCGCGGCGAATGGGATCAGGAAGTCCTCCGGGTAGAACTCGCCCTTGACGCCGAAGCCGCCGCCGACGTCGACCTCGATCATGTCGATGTCGGCCTCGGTGACGCCGAGCATCGGCGCGAGAATGCGGCGGTTGAAGAAGAGAACTTTGGTCGCACCGAACACCGTGAGCCGCCCGCCGTTCCACTCCGCGATCTGCCCGCGCGTCTCCAGCGGCAGTCCCGTCAGGCGGTGGCAGCGGAACCGCTCCTTGCGGGTGTACTCCGCCCTGGCGAAGGCCGCGTCCGCGTCGCCGAATGCCGCGTTGTACCGCACGGCACGGTTGCTTTTGGTGTGCTCGAACAGCAGCGCGCCGCCGTCCGCGGCCTGCCGGTCCGGCAGCGGCGGCAGCGCCTCGATATCGATGTCGACCGCTTCCAGCGCGTCCTCGGCGATCGCCCGCGTCTCCGCCACCACGACCGCAATGGGTTCGCCGACGTAGCGCACCTTGTCGCTGGCGATGACCGGCTGAAGGTAGTCCTTGAACTCCGGCAGGTTCGCAAGCCGGAGCGGGATGATCGGCACGTTGCCAAGGTCTTGACCGACATCCTGCGCTGTAATGACCGCATGCACGCCGGGCATGGCGCGCGCTGCGGTTGCGCCGATGCTGCGGATGCGGCCGTGCGCCACGCTGCTCCGCAGCACGACGGCGTGCAGCATGCCTTCGCGCTGCAGATCGTCGACGAACGCGCCCGCGCCCTTGAGGAACCGCAGGTCTTCGGCCCGGTGGACCGGCTGGCCGATCAGCGTCGCGACGGTCATGGCCAATTCTTCGCTGGCATGTCGCTTGAACGCTAGAACCGGCCCTGAGAACATGCAAGCAGGCGCACGATCCCGGAAAGTGGGAACCGGTTTTCGGATCCGATCGTGCGCAGCGAAAGAGCCGGCCGGGAGCACGCCATGAAGATCGTCGACATGAGCCACGTTATGAACGTGCACACGCCGGGGTGGGTCGGCTACGCCGGCAACAAGATGTACTACGCGCAAAACCTTCAGACGGTGCGGATCGTCGCGCAGCGCATCGACACCGCGCTGCATGTCGGAACGCATTTTGACGGTGCGATGCACGCCACCGACAACCGCAAGGGCGACATGGCGCACCTGCCGCTCGACTACCTCTGCAACCGCGGCGTGGTGGTCGACATCTCCAAGCACATGCACGACTGGGCGGTGATCACGCCGCAGATGATCGAGAGCGCCGGCGCCGATATCCGCGAGGGCGATATCCTCATTCTGCATACCGGCTGGCACAAACATTACGAGGGCATGCCGCAGCAGGACCTGGTGCGCTACTTCTGCTACCACCCGGGCCCGAGCCTCGAAACGCTGCACTGGATGTTCAGGAAGAAGATCAGATGGTGGGGCATGGACACCGGCTCCTGCGACCACGCCATGAACACGTCGATCCGCTATATGCGGCCCGACCTCGCGGAGGAGTTCACAATGAAGCACGGCAAGACGCCGGGCGAGTTCTTCGGCACGTTCGAGTACGTGCACAAGAAGTCCGGACGGAAGGTCTCCGCCGACGTATTCCCGTTCCACAACTGGGCGTTCCAGGAAGGGCTTCTGCATGCCGAGAATCTCGGCGGCGACATCGAGCTGATGCTGAACAAGCGCGCGATCATCGGCGCCTTCCCGTGGCGCTACGAGGGGCTGGAAGGATGCCCCTGCCGGATCGTGGCGTTCCTCGACGCGGGCGAGAGCGTCGAAGCCGTCGGCGACGCGGCGAAGGCGATCATGGCATCGTAGCCCGCATGAAGCGAAGCGGAATGCGGGAACAGGCCGGCTAGTTTTACCCCGGATTGCGCTGCGCTCCATCCGGGCTACGAAATTCATCCATCGAGGAGATGACCATGGACCTTCAACTTTCAGGCAAGACCGCACTGGTGACCGGCGGCAGCGAAGGCATCGGCAAGGGCATTGCGCTGGCGCTCGCCAAGGAAGGAGTGGACGTCGCGATCTGTGCCCGCAGGAAGGACGTGCTGGAGGCGACCGCCAACGAAATCGCACGCGCCACCAATCGCAAGATCGTGCCGATCGTCGCGGACCTGCGCAAGGACGCGGACGCCAAGGCCTTCATCGAGCGCGCCCACAAGGAGCTCGGCCGCTGCGACATCATGGTCAACAACGCGGGCTCGGCCGCGGGCGGCGTGATCGAGCACCTGACCGAGGACGACTGGGAGAAAGGGCTGCAGCTCAAGTTCATGGGCTATGTGCGCTGCCTGCGCTACGTGCTGCCGATCATGGTCAAGCAGGGCGGCGGCCGAGTCGTAAACCTGATCGGCAACGACGGTGTGAAGCCCTCTTACTGGGAAATCTGTCCCGGCGCGGCCAACGCCGCGGGCCAGAACCTGACGCTGTCGCTCGCCGGCCAGTACGGCAAGCACGGCATCAGCTTCTGCGCCGTGAACCCCGGCCCGGTGAGGACCGAGCGCTGGGCCGGCCTCGTGAAAGCGATGTCGCGCGACATGAACCTGCCCTACGAGGAGGCGGACAAGCTCGCGCCGTCCTCGATACCCATGGGCCGCATCGCCGAGGTGGAGGAATGCGCCAATCTCGTGGTGATGCTGGCCTCGCCGCTGATGCACATGGTCAACGGCACCATGATCGAGATCGACGGTGGCCAGGAGAAGTCGCTGATGGACCGGCTGCGGGACAAGAGGTGAGGCGCGTGTCCCCGATGCGGCGCAGCGCGAAGCAAAGCGGAGCGGTGCACCGCTGATCCGGAACCCCGATTTCTTTGCCGCTTTGAATTTGACCGGGGTCCCGGGCCTGCAGCGCACCACTTCGTGCTGCGCTGCGCCCGGGACACGTGCTGCCAGATTGGAGAACCATCCGTGCCGATCGACACCCACGCCCACTACATCCCGCCGCAGCTCATCGCCGCCATTAAGGCGCGCGGCCGCGACATCGGCGTTGCGCTTGTGCCAGCCGACGGCGGCAAGGAGGCGCTGCGGTTCGCCTACGGCTTTAAAGTCCGGCCGTTCTTCCCGCGCCTGGTCGAGCCGGTCGCGGACCGCCTCAAGTGGCTCGACGAGCAGCGCCTCGACCGCCAGATCGTCGGCACCTGGCCGGACATTTTCGCCTACGGCCTGCCGCGCGAGCACGGCATCGCCTGGCACCGCATGCTCAACGATACGCTCACGGAATGGACCGCGGACCATTCCAACCGCTTCGACTGGATTTCGTCGGTGCCGCTGACCGACGCGGAAGCCGCGGCGGCCGAGTTGGAGCGATCGTTGAATGCAGGGGCGATCGGCGTCATCATTTCGGCGAACGTCGAGGGCACGAACATCGGCGAATTGCCGCTCGAACCGTTCTGGCGCAAGGCCGAGGCGCTGGGCGCGCCCGTGCTGCTGCATCCGGTGCTGGCGACCGCGGTGCCGCGCATCGGCAAGTTCGCGCTCGGCCAAATCGCGCACTACACCTACGACACCACGCTCGGCATCGGCTCGCTGATCATGTCCGGCGTGTTCGACCGCTTTCCGAAGCTAACATTCCTGATGTCGCACGGCGGCGGCACCTATCCCTACCTCGCCGGCCGCTTCGACGTCATGCACGGGCGCATGGACAAGGTGGCGCAGGCCAACGTCGCCAAGGAACCGCCGTCGGCCTACGCGCGCCGCATGACCTACGACAGCATCGTGCACGCGCCGAAGGCGCTGCGGTTCCTGATCGAGATCGCGGGCATCGAGAATGTGCTGCTCGGCACCGACTATTCGTTTCCGCCGGCCGACATGGAACCGCTGGCAATGGTGCAGTCGGCCGGGCTGTCCAAGGCCGACAGCGACGCGATCTCGGACGGCAATCCGCGAAGGGTGTTCACGCGGATGAGGCGCTAGACACCTTCGCAAACCGCGCCTTGAACGCCGCCATCCGGCGCAGCCGCCACACGCGGCCGTGCTCCACCGCCATCAGCGCCGCCGGCGTCACGATCAGCGTCAGCACGGTCGCAAAGCCAAGCCCGAACACGATCGAGGTCGAGAGGTTGATCCACCATTGCGTGGCCGGTGCCCCGACCACCAGCTCGCGCGACAGGAACTCGATGTTGGCCCCGAATGCGATCGGAAGCACGCCGAGGATCGCCGTCACCGCCGTCAGCAGCACCGGACGCGCGCGCTCGCGGCAAGTCTCGAGGATCGCCTCATAGGCCTCCCACCCTTCCCGCCGCAGCCGGTCGTAGGTGTCGATCAGAACGATATTGTTGTTCACGATCACGCCGGCGTTGGCGATCACGCCGATGCCGGTCATCACCACGCCGAACGCCTGACCCATGATCAGGAGGCCGAGTAGCACGCCGATGGTCGAGAGGATCACCGCGGTCAGCACCAGGCCGACCGAGGTGAGTCGATTGAACTGCGCCAAGAGGATCGCAAAAATCAGGAAAATCGCCGTCCCGAAAGCCTTGAGCAAGAACGCCGAAGCCTTCTCGCGCTCCTCGTCCTCGCCCTTGAGCTTCCAGGTCACGTTCGGGCCGAGGTCGGTCTTGGCGAGCTCGCGCGCGATCGCCTCTTGCACCTTCGCGGTCTGCACGCCCTGCGCGACGTTGGCGGACACCGTCATGACACGGCTGCCCGCCACGCGGTTGATGTTGCCGGTGCGCGGTGCAGCCACGCGCTTGATAAAATTGCCGATCGGCACTGAGCCGGCCTGGGTCTGCACCATCAATTCGTCGAGCTGGTCGAGGTTGCGCTTGTCCTCGGGGAAGCGCACCAGGATGTCGACCTCCTTGTCGCTGCTCGACGGCCGGTATTCGGTCGCCTTCACGCCGTTGGTGACGAGCTGCACCGCGGTGCCGACGGTCGCGGAATTGGCGCCGTACTTCGCTGCCTCCGCCTTGTCGACCTCGATCTTCCAGTCGATGCCGGGCAGCGGCAGGCCGTCGTCGAGATCGCGGATGTCCGGGTTGCGCGACAGGATGGCTGCGACCTTCCTGGCCGCCTCCGGCAGCGTCTCCGGATCGAGCGCGCCGATCTGCACCTGAACCGGTTTGCCGGTCGGCGGGCCCGCGCGCGGCGCGGTCACTTCGACCAGGATGCCGGGGATGTCGGCCGTTTCGGCGCGGATACGGTCCATGAGTGCATGAGCGGACGGCCGGGTGCGCCAATTGGAAAACTCGAACTGGATGACGCCGATGGTGTCCTCGCTCAGTTCACTCATGCCGCGCGGCTGTTCGCCGATGCGCGAATAAACCGTTGCGAGTCCCTCAGTCTTCAGCACGCGATTCTCGACTTCGCCGACCAGCCGGTTCTTCTCGTCGAGCGAGATGCTGCCGCGGCCGTGGACGACCACCTGGCCGTAGTCGGGCTCGACGTTGGGGAAGAACTCGACGCCTTTGCCAAACTTGGCATAGGTCACCTGGACGGCAATCAGCAGAAACGCCGCGAGCGCGAGCGTCGCTCCCGGCCTTTGCAGCGCGAGCTTCACGGTCCGCATATAGAGCCCGCTGTCCCTGGAGCGGTCGTCCTGTGGCACGGGCTGCGCCTTGCCGAGCAGCGCGCCGAGCGTCGGCGTGAAGATCAGCGCTACCGCGAGCGACGCGGACAGCGTCGCGATCAGCGTGATCGGCATGTATTTCATGAATTCGCCGACCACGCCCGGCCAGAACAGCAGTGGCGAGAACGCCGCGACGCGCGTCGCGGTGGCGGCCGTCACCGGCCCGGCCATCCGCTTGGCGGCGAGCGCATAAGCCTCGCGCGGCGCCATGCCCTCCGACATCCGCCGCTCGGCGAATTCGGACACGATGAGCGCATCGTCGACCAGCATGCCGACGGCGAGGATCAGCGAGAACAGAACCACGATATTGACGGTCATGCCCGCGAGCTGAAGGCCCAGCACACCGGTGAGGAACGACACCGGGATCGCGATGCCGATAAACAGCGAGGCGCGGAAACCGAGCGCGAACAGGATGATGACCGCCACCAGCAGCACGCCGGTCGCGACCGAGTTCTCCAGGTCCGCCAGCATCTGCCGGATGACCTTCGACTTGTCCTGCGTGAAGGTCACCTGCACCGCGTCGGGCCAGGTCTTGCGGAGCTGCTCCACCGCCTTCTTCACACCGTCGACGGTCTCGATCAGGTTCGCGCCGGTGCGCTTGGACACCTCGATGGTCATCGCCGGCTTGCCGTTGACCCGCGTGACCGAGGTGGCGTCCTTGAACGTCGGGCGGATCTGCACCACGTCGCCGATGGTCACCACCGCGCCGTTGCCGGCCGCCATCGGGATGTTCAGCATGTCCTGCGGGCGTTCGATCAGGCCCGGCACTTTGACCGCGAAACGGCCGGTCGGCCCTTCGAGAGCGCCGGCCGCGATCAGCGTGTTCGAGGCGTTGAAACCGGCGATAAGCTGGTCGAGCGAGACACCGTAGCTCTTCATCAGCATCGGCTCGGCGATGATTTCCACCGCCTCGTCGCGCGAGCCGCGCAATTCGGCCGCAAGCACTCCCGGCACCTGCTCGATGGCGTTCTTCGCCCCGCGCGCGATCTGCAGCATGGTGCGCTCGGGCATCTCGCCCGCCAGCGCCACCACCAGCACCGGGTAGAGCGAGAGATTGACCTCCTTCACGCTCGGTTCGTCGGCGTCGCGCGGCAGGTCACGCTTGGCTTGGTCGACTTTGGCGCGCACATCGGCGAGCGCTGCTTTCGGATCGAAGCCGGCCTCGAACTCCAGCAGCACGAAGCCGCCGCCTTCGAAGGCAGTGGAGCGCATCTCCTTGACGTTGCCGACCGACTTGAGCTGGGTTTCGACCGGCCGCAACAGCAGCCGCTCAGAATCCTCCGGGCTGATGCCGCGCTGGCTGAGTTGCACATAGACGATCGGAATTTGGATGTCCGGCTCGGCCTCTTTCGGGATCGTGCTGTAGGCAACGAACCCCGCCAGCAGCAGGAACAGGAGCGTGACGATGGTCAGCCGCGCGTGTCCGATGGCGTAGTCGATCAGCTTGAACATGGAGAATGCCTGGTTTCCCGGCCGCTCCTAGCGGCTCGCGGCCTGCGCCGCTGCCGCCGGCACCGCCTCCACGACCAGGCCCTCGCGCACGAAGTCCTGGCCCTGCACGATCACCCGTGCGCCGGCGGGCACGCCGCCGACCCACATGTGACCCTGCTGGTCTTCGACCACCGAAATCGGCGCGAATTCAACCTTGCTGTCCACGCCCACAAGGCGGACGCCGAGCCGGCCGTCGGCCGCAATCGTCAGCGCGGAACGCGGCACGCGGGTCGCCGGCACCGGAGCGAGCGGAATCGCAATCTCGGCGGTGATGCCGTCAGGGATTTCGCCGTCTGGGTTCCGGATCTCGACCTCGACGCGATAGGTGCGCGTGGTCTGGCTCGCAGTCTTGGAGACGAAACGAATGCGGCCCTCGACCGTTTGCCCGGTCACCAGCCGTACCTTCGAACTGTCGCCGGTCTTGATGCCGCCGACGCGGCGTTCGGAGACCTCGACCACGGCCAGCATCGGATCAAGCGCCACAACCTGCGCGATCTCCTTGCCGGCCATCGAAAACGCCGACGTGCCGATCTCGGCGGGAACGTCGGTGACGAGGCCGGCCCACGGCGCGGTCACGACGCCGCGGTCGCGCTCGGCCACGGCGGTCGCAAGCGCGGCCTCCGCGGCCTTGACCTGCGCTTCGAGGTTGGTGACCTCCAGCCGCGGTACGGCGTTGGTTTGCAGCAGGCGGCGCTTGGCTTCGAGCTCGGTCTTGCGCTGGTCGGCCAGGGCCTGCGCCTGCGCCACCTGCGCCTCGCGCGCCTCGTCGGACAGCACCGCAAGCACCTCGCCCTTTTCCACGCGGCTGCCCCGGCGCACGCGAAGCTCGGTCAGGATGCCGCCGGTGCGCGCATAAACCGTCACCTTGCGGTCGGCCTCGGTACGGCCGGACAGCAAGAGCGTGCGGCTGTGCGGCGTGACGTCAGTATCGATCGTGGCGACGCGGAACGGCTTCTGCTCGGTCTCGGTGGCGCGCAGCGCCGCGCGACTTTCGGCGGTTTCGTGCGGGATGATGTAGCCCGACAGAATCCAGAGAACCGCCGCGACGACCAATCCGACCGCGGTGATGCGGCTCGCTTTCATGACGCATTCTCCTTCACCGCCGCAGGCGGGCTACGCAGCATGTGGCGTGCGATGTCCATGAAGATCGGCACCTGCGCCGCAGGCTTGAATTCAGGGTCGAGCGCCCGGCGCCACCACACGCCGTCGGCGATGATCATCAGCATGACGGCCACCGACTCGAAGTCGATATCGGCGGGAATGTCGCCGCGCTCAGCGCCTGCCTTGAAAAGATCGACCAGCCATTTCTTCACGTCACTGTCGAACGCTGCCGAGATGCGCGCGATTTCCGGATGCCGCCGCGCCTCCGACATGATTTCGGTGCACAGCTTGACCTGCTCGTCCAGGCGCTCGGTGAAATGGTGCTGGGCCAGCCCTTCGAGCACGGCGAACAGGCCGCGCGACATGTCAACGCTCGCGAACTCCTGCGCCACCTCGGCGCGGTCGCGTTCGGCGATGCCTGCGATGAGCGACTCCTTGGACGGGAAGTAGCGATAGAGATTGCCGGGGCTCATCCCCGCCTCGGCGCAGATTTCCTGCATAGAGGTCTGGTGGAAGCCCGAGCGCACAAAGCAACGCTGCGCCGCGGCCAGGATTTCGGCCCGGCGGTCGGTCTGCCGCTGCACATTGACGGCGCGAGACATGGTATAGTTCCAGGTCGCTGTTGTGGCGCTGCACCAATAAGAGAATGAACGTTCATTTTAGGATTAAATAACGATTTCGGCGAGCCGCTGTCAAGGTTCGGCCCGGCGCTTCCGGTCGATTTTGCTGCTTTGCGGGAGGAGCGGCGGAGGCACAACGGCCCGACCGGACTGGCGAATTTCAGATATTCACCCTGCCCGCGCGCGGTCCGATGCCACATCTGGCCGCGGCGGCAACAGCGCGATTGGGCGCGCCACTGTCACCGCATGTCGGCGAGTTGCCGCAGGCCCGGCAGGTCCGCGATCGTCAGTTCGCCGTCGGCAAGATCGACCAGTCCGCTTTGCCGAAGCGTGCCGAGGACACGGTTGACATGCACCGGCGTCAATCCGGTCGCGTCGGCGATGTGCTTCTGGCGCAGCGGGCAGGCAAACCTCTCGTCCCGCACCAGCCCACAGACCTGCAGCCGGTCCCGCAGGTGCAGGAACAGGCTCGCAATGCGCTCCTCGGCCCGCCGCCGGCCGAGATTGGCCGCAAGCCGGTCGGCCTCGTCCTTTTCGGCGAGGCACGCGCTCAGCAGCGCGCCGGCGAGTTCAGGGTCCGAGGCGAGGAACCCGTTGAACTCCTCGCGCGCGTAGGAAATGTAGCGGACGGCAGTGATCGCCTCGACGAAGAATCCGAAGCTGCCCGCAAACACGGCGCTGGTCGAAATCAGGTCGCCGGGGAGAACGAACGACAGAATTTGCCGGCGCCCGTCGGAAAAGCGGATCACCCGCGCGGCCCAGCCGTCGACGATCAGCGGCACGCCATCGAGCGCCTCGTGCGCGCGGTAAATCGTGTGCCGCGGCCGCGCAGGGAGCGGCATCCCCTGCACCGGCAGCCGATTGAGCCACGACACGCGCTGCGGGCGCAGGAGCAGGTCGCCGGCGAGCAGGGAGCATTCCGACGCGCTTTCGGACGAAGACCTGGTCGAGGTCGTCAAGACGCGGACGCAGAACTACCTTTGGCCGGTGGCCAGCCGCAAGGCGCTCAGCGAGGCGGTCACGGACGCCCTGATCGAGCGCGGAATTCCGGACATCATCCGCAAGATCATCGACGACCCGAACGCGGCGGTGTCCCATGTCGGCTTCGTCCGGTTGCTCGGCGAAGCCAAGAACGACATCAAGCTCGCCGAAGCGATAGCCAGGCGGCCCGACATGCCGTCCGAGCTGCGGCCGTTCCTCAAGCTTGTGCGCAAGAGCGCCTGACGCAGGCGAAGGCGCGGACTTTTCTCCAGAAGAAGCGTTGGTGGGCCCGCCAGGACTCGAACCTGGAACCAGACCGTTATGAGCGGTCGGCTCTAACCATTGAGCTACGGGCCCGACTCGAACGCGAGCGGCAAGCCGGGAAAATAGAGCAATCGGCGCGCCGCGCAATGCGAAGCTTGCGCGGCAGCTCTGGCTTCGCGCCACTCTGCCGCTACAACTTCAGCAGGCGCTTGGCGTTGCCGCTGAGGATCTTGGCCTTGTCCTCATCGCACAGCGGCACCTGCTCCATCCATTTCACGCCCGGCGGATTGACGACGAACGGCCAATCGATCGCGAACAATATCCGGTCGACGCCCATCTCCTGGACGCAGCACAACAGCGCGGGCGTCGAGAAGTTGCCGCTGGTCGTGATCCAGAAGTTGCCGCAGAAGATATCGCGGAAGCTGAGCGGCCGCGCCGCGCCCGGACGCGATATGGCCTGGTCGACGCGCCAGACCAGAAACGGCAGCGTCTCGCCGAGATGGCCGAGCACGATCTTGAGCTTCGGGTGCTTGTCGAACACGCCCGACAGCACCATGCGGATCGCGGTGGTCGCGGTCTCGACCGTGTACCCCCAGGCGGCGCGCACCACCATCGGAAATTCCTTGGCGTAGTCGCTGTAATAGGCCTCCATCACGCGCGCGTCCGGAAGGCCGGGATGCAGATAGATCGGCACGTCGAAGGCTTCCGCACGCGCATAGATCGGCCAGAACCGCTTGTCGTCGAGGAACACGCCGGCCGAAAGGCCGTGCATCATCGCGCCCTTCATGCCGAGCTTGGTCACCGCGCGCTCGAGTTCGTCCGCCGCAGCTTCCGGATCGTTCGACGGCAGCGCCGCAAACGCGGCAAAGCGCTTTGGGTTCGCCGCGCAGGCCGCCGCCAGCCGGTCGTTGACGCCGCGCACCAGCGCCGCCGCGCCGTCCTTCGGCAGCTTCTGCGCCGACGGCGCACCATGAGAAATCACCTGCACGTCGATGCCGGCATCGTCCATCTCCTTGATACGCAGCGCGCCGAGATCGTACAGCCGCTCCTGCTGCGGGCCCGCCCGGCCGGATTCGACGCCGACGTAGGTCTTGGCCAATTCGGCATCCCAATAGTGCTCTTCGACTGCGATCACCGGGCAATTCGGCTTCTTGAACATTTCACTCCCCGCATTCCTTGGCTGCCGGACCGGCGCCGGGCACGCACAAGCGTGTCATGGAACCACGAGCCCCGCCACCGGCAATCGTCATCGCTCCGCAAGGATCGCCGCCGCGACCTTCTCGCCGATCATAATGGTGGGGATGTTGGTGTTGGCGCAGGGCACCATCGGCATGATCGAGGCGTCGGCGACGCGCAGGCCCTCGACGCCGTAGACCCGCGCCGATGGATCGGTGACTGCACCGGGATCGTCCGCAGCCCCCATGCGGCAAGTACACGAAGCATGCCAATGTCCGAGCACCGCGCCGCTGATCCATTCGCGGCAAGCGCCGTCGTCGTGCGCCAGTTCGTCGATCGTCGGCGCGTCGGCGATCAGCCGCTCGATCATGAGGCGCCGGATCGCGGCAGATGAATCCATCAGCTTGGCACCGAGCCAGGTCTGCGTCGCGTTGAACCGGCCATAGACCGCGAGCTTGCGGGCCCAGTCGCTGAGACTAATCGGGAACACCTGCTCGACCGATTGCTGGACCGCGGGATCGGCCTGCAGACGGCACATCATCCGCACGCCAATCACCAGGCGCTCCATGTCGCGCGGGTCGGAGGCCATGTTGAAGTCGATGTCGAGCGGCGCAGCGGGATCGGCGGAGGCAAGCTTCACCTCCCCGGTGGAATAGGAGCGGTTGACCCAGATCATGATCAGGCCGAGTTGCTCGCCGATCGAATGCCACGCCGCCTTGTTGCTCGGAATGAGATACATGTCGCCCTGCGGGCAGCCTTCAAATCCCGACGACCAGCGCAGGCCCGCGAACATCTGCCGGCGCAGCGAACGCGGCAGCCGCGCCTCGCATGAAGGCTCCGAAGTTGACGCCCGGATGCTCCATCAGGTGCTTTCCGACACCCGGCCGGTCGGCGACGACGGCGATGCCGAGCGCGGCGAGTTCGCGCGCGGGGCCGACGCCGGAGCGCATCAACAGCGCCGGCGAGCGCAGCGCGCCGGACGACAGGACAATCTCGCGTGCCCGGATAACGCGGGCTGCGCCGCCGCGCACGATTTCGACGCCGACCGCGCGCGTTCCCTCGAACACAATCCGGCGCACGTCCGTGCTGTCCATGATCGCGAGATTCGGCCGGCGCCGCACCTCGGCCGTGAGATAGCACCACGCCGCGCCCATGCGCTTGTCGTCGGTGTGGCTGTGCGCGACCGGCGCATAGCCGTCTGCGAACACCGCGTTCTGGTCGCGGATGTCGCGCCAGCCGGTGCGCTCCACCGCCTCGATCACGGCGCTGGTGAAGCCCGGCCACCGCTCGCGCGGATAGCGCTGCACATGGACCGGGCCGGACTTGTTGTGCAGCGGGCCGTCGAAGTCGCGGTCGGCTTCGAGCTTGAGGAAATGCGGCAGCACGCTCTGCCAGTCCCAGCCCTCTGCGCCGCGTTGATGCCAGCCGTCGTAATCCGACGGCAATCCGCGCAGCGCCGCCATGCCGTTGATCGAGGACGTGCCGCCGATCACGCGGCCCTGGTTGTAGACCCGGTGCGGCCGCACGTCCGGCGCGTTGCCGGGACGCGGGCCGAACTTCGCGACCGTCCGCGGCCAGGTGAACCGCGGGTTGGAATAGGCCGTGGCGGCGAAGATATCGAGAATTTCCCGGGGCTCGCTGCCGGGCGGATGGTCCTCGCCGGCCTCGATCAGCAGCACGCGGTTGTCCGTACGCTCGCTCAGGCGGGCCGCCAGCACGCAGCCCGCGGAGCCCGCGCCGACGACGATGAAGTCGAACGTTTTGTCCGTTGCCATGTTGCGCACGAGTTAAGCCTGTGGAACGCTTCTGCGAAAGAGTGGCAGGGAGGGCAAGGGATGTACGTTTTCGACATCCAGAAGGAGCAGGAGTGGAACCCTAAGAAGCACGTCGAGAAGATACTCGCCGAGCTTGACGTGGGCGAAGGCCAATCGGGCGACTACACCGTCGCGTGCTGGGAGCCGGGCCAGATCAGCCCGAACCACTGCCACCCCTACTGCACCGAAATCTATTTCTGCTTCTCCGGCGGCGGCAAGATGCGCACGCCGAAGGGTACGGTCGACGTCGTGCCGGGATCGTTCTGCGTCCACCCGCCGGGCGAAGTGCACGAGTACATCAACGGCCCGCAGCGCAGCCTGCTGTTCCGTGTGCGCCACGGCACCGACATGCTGTCGCGGCACGTCGAATGGCGCGGCAATCCCGAGTTCAAGCAAAGCGCGGACGACGCCGAGTATTACCGCAAGAACCCGCCGGGATACTGACCGGCCCGCGGCCTGCAACGACGGGAGCCAGGCGCCATGAAGTTCGGGGTGTTCGATTACATCGAGGGCAGCGACGCACCGCTCCACAAGACCTACGAGGAGCGGCTGGAGCTGATCAAGGCGCTGGAGGCCGCGGACTTCTACGGCTACCACCTGTCCGAACACCACGCGACGCCGCTGTCGATGACGCCGTCGCCGAGCGTGTTCCTCGCCGCCGCCGCGCGCGAGACCTCACGCATCCGGCTCGGCACGCTGCTCTATCTGCTGCCGCTCTATCATCCGCTGCGGCTGCTCGAAGAGCTGTGCATGCTCGACCACCTCAGCGGCGGCCGACTCGACATCGGCGTCGGGCGCGGAATCTCGCCGCACGAGTTCGACGCCTTCAGCGAGGACTTCGAGCAGTCGGGCACAATGTTCGAGCATGTGTTCAACGTGCTGTACCAGGGCTTCACCCGCGACCGCATCGACTATTCCTGCGACCGCTTCACGTTCAAGGACACGCCGGTCGTGATCAAGCCGCTGCAGCGGCCGCACCCGCCGTTCTGGTACGGGCTGCGCGGCGACCACGGCCCGCTGTTCGCAGCCCGGCGCGGCATGAACGGCGTCACGCTCGGCCCCGACGACCGCGTGATCCGCATCATGCAGACGTTCCGTGCGAATTGGACCGCGCATGCGGCCGAGCGGAAGGCGTTCGGCTCGCCGGTGCAGTCGCCGCATGTCGGCGTCATGCGCGCGATGTTCGTTGCCGACACCGACGACGAGGCCAACCGCATCGCGCGCAAGGCGCACGAGACCTGGTTCGAGAACCTCGCCTGGCTCTGGAAGGTGCGCGGGACGTTCCCGCCGATAGCCATCGCCGCCGACTTCGACCAGGCCAAGGCCGCGGGAACTCTCGTTGTCGGCGGCCCGGACACCGTCAGGAGAATCCTGACGGCGCAAGCCGAACGCTGCGGACATAACTATCTCGTGCTGCTGCTGGCGTTCGGATCGCTCACACACGCGCAACAGATGCGGTCGCTGGAACTTTTCCGGACCGAGATCATGCCCAATCTGCGTGCAATGAATGTGGAAACTGCATCGGGCATTGCGCCGGTTGCAGCCGCCTCTTGACCGCGCACCGCCACAACGCTTAAGCGCATGCAACGCGGACTTGGTCCGCGGGTAAATCAGACGTTAACGCCCGCCGCGTAGCATCCTCCCGATGGCAACCGAGACCCTCCAAAGGCAGTCCGAGCGCCGCAGAGTCGTGCGGCAGAAAAGTTTTCTGCGCGGCATGGTCTACTTCAACAACCGCCGCAGCGTGCTCGACTGCCTGATCCGCGACATTTCTCCCTACGGTGCGCGGCTGATCTTTTCGGATTCGGTCACGGTTCCCGACGCACTCGACCTCTACATCCCGCAAAAGGACCAGTCGCTGCGCGTGCACGTGATCTGGCGTCACGGCCAGGACCTGGGCGTGGCATTTACACAGGCAGAGAAGGTGGATTCGCAAGCCGACTCCGGCGACCTCGCCGAGCGGGTCGCCCGGATCGAGGTCGAACTGGCCTCGCTCAAGCGCGTCATGAAGAAGTTGAAGGCCGACTCCGGCCCGGATTTCGACGCCGCCTGACGCACGGACCTTCGACGGCTGCGGCAACTCCCAACTTGTTCTTATTTTGTTCTCACGTTATGGTGCGGCCCTGCGACCGCACCGGGCCAACCCCTCGCCATGACCGTGTTCACCCCGCACCAGGACGAAGCCCTGAAGGCCGTCGCGAACTGGCTCAAGGACAAGCCCGGCCAGGGCGGCACGCCGCAGGTGTTCCGGCTGTTCGGATTTGCCGGCACAGGCAAGACCACACTGGCCCGCCGGATCGCCGAGGACGCCGACGGCAAGGTGCTGTTTGCCGCCTTCACCGGCAAGGCCGCGCTGGTGATGCGCAGCAAGGGCTGCGAGCGCGCCTCCACCATCCACAGCCTGATCTACAGGCCGCGCGAAAGCGGCGAGGAAATTCCGAGCTTCGATCTGTGGGACGATGCGCCCGCGTCGAAGGCCGCGCTGATCGTCATCGACGAGTGTTCGATGGTCGACGCCGAGCTGGGCCGCGACCTCTTGTCGTTCGGCGTGCCGGTGCTGGTGCTGGGCGACCCCGCGCAGCTTCCGCCGGTCCAGGGCGGCGGCTTCTTCACCGCCGCCGATCCCGACGCCATGCTGACCGAGGTCCACCGGCAAGCCGAGGACAACCCGATCGTGCGGCTGTCGATGGACGTGCGAGCCGGCCGCGAACTCGAGCCGGGCCGCTACGGCGAGAGCGAGATCGTCGCGCGCGAGGACCTCGACGGCGCGCGCGTGGTGGAGGCCGATCAGGTGCTGGTCGGCCGCAACGCCACCCGCCGCGCCTACAACGCACGCATGCGGCTGCGCCGCGGCTTTGAGGGCGAGTTGCCCGCTGCCGGCGACAAGCTGGTCTGCCTGCGCAACAACAAACGCAAGGGTCTGTTCAACGGCGGGCTTTGGTCGGTCAAGGAGCGCGCGGCGGCCCGCCGCGACATCCTGAAGATGCGCATCCAGCCCGACGGCGGCTTCGCCGGCAAGGGCATCAAGGTGTCGGTGCGGTCCGAGTGCTTCACCGGCGGCATCGAGGGCATCGAATGGCCGATGCGAAAGCCCTACGACGAGTTCGACTACGGCTACGTGCTGACCGTGCACAAAGCGCAGGGCTCGCAGTGGGACGACGTGGTGCTGTTCGACGAGTCGGCCGCATTCCAGGAAAGCCGGCAGCGCTGGCTCTACACCGGCATCACGCGGGCTGCGAAGCGGTTGACTCTGGTGGTGTGAACGGCGGAGCCTCCGCGGGCCACACATGCCCGAGGAGACCGACATGCCCGACGCGAACCGCACCATCGAGGACCGCATCCGCGCGATCGAGGACCGGCTCGAAATCATGAACGTGATTGCGAGCCATCCGCCGAGCGCCGACACCGGTGCCGACTACTACACGCGCACGTCGTATGTCGCCGACGGCGTCATCGACCTCGGCGGCGGCAAGGCGGCCGAGGGCAACGAATCCATCGCCGCGATCCAGACCACGCCGGGCCACAAGGCCGCGATCGCGGGCGGGCTCGCGCATTTCTGCGGACTGCCGCGTATCGAGCTCAACGGAGACGAGGCGGTCGCGACGTCCTACCTGCAAATCCTCACACCTCATCCGACCGCCGAGCCGCACGAGGTCCCAAACCACGGCGTCACCAAAGGCTTCCGCATCCATCGCGTTGCGGCAAACCGCTGGGAGCTCGTCCGCACCGGCCAGGGCTGGAAAATCAAGCGGCGCACCACGCGCTCGCTCGACGGCACGGAGCCCGCACGGGAGCTTCTCCGAGCCGCGCTCAAGGAATACGCACCGAAGGCTTAGAGCGGTTTCGAGCGAAGTGGATACCGGTTCGCGTCAAGAAAACGCGTCAAAATATAGAGCTAGAGCCCCGGCTTTGATTCCATCAAAGCCGGAGTGGCTCCAAGCTCAGTTCTGAGTGTGCTGGTCGAACCGCTGCACGCGTGCACGCGACCGCTTGTCCGGCGTCACGAGCTTCTTGACCAGTGCCACGAGTTCGCTCGCCGGGTTCGAGCCGGCCGTCACGGCGGTGCGCGCGGGCTTGCGCTGGCTCTTGCGCTCGGCCTTGCGATCGGGTTTGGCCGCGCGCACGCTGTCGGTGTCGTTGCCCGGCGCTGGGTCAAGGCGCGCGATCTTCACGGGCGGCAGCGGCACAGGCGCGGCATCGGGACGGGCAGACGCCTGAGCCGCAGGCGCAGATGGCGCCACAGCGGCGGGCGCCTGCACGGCAAGAGCCGCCGGTTCGGGCGCCGAGGCAGCAGCGACCGCGGGGGCGGCGACCGGTCTTGGCCTTGCGACAGGAAGCGGCGGCGATGTTACGGCTCTCGGATTTACCGTTGCGACCTTGGCCGCCGGCAACGGCCGCAAGTCGCGCCGCGAAACCGCAACTGTCTGCACGACACGCGGCTTGAGCACTTCGAACGCGGCCTCGACCAACGCTGTGCCGTTGGTCGCGGTCTGCTGCACCGGCACGACCGCAGGCGCGGCGGACGCGACGGCGGTCCGCGCCGGCTGGGGCGTCGCGCAGTTGTACCGCCTCACGCCGTGATAGCCTTTTTGATAGTTGCGGATCGCGCGCTCCGCGTTGCACCCGCCCGTGCGATACGCGCCGGCGAGATACTTCACCGCGTAGGTCATGTTGGTGTCGGCGTCGAGCAAGCCGTTGGCGTCGCCGCGGTATCCCATCGCGCGCGCGGTGCCGAGCCGGATCTGCATCAGGCCGTAGTTGCCCTTGCTGACCGCACGCGGATTGCCGCGGCTCTCGATGTGGATGACGCGCCGCACAAGCGACTCCGGAATTCCGTGCGCAGCGGCGTGTTTGGCGATCAAAGCGTCGTGGCTGCCCTGCGCCGCGGCGCTCGGCGGTGCCGCCGTTGCCACAAGCAAGATCGACGCAATTCCGGCAACTGGAATTCTGCACCCCATCATGGCCATTCTGATAGCCTTGCCGTCCATCCCACACAAGACACGCAAGCGGCCGTCTACGGCATTTGCGTGGCGCTTGCGGGGCAACTCACAGCCGTCGCGGTTCGTTCCAAGGCCGCTCCGCGCTGGACGGGTCACGGCCGCAGTGGCAAGAATGTCACGCAGCTACAAGGGGCGGGGAACGCAATGACCGGAAGTCCGACAGTCAAGGAAAACGTCAAGCGCGTCTTTTATGTGAAGTTTCTCAACCACCCCTGTTACCTGGAAATTCTCGGGCGGCGCCCGGAAATCCGCATCGACAAGCTTGAAAACGACACCGCCGACGCGGTCGCGTCGCCGATCATTGCCGCGGCGCACGCCTATCAGGTCACGTCGGCGCGCGACGAGCTGCTGCCGAAGTACCACGTCCACAAGGAACTGCTGGCGCGCGCGCCGAAGCTCCTGATCGTGTCGACCGGCGGCGCGGGCTACGACACCGTCAACGTCAAGGACTGCACCGACGCAGGCGTGCTGGTCGTGAACCAGACCGGCGGCAACGCCGATGCCGTCGCGGCCCACGTGCTGGCGATGATGCTCACGCTGTCGAAGCAGATCATCCAGACCAATCACGTGCTTCGCAAAGGCACGATGCACGACCGCAACGCCTACATGGGCGCCGACATCAACCACCGCACCGTCGGCATCGTTGGGCTCGGAAACGTCGGCCGCCGCGTAGCGAAGCTATGCCGTACGCTGTTCGAGATGAACGTCATCGCCTACGACCCTTATCTCGACGAGGCCACCATGGCCGAACGCGGCGCAACGAAGGTCGAACTCGACGAATTGATGCGGCGCGCCGACTTCGTGTCGATCAACTGCCCGCTCGACGACAAGTCGCGCGGCATGATCGGCGAGCGGCAGTATGCGCTGATGCAGCCGCACGCCTTTTTCATCACCACCGCGCGCGGCCACATCCATGACGAGAAGGCGCTGGAGAAGGCGTTGCGCGAGAAGCGCATCGCGGGCGCAGGCCTCGACGTCTGGGCCAAGGAGCCGCCGCCCTCCGACCATCCGCTGCTGCAGTTCGACAACGTGATCGCGAGCCCGCACACCGCCGGCGTCACGCGCGAGGCGCGCGCCAACATGGGCAAGTTCGCCGCCGAACAGCTGATCGAGGCGCTCGATGGCAAGCGTCCGCCGCGCATGGTCAATCCTGAAGTGTGGCCGGCCTACGCCAGGCGGTTCGAGTCGATCATGGGTTTCCGCCCGGGCGATTGATCCGCCACGGGGATTACCCGCCGACGTTCCAAGCGCCGACTTCCCAGGAGAGTGCCATGGTTCTCACCAAGACCGGCATCTGCGATTTCGGATGGAAAGCCCGCGACTTCAAGCTCAAGGGCGTCGACGGCAAGCTCTATTCGCTCGCCGACGTGCACGGTCCGAAGGGCACCGTGGTCGTGTTCATCTGCAACCACTGCCCCTATGTGAAGGCGACGATCTCCCGCATCGTCGAGGAAGCGGCCGCTCTCCGGCAAATCGGCATCGGCTTCATCGGCATCATGTCGAACGACCCGGACGATTATCCCGAGGACTCGTTCGACAACATGAAAGCCGTCGCCCGGAAGCACCGCTTCGGATTTCCTTACGTGATCGACGAGACCCAGGACATCGCACGTGCCTACGGTGCGCAGTGCACGCCCGACTTCTTCGGCTTCGACGCCAAGGACGGGCTGCAATACCGTGGCCGGCTCGACGCCTCGCGCACGAGCCTCGTGCCCGGCGCGCGGCGCGAGCTGTTCGAAGCGATGAAGCTCGTGGCCGAAACCGGCCGCGGCCCGGAGCAGCAGACTCCGAGCATGGGCTGCTCGATCAAGTGGCGGGACTGACGCGCGATGATCACCAAGTTCCATGTTCTTTACGTCGGCCAGATCGAGCTCGACAACATCGGCCGCGACGGCACGCCCGCAAACGAGCGGCGCTACAGCGACGAACGGCTGCGCGAGGCGTTCTTCTCGGCGCGCGACGTGGCGCGGACGATGGACGAAACAGGCTTCGACGTCCTGTGGATGGCCGAGCACCATTTCCAGCGCGAGGGCTACGAAGTGTTCCCGAACCTGGTGCAACTCGGGCTCTGGCTCGCGACCCAGACCAAGCGCCTGAAGTTCGGCTGCGCCTTCAACATCCTGCCGATGTGGCACCCGGTCCGCCTCGCCGAAGACTACGCCATGGCGGACATCGTCACCGACGGCCGCGTCATCATGGGCGTCGGCCGCGGCTACCACACGCGCGAGGTCGAAAGCTTCGGCGCGCCGCTCATCGACGCCGACAAGAACCGCGCGCTGTTCGAGGAGCAGGTCGAGCTGCTGTTGAAGTGCTTCAACGAGCCGCAGTTCCACCACAAGGGACGCCACTACGAGGTGCCGCCGCCGGTCGAATTCCGCGGCTACACGCTCAAGGACGTCACCATGGTGCCGCGGCCCAAACACCGGCCGGTGGAAATCTGGATGCCGATCGCCAGCGGCCGGACCATCGACATGCTGGCGAAATACGGCTTCAAGGGCATGGTGACGTTCAACGGCGAGAAGATTCTCGACGACATGCTGCGTGGCTATCAGGCGGCGTGCGAAAAGCACGGGCGACCGAAGCAGCTCGGCGAGGACGTGATCTGGGGCGCCGGCGTCTATCTCGCCGACAACCAGGCCGAGGCGATCCGCAAGCTCGAACCCGCCCACGACGAGCGCTTCAAGTGGTTCGCGCCGTTCGGCTTCGTGCGCTATGCCGACGACGAAGGCCGCGCCTGGGGCTCGCCCGGCGCGCCGGCGCAGACGCCGACGCTGGCCGAAGGCATCCGTCAGAAGGCGTGGTTCTGCGGCAGTCCAAAGGACGTGATCGACGGCATCAAGTCGATCGAGGCGAAATATCCCGGCCTCGACAGCTTCATGATCCACTGGTGCGAGGGTATGGGGCCAAAGGAATTCCAGGAACAGTTGCGCTGGTTCGCCAAGGACGTGATCCCGGCGTTCCGCAACCGCTAGCCTCGCTCCGTTACGCCGCCTTCCGCTGCGCCACCGGGATGTTGTCGAACAGCATTGTCGCCGCCGCCGTGTTGGAAATCGGGATGTGATAGTTGCGGTGCAGCTCCGCCACCCGGCCGGTGAGCGCGCCGCGCATCGCGACCCAGTTCAGCAGCTCCACGCCCTGTGCGCCGGCCTGCTCCACCAGCTCCGGGATCGTGTAGCGCGTCAGCGCCTCGGGGTCGCTTGCGAGCTTGTCCATGCACAGCGTGTCGAACGGCTTGTTGATGAAACCCGCCCGCTCGCCGTCGAGCTGGTGCGACAGCCCGCCGGTGCCGATCACCACCACGCGCAGGTCCTTGTCGTAGGACTCGATGGCGCGGCCGACCGAGCGGCCGAGCTTGAGGCAGCGCGAAACCGACGGGAGAGGGTGCTGCACGGTGTTGATCGAGATGGGGATGATCTTCACCGGGCAGCCCCCCTCCCCTGGCCACATCAGCGCCATTGGGATGGTCACGGCGTGATCGACCAGCATGTCCTGACACATGGTGACGTCGAACTCGTCGGCGACGAGCCCGTTGATCACGTGCCAAGAGAACGCGGCATCGCCGGCGAGCGCCTTCGATACCGGAATGCCCCAGCCTTCGTCCTCGTTGCGATACAGGTCCGCCGCGCCGACCGCGAAGGTCGGCATTTTGTCGAGGAAGAAGTTCAATCCATGATCGTTGTAGAACACCACCGCCACGTCGGGCCTGGTGCGCGCGAGCCAGCCATGCACCGCGTCGAAGCCGTCGAAGAACGGGCTCCAGTACGGGTCCTTCTGTTTGCGCTCGGCGATCGCCTTGCCGATCGCGGGAACGTGGGTCGTGCCGATGCCGCCGACGATGCGCGCCATGACGATTATCTCCCTGCCGCCACGAGCTTCTCTTTGAACGCGTCCACGCTCATGCCGGTCTGCTGCGCGCCGATGTCCTGCACGTTGAGCCCGAAAATCCCGGCGAGCTTAGCGAGGTAGTAGATGTTGCCGCCCGCTTTCAGCATCGCCAGCACATCGCGGCTCTTCACCGCCGCGCGCTGCTCGGGCGTCAGCCCGTATTTCGCGCAATAGGCGTCCTCGTCTTTCAGAAACGCGGCGCGGTTTTCGGCGCTGTTGAAGGAGAAGCACATGCGGTTGAGGGGCAGGCCCTTCCGGGCCAGGTCGCCCTCGAATAGCATGGTGCCGGGGATCGCGTGCGGATGCATGGCCGGTTGTCCCGATGGCCCCGGACGTCTGAACAACGGCCGTCCGGCTGATCGTTTCCTTTGTAACCGTCGCCGGCGGAGGGGCTTTGATCTGGATCAAGCCGCGGGGTGGCATTGGCGGGCGCTTGCGATAGTCTTGCGCCCCGGCCGCCGTGCGCGGCGGATGGGTGTGCGACGGAGAGTGAAATGGCGAAGAAGGGCTATCTCGTTTCGGCGTATCGTTCGATCAAGGATCCGGAGAAGCTTGCGGCCTACGCCAAGCTCGCCGGTCCCGCCTTCGCCAAGTACGGCGCGCGCTATGTGGCGCGCGGGGACGCCGCCGCCGCCTACGAGGCCGGCATCAAGGGCCGCATCGTGATCGTGGAGTTCGAGAGCGTGGCGAAGGCAATCGAGGCGCACGACAGCCCGGAATACGGCGCGGCGCTGAAGGCGTTCGACGGTTGCGCCGAGCGCGACCTGCGGATTGTGGAAGGGCTGGAATAGCTTTGCCGCGATGTCACCTCTCCCCGCTTGCGGGGAGAGGTCGACCGAACGAAGCGAGGTCGGGTGAGGGGGCGTTTCAACGAAACTGAGCATCTGAAATTCGTGGCAACAGCCCCTCACCCCGACCCTCTCCCCGCAAGCGGGGAGAGGGAGAAACACCGCGGCAGGCGGCAACGCCACGCACTGTTAGCGACGGAGCACCGCCATGCCCAAAGGCTACTGGGTCACGATCTACCGCTCGATCTCGGACCCCAAGAAGCTCGCGGCCTATGCCGAGATGGCGCCGAAGGCCACCGCGCCGTTCGGCTGCAAGTACATCGCGCGCGGCACCGCGGCGGCTGCGTACGAGGCCGGCCTGAAGGACCGCATCGTGATCTCGGAGTTTCCGAGCGTCGAGCAGGCGCGGGCCGCCTACGCCAGCGCCGGCTACCAGAACGCGCTGAAGGCGCTCGGCGACGGCGCGGTCCGCGACGTGCGGATTGTGGAGGGGTTGGAGTAGCCGCGCCGGCGAGGGAGCACGCCCGTAGCCCGTCGCAGACGGGCGTGAACGCCCTGACGGAATAGGCGTGCGACCGAAGCGATCGGCGCGGCCACCAAAAAAAGCCCCTCACTTCGCCGCCTCCACGGGAGCGGCGCGGAACACGCCGTCCTTGAAGAAGAACTTGAACGGCGTCGTGCCCGATCCGCCGTCGCCGAACGCCTTCCACTTGCCGTTGGTGCAGAGCGTGCCGCCCTGCGCGGGCACGGCGTCGAACTCGGCGACGTTCGCATAAACCTCGGGCGGCGTGTCCGACGACACCGCCATGAAGGTGGTGATGCATTTGCCGCCCGCGATCACCGGGTCGTAGCCCTTGATGGTGTAC
Source organism: Alphaproteobacteria bacterium (assembly GCA_016869215.1). GTDB lineage: Bacteria > Pseudomonadota > Alphaproteobacteria > Rhizobiales > Xanthobacteraceae > Z2-YC6860. The sequence continues at coordinate 2,952 of VGEP01000036.1, read as the reverse complement.
CCGCCGCCGCCGGTCGACGGGAACGTGCTCTTGAGCACGGGCCAGGCGTCGTAACGCTCCGAACCTTGCGCCGGACCCTGCGCCGCCGCCGCGCCGAGCGCCAAAGCCGCCATCGTCATCGTTAACGCTCGCATGACCGTCTCTCCCCTGTCGTACGCGCCGCAGCGGCGCTTCCGCACGGGATTACCGTTGCGAACGGCCGTTCGGATGCAGGTTTCACGGAGACGTGAGCCGTGCCCGCGCCGGCGAGGGCGCGCGCCGTTGAACAGGCGCGCGACCGAAGCGGTCGGCGCGGGACACAAGAATCCGACCCATGCAGGACCCACACGCCGAGCCATGCAGCCGCGCGATTGCGCTTTTCGCGCTTTTCGGGCAGAACGCGCCCGCGCGGGGGCGCCAAAGCAACAACGACTGGGGACAAAACCATGGCTCGCAAACCTGGAACCCGCAGCGCCGGCGATTTCGTGCTGTTCGACGTGCTGTACGAAGACGGCACGCAACGCTCCAACCGCCGCGTGCCGGCCGACATCCTCGGCGGCCTCGACAAGGACGAGCCGGCCAAGGCCGCCATCGCCGCGCAGGACCGCGCGATCGCCGAGAAGTCCGGCATTCCGCCGATGAATATCAAGGCCGTCCGGCGCTCGGATTCGAAGCTCGGCTTCGACGGCGAGAAGCTGCAGCGGGCGCAGGCGTAGCGTTGGCCGCGAAGCGCTCCCGCGCCGACGCGTCCTCCTCGACCCGCCTTCGCAGTTCGCGCTGAAAGAACGCAAGGTTTCGCTCGCCCTGCTCCTCGCTGACCTGGCGCGGCGGGATTTCGCGGTCGCAGCGGACGTCCGGACCGACGCAGGCCTTGGCGCGGCGGCACGCGGCATCCTTGCAGCGCGCGGGATGGCCCATGATCGTGTTGATCTTGCGGACCAGCGACCAGCGCAGCACATCGGCATGCGCGCCGCCGGGCGTGCGCGGATCGCGCAGCGAGTACGCGATCGAGGCGCGCATCGGATCGGCCGGCCGCGGATAATCGTACGGGCTGCGATCGTCGTCGTCGGCAAATGGCGCAGCATTCTGCGCGGCGTGCTGCGAACCAGACGCGCGGGCGCCGCCGTCCCCGCTCCGCCAACCGAACGCCTCCGGAAGGCGCCCTCGGTGAGCGGGGATGGCGGGGGATTTAGGGGAGTATAGGAATAAAGTCACGGACTATTTTCACAGCAAAGCGGTAAGCTTGTAAGACGTAAGGCAGTAAGCTATTTTCACTGCCATGAACCGCATGACCCGCAAGCCCGCCGCCTTCTCCAAGGTCTCGGTGAAGAGCCAGACCGTGATCCCGCGCGAGGTGCGCGAGCAGCTCGGGCTGAAGCCCGGCGACACGCTGCGCTACCGGCTGACCGGCGACGGCGTGCTGCTCGACAAGGCGCCCGCAAGCGAGGCGGACGATCCGTTCGCGGCGTTCTCCGAATGGTCCGGCGAGGCCGACGAGAAGGCCTATGGCCTGCGCGCTAACGAGAGCACCGCGAGACAAAACAAGAAGGGTCGCGCCGACAACGGCGCTGCCCTTCCCTTTGCATGCACCAAATCAATTGTCCAAGAAGCTCCTGAGCTTCCTCGACCGGCTCGGATGCTTGAGCTTCCTTAGCGCCTTGGCCTCGATCTGGCGGATGCGCTCGCGCGTCACCGAGAACTGCTGGCCGACCTCTTCGAGCGTGTGGTCGGTGTTCATGCCGATGCCGAAGCGCATGCGCAGCACGCGCTCCTCGCGCGGGGTGAGCGAGGCGAGCACCCGCGTGGTGGTCTCGCGCAGGTTCGACTGGATCGCCGCGTCGATGGGCAGGATCGCGTTCTTGTCCTCGATGAAATCGCCGAGGTGCGAATCCTCCTCGTCGCCGATGGGGGTTTCGAGCGACAAAGGCTCCTTGGCGATCTTGAGAACCTTGCGGACCTTCTCCAGCGGCATGCCGAGCTTCTCGGCGAGTTCCTCCGGCGTCGGCTCGCGGCCGATTTCGTTGAGCATCTGCCGCGACGTGCGCACGATCTTGTTGATGGTCTCGATCATGTGCACCGGGATGCGGATGGTGCGCGCCTGGTCGGCGATGCTGCGCGTGATCGCCTGCCGGATCCACCACGTCGCGTAGGTCGAGAACTTGTAGCCGCGGCGGTACTCGAACTTGTCGACCGCCTTCATCAGGCCGATGTTGCCCTCCTGAATGAGGTCGAGGAACTGCAGGCCGCGGTTGGTGTATTTCTTGGCGATGGAGATGACGAGGCGCAGGTTCGCCTCCACCATCTCCTTCTTCGCCTGACGGGCCTCGCGCTCGCCCTTCTGCACCGAGTGGACGATCTTGCGGAACTCGCCGATCTCGAGTCCCGTTTCGCCCGCCAGCGCATGAATCTGCGAGCGGATGTCCTTGACCCGGTCCTTGTCCTTGGCGACCAGGTTCTTCCAGCCCTTCGCCGACAGTTTCGAGACGCGGTTGAGCCAGCGCGGATCGAGCTCGCTTCCCTGGTAGTTCTTCAGGAAGTCGTCGCGCGCGACGCCGTAGCTCTCGGAGAGCCGCATCAGGCGGCCCTCGTAGCCGACCAGCCGCTTGTTGATGTCGTAGAGCTGCTCGACCAGCGCGTCGATGCGCGCCTGGTTGAGCCGCAGCGACTTCACCTCGGCGATGATCTCGTCCTTGAGCTTCTTGTAGCGGCGCTCCTGGTTCGGGCTCAGCGCATCGCTCTTGAGCTGGAGCTGGATGTCCTGATCCTGCAGCTTGCGCAGCCGCTTGTAGCTGTCGGCGATCTTGTCAAAGGTCTCGACCACCTTCGGCTTCAGCTCGGCCTCGATCGCGGCGAGCGACAGCGAATTCTCCATGTCGTCGTCGTCGAAATCGCCCTCGCCGGGCGGAGTCTCGCCGCCCTCGCCCGCTTCCGCGGCCTCGCCGTCGCCGTTGACGGCGCGCTGCGGGGCCGGGG
>VGEP01000035.1 GCA_016869215.1 Alphaproteobacteria bacterium | reverse complement strand
CTCGGCGGCAGGACGCCCGACGAGGTCTATGATATCGACATGGAGCCAGAAAAATTGGCGGCGTAATCAAACCCAGAATCCATCTTAGCCAAGCCGCCAAACTGTCCCGGAAACCGGGACCATCTCTGTTCGGTCGCCAAATCAGTAACGACAATGAATTTCTGCCACCGCAGTTTTCGAATCGAGATAGCTACAAATTTGTTCTTGTGAAGGGCAATCCCATTCTAAAGGGTGCGCCATTCATTGAAAGAGATGAAATTTTAAACAGGCTTCCGATCCGTGGTCAGGAGCAGAAAATCTGGCTGTATGTCTACGGTCGAGTTGATTACCACGATGGATTCAAAAGGGGCAGATTTGTCGAATTCTGCCACCGTTATCACCTTGCCGCAGCAAACGCACAAACTGGCGAAATTTCTGCTCGCGACGGGCGTTTCCATCGCAAAGGGAATCGTACAGACTACAAATCGTAGGCAAATCAATCGCTGCGACCATCCGGCAATTGCATAGCTCAGAAGGCCCTGTCTGAAGAATCTTCTTCAAATAAGTTAGGGGCGTCCATGAGCTCAAGTCTTCCTGATCCGGAACGTCAGCACGCGGCCCTTCTTGCCGCTGTCCACCAGCGCGTCGCCGGTTTCGCGCAGCAGGTTCGGAATGTCGATGGTCGTCAGCGGATCGGTGCATTCGATCGTCAGCACCTCGCCGGCCGCCATCCTGGACAGCAGCTTCTTCGTCTTGAGCGCGGGCAACGGGCATTTCAGCCCGCGCAGGCTGACCTTCGATTCCGCCATAGATCGGTTCGCGGTTGCGTGAACCCCTTTTGCCGACACTGGACACCCCGCCTGCTTCGCGTCAAGTTGTTCTGATGGTTGCGGATTCCGAAATCCAGCGGATTGCGCGGCTGACCCCGCTCGCCGACGTTCTGGCCAGTTTCGACCTTTCGGTCGGGGCGGTCGCACCGCGCGAGGTGGCGGCTGCCGATGCGGCAGGGTGCACGCTTGCGGCCGACGCGGTAGTGGCGGCAGGCCACCCGAAAGCGGCGCTCGCCTTGCTCGACGGCTACGCGGTGCGCGCCGAGCAGACCGCCGACGCCGGTTCCTATGCGCCCGCGCCGCTCTCGTCTGTGCCGCAACGGATCGGCGTCGGCGAACCGCTGCCGGCAACGGCCGACGCAGTTGCCGCACTCGACGCCGTCCAGATGCAGGGCGCACAGGCTGCAGCGCTCGCCGCGGTGGCGCCTGGCGACGGCGTGCTCGCGCCCGGCACCGACGCGGCCGCGGGCCTCAAATTGCAGCTCGCAGGCGCGCGGCTGCGGCGGCTCGACGTCGCGCTCCTGATCGCGCTCGGCATAGAGCGCGTCACGATCCGCGAGCCGCGCGTGCGCATGGTCCGCGCCGGAGGCGGCGACGCGATCGGCGGGGCCGGCGCCTTGATCGCCGCGGCGATCGGGGCCGACAGCGGAGCGGCGCTCACCGACGATATGACGCTCGAAGCGGCCCTCGCCGCGGACGACGCCGACGCCGTGATCGCCATCGGCGGCACCGGCAGCGGACGCAACGACACGAGCGTGCGCACGCTTGCGCGCATGGGCGAGGTCGCTTTCCACGGCATCGGCATCCTGCCGGGCGAAACCACCGCGGTCGGCTTCGCCGGCGCGCGGCCGGTGCTGCTCCTGCCCGGCCGGCTCGACGCCGCGCTCGCGGGCTGGCTCACCGTCGGACGGCGGATGCTGGCGCGGCTCGCGTTTCGCATGATCGAGGAGCAGCCGTTCGCGGCGGAACTGGCGCGCAAGGTCGTCTCGCCGCTTGGACTTGCGGAAGTGGTGCCGGTGCGGCGGCGGCTGAGCAAGGTCGAGCCGGTCGCGAGCGGCTACCTGCCGATGCAGGCTCTGGCGCGCGCCGAAGGCTGGATCCTCGTGCCGGCCGACAGCGAAGGCCATCCCGAGGGCACGCGCGTCATGGTGCGGTCCTGGCCATGAGCGGAGGAACCGGCAAGCCGCGCACGCCGGACGCGGACAACGAGTTGATCGAAGCGGTCCGTAAGGCCGCGCGCCAGGAGCAGTTTCTCGAAGTGGTGTCCGCCGAGGACGCCCGCCGCCGCTTCGAAAACAATCTCGATCTATCGCCGCTGGCTGCGGAGCGCGTTCCGCTCGCGGCGGCGCTCGGCCGCGTGCTGGCGCAGGACGTGGCCGCGCCGATCGACGTACCCCCGTTCGACCGCGCGAATGTCGACGGCTTCGCGCTGCGCTCGGCCGACACCGCGGGCGCGAGCGACGCCGCGCCGAAACACTTCGCCCTCAACGCCGAGGTGATCGCCTGCGGCCATCCCCCGGCGGTCGAAGTCAGGCCCGGCACGGCCACAACCATCGCCACCGGCGGCATGGTTCCGCGCGGCGCCGACGCCGTGGTGATGATCGAGCAGACCGAACTGATCGAAAGCGGACCGGCCATCGAACTGCGCCGCGCCGCGACCCCGGGGCAGTTCATCTCCTACGCGGGCTCCGACATCGCGCGCGGCGAAACGCTCTTGAGAAAGGGCCAGCGCATCGGATCGCGCGAGACCGGCATGCTCGCGGCCTGCGGGCTTGCCGAAGTGGGCGCGGTGCGCCGTCCCAGGGTCGCCGTGCTGTCAACCGGCGACGAGATCGTGGCGGTCGGCGCAACGCTCCGGCCTGGCGGCGTCTACGATTCCAACGGCGCGATCGTCGCCGCCGCGGTAGCGGAAGCGGGCGGCGAGCCGGTCCCGTTCGGTGCATTTCCCGACGATCCGGTGGCGCTGGAAGCCGCCGTGCGCCGCGCGCTCGCCGAATGCGACATGGTCGTCCTGTCGGGCGGCACGTCGAAGGGCGCAGGAGACCTTTCCCATCAAGTGGCTTCCAAGCTCGGCAAGCCTGGCATCCTGGTGCATGGCGTGGCGCTCAAGCCCGGCAAGCCCTTGTGCCTCGCGGTCGCGGGCGGAAAACCGGTCGTCGTGCTGCCGGGCTTTCCGACCTCGGCGATCTTCACCTTCCACGCCTTCGTCGCGCCCGTCATTCGCGCCCGCGCAGGCCTCCCGCCGGAGGCCGCGCGCGCGGTCGAAGCGCGCGTGCCGCTGCGGATCGCGTCGGAAATGGGCCGCAAGGAATTCGTGCTGGTGTCGCTGGTGCCGGACGGCAGCGGATTTGCGGCGCTGCCGACCACCAAGGGCTCGGGCGCGGTGACGAGCTTTTCCCAGGCCGACGGTTTCATCGAGATCGATGCGCTGGCGTCCGCGCTCGACGCGGACAGCGCCGCGCGCGTGACGCTGATCGGCGACGCCGCGCGTGCGCCCGACGTGACCATCGTCGGCAGCCACGACATCGCGCTTGACGCAGTGGTGGGCGCGCTCGCCGAGCGCGGCTTCAGCGTGCGCACCGTCGCGGTCGGCAGCCAGGGCGGCGCACTCGCGGCGCAGCGCGGGCAATGCGACGTCGCGCCGGTGCATCTCGTCGACGCTGAAACCGGCATCTACAACAAGCACCTGCTTGCGCCCGGCCTGTCGTTGGTGAAGGGCTGGAAACGCATGCAGGGCGTGCTGTTCCGCCCCGGCGACGCGCGCTTCGACGGCAAGAGCGCCGACGACGCGATCAAGGCCGCGCTCGCCGATCCGTCGTGCCTGATGGTCAACCGCAACGCCGGCGCGGGCACCCGCATTCTGATCGACAAGCTGCTCGCGGGCGCGCGTCCGCCGGGCTACGCCAACCAGCCGCGCTCGCACAACGCGGTGGCGGCGGCAGTCGCGCAAGCGCGCGCCGACTGGGGCGTGGCGATCGAGCCGGTCGCAAATATGTACGGTCTTGGATTCGTGCCGTTGTCGCCGGAGGAGTACGATTTTCTGGTGGTGGACAGCCGCAGCGACAGGCCCGCCGTGCGCGCCTTCCTCGAAGCGCTGCGCGACCCGCGAACCAGGGAGCGCATCCGTGCGTTAGGGATGCAGCCGGCCGATGACTAGGATCGCACTCGCACTCCTTGTTCTGCTGTCCGCGTCCGCGGCGCTGGCGCAATTGCGCGGTCACGGTGGACCGGTGCGCGCGCTCGCCATCGCCCCGGACGGCAGGACCGCGATCTCCGGCAGCTTCGACTCGTCGGCGATCCGCTGGTCGCTGACCCGCAACGCCGCCGAGCAGGTGCTGCGCCATCACGACAGCGCGGTGAACGCGGTCGTCTTCGCAGCCGGAAGCCGCATCGTCACCGGCGGCGAGGACGGCCGCATCGCAATCTGGCAGCCGGGCGCCGCCGCGCCCGAGCGCGTGCTGGAGGGCCACACCGCGCCTATCGCAGCCCTCGCGGTGTCGCCCGACGGCAACACGATTGCATCCGCGTCCTGGGACCGCACCGTCAAGCTCTGGCCTCTCGCGGGCGGCGCGCCGCAGACGCTCGAAGGCCATCAACAAAACGTCAACGGCGTGGCGTTTACGCCCGACGGCAGGGCGCTGGTGAGCGCGGCCTACGACCTCACCGTGCGCATCTGGCCGCTCCGCAGCGGCTCGGCGGCGGTCGTTACGCTGCCGACGCCGCTGAACGCGGTCGCGGTCGCGCCCGACGGCGAGATCGTCGCGGGCGGCGCGGACGGGCGCGTGTTCTTTCTCTCGCCGTCCGGCGAGCTTCGCGCCGAAGCCGAGACCTCCGGCACGCCGATCATTGCCATCGCCGCATCGCGCGACGGCGCACTGGTTGCAGCCGCCGGCATCCGCGGCTCGGTCGCGATCTTCGAGCGGCGCACGCGCACGCTCGCACGCACGCTGGTCGGCCCCGGCCTGCCGGTCTGGTCGGCGGCATTCTTTCCCGACAGCCGCACGCTGCTGACCGGCGGCACCGACCGCATGGTGCGGCGCTGGAACGCGATCACCGGCGACCACATCGGCTCGGTCGCGATGGCCGACGCCGACGATCCGCTCGCGCCCTTTGCCGGCGACCGCGGCGCCGAAGTTTACCGCGCCTGCATCGCCTGCCACACGCTGACGCCGGACGAGGGCAACCGCGCAGGGCCGACGCTGGCCGGCATTTTCGGCCGCAAGATCGCGACGCTGCCGGGCTACGACTTCTCGCCGGCGTTGAAGAAGCTCGACATCGTCTGGACGCCTGAGACGGTGGCAAAGCTGTTCGAGGTCGGCCCGATGGCCTACACGCCCGGGACCAAGATGCCGGAGCAGAAGATCGGCTCGGCGGCCGACCGTGAGGCGCTGGTGAAATTTCTGGCCAGGGCGACGGCCAGGTCGAAATGACCGGGTCCGCGCCCGGCACAGTCGCCTACCGCGACGCGCGCGCGGAGGACAGCCGCGACATTGCCCGACTGATGTGCGTCGCCGGCGGCGGGCTTTACGAGTTCCTGTTCGACGACCTGATCCCGTTCGTGTCGGCGAAGGATTTTCTGTCGGTGGGGATTGGCGGCGACTCCTATCCGATCTCCCACCGCCACTGCCGCGTCGCGACCGAAGGCGACGGCGGCGACGTGATAGGCATGGCCAACGTCTTTCCCGCCGACTTGCTCAAGGGCGAGGACCATCACCTCCTCGCCTCCGAGCGTTACGCGCACATCCAGCCGATCATGGAGTTGCAGGACTGGGGCAGCTTGTTCCTCAATGCGCTTGCCGTCGACGAACGATGCCGCGGGCGCGGCGTCGGCGACGTGCTGCTGCGCTGGGCGCAGGACCGCGCGAAGAGCGCAGGCTTCAACCGCCTGAGCCTGCACGTCTGGGCGGACAATCGGCCGGCGATGAAATTCTACCGGGCGCGGGGTTACGCCGAGATCGGCGTTGCCCATATCGCGCCGCATCCGCGGTTGCCGCACGAGGGCGGCAGCGTGCTGATGCATCGGGCCGCGTAGTTTGGCTCAGCTCTCGCCCTCGCGCGCCTTCTCTTCGCGCTCACGCAGGTAGTCCTCGGTGGTGCGCGGCGCGGGCCGCGGCGGCGCGCCGTAGGGGTCGAAGTCCTCTTCGGACATCACCGTGACGCGGCAGTCCTCGCACATCTTGATGACTTCGAGGCGCTTCGCCGAACCCTTGAACATCCAGTGCTTGCCTTCGAGCTTGGCCGCGACGCGCTCGATGGTGCTCCTGACGCCGAACGGCTTGCCGCAGCGCACGCAGGGGAACGGCTCCTCCTCCTTGAGCGTGCGCGGAGCCGCCGTCGCGGCGCGGAAGTCGATCTGCGGCCTGAGCGTGATGACCTTCTCCGGGCAGGTCGCCTTGCAAAGCCCGCACTGCACGCAGGCGTCCTCGGCAAAGCGCAGCATCGGCCGCTCGGAATCGGCCGACAGCGCGCCGGTGGGACAGGCACCGACGCAGGCCAGGCACAGCGTGCAGCCCGCGACGTTGACCTCGACCGTGCCGAACGGCGCGCCTTCCGGCAGCGCCACGATATCGACCGGCGCGGGCGACGCGCGCTGCAGTTCGCGCAGGCTGAGCCGCATCACGTCGCGCTTGGCGCCGACCGCCGAGAACGTCGCCGGCCGCGGCGCGGGTTCGGCCTTCTCGACGGCGCGCAGCCCCTCGCCGAGCGCGTCGGGATCGTCGGTCTCAATCGCGGCAACACGGCCCGGCCCGAAGCCAAGCCCCTGCAATATCGGTTCGGCCAGCGCGATCGTCTTGTGCAGGCCTGCAACGTCGTGCCGTGCGCGGGCGCGCAGCAGGAACCGCAGCGCGCTGGCGCCGTAGGCGAATGCGGCCGCGACCGTCTCCAGCCCGACCTGCGTCACCTCGTTGACCGCAAGCGGCAGCACGTTCGCCGGCAGGCCGTCGCCATGCCGCGCCAGCGCGTCGATTAACGGCGCGCCGTGCGCTTCGTCGTGCAGCAGCGCGATGGGATACGCACCGCCTGCCTCACGATAAGCAGACAGCATCACGCGCAATTTCCGCATCAGCGCGTCGGCCGGCGGCAACGCGTAGGCCGCGGCGCCGGTCGGGCACGCGGCGGCGCATTGCCCGCAGCCAGCGCAAACTTGCGGATCGATTGCGACATGGTCGCCCGCAGGCGTAATCGCGCCGGTCGGGCACAGATCGAGGCAGCGGCGGCAACCGACGATCCTGGAGCGCGAATGCGCGCACAGGTCCTCGGTAAACGTCACATAACGCGGCTTGTCGAAGGTGCCGGTGAGATCGCGCGCCTTCAGCACCGCGCGCAGCACCGCCGCCGGATCGGCCGGGTCGGCGCGCAGATAGCCGTCGCGCAAATCGTGCGCGGGAAACAGCGGCGCGCCGCCGGACAGATCGAGCACGACGTCGCACTGCGACACCGCGCCGTCGCGTCCGGCGCTGAACGTCAGCTCGCCGCGCGACGACGGATCGGGCTGCGCGAAATTGTCGACGGTCAGTTCGAACGCGCCGAGATGGCCCTTCGCGCTGCGGATCGTGCCCTGCACCACCGGGAACTCGGTCGTCCTCGGCGGCGCAAGCCCCTTCGGTTGCGCGACCATCACCGTGACGTCGAGACGATCGGCGAGCAATCTTGCCGCCTCGATCGCGCTATCGTCGCGGCCGTAGATCAACGTCACGCCTTCGCTCGCGAGACCGACGAACGGAACGTCGGGCATCGGCTCGGCCGCAGCAGCCAGCAGCGCCGCCATCTTCGGGCCGGCGCTCTTGGCGTCCGCCGACCAGCCGGCGGTCTCGCGCACATTGGCGAAGGCAATCGCCGCCTGCTCGCCCGCAACCTCCGAAAACAGCGGCGCTTCCTGCGTGCAGCCCACCGTCAGCGGATCGCCCGACGCCGCAAACGCGCGGAACCGCTCGATCTCCGCCCGGCACAATTGACGGGCGGTCTCGATATCCGCGCCGCGGCAGCCGCGCCGGAGCGCGCCCTCGTCGAGCGGCATGGTGTCTTCGCAGGAACACACCAGGATGGTGCGCTTGTCGGCCATTCCGGCTCCGGCATCGCGGCTCGCCTTGCCCCATCGCGCTGGCCGCCGTGCCCGCTAGGTTATAATTAGGCTAAGTCGAATTCGCCAATCCGGGACCCGATGCCGACCGAAACCCGCATGAAATCGTCGATTGCCGGCGCGCTCGACCTGCCGCCGGGCTATCGGTTGGTGACGCTGCGCGAGGTGGGCGACGCGTTTGCCCATGCCTGCGCCAACGCGGCGGAGCTTGGCGCGGGCACGCTGGTTCATGTGGGCCGGTTCGATCTTGCCGAGTTCGCCGTGGTGCTGGAGCCCGACGAGCCGCTGCGCACGGCGCGCCGCGCGTTTTACGCCGGCATGTCGGCGCTGCTCGATGCGCTGGCCGCCCATGCGCCGCCGGAGAAGCCAGTCGCGGTCGACTGGCCGGACGCGATCCGGATCGACATGGGCCTGGTCGGCGGTGGGCAGTTCGCCTGGCCGCAAGGCCCCGAGGACGAGCCGCCCGCGTGGATGGTGTTCGGCGGCATGGTGCGAACCGTGTCGATGACCGGAGGCGAGCCCGGCCTGAATCCGCTGACCGCGGCGCTGGAGGACGAAGGCTTCGACGACGCCACGTCCGGCCGGCTGGTGGAAAGTTTCGCGCGCCATCTGATGGTGCATGTCGATGCCTGGCAGGAGTTCGGCTTCGGCGCGGTCGCAAGGCACTATCTGCCGCAGCTCACGCCGGAAAAAGGCATGCGCCGCGACATCGACGAGAGCGGTGACCTGCTGGTGCGGCGCATGGGCAAGACCGACACCGAACGGCGCAAGCTGATCCCGGCGCTGGCAAAGCCGTCCTGGCTCGATCCGCAAACGCGGGGGCCGCGTTGAAACTCCTGCGCACCATCCGGCTCGATCCGTCGGACACGTTCGTGTTCCCGAACGCGGCCGAGCCCGGCGAATGGGCGGTGCCGGGCGCGTTCATGTTCGCCGAGCGCGATCCGGACGCGCTGGAAGGCAAGGCGCGCGCGGCGTTTCGCGCGGGCTTCCTCGGTGTGCAATCGCTCGGCTGGTCGACACTGGTGCAGATCGTCGAGGCGAGCGATGAGGACCGTGACAGCGCGGTAAAGGCACTTGCACAACAGCTCAGCGACAGGTTCGGCGCACCAAGCATGGCTGACGCCGAAGCAGCGGCAAATGAGGAGTTCGCGTTCGCCGCCTCGCTCTGCAACCATCCGCTCGACACGCTAATCGCGCTGCACCGCACGCACGATGGCGGCGAAATCCGCGAAGCGTTCCGCACCCTGCGCCCCAAGGACGGGCCGAAGCCGCTGCGCGCGTTCTCCTTCTTCGACGTGGAAGGCGACGAGGAGCCGGGCGAACGGGTCGACCTGAAGGCGCTGGCGGTGAAGGAGCGCGGCACGCCGTGATATAGTGCCGCCAAACCAAGACAAAGCGCACGGGATATGGAAACGGCCACGGCCAAAGACTTCTGGGTGTCCTGCGGACATCACCTGCTCGACCGCGACGAAGGCGGCGGCCTGGTCGTGACCGACGAATTCTTGAAAGCCTATCTGGCGCGGCCGGAGCTTGCGCCGCCGCCCGAAGCCTGCACCGCCGAACGCGCGCTGCACGCGGCCCTGCTCGACGATCCGCGCCGCGCCGTCGCCGCTGCCGAGATCGCTTCCATTGCCGATGCCGACGCGCGCGAGAACTGGCAGGTCATGCTGGCGTTCCGCGATCTGCTGACCCGGCATCGCACCGTTGAGGCGGCCTACCTGCACGTGGTCCGCAGCGGGACGAAGATTCCCCACCTGTTCATCAACCAACTCGTGCACGTGATCCTGCGCAACGCGCTCGACACCTGCGCCGACCCCTATGTGCTGCGCGCGGCGGAACTGTTCTTCCGGACGCAGCGCATGACCATGCACGAAGGCTCGCTGATCGCGGCCGACGAGGAGACCATTTCCGGCAACACCGGCGCGCCGGTGTCGCCGCTGGTGTCGATGCTCGGCATTCCGCCCGAAGCCGAGATCGACGTGATGAACGACGACAACGCCGGGCATTATTTCGAGCACAGTGACCAATTCCATGTCGCGCTCGACCTGACCGCGGGCCGGCGCGGGCTCGACGCGCTGGCGGCGGCGATCGCGCGCTGGATCGAGCATCTGCTTTCGATCGAGGTCGAGATCGAACCGTTCACCGAGGTGCAGGACGCGACGCTCACCTGGTACGTCGGCCTCGATGCGGACGGCACGCAAATCGGCGACGCGCTCTGGAATGGCGAGGAGATCGACGACGCCACGCGCGGACGGGTGGTCGGGCTGTTCCGGCTGAAGTTCCGCGATCCCGCGGTGGCCTTGCCCAAGGTGCAAGACGAGCCGATCTACCTGATCATGGCGATGGATCGCGACAAGATGCTGCGAATGAAGCCGCAGAACCTGATCGCGGGATTGCCGGTCCGGCATCTGGAGCACGCGACATGACCGCGCCTCCGCTTGCGAGCATCGCGGTCGGCGTCGTCGTCGAGCGCATCAAGGCCGAGAGCCAGTGGGTGGACTACCTCTGGAAGCCGGTGTCCGTGCTCGCGGGCGCACCGGAGACGCCGCCGTGGACCAAGCTCGGCGAAGACTCTCACGGCCGTACGACGTTCTATGCCGGCACGGCGCAGGTCGATCTCTACGTGTCGGAGACCACCAACTATCGCGACAATCTCGCGAGCGAAAATCCGTCGCTGTGGGTGGTGCTGCGCGAAACCGGCCTGGAACCGCCCTACGACGTCTATCTCGTGACCGCCGACCCGGCCGAGGGCGAGGGCCTGACCGAGTCAGGCAACGACATCGTCGAGTCGGTGCCGATGCCCGAGCCGATCCGCGACGAGGTCGAGGCGTTCGTCGCCGAGCACCACGTCGAGCGCGTGTTCGTCAAACGCAAGCGCGACCGCGCCAACACCGAAGCGCTCGGGCACCGTCCTCCGGGAACGCGGGGGGACGAGCAATGAGCGGCTCCGAAAACTTCCTGGGACGCTGGTCGCGGCGCAAGCAGAATGCGCGACAGGAACCGAAGGACGACACGAAACCGCCTGCGAATCCCGCGCCCGGCACCGAAGGCGAAAATAATGCGCGATCTTCCACCGATGCGGCGAAGCCGCCGAGCGGCGCGGATGGAGTGGCGAAAGTGCCGGCCCAAGAACCGGCGCCGGCGTTCGACATCGCAAGCCTGCCGTCGATCGAGTCGATCACGGCCGGAACCGACGTCCGCGCGTTTCTCGCGCCCGGCGTGCCGCAACATCTGACGCGTGCGGCCCTTCGCCGCGCCTGGTCCGCCGATCCCGCGATTCGCGAATACATCGGGTTGTCCGAGTACTCCTGGGACTTCAATGCGCCCGACAGCATGTTCGGTTTCGAGCCGCTGCGCGCGAGCGACGACGTCAAGAAGCTGCTGGCCGAGGTGTTCAGCGAGCGCGAAAAGCCTGACGACCAGCGCACTGCGGCACGCGAAACCGAACCGGCGGACGGCGCAACGGCACAATCGGGCGGCAAAGCGGCCGCACTGCCGGGTTCCACCGCCGAAATACCCGGTGCAACGCCGCAGGAACCGCCCGCGCCTGCAGAAGCGCTAGCGAACGAAGCCGCTATTGTGCAGCGCAACGAGAATAATGCAGTGCAGCACGACGCCAAGCCGGGAGATTCGGATCGTGCCAGGAGCCGTCCCCGACACGGCGGCGCGCTGCCGAAAGCGTGATCGCTTCTCCATAGCCAATCGCGACCGCCATAGCCTCCAGCTATTGACCCGCAATCCGGTACGCTGGTAGCTTTACATTGCTCTTATTCCAATGAGGTTTTGATGCGTGACGAGGGCCTGAACGAGGCCATACGCGCCGCGGGCGGCGTAAGCGAACTCGCGCGTCAAATCGGAATTTCACAGCCATCGGTTTCGAATTGGACGCGCATACCCGCCGAACGCGTGCTCACGATTGAGGCAGCGACCGGCGTGGACCGAAAGGTTCTGCGTCCCGACCTCTACTCCAACACCGACAATATGCCGACACCCGACGACATCGCCGAGGCGCGCGCGCAGGAATACGCGCTGCTCGCCACGCTGCTGGCGCGCGCGCCGGACGCGCGGCTGCTTGCAAACGTCGGCCGACTGCGCGGCGACTCGACACCGCTCGGTGTCGCGCATGCCGCGCTCGGCCAGGCCGCGAGCGAGGCCGCGGTCGAAAGCGTCGAGCGCGAGTATTTCGACCTCTTCATCGGGCTGGGGCGCGGCGAGCTGCTGCCTTACGGCTCCTATTACCTCACCGGGATGCTGCACGAGCGCCCGCTGGCGCGGCTGCGCGCGGACCTCGCCGAACTCGGCATCGAGCGCGTCGAAGGCAACGCCGAGCCGGAGGACCACGCCGCCACAATGTGCGAGGTCATGTCGGGTCTCGTGAGCGGCCGCCTGCCCGCGCCGGACGGCAGCGACCAGAGGATTTTCGAGAAGCATCTCGCGCCCTGGATCGGCCGCTTCTTCGCCGATCTCGAGCGCGCCGAAACGGCCAGGCTCTATCGTCATGTGGGTACGTTCGGCCGCGTGTTCGTGGACATCGAGAGTGAAGCGTTCGCGCTGCCGTCGTAGGACGGCCGCAAATCAAGAATCACTCGAATACAAGGAGGGAATGCGATGAAGGAACGAGACAGAACGAAGGTCGGCCGTCGCGACTTCCTTCGCGTGCTCGGAGCCGGTGCGGGCGTTGCGGCTGCGACCGCTACTCCGCTCGCGACCGCGGCCAAGGCCGACTCCGAGAGCGACAGCCAAAAGAAGAAAGCCCGATACAAGGAAACCGATCACGTGAAGACGTTCTATCGCGTGAACCGGTATCCGAGCTGAGGAGGCGCCCGTGCTGATCAAGAGAACCGAACGTCAGGCCCGCCGTGGCGCACTAGCAGCGGCGCTCGCCAG
This sequence comes from Alphaproteobacteria bacterium, assembly GCA_016869215.1. Taxonomy (GTDB): domain Bacteria; phylum Pseudomonadota; class Alphaproteobacteria; order Rhizobiales; family Xanthobacteraceae; genus Z2-YC6860. The sequence goes on along the minus strand of VGEP01000035.1, from coordinate 33,219 downwards.
TCACGCGCAAGGCGCGCTCGACCGCCGCGCATTCCTGCGCCGCTCCGGCCTTGCCGCAGGCGGCCTCGCCGCGCTCGGCACGCTGTCGATCGGCAGCGTCCGCAAGGCCGAGGCCGGCGGCCCGCCGCCCGCCGGCCAGCAGGTGACCATCCGCAAGAACATCTGCACGCACTGCTCCGTCGGCTGCACGGTGGTGGCGGAAGTCGCCAACGACGTGTGGATCGGCCAGGAGCCGGGCTGGGATTCGCCGATCAACCGCGGATCGCATTGCGCCAAGGGCGCGGCGGTGCGCGAGCTGGTGCATGGCGACCGGCGCCTGAAGTACCCGATGAAGATGGTCAACGGGCAATGGACCCGCATCTCCTGGGACCAGGCGATCAACGAGATCGGCGACAAGATGACGGCGATCCGCGCCAAGTCCGGCCCGGACTCGGTGTACTGGCTCGGCTCGGCGAAGTTCTCCAACGAGGGCGCGTATCTGTATCGCAAGTTCGCGGCCTTCTGGGGCACCAACAACGTCGACCACCAGGCGCGTATCTGCCACTCGACCACGGTGACCGGCGTCGCCAACACCTGGGGCTACGGCGCGCAGACCAACAGCTACAACGACATCCGCAAGGCCAAGACGATCATCTTCATGGGATCGAACGCGGCCGAAGCGCATCCGGTGTCGCTGCAGCACGTGCTGGAAGGCAAGGAACTCAACCGCGCCAACATGATCGTCATGGATCCGCGCATGACGCGGACCGCGGCGCACGCCACCGAATACGTGCGCTTCCGCTCCGGCACCGACATCCCGGTGATCTGGGGCATGATGTATCACATCTTCAAGAACGGCTGGGAGGACAAGGTCTTCATCCAGCAGCGCGTCTACGGCATGGACCAGGTCCGCAGGGAGGTCGAGAAGTGGACTCCCGAGGAAGTGGAGCGCGTGTCCGGCGTTCCCGGCGCGCAGCTTGAGCGCGTCGCCAAGATGTTTGCGACCGAGAGGCCCTCGACCTTCATCTGGTGCATGGGCGCAACCCAGCACACGGTATCGACGGCGAACGTGCGGGCGTTCTGCGACCTGCTGCTCGCCACCGGCAACGTCGGCGGCTCGGGCGTGGGCGCCAACATCTTCCGCGGCCACTGCAACGTGCAGGGCGCGACCGACCTCGGCCTCGATATCGGCACGCTGCCGCTCTACTACGGCCTCGCGGCCGGCGCGTGGCGGCACTGGTGCCGGGTCTGGGAGGTTGAGTACGACTGGGTGCGGGCGCGCTTCGCCGATCCGAAGATGATGGAGACGACCGGCATCCCGTCGACCCGCTGGTTCGACGCGACCACGCTGCCGAAGGATCAGGTCACCCAGCAGGACAACGTCAAGGCGATGATGGTGTTCGGCCACGGCGGCAACACCGTGACCCGGATGCCAAAGGCGGCCGAAGGCATCGAGAAGCTCGAACTGCTGGTCGTCGCCGACCCGCATCCGACCACTTGGGCCGTCCTCTCCGAGCGCAAGAACGACACTTACCTGCTGCCGATCTGCACGCAGTTCGAGTGCAACGGCTCGCGCACGGCGTCCAACCGCTCGCTGCAGTGGGGCGAACAGATCGTCAAGCCGATCTTCGAATCGAAGAACGACTACGACGTGATGTACATGCTGGCCCGCAAGCTCGGCTTCGCCGACCGGATGTTCAAGAACATCAAGGTCGAGAACGGCGCCGTGCTGGCCGAGGACATCCTCCGCGAGATCAACCGCGGCGGCTTCTCGACCGGTTACTGCGGCCAGTCGCCGGAACGCCTGAAGGCGCATATGCGCAACCAGGGCAAGTTCGACCTGGTGTCGCTGCGCGCCGCCAAGGACGTGCCGGAGGTCGGCGGCGACTACTACGGCCTGCCTTGGCCGTGCTGGGGCACGCCGCAAATTCGGCACCCCGGTACGCACCAGCTCTACAACACACACCTGCACGTCAAGGACGGCGGCGGCACGTTCCGTGCCCGCTTCGGTCTGGAGCGCGAGGAGAAGCTGGCGGACGGCACGACCCGCAAGGTCAGCCTGCTGGCGGACGGCTCCTACTCGCTGGGCTCGGAGCTTAAGGACGGCTATCCCGAGTTCACTTACGGGGTGCTGAAGAAACTCGGCTGGGACAAGGACCTGACCGAGACCGAGCTCGCCACCATCAACCGCATCGGCGGCAACAACCCCGACAGCGTGGGATGGGCGATCGACCTGTCCGGCGGCATCCAGCGCGTCTGCATGGAGCACGGCACGATCCACTACGGCAACGGCAAGGCCCGGGCGGTCGCCTGGAACCTGCCGGACCCGGTGCCGATCCACCGTGAGCCGATCTACACGCCGCGGCCGGAGCTGGTCGGGAAGTACCCGACCTACGCCAACGCGCGGCGGTTCCGCGTGCCGGATATCGGCTTCGACGTCCAGAAGGCGGCGGTCGAGAAGGGCATCGCCAAGAACTTCCCGCTGATCTGCACCTCGGGCCGTCTGGTCGAGTACGAGGGCGGCGGCGAGGAAACCCGCTCCAACAAGTGGCTCGCCGAGCTGCAGCAGGACTCGTTCATCGAGATTAACCCGGCGGATGCCGCAGCCCGCGGTATCAAGGACGGCGCGTGGTGTCTCGTGACCGGTCCGGAAATGCCGTCCGGCAAGGCCTGCCGCGTCAAGGCGCTGGTCACCGAACGCGTCGGCCGGGGCGTCACCTGGATGCCCTTCCACTTCGCCGGCTGGTTCATGAACACGGATCAGCGCAGCAAGTACCCGAGCGGCGCCGACCCGATCGTGCTCGGCGAGAGCGTGAACACGATCACCACCTACGGGTTCGACCCGGCCACGGGCATGCAAGAACCCAAGGCCACCCTCTGTCAGGTCAGAGCGGCATAAGGAGCAACGACCATGGCACGTATGAAATTCCTCTGCGACGCCGATCGTTGCATCGAGTGCAACGCCTGCGTCACCGCCTGCAAGAACGAGCATGAGGTACCGTGGGGCATCAACCGCCGGCGCGTCGTCACCATCAACGACGGCAAGCCGGGCGAACGGTCGATCTCCATGGCCTGCATGCACTGCACCGACGCGCCGTGCGCGGCGGTGTGTCCGGTGAGCTGCTTCTACACCACGGCGGACGCCGTGGTGCTGCACTCCAAGGACCTGTGCATCGGCTGCGGATACTGCTTCTACGCCTGCCCATTCGGCGCGCCGCAGTACCCGCGGGTCGGAAACTTCGGCTCGCGCGGCAAGATGGACAAGTGCACCTTCTGCGCCGGCGGCCCGGAGGCCGACATCACCAAGGCCGAGTACGACAAGTACGGCAGCAACCGTCTGGCCGAGGGCAAGCTGCCGTTGTGCGCGGAGATGTGCTCGACCAAGTCGCTGCTTGCCGGCGACGGCGAGATCATCGCCCAGATCTACAAGGAACGCGTGGTGAAGCGCGGCTACGGCTCCGGCGCCTGGGGCTGGAAGACCGCCTACAAAGAGACCATCGCGACCTGACGGACGTGACAGCGGCGGCGCACCGGAAACGGCGCGCCGCCGAACTCTTCAATGACGGGGCAGGACAATAAGGGAGGGCGCGGCATGACCAAGTTGCTCGCTCAGGCTCGCTACATCGTCGGGGCGCTTGCGCTCGCGTTCATCGTTGCCGTCGCGGCGCCGGCCGCCGCGCAACAGGCGACGTCGGTCAATCCGACCGCCAGCGCCGTGAAGGAAGAACAGCTGCTGCAGCAGCTTCAGCAGGTTCAGGGCCGCATCAGCATTCCCGACGCGCAGGCCTCGACCCTGATCCAGCCCGCGGGCCAGAATTGGCGGCAGTTCCACCAGGTCACGCTGCCCTGGATCGGCGCCATCGCCATCCTCGGCATGATCGTCCTGCTGCTGGTGTTCTATCTCTCGCGCGGCATGGTGAAGATCGAGAGCGGCCGGTCGGGCCGCACCGTCGTGCGCTTCAACTCGTTCGAGCGCTTTGTGCACTGGGTGACGGCGACCTGCTTCATCATCCTCGGCATCACCGGGCTCAACATCACCTTCGGCAAGCAGCTGCTGCTGCCGCTGATCGGCCCGGAGGCGTTCACGGCGTGGTCGCTGTGGGGCAAGTACGCCCACAACTATCTGAGCTTCCCGTTCGCCATCGGCGTGGTGCTGATCTTCCTGATCTGGATCGCGGGCAACATTCCGAACCGCACCGACATCAATTGGATCAGGCGCGGCGGCGGCCTGTTCGGCAAGGACCACCCGCCGGCCTACCGCTTCAACGCCGGCCAGAAGATGATCTACTGGATCGTCATCATCGGCGGCACCGCGGTGTCGGTGACGGGCTACATGCTGATGTTCCCGTTCTACGGAACGACCATGGCGGGAATGCAGCTCGCCCAGGTCGTCCATGGCATCGTGGCCCTGCTGTTCGTCGCCGCCATGCTGGCGCACATCTACATCGGCACGATGGGGATGGAAGGCGCGTTCGAGGCGATGGGGACCGGCACCGTCGACGAGAACTGGGCCAAGCAGCATCACCCGCTATGGCTCGAAGAGGAAAAGGGCAAGGCTCCGTCCGGAGCCACGCCGCGGGCCACACCGGCCGAATAGCGAAGCTCGGCGGAACTTGAAGCAAGACGCCCGGCGGGAAACCGCCGGGCGTTTTCATTGCGCGTTGAGCTTAAGGCGATCGGCCAAGCCGTCACTCGGCCGCCGACAGTCTCGGACCGGCCTTGGCCTCGCGCCAGATCGCCTCGACCTCGTCCGCCTGCGCCACCATGCCGAAGAATTGCCGGACGTTGTCGAGCGTCGCCTCGTGCTGCTTGGCGGTGCGCGCGGCGCAGCAGTCGTCGATCACCACCACCTCGAAGTCGCGGAAGAATGCGCTGCGCAGCGTCGACTCGACGCAAACGTTGGTGGCGACGCCGGTCATGATCAGCGTCCGCACCTTGTTGGCGCGCAGCACGATTTCGAGATCGGTGCCGTAGAAGGCGTCGAACCGGTGCTTGGTGACGACGATCTCGTCGGGCCGCGGCTGCACGCGGTAGAAGTCCGCGCCCCAGGTGCCCTGCCGGCAATAGGGAATGTCCCAGCCCACGCGCCGTAGCCGGGCCTTCTGGGTTTCCGAAATGTAGACCGGGTCGTAGTGGTTGCGGGCATAGATCACCCGGACGCCAGCCGAGCGGGCCGCATCGATGAACGGCACCAGCCGTTCGACCGCAGCCGCCCCCGCCGAAATATCGGCGCCGGTCTTGTCGTAGTAGCCGCCCTTGGCGCAGAAATCGTTCTGCACGTCGATCACCACCACTGCGGCCTGATCGGGCGCAACGTTCCGGGCCAGCATCGCGCGCATTTCGTCGGTCATCGACTGACCTCCCGCATCCCATTCGCCGGCCACAGCCTACAACGATCCCGGCGGCAGCGGGCAGACCTTCCGCGGCCCATCCGTCCCGCGGCGGCATTCCGGCCCCGCGAATTTGGTATAAGGACGCCATGCGCATCATCGGCCTCGCCGGCTGGAGCGGCTCGGGCAAGACCACGCTGATCACCAAGGCGATTCCCCGCCTGATCGCGCGCGGCTGCCGTGTGTCCACGCTCAAGCACGCGCATCACGGCTTCGACCTCGACCAGCCGGGCAAGGACTCGTTCATGCACCGCGCCGCCGGCGCGACGGAAGTGGCGATCAGCTCCGCCAAGCGCTTCGCCATTCTTCACGAGCTGCGCGACGAACCGGAATGGGACCTGCCGTCCCTGCTTTCGAAATTTGCTCCGGTCGATCTGGTCCTGGTCGAGGGCTTCAAGCGCGACGCCTTCCCCAAGCTCGAAATCCACCGCACCGCCAACGACAAGCCGCTGCTGCATCCCGACGATCCGCACATTGTCGCCATCGCGTCCGACGTGCCGCTGCCGCAGGCCAGGGTGCCCGTCATCGGCCTCGACGACATCGAACGCGTGGTCGACGTGCTGCTGGAACGCGCCGTGCCGCTGCAGCAAGCCGCCGCCGCAATGCGGAGCGCGTAATGGCGCAACTCACCGACGACTGCTTCGCGTTCTCCGGCCCGCTGATGCCGCTCGCGGACATGGAGCGGCTGATCGGCGAGCGGGTGGCGCCGGTGGCTGAGACAGAAACCGTGCCGCTCAACGCCGCGCGCGGCCGCGTGCTCGCCGCCGACGTGGTCGCGCCTGTGAGCCTGCCGCCGTTCGACAATTCCGCCGTCGACGGCTACGCCGTGCGCCACGCCGATCTGGACCCCAAAGGCGAGACGCGGCTTGCGGTCGAGGGCCGCCTCACCGCCGGCAAGGCCGCTCCCGATCCGATCGCGCTGGGCCGCGCGGTGCGCATCTTCACCGGCGCACCGATGCCCGACGGCGCCGACACCGTGTTCATGCAGGAGGACGTCCAGACCGAGGGCGCTGACGTCGTGGTGCCGCCCGGCCTCAAGCGCGGGTCCAATCGGCGGCTCGCCGGCGAGGACGTGAAGATTGGCTCGGTGGTGCTCCGCGCCGGGCGCAGGCTCGCGGCGCAGGACGTGGCGCTGGCGGCGGCCGTCGGCCTGACGAGCCTTGCGGTCCGGCGGCGCATCCGGGTGGCGCTGTTCTCGACCGGCGACGAGATCGTGGAGCCGGGCCGTCCGCTGCCGGCCGCGGCGCTCTACGACGCCAACCGCTATCTGCTCGCCGGGATGCTGGAGCGTCTCGGCGCCGAAGTCACCGATCTCGGCATCCTCAAGGACGATCCCGCGCAGCTTGCTCCGGCGCTCGCCAAGGCCGCGCACGGCCACGACCTGGTGCTGACATCGGGCGGCGTCTCGACCGGCGAGGCCGACCATGTGCGCGACGCGGTCGAACAGGTCGGGCGGCTGGTGTTCTGGCGGATCGCGATCAAGCCGGGGCGGCCGGTGGCGATGGGCGTGATCCCGGCCGCGGGATCGAGCGCCGCCTTCGTCGGCCTGCCGGGCAATCCGGTCGCCGTGTTCGTGACGTTCGCCCGCGTGGTGCGGCCGCTGTTCCTGCGGCTGGCCGGCGCGGCGCCTGAGCCGCTGACGCCGCTGCCGGTGCGCTTTTCATTTTCCTACAGGAAGAAGCAGGGCCGGCGCGAATACGTGCGCGTGGCGCTGAGGCCGGCTGCGGACGGCACGGTCGAGGCGTTCAAGCATCCGCAGGACGGCGCAGGCGTCATCACCTCGCTGACCGAGACCGACGGCCTCGCCGAGCTCTCCGAAGACGCAACGACGGTCGAGCCGGGCTCGACCGTCGGGTTCCTGTCCTATGCGGCGCTGATGGGCTGAAGGCCGCAGCGCACCGATTGTCAGATGCGCACGCCCGACTGCGACGCGAAGGCGCGCTCGGACGATTGCTGATAGCGGTCCAGCACCACAACCGAACCGACCGCGATGACGACGATGGCCAAACAGGCAACGATGAAAGCGTTCATGGCGTCCCTCCGGCAAAGATGCCCCGTTTCTGTCTGGAATCATTATGGGTCGCGGGGCCCATAATCAAGGGTTCAGGCGCCGGGATGTTGCGCCGCAAGACGATCCGCCGCAGCGGCGTCCTCCGGCGTGTTGACGTTGAAGAACGGATCGACCGGGCGGTCCGGCCAGTCCGCGATCGCAACGCCATGCCGCGCGGTCCAGATTTCGATCTTGCGCAGCCCCTCGACTGTTAGCGCCGCCCGCAGATCGGCGCGCAGCGCCACCGGCCAGAGCGCCACCGTGGGATGCCGCCAGTCGCCGGAACGCGCGCAGGCCATTGGCGTGCCAGCGGCAGCGCGCGCCGCATGCAGCCGCGTCACCAGGTCGCGCGGCAGGAACGGGCAGTCGCCCGGCACGCTCACCACGTCGGCGGTGCCGGGGGCGTTGGCCGAGGCCCAATCGAGGCCCGCGAGGATGCCCGCGAGCGGCCCGGCGAAATCCGGAACGCTGTCGGCGACCACCGGCAGGCCGGTCGCGGCGAAGCGCGCCGGATCGCCGTTGGCGTTGATGACGAGACGCGCGCACTGCGGCGTCATGCGTGCGATGGCGCGTTCGAGAATGGTCTGGCCGCCAACGCGGGTGAGCGGCTTGTCGCCGCCGCCCATGCGGCGCGCCAGCCCACCGGCGAGGATGAGGCCGAGCGTGGGAGCGGTCATTCCGGGGTGCGCCGAAGGCGCGAGCCCGGAATCCAGGACCCCGCGGCAATATGTTTCTCTGGATTCCGGGTTCGGCGCTGCGCGCCGCTCCGGAATGACACCGAACTATTCGTCATGCACCGCCGCCTTGCGCCGGTGCTTGGCGCTCTCCTCCTCGACGAAGCGGAGGTCCTGGTCAAACACGATGCGGTCCTCGCCCGCGAGCGCGACGAAGCGCTTGCCGCGCGCGCGGCCGATCAGCGTGAGGTTCGCCTTGCGCGCCAGCTCCACGCCCCAGGCAGTGAAGCCCGAGCGCGACACCAGGATCGGAATGCCCATGCGCACGGTCTTGATCACCATCTCCGAGGTGAGCCGCCCGGTGGTGTAGAAAATCTTGTCGTCGGGCCGCACGCGATGCTTGAACATCCAGCCGGCGATCTTGTCGACCGCGTTGTGGCGGCCGACGTCTTCCATGTAGACCAGCGGCCGGTCCTCCTGCGCCAAGACGCAGCCATGGATCGCGCCGGCTTCGAGATAGAGCGAGGGCGTGGTGTTGATCTTGTTGGTCAGCGAATAGAGCCACGAGGTGCGAAGCTCGGCGTCGGGCAGCTCGACGTCCTCCAGCGCCTCCATCAGATCGCCGAACACCGTGCCCTGCGCGCAGCCCGACGTCTGCACCTTTTTCTTCAGCTTCTTCTCATAGTTGGTTTTGCGCTTGGTCCGGACCACCACCACGGCGAGGTCCTCGTCGTAATCGACCTTGGTCACGACGTCGTCGGGCAGCAGCATATGCTGGTTCAGCAGATACCCGATGGCGAGATATTCGGGATAGTCGCCGATGGTCATCGCGGTGACGATCTCCTGCGAATTGAGGAAGATCGTCAGCGCGCGCTCGACCGTCACTGAGGTCTCGATCTTCGCGCCGGTCTGATCGATGCCGGTGACGCGCTCGGTCAGCCGCGGATCGAGCGGATCGGGCTTGATCAGATAGTCCTTGGCCTTGCGCATGCGTCCCTTATATAGCGCCGCCGCAACCTACTCCAATCCGTAGGCCTTGAATGTCGCCTTGGCGGCCGGCGCCGTCAGGAACGCAAGCAGCGCCCGGGCGGGCTCGACCGCCGCGCCCACCGGGATCGCCGCACCATAGGCGTTCACGAACTCGTATTCCTTGGGGAAATTGCCCACCACCCTTAAGCCCTCGATGGGAATGAACTCGCTGGTGAAGGTCACGCCCAGCTCGGCTCGCAGCTCGCGGACCAGCATGCCGACGTCGCGGCCCGCCTTGCCGTAGCGCATCTTGTCTTTCATCTCCTCGGCAATGCCCATGCGCTCCAGAAGCTTCGCGAAGTAGATGCCGGACGACCCGCCCTGCGCCGGATCGGTCTGCGCCACCGAGCGGGCGGCAAGCAACGCCGCCTTGAATTTCTCCGGGGTGGAAATGTCCGGCATCAGGAAGCCGTCTCGGATCGCGACGCCGCAGGTGGCGCGGCCGAATTCGATCCGGCTGCCGGGCACGAACCGGCCTTCCTTCTCCAGCGCTTCCAGCACCACCGTCGACAGCGCAAGCACATCGGCCTTTTCGCCGCCAACAAAGCGATCCTTTTGGGCGCCGACGGTGCCGAACTGCAGGTCAACCTCGTGACCGCTGGCGCGGCTGAATTCCGGCACAAGTTCGGTCAGCGGACCTTCGGTCGCGCCCGCGGCCAGCATTTTCAATGTCGCCATGTCCGCTCCAACTCCGCTTCAGCCCGGCAGGAAGGCGCTGCGGCCGCCCTGGCTGTCGACCACAACTTCGACCGGAGCGCCGTAGAGCGCCTCCAGCCGCTCGCGATTGAGCACCGCGGCGGTGACACCTTCGGCGATCTTGCCGCCGTCGCGCAACAGGAATGCGCGGTCGGCGGCGCGCATGGCATGGTTCGGATCGTGGGTGGTGAACAGCACGCCGTGGCCGGATTGCGCCAGCGCGCGGATCTCGCGCATTACTTTTCCCTGGTTGCCAAAGTCCAGGCTCGCAGTCGGTTCGTCCAGCACCACGAACTGCGGCTCCTGGGCGAGCGCCCGGGCGAGCAGCACGAGCTGGCGCTCGCCGCCGGAGATCATGGTGTAGGGCCGTTCGCTCAGATGCGCGATGCCGAAGCGCTCCAGTACGCGGGCGGTCACTGCGCGATCGGCAGCCGTCGGACGGCTGAACAGGTTGCCATGCGCGGCGCGTCCCATCAGGACAACCGTCTCCACCGTGAAGGCGAAGGTCGCGGCGTGCGACTGCGGAACGTATGCAATCAGGCGTGCGCGCTCGCGGCTGGCATAGCTGGACAGCGAACGCCCGCCGACATGCACCGCGCCGGCCTTGGGCGCGAGCAGGCCGAGCAGCGTCTTGAGCAGCGTGGTCTTGCCGCCGCCGTTCGGCCCGAGCAGCGCCAGCACCTCGCCGGTTGCAAGCGTCACGTCGAGATTGCGCCCGACGGTGCGGTCGTTGTAGCCGATGGTGAGATTTCGGCCTTCGAGCTGCATGGTCACGACCACGTCTTGGAGACGCTGGCCAGCAGCCAGATGAAGAACGGCGTGCCGACGACCGCCGTTAGAATGCCAAGCGGAATCTCGATCGCCGCCATGGTGCGCGACAGCGTGTCGATCACAAGCAAAAAGCCGCCGCCGAGGATCGCCGCAGCGGGTAGCAGCCGCGCAAAGTCCGGCCCGACCAGCGTGCGCGCGATGTGCGGAACGACAAGACCCACCCATCCGACGATCCCGGCGGTCGCGACGCTCGCCGAGGTCACGAGCGTCGCGGCCGCGACGATGACGACGCGCAACGGCCCGGTCGGCAGGCCGAGCGAACGCGCTTCCTCCTCCGGCAGCGACATGGCGTTCATCCGCCACCGCAGCGCGAACAGCACCAAAGTGCCGAGCGCGACTGGCCCGAACAGCGGCACAAGATCGCCGACGCCTGTCGCGGCGAGACTGCCGAGCAGCCAGAACGTCATCGCCGGAAGCTGGTTGTAGGGATCGGCGAGATACTTCACGAGGCCGACGCCCGCGCCGAGCAGCGAGCCAATCACCACGCCGGTGAGCACCAGCACCAGGATCGGATCGCGCGAGCGCACCGCCGAGCCGATCATGTAAACCGCAGCGACGGCGATCAGCCCGCCGACGAAGGCGAACGCCTGGATCGCAAACACGCCGAGCGAGAAGAAAATCCCGAGCACCGCGCCCAGCGCCGCGCCCGAGGACGCGCCCAGAATATCGGGCGAAACCAATGGGTTACGGAACAGACCCTGGAACGCCGTGCCGGCCACGGCGAGCGCCGCGCCGACCAGCACCGCGGCGAGTACGCGCGGTCCGCGCACCTGGAGGATAACGTTTTCGACCGCCGCGGGCACCGCGGCCGTGCCGCCGGTGACTTTGGCCGCGAGCACCTGGAACAGTTCGCCGAGGCCGATGGGATAGCGCCCGACCGTGAACGCCAGCAGCAGGCCGGCGATCAGCACGGCAAGCGCGATCAGCATCCCGGGCGCGGCGGAGCGGGTCATGCCGCAAACGTATCAGCCGCGCCCAGCCAGCACAGCATCGATCTGCGCGTCGCCGAGCGCGACGTGATAGAAGCGCCGGTAGAAGTCGCGCGTGCGAGCGCGAAGGTCCTCGGGGAATTGCTCCGGGTAAAGAATCTTCGCCAGCCACCACAGGCCGATCAGCCGGTTCACCGACGGCGGAAAGTCGACCCAGCCGAACGGCAGCTTCGGCGACAGATGCACCCGGCCGTCGCGCACCGCCTTCACGGCGGACCACACCGGATCGCGGCGCACGTTCGCGGCGAAGTCCCGGTCGATGGTGACGATCACGTCCGGGTTCCAGAGCAGGGCCTGCTCGACCGAGACGATGGCGAGCCCGCCCCTGCGCTCGGCCGCCACGTTGCGCGCGCCGAGGAATTCGATGGTCTCGACGTTGATCGAGCCGCCAAGGCCGGTTTCGAGGCCGCGCGGACCGCGGGCGTAATAGACGCGGGGGCGTCGTTCGGCCGGAATTGCATCGACCCGCTTGCGAATCGTCGCGACGGTTTCTTCTGCGTAGCGCGCCAGCGCATCGGCGGCTTCGCGGCGGTGGATGAGTTCGCCGAGCTTGCGATAGGTCGGCGCGATGGCGTCGAAGCGGCCGTCGAGCAGCGCGTAGGGAATACCGGTCTGCTCCTGAACGCGCGCTGCAAGCGATATGAACGTCGGCGCGGTCGACCCGACATCGAGGATCAGGTCGGGTTTAAGCGCAAGGACGACTTCAAGGTTGGCGGTGTTGCCGCGGCCGGTGATCCGGCCGACCTCCGGCCTGCGGCAGACGTCCGGCAGCATGAACTCGCATTCCTCTGCGCGGTTGGCGCGCGGCCAGCCAAGCAGCAGATCGGGCGCAAGCGTGTAGAGCAGGATCGCCGCCGGGGGCCCGGCCGGAAACACGCGCGTCACGCGCGGCGGGACCGGCACCGCACGGCCGGCGGCATCGGTCACCGTGGCGGCGCGCGCTCTCCGCGGCGCAAGCAGGGTTGCGGACAGGCCGGTCAATACGTGGCGGCGGCTAGGTCTCATGGTGCGTCAGCGTGGTCGCGGCAAAACCATACTTGGCCAGGAGGCGCTGGCTTTCCAAGGACAGAATGAACATTGCGAACCGATAGGCTCCGGGGGACGCGCCCGCCACCACCGTCAGCCCATAATCGGTGCCGGGCGCGATCTGCTGTCCGGCGTTCCCTTGCTGCGCCACAAGCGCACTCGTCAATATGTCAGAAAAATATCGGCGAGTCCTTTGGAAATATGCCAGCCGTAAATGTTGCGGCCGGCCGGCCATGAATCGCTCGCGGGACCGCCGGTCAATTGCAGAGCCCCAGCCACCGGCAGCCGACGATCACGGCACGCATCACGCCCCCGGCGCGTTGGCGTTGGCGAAGAACAATTGCTGGCCGTTGATCTTGTAGGCGTTGATCGCCGCCTGTCCTTCCGGCGAGATCAGCCAATTGACGAACGCCTGGCCCGCGTCCTTCTTGACATGCTTGTGCTTCTCCGGGTTCACCAGCATCACGCCGTACTGGTTGAACAGCCGGTTGTCGCCCTCAACGACGATGGCGAGATCGCCGCGGTTCTTGAACGAAATCCAGGTGCCGCGGTCGGCGAGCACATAGGCGTTCGAAGCGGAAGCGGTGTTGAGCGCCGCGCCCATGCCCTGGCCGATCTCCTTGTACCAGGGGCCCTTCTCCTTCGCGATGTCGATGCCCGAGGCCCTCCAGAGGTTGAGCTCGGCGCTGTGCGTGCCGGAGCGGTCGCCGCGCGAGATGAAATTCGCACCCTTGGCCTTGATGGCTTTCAAGCCCGCGACAATGTCCTTGCTCTTGGCGCCGGCCGGATCGCCCTTCGGGCCGATCAGCACGAAGTCGTTGTACATCACCGGATGGCGCTTCACTCCGAAGCCGTCGGCGACGAACTTCTGCTCCTGTGCCTTGGCGTGGACGAACACCACGTCGGCGTCGCCGCGCCGGCCGGTGTCGAGCGCCTGGCCGGTGCCCTGCGACACCACGCGCACGTCAATGCCGGTCTTGGCCTTGAACATCGGCAGGATGTGACCGAACAGGCCGGAGTCCTGTGTCGATGTGGTCGAGAAGACCACGATGGACCTGTCCTGCGCCTGCGCCTGCGCCTGCGCGAGTGAAACGCCGGCCAGGAATGCGGCGGCGAAGGCGAGTGCTGTGCGGCGTGCCGGCATGGAACGTACCTCCTCTGGTTTCTTGCTAGATCAACAGCTCGCCGGCCATGAACCGGCGCGCGTCTTCGGTTTTCGGGGCGGCGAAAAACTCATCGGCAGGCCCGTGCTCGATCACGCGGCCGCGATGCAGCAGCACGACGTCGCCGGCGAGCCTGCGCGCCTCGCCGAGATCGTGCGTCGACATGACGATCTTGATGCCGCGCGCGGCGACGGCGCGGACCACGTCCTCGATCGCCTTGGTGGCGGCCGGATCGAGGCTCGCGGTCGGCTCGTCGAGCAGCAGCACCTCCGGTTCGCGGGCCAGCGCACGGGCGAGCGCAAGCCGCTGCTGCTCCCCGCCGGACATGCGCCGCGCCGCGCGCGCGTCGAATCCGGACAGGCCGACCAGCGCCAGAAGTTCCTCGACGCGCTTCGGCCTTTGCGCGCGCGGCACGTCTGCGCTCGACAGCGCGTATTCGACATTGGCCGCGGCACTGCGCCGAAGCATCGCCGGGCGCTGGAACACGATGGCGCGGCGCATCGGCGGCACGCGCTCGCGGCCGCCCCAGGTGACGCGCCCGCCGCTCGGCTCGATCAGGCCCATGGCGGTGCGCAGGAGCGTGGTCTTGCCCGAACCGTTCGGTCCGATCAGCACCGTCGGCGCGCCGGGCGAAAACGCCACCGTGACGCCGTCGAGAATCTGCGTCGCGCCCGCGCGCACGCTTACGTCGCGAAGTTCGAGCGGCAAGTCGGTTTCTGGCGCGAGCATGGCCGTCATCCCGCGAGCCGCTCGCCCGCCCGGCGCGCACCCCAGGCCAGCGCGTTGACGACGACGACGATGGCGATCAAGACCATGCCGAGCCCGATCGCGAGCGGCAGGTCGCCCTTCGAAGTCTCAAGCGCGATGGCCGTGGTCATGGTGCGCGTGAAGCCGTCGATGTTGCCGCCGACGACGATGACCGCGCCGACCTCCGCGGCGGCACGGCCGAAGCCCGCCAGCAGCGCGGTCAGCAGCGAGAAGCGTGCGTCCCAGAGCAAGGTCGCGACCCGTCCGGCCGGTCCGACGTTCATCGCCGCAAGCTCGTCGCGATACTCAAGCCACAGGTCTTCGATGGTCTGCCGCGCCAGCGCCGCGATAATCGGCGCGACCAGGATGGTCTGCGCGATCACCATGGCCTGCGGCGTGAACAGGATGCCCCAGGTTCCCAGCGGCCCGGAGCGCGACAGCAGCAGATAGACCAGAAGGCCGACGACCACCGGCGGCAGGCCGAGCAGCGCATTGAGGACGACGATGCTAGCCTCGCGGCCGGGATAGCGCGTCAGCGCGATCAGGGCGCCGAGCGGAAGGCCGATGACGGCGGCGCAGGCGACGGCCGACAGACTCACCACCAGCGACAGCCGGACGATCTCCATCAAAGCGGGATCGGCGGTCAGCACAAGCTGCAGAGCGGAGACGTCGCCACGCATGTTTTTTTGTTGCATTGGAGGTAATTTCGGTCAATTTTTGTACTGAATTCATATTCATGCACTTTGATTCATATGGCCGATCTGCTGACCACTGACGAAGCGGCCGACTACCTTCGGTTGTCGGAACGCAAGCTCTACGACCTGGTCGCAGCCGGTGCGGTCCCGTGCAGCAAGGTCACGGGCCGCTGGCTGTTCCCGAAGGCCGCGCTCGACCGCTGGGTGGCCGCTGGGCTGATCGGGACTGCGCCGCTCGCACAGCCCGCGCCGCCGATCGTCGGCGGCAGCCACGATCCGCTGCTGGAATGGGCGCTGCGCGAAAGCGGCTCGGGGCTCGCGAGCCTGCCGGAAGGCAGCGAGTCAGGTCTTCGGCGCCTCGCGCGCGGCGAGGTCCTGGCGGCAGCGATCCATATCCACCGCCTCGATGGCGACGCCGAAACGGCAAACGCCGACGCGGTGGCGCACGCACCGGGTCTGCATGACGCGGTCGCGATTGCCTTTGCGCGCCGGGAACAGGGCCTGCTGACGGCCCCCGGAAACCCGCTGCGCCTTGCAGGCATCGCTTCTGTCGTGCAAAAGCGCGCGCGGATTGCGCTGCGCCCCGAGGGCGCCGGCGCACAACTCCTGCTGCTGGCGCTGCTGGCCCGCGCGAACGTCGCGTTCGACGCCCTGAACGCGGTCAGGCCACCCTGCCCGACCGGCCCGGACATCGCGCAGGCCGTACGATCCGGCCGCGCCGATTGCGGCATTGCCACACGCTCGGTCGCGCAGACGGTCGGGCTCGATTTCGTGCCGCTGACCTGGGAGCACTTCGACCTGGCGATCCGGCAGCGCGACTATTTCTCGCCCGGACCGCAGGCCCTGTTCCGGTTCCTGGAAACGCCCACGTTCCGCGACCGGGCCAGGGAGCTTGGCGGCTACGACGTGACCGCGGCCGGCCGGGTGCGGCACGTCAATTGAGCAATTGTTCAGGCTTTGACTTGATTATTGCCGCCTGCGCCTCCATGACGTTGACCGCGCTGGAGAGGTGGCCGAGTGGCTGAAGGCGCACGCTTGGAAAGCGTGTATACGGGAAACCGTATCGTGGGTTCGAATCCCACCCTCTCCGCCAGTCCTTCGCCGAGCAAGTTTCTCCGCTGGATTTTACCGGGCTGAAATTGCCAATAACCACGGGGTTCGCGCGCAAACCTCCGCACTGCGCCGCACCGGCTGAGGCCCGAAATTCTCTCTCTTGGCCCGTTTCTCTCCAAACCTCCCGACTGCGCGGATTTAGTACGGTTCTCGTAAGCCGCTGATGCTGAATCACTTTTTGTGACGTCGACCTCCGCACTTTGCTGGGATATCGCGGGGCAGCGGGAGCAACCGGAAACGAACGCGGGCTTTGATCGCGCGGAGCTTTTTCAGTTGCTCGGTGCGGAGCTGGGCTGATCGTTCGTTTATCGCGCTTTGAAATTTCTGAACTGACAAGAGCTTGCTGCGCCGGCTTTTTCGTTGTCCGCTTATCATCCAACCGCGACCGGATCCGGCACATGCCGGGATCGTCGGTCAGTGCCTTGTTCAAACATTGCACATCGTCATCCGAGTAAGTGTGAGGCAAAGGGCATTGGAACATTACCGCTGAACCCAAGTCCGCAATTCTGGTACCCAAGCAGTCGAAAATTCGATTCAAGGCTCATTTCTATGTTTTCACGCGATGCTCGTATCGATGGACAGTGACTTGCTCGCCAATATCGAATGACATCAAATCCTCGCCAACCTCGAGGGGGCCATCGTAGGTCTGGCGCGTCTCGGCAATCAGGTCAGCCACTGTGGCCGGCGGCACCTGGCTGCTGCCGGGGAGAACGAGATGCGTGAATGCAGCCAGCCTCGGCCGCGTGCGCGCGAACACCTGACCGGCCTCGCGCGCATTGGTGTGATGGTTCATGAGCCGCTGAATGTGCGCCTGAGCCATTAATTCCAGCGGCGCCATTGCCACCTCATGGATCAGCAGATCGGCGCCAGCTCCATATTTGATCACATTATCATTGAAGCGCGTATCACCGGAAAGCACGACGGCGCGGCGGGCGAACTCGACGCGATAGCCGAACGCCGGCTTGACTGCGGCACCGTGATCCACCTCGAAAGCGATAATTCTGACGCCGTCATGCTCGTAAACCACGCCATCTGCGCTGAACTCTTCCACCACGATGGCCGCACCCTGCGGCGGCAGTTCTTCGTCCTCGATCCGCATTCTGACATCGGCGGCGTAGGCCTTTTCGACATTCGCCATGAGCGCCTTAGCCCCGGTCGGGCCGATGACCCGAAATGGCGTTGAGCGGGTGGCGTAATGTGAGCGCAGCCAACCGGTGAGCCAGAGATCGGGGATGCCGACCGTGTGGTCTGAGTGGTAGTGCGTGAGCAGGAGCGCGTTGATGCGTCCAATAGGAATACCGAGTTGATAGAGGCGGATGGTGGCGCCGCGGCCGGCGTCGATCAGAAGCTTTTGACGTCCCGCCTCGATCAGCGTACAGGCGCCGAACCGGTCTGGCCGGGGAATCGGCACGCCGGTTCCGAGCAGCGTGACGCGAAAGTTGGTCGCGGAACTCATGCCGATCTTATTTGACCGTGATCGCCTCGCTGCGGATGAAATCGCCCCAGCGCTTGAAGTCGTTCCGATGCGCCTCGGCGAGCGCCTGCGCCGTGGAGCCAACCATGCGATGGCCGTTGTTGAGGAGATAATCGCTCAGCTGCTTGGACCGTGCCGCATCGACGATAAGATTGTTCAAGCGCTCGATCACGGCCGGCGGCGTTCCGCCCGGTGCGAACACGCCGTACCACACCGACACTTCGAATGGATAGCCCAGTTCCTTGAACGTCGGCACCTCAGGCGTCATCTCGTGGCGTGACGTGCCGGAGGTCGCCAGAATTCGCAGCGTGCCGCCGCGGTGAAGGGCGATCAGATCCGAATAGCCGACGATCAGGGCGGGAACATGCCCGCCGACGACGGCCTGCACCGCAGGTCCCGGCCCGCCGTAGGGCACATGGACGAACTTGGCACCCGATTGCTTTGCGATCAGCATGCCGAGGAAATGGGGTAGACCGTTCACGCCCGGGCTGGTGAAAAAGCCCTTGGTCTCGTCCGTGCGCACGGCTGTCAGATAGTCGGCAAAGCTGCCAACGCGCAGCGCCGGGCCCACCGCGAGCGCCAAATCGACGGTCGCGACGATCGAGATCGGCGTGAAGTCCTTAAATGGGTCGTAGCGAACATTCTGCCGGTTCACCTGCGGCTCGGTCACCATGGTTGAAATGGGGGACACGAACAGCGTCATTCCATCGGCCGGCGAGCGCGCGACCATTTCGGCGGCGATCGTGCCACCGGCCCCCGGCCGATTCAGAACGACATATGTCTGGCCGCTCGCCTTGCTGACGTTTTCCGCCAAGATGCGCGCCGTCACGTCGATATTCGAGCCGGCCGGAACACCGACGACGATTTGCCCGACCTGGGATGGTTTTGGGATCTGCGCGCCAGCGGGCAACGCAAGACAGGTGATCAGCATTGCAGCGAGCGTGCAGGCGACCAGGCTCATCGCATTTGATCTGTCGTACATGGCGAACCTCAATAGTGGATGCTCTGTTGCATGACGTTGCGGACCGCTCTCTCGGGCTACTCGTTGGTCCAGCCCAGGGTGATGGGATGGCCCTTGCGCTGTTCTTCCTGGGCGCCGGCGTGCTTGCCTGGCGCCCAGCCCACCGGCCGCAAAACACGTTCAGCAAAATCGATGGATTCCTGGTCGGTCACCGTCGCGATGGTGTCGTTCCAGCGGTTCAGGAATCCGCCCATCGCAATCACGGCCAAAATCTCGATGATCTGCGTGTCGGTATAATGCTTGCGCAGCTCCGCGAAATTGTCGGGCCCCGCCGCATTCGGAGAAACACCGGCGGCGAAGGCCAGGTCGAGCGCTACGCGCTCGGCTTCGGAAAAGAGCGGCGAGGTCTGATAGTTCCAGAGGGCTTGGATCTTCTCGTCGGGCACGCCCAGCCGATGCAAATGGTAGGCGCCGTGCGACTGGCAGTGCCGGCAACCGCTTGCGACGCTGGCCGCCGTGAAGATCAGCTGCTTGAGTTCGCCGGGCACCTCGCGGCTGGGAAACACAAGCTTGATGAGCGCATTGACCGTCTGGCGGAGCTCAGGCCACCGCTCCATCTCAAAGTTCTGTCGCTTCTCGTAGATTGGTGTGGTCATCATGAGATTCCCCGCTACGATCTCTAATCGCCCGCAAAAATGCGTTCGACCTCCGGCCAGCTTTGCCGGCCGAAGGTTGCAAGATCGCTGGTCAGATCCGGCGGACACACGTGGATGAACGACGGGCCGAACCCGGGACGCGCCTTGATCCGCTCGAACCAGTCGGTCAGTCGCGGCCGGCTGCGGGTCCACATCGCCGACATGCCCAGCATGTCGAGACGGTTGACGTAGGGCGCAAATCCGATGTCGGCGAGCGAGAGCCTGTCGCCGGCAAGCCAGGCATGGTGCCGAAGCGCATCGTCCATTTTCTGCAAATAGCTGTCGTAGAGCCGGAACTTGGCTGCGATCCCCGGCGCCCCGAAGCCAAGCTTGACGATTTCCTTCTTGCGCTCGTGCCAGCTTGTCGTCACTGAAATCGGCGGCGTGCTCGCAAGAAAGCGGGCGTGCTCGTGAGGCGGGAGGCGATTGATAATGTGGCGGTGGCAGGACGCGAAAGTGATTTCCGCGCATGCGGGGTGCATCAATTCGTCCACCGCCTTGGTCCACACACGCATATGAGCGCGCCCAAGCGGCGCGGCGGGTTTGAGCGGCGGCTCCGGGAAGGTTTCGTCGAGATACTCCGCGATGACGGTTGATTCAACGATGACGTGGCCATCGTGCACCAGCGTCGGGACGACGGCTTTGGGATTGAGCTTCATGTAGGCTGGATCAAACTGATCGCCCTTGAGGATATCGACATAATGGCCGTGCCATTGCAGGTCCTTTTCAGCCAGCACGAATCGAACCTTTGCCGCACAAACCGACGATCCGTGGTGATAGAGCTCGAGCATCGCATTGGTCCGTTCTAACGTCGATTCACGCCGCTATCCTGTCGGCTATTGCGTGCGTTCACTTCGCGTAGGCCATCGTCGCGGGCCGCATTTGGCCTTGGACTTCGCGTGCCGAGGCTCTCACCAGATCGGCACCCTTCTCGGCGATCATGATCGCGGCAGCATTGGTGTTGCCCGATACCAGCGTCGGCATGATCGAGGCGTCGATCACGGAGAGGCCCGCAACGCCCCGTACGCGCAGACGCGCATCCACGACGGCGTCGTCATTCAGCCCCATCTTGCAGGTGCCCACCGGATGGAACAGGGACACGCCGGTCCGGCGCGCGAAATCGATCAGTTCGTCGTCACTCTCAGCCCCAGATCCGGGCGCCACCTCGGCC
The DNA here is from genome assembly GCA_016869215.1 of Alphaproteobacteria bacterium. Classification (GTDB taxonomy): domain Bacteria; phylum Pseudomonadota; class Alphaproteobacteria; order Rhizobiales; family Xanthobacteraceae; genus Z2-YC6860. The sequence goes on along the minus strand of VGEP01000035.1, from coordinate 12,536 downwards.
TTGACGTAGTCGCTGATCGGCGGTGTCTGGCCCAGGCGGCGAGCCAATCGCAGGCCCGCCACCAGGGTTGCCCGGTCGATCGCCGCATCGAGATAATTGGGCTGGATCAATGGCGGTGCATCGGGATCGGGTGATCGAATCTCCAAGAATCCGCGGCTCTCAGGGCGCGCCTGATTGACGGCAAAGGTGAATGCCGAGAAGCGGTGCAGGCCGGCACCCGGCCGGTCGGCGCTGAGGGGTGCGAAATGAAACTGCACATCGGGCCGGTTGGCGCCCGGCATGGCTCGTGCGAACAGCGCGGCCTGACCGGCACCGATGGCCATCTCGCCGTCGCGGAACACCGCAAAGCGCAGCGCCATGCCAAGCTTGCCGAACAGGCTGTGATAGCGGTCGTTGACCGTGATCGGCCGAGTCGACGCGTAGATGCAGCGCGCCTGGTAGTGATCCTGCAGGTTTCGCCCGACGCCAGGCAGCACCACCTTCGGTTCGATGCCAGCCCGCTTGAGGACATCGGCCGGCCCGATGCCGGAGAGTTGCAGCAGCCGCGGTGAGCCGATCGCGCCGGCAGCAAGAATGATGTGCTGCCCCTTCGCCTGCGCTGGTTGATTGCCCCGGCGCCAGCTCACGCCGACGGCGCGTTTGCCATCGAGTAAGATGCGTTCGACGCACGCATTGAGTTCCAGCCGCAGGTTTGGACGCGCGCGCGCTGGGCGGTAATAGGCGCGTGCGGTGCTGCAGCGCCAGCCGTTGCCAACTGTCAATTGCAGCAGCCCGGCTCCTTCCTGGCTTGCGCCGTTGAAGTCGGGATTGCGTGGGATTCCCAGCGCTGCCGCTGACTCGATGAAAATCGAACATAACGGGTTAGGCATGGAGATGTCCGATACCGCGAGCGGCCCGTCGGTGCCGTGATAGGCATCCGGCCCGCGCCCCTGGCGCTCGCAACGCCGGAAATACGGCAGCACGCCGTCATAGGACCAACCCTCAAGTCCGAGCGCGCCCCAGTCGTCGTAGTCCTCGTGCTGGCCCCGAATGTACACGAGGCCATTAATCGAGCTTGATCCGCCCAGCACCCGCCCCGCGATCCAGGGAAGCCGGCGGCCTGCCGTGCCCGCGAGCGGCTCAGTGTCGAACCGCCAGGTCAGCCGCTTGTTGAAAATGCTCCGAAAGAAGCCAACCGGAATGTGAATCCACGGATCGCGATCCTTCCCGCCAGCTTCGAGCAGCAGCACCCGACTCGTGCCGTCTTCGCTCAAACGATTGGCCAGCACGCAGCCCGACGAGCCCGCTCCGACAATGATGTAGTCGTAGATCATTTGGTCCCTTGCCGCCGCGTCAACTGCGCATCCATGGGGACAATGCGAGGCTAGCAAGCCTCCAGAAGCCTTTGCCAGAACAATTGGACAACCGTGCCGCTCTGCGGCACGCTGCGACCATGCCACGAGCGCTCGAAACTCGTTCCCTCGACCGCGGCATCCAGGTGCTCGAGGCGCTGGCGCGCCATGGGCCGTGCCCGTTGTTTCGGCTTCACCAGCTCACCGGTCTACCCAAATCCACGCTGCGACGGCTGCTCGCCACCTTGGTGCAGCGGCACTTTGTTCGAACTGGAATTGAGGATGGCAGCTATCGCGTCAACGTTTCTCTGCCCTGGGCCAGCAGCGTGGCGCTCCCCACTGTCAGCGCCCGGCTGGTGGAGGCGGCGCTGCCACACATGGCGCTACTGACGCACAAAATCGAATGGCCCTCGGACCTACTGGCCTTCCGCCGCGATCGGATGGTGATCGTCGAATCGACTCGGCCCCTCAGTCCGTTCAGTCTCTACCGAGCGCTGATTGATTTTGAGGTCAACATGTTCGCCTCAGCCGGCGGGCTCGCCTATCTCTCGACGCTCGACGACCGCAAGGTTGCGCGTTTGATGCACGACCTGCGCCGCGACGAGCGCTGGGGCGCAACGCGGTTCGGGCTGACCGAACAAGCGCTGGCTGCCGAACTCGCCCAGATTCGCCGACAGGGTTATGCCAACCGCCGAAGTGGTTACACCGGCGAAACCATCAGCGACGATCAGCTGCACGCCATCGCTGTGCCGATTCACGAGGAAGGAACGGCGATCGGCGCCCTCACGATCTGTTGGCTGAGAACCTACATGCCTCCGGAGCGTTTCGCTCGCAGACACCTGGATCGATTGCTGGCAACAGCCCATACGATCACGCAGGATCTCAGGCAACCAAAGAGAGTTGTTCGGCAATAGCCAACTTGAACAAGATGCCTCAGGGAATTGTCACCGGCGAAACGGAGTCCAGGGCCTCAGCCGCGCATGTCAGCTCGCGTATAAAGCCGCAAACCTCCGCACTGAATTTGCAGTGCAGTTGCTTTCGGCACCAAGCGAGCGTCCCGAACATTCTCCGGCAAGAAAAATCGACGGCAGCTAAGTCATTGAAATTCCACGAGTCAAGACTCGATTCCGTACCGGGAGTTCGAATCCTATCTCGGCCGCCAGTCCTTCCGCGACAAACATTCTCTGCCGACTTCGAGCGCGCCAAGAAGCCCAATACCCACCGCCTTCGATCTCTCGGCATTCGCGATCGTCCGACATCTCCACGCTCACCCTGGCAGAATGGCTACGCGGAGCGTCTGATTGGATCGATCCGCCGGGAATGCCTTGACCACGTCGTCGTGTTCGGAGAGCGGCATCTACGTCATGTGCTGTCGTGCTCCCTCGATTACTATAATGCGGCCCGCACACATCTATCCCTGTCCAAGGACACGCCAATCCCACGCTCTGTTCAATCGGTAGGTTGCATCAAAGCGCACCCTGTTCTCGGCGGCTTGCACCATCAATACGCGCGGATTTGATATGCGATAGGGACAGGGTCGACTGGCGGATCCCGGTCTTGCGGCAGATGTCCGCCACCGGCATGCCGTCCGCGCCTTGCTTCAGAATGAACTTCTGGGCGTCCGAAAACCGTGATGCCTTCATCGCTCTGCGCTCCTCCCAGCCTGGGAATTTGCGCCAAGAACTCTAGCCAAAAACGATCCAGTTTGGCGGCCTCAGAGCACATCGGTCGAGGCTCTAATCGCCGCTGGATGAAAGTTCAGTGGCAGGTCACGGGGTTGACAAATGACACCCATTACGATTAATCAATCCATCGATTAATGGAATGATCCAGTGTCATGCGACGAGCAAAGAAGCTAGGGAGGGCTGCTGATCACTATCACCCTCCCAGGGAGCTTCCCGGGCCGCCAAATCAATCCCAGCTTCGAGACGCCGCGGCCATGTTCCGTGCACTTGGCGATCCGGCTCGGCTTCGATTGTTGACCCGGCTGGCACATTCCGAGATCTGCGTCACGGAGCTCGCGGAGCTGGAGAATGAGCAGATGACGACGGTGTCCGCGCGACTGAGGGCTCTCTTCTCAGCGAGGCTCGTCAAACGCCGCCGTGAAGCCAAACATATCTACTACTCACTTGCGGACGATCACGTCCTGCAAATGGTCCACGGCGCAATCGAACACGCCGCTGAGCGGGAATAGCAAGACTGACCGATCAACAATCAACCAAAGAGGCACGATGATGACGACCTGCACTGAAAAGAAGCACGCCAATCATTCTCATCAACATGGTCCGGGTTGTGGGCATACCGCGGTTCAACACGATGGCCATATCGACTATCTGCATGACGGCCATCTGCATCATATGCACGGCGACCATGTCGATGAGCATGTCATAGCGGTGGGTGCGGCAAATCCTGTGAACTGCACGCCGGAGGTCCGATGCGCCGGCCACAGGCATGGGCCGGGTTGCGGGCATGAGGCAGTTCCTCACGGCGATCATACCGATTATCTCGTGAACGGACGGTTGCATCACCCGCACGGCGATCATTGCGATGACCATGGTCCGCTCGCTTTGGCCTGATGTCGTAATTGATGTCGGCCTGAAGCGCTAGCCCGGCTACAACGTCACAACGTAGTCGGGTGGGCTGCCCGCGAGCGCGCCATAAAGCTGCGGGAAGCAACCTGCGACAACCCCCTCCACCAGGCCTCGGGCCTTGACCTGGCCCGAGCCGCATTGTTCGAAGGTGCCTTCGGCCAAGCTGCGGCGTACGGCGCATTGGTCGCAGACCATCAAAAGAATGTTCCTGTCTTTGGCGATCCTGGCAAGCCGCTCACCAACGGGATCACCCTGCCGAAGAGAGAAAAGATTGTCGTCGAAGAACATCATGCCAATCACATCTGCGCCATGGGTGTTCTGCTCAAGCTGAGGCAGGATCATCGTGCCGAGCTTGTAGGTTGCAGCCATATCGGTGGCGAACACGTAAGCGACCTTCATCGCAGATGTCCTCATTGGTTCAAAGTTGGGTTGGAGTTGGCTCGTCGCCATAGACCAAAAGTGGATCAAAGACCTTTGAGGTCTCGACATGGACCAGCCTGAAAGGCCGATCTTCCGCCTGATCCATCGGTACGGTGCGAAAGAAGCAGGAGCGATAGCCGACGTGACAGCTTGCTCCGGCGCCAGCAACTTTGACCCTCAGCCAAACCGCGTCCTGGTCGTCGTCAATGCGGACTTCGATGACGTTCTGAATGAGGCCGCTGGTTGCCCCCTTACGCCACAGGCACTTCCGGCTTCGGCTCCAATAATGGGCCTGGCCGGTTCGGATCGTTTCAAGCAGGGCCTCGGCGTTCATGACGCCCATCATCAGCACCTCGCCGGACGCTGCGTCCGTCGTCACAACGGGGATCAACCCGTCGCCATCGAACTTCGGGGCAAGGATGCGGCCTTCTTCGACTTCCGCGATCGATAGGCGCGCGCCAAAGGGGGAAGGCGTTACGCCCGAGCTTTCGGCAGCGCTCATCCGTTGTTCTCCCGCGGCGCCGAAATCATGGAAAGGAATTCGCGCCTGACCTCGGCATCGGTCTGGAACATGCCGAGCAGGCGGCGTGTGACCATGCTGACTCCCGGCTTCCTGATGCCGCGAGTCGTCATGCACATGTGGGCTGCTTCGATGACGACGGCGACGCCGCGCGGCTCCAGGACCGCATTGATGGTGTCTGCGATCTGTGCCGTCAGCGTTTCCTGGATCTGGAGGCGCTTGGCAAACACCTCGACCAGCCGCGCGAGCTTGCTGATACCGACGACTCGCCCCGCCGGCAGATATGCTATGTGGACTTTGCCGAGAATGGGCACGATATGATGCTCGCAATGAGATTCCAGCCGGATGTCGCGCAAGACGACCATGTCGTCGTAGTCGCTGGTTTCTTCGAAGGTCCGTGCCAGCAAGTCGATGGGGTCGATACGGTATCCTTCAAAGAATTCTTCATAGGCGCGGACGACCCGCTCGGGTGTGCCGCGCAAGCCTTCCCGGTCCGGGTCGTCACCCGTCCACTCAATCAACGTGCGGACCGCAGCTTCCGCAGCCTGGCGCGCCGGTCGTGTGCGACGGGTCAGGCGCATGTCGGCCAGTTGAAGCGATTCCGCATTTGCCATTGCTTCCATGAATGGTCCCCGAATTTCGTTCAAAGATTCTGCTTGGGATGCCTGCCGGTGGATAAGAAACGGCGTGGCATTCGCGATGCCTCATCTGGTCGGTACGCGCCCTTCCCGAGCGAGGGTGCTTAGTGCGGCGTTGAGGTCTCCGTCGGTGATGTCGGGAATCGACTTATGAAATCGGACAGTGAGGGGCTTCCGGCCAGCCGAGAGGATCGCGACGACCGTCTCGATGTCAGGACACCCGGGTTCACGGCATGCCAATTCAGTGACTGAAACGACAACGTCGTCGGGCAAATCAAGAACGGTGCGAACGGTTGCCTTGATGCGATCGATGGCTTCCGAATAGCCGGGCCTTCGCTTGCGGGCTAGCGGGTTTACAAAACCTGTCACGATGGATCTCCGAGCAGACAGATGGTCAAGGCGCCGCTCTCGGTCCCACAGGCGAAACTCCTGCCCTTTCCATCGAATGTCATTTCGGTCACCGCACTGCCGTCAGGCTCGCGCACTGGCAAAACGCGACCGTTCGACAGTTGCGCAAGCATCACCGCACCGTCCTCGTAACCAATGGCGACGATATCGAACTTCGGGTGCCACACTACGCTTGTCACCAGGGCACGGCGCGGAGCGAGCGTTGTCGCTTGCCGGCCCATAGGACCGTTGCGTCCTTCGAACGGCCATAACACCGCACGATTGGCTCCGGAGGACGCAAGCCAGTTTCCGCGAGGCGACCAGGACAGCGACTTTGGCTTGGATATGTATCCGCCCATCTGCATGTCGGTGCTGTCCGCAATGCGCCACCCATGCAGGGCGCCATCGTAGGTGCCGGTCACGATAAACCGACGGTCGGGGCTGATCGTGACTGCGACGTGAAGTCCATCCCATGGAAGCGTTGCTTGTGGCTTTGGCTTATCCGAAACATCAATGAGCGTTACGCCGCCCAAATGCGCCACGGCGAGGCCTGCCGGCGAGACGCGATTCATGCCGCCGATTGGCCCAGGCATCTTGTGCTCTGTACGAGGGCCGTTCGGCCGTTGGATTGTCAGCATGCTGCCGGCGCAAAACGCATAGCCGCGATCTGCCAACGCCGTAATGGCATCGATCCACTTACGACCCTCCGAGAGAATCGTCGCGCCTTCGGCCGTCACGCAATTCACTCTGCCATCGTCGCCGCCGGTTAAGAGCGAGGTGCCATCCAATGTACGGGCACCACAAAGGATCGCGCCTTTATGGGCGGCCACGCTCTTGGCGTCATGCCCTCCGCTGGCCATGAAGCGTACCGTGCCGTCGCCAAGTGCCGCGACCACTTGGCCATTGATCACGCTCAGGACCGACACGTGCGCACCGAGCGCGTGATCGGCCCGATGATCGACAGCAACTGCAAATGGAACTTGGGCACGCGTTGCTAGGCCTGGCACCGTTCGAATCCATCGCGCAGGAGGTCTTTGGGAAGATTGCGCCCAATGAAAACAAGGCGGCTCTGGCGCCTTTCGCCGCGCTTCCATGGGCGTTGATGATCGCTCTCCATCAACATATGAACTGCCTGAACGACGAAGCGGTCGTCATCATTGCGCATGGACAGCACGCCCTTCATGCGCAGAATGTCGATGCCGAAGCTTCGGATCATTTCGCCGATCCATGGCAAGAACTTCTCTGGATCGAGCGGACGGTCGGCTACCAGCGATAGACTGCTGATGCCATCGTCGTGATCGTGATCGTGAAAATGCTCCAGAAAGTCGGGTTCAAGTTCCAGAATGCGGTCCAGGTCGAATGACCCTTTTCCAAGAATGTTGTCCAGATCGATCTGACACCGCTCCGATCGATGGATTTTTGCGAAGCGATTGATATTGCGAATGCGCTGCTCAGCAGCCGCAATCTGCTCTGTAGAAACCAAGTCGCATTTATTGAGGATGACGACATCGGCGAAGGCGAGTTGTTCCTCGATTTCGTCGGCCTTGTCTATTTCGCTCAGCAGATGATTGGCATCGACGACGGTTACGATCGCATCAAGTGTGGTCCGGCGCCGCACGTCGTCGTCCACAAAGAAGGTTTGTGCGACCGGAGCGGGATCGGCAAGCCCGGTGGTCTCCACGAGGATACCGTCAAAGCGCTCGACTCGCTTCATCAAGCCACTCAGGATTCGGATGAGATCGCCGCGAACGTTGCAACAAATGCAACCGTTGTTCATTTCGATGACTTCTTCGTCCGCGTCGACGATGAGTTCGTTGTCGATGCCAACTTCGCCAAACTCATTGACGATAACGGCGTACTTCTTTCCATGCCGCTCGGTCAGGATTCGGTTCAAGAGCGTGGTCTTGCCGGCACCGAGGTAGCCGGTCAGTACGGTGACGGGGATCTGAGGGTTCATGCGCGACTCCCATTTGCTTTGCTATGATCGCGAGCGCTGGCTGCGAGCTTGGTGCTTGAGGCGACTGACAAGCCGCAAGAGTCCGGTAGATGCCGCAGTGAAGGCTTCAATTGACCCTCGCTCGCAGAGACATCGCCACGCCGGCCGGGGTCCGTAGCGCTCGGCTAGCAGGCCCGACGATCGCCTCAAACAGCTTCATAGCCACGCCACCTTCAAGGTCCTGCGTAATCAGAACGAGCCTGGTCCGCCGATCGGGTGATGGCCATGCATCAAGCCTCTCCGGTGGGTGAACGTTGTGCTGCACCGCATGGAGGACGTAGGGACGCTCGGGATCGTCGGCGACGCAGACAAGACCCTTGAGCCGCAACACGCGGGGGCTGGCAAAAAGCCGAAGAATGTCCAGGAACGTTCCGAGACTGTTCGGCTCGATCGGAGTTTCGTGCGTCAGTACCACGGTCTCAATGCGCGAACCGTGCCGCGCTTGAATGGCTTTGGACTCGTCACGCGGTTCAGCCGCAAGGATACGCTCAAGCGCCAGCCAGCCTTCTACATCTGTCCCGCAGTTGGCGGTTGCGTAGCCGCGTGGTGCAAACAGCGCAGCGATATCGAAGTCGGGACTGTGGCGGTCGACGATGTCTGCCGCTGGATTAATCGAGCGAAGCTGCGTCTCAAGGTGGCCGGCATCGCGGCCACCTAGATCGGACTTTGTCACGGCGATCCGATCGGCGAATGCGATCTGCTTGAGGCACTCGAAATGCGCTTCGAGCGTTTGCTCGACCGCCGTGGCATCGACTGCGCAGACGAATCCCGCCATGTGAAATCGGCGCGCAACGACATGATCCCGCAAGCCCACCGCAGGCGCAAAGCCTGGGATGAGTTGATTGACGAGGGGCGCTGGGTCGGCAAGCCCTGTGGTTTCAACGACGACCCGGGAGAAGGATCGGCCCAGGGCCTTGGCGGCGGCATCATGAAGTTCGTACAAGGACGAACGAATATCGCTTCCGGCCGTACAGCAGATGCAGCCGGTGGTCGTGACCATCAATTCGCGATTGCCGACCTTAATGAGGTCGTGATCCAAGGAGATTTCGCCGAACTCATTCACGACGACGGCCGTGTCGCCCATAGCGGGATGTGCCAGAAGGTCATTCAGTAACGTCGACTTCCCGGCACCGAGAAAGCCTGAGAGGATTGTGACCGGGATGGTTGATGCAGCCGCCATGTCCGTTTCTCAGACTTCCGCACAGGACACGCAGCGTCCGGTCATTTCGATCGTGGTGGCTTCGACGTGAAATCCGAGACGCATGGCATCTGCTTCAAGACGCGCTACGACGTCGGCTTCCATGAGTTCATCGACGTGACCGCAATCGCGGCATATTGCGAAGACGGTCGGGCCGTGAGGGTGCTGGTGATCCTTGCAAGCCACGTAGGCGTTGATGGATTCCAGCCGATGAACGGCGCCCGATTTCATGAGTCGCGCGAGGGCGCGATAGACGGTGGTCGGCGCTGTAATGCTTGTGCTTCTGACGGCATCAAGGATCGCGTAGGCCGACATCGGGCCCGCACCGGATCGCAATGCGGTGAGGATCACGGCGTCGTTGCCGGCAGCGCATAACTCTGCCGGCTCCCCCTGTTCCAGAGTCGGTGATGCCTTTCGTGCTCGCTTCATGGCCCGCTCCTGGGTCCGCTCTTGGCAAAACAGATAGTAATGTTATAACATAACATTCATGCTGCCTATAGCCTCCTGGGAGATCTCTCAAAGTGAATACGAACGACACCCGCCTTCCTGTGACCGTGCTGTCCGGGTTCCTGGGCGCCGGCAAGACGACGTTGCTAAACCGCATGCTTTCCAATCGCGATGGGCAGCGGATCGCGGTGATCGTCAACGATATGAGCGAGGTGAACATCGACGCAGAGTTGGTGCGTCAGGATGGAGGGCTCACTCGGACTGAAGAGACCCTCGTCGAAATGACTAACGGCTGCATCTGCTGCACGTTGCGTGAGGACCTCCTGGTCGAAGTTCGCAAGCTCGCGGAGAGCGGTCGGTTCGACGCACTCGTCATCGAGTCGACCGGCATCGGCGAGCCTCTTCCGGTGGCCTCAACTTTCGAATTTCGTGATGAGGACGACAGAAGCTTATCGGACGTTGCCCGCCTCGACACGATGGTCACGGTGGTAGATGCGGCGAACCTGCTTGCAAATTATTCAAGCCACGATTTCCTGCGAGATCGCGGCGAGGTCGCAGGTCCCGAAGACGAGCGCAGCCTGGTCGACCTTATGGTCGAGCAGATCGAATTCGCCGACGTCATTGTCCTCAACAAGATCTCGGCTGCGTCGCCCGAGCATCGTGAGTTGGCCCGTGCGATCGTCCGCTCTCTCAATTCGGACGCCCGTATCGTCGAAGCCGATTTCGGCGAGGTGCCTCTCAATGAGGTGCTGCTGACCGGGCGGTTCGATTTCGAGAAGGCCCAGCAGCACCCCCTGTGGTTCAAGGAGCTCAACGGCTTCAAAGACCATGTCCCGGAGACGGAAGAGTACGGCGTGCGATCCTTCGTCTACCGATCGCGGCGTCCTTTTCATCCGGCGCGCTTTCAGGCGTTCTGCAATGAATCCTGGCCGGGCGTCGTGCGGGCAAAGGGCTTCTTCTGGCTCGCGACGAGGCCGCAGTTCGTCGGCGAATTGGCTCAGGCGGGCGCTCAGGTCCGCACGTCCAAGCGAGGGCTATGGTGGTCGGCGGTTCCGAAAAATCGATGGCCGGATCAGCCCGGTTGGTACGAAAGCATGAAGTCCTACTTCGACCCGGTGTGGGGCGACCGCCGTCAGGAAATCGTGTTCATCGGCACCAACCCCATGGATGAAGCGGCGATCCGGCGGCGGCTCGATGCGTGCCTGGTCGGCGATCCCAGCCACTTCACGCCGGAGGCATGGCGGCGATTGCCGGACCCATTCCCCGCTTGGACCGTGGGGGCCGCATGAGCCGCACTCCGCTCGATCGGCTTCGTGATCGGATGCTGAACGCACCCAACGAGATCGCTGACGAGGACCTTCCTCCGCGGTTCAATGAGGCACGCGCCCTCCTGGCCGATGCGTTGGCTAAGATCGACGATGCCGGAATTCCAGGTGAGACATTGGTGGCGGTGATGTTGGCTGAGATGCTCCCGCGAATCGTGCATCAGAATGGCCCGGCATGGGCGGCGGCGATGCTGGCGAAGCTTGCTCACAGTATCGGTGGCGAAGCCAGCCCTGCGGGACCAATCCAGTGACGTCGATGGGATTTCGGACGGCAACCGCAGGCGACGCCGACCTGCTTCGCGATCGCGGCAATCCTGCTCATACGGTCAGGCGCCCGAGCCGCACGGCTCTCACACACATTATTCGCCCTGGGATCAATCTCGCCATTTGGCAGCGCAGCGTTCCAACAGCGATCGCGAACTGGATACAGACAAGCTCGCTCGACGGCAGGCCGCTCCTGAGTTCCGATTTAGATCTGAAGATCCCGGCTGCCTGCGTCCCGGTCGCGCTGGCCACTGCCATCGATCGCCCCTCCACCTCCGATCGGGAGGGGCTGTCGGCGCTGGCCTCAGATGTCGGCGACCTCGCAAAGATTCTGATGCGCATTGCGGAGCAGCCCTGCGTGCGTGTGCGACTTGAATGGGTCACGGATCAACAATGCTCATGCTTTCATTCCGACCGAGTTCCGTACCGCCTGGTCTGCACCTATCGCGGCGAAGGAACGGAATGGGTCACCAACCAGACGGCTGCCAAACTGACATCGCCTGATAGCGAGCCGCCAGAAAACGAAGTCTATCGCCTCGCATCAGGCGACGTCGCGATCATGCGCGGCTCCCTAAGTGTCGCAGACGGAACGCCGGCCCTGATGCACAGGTCGCCGCCCATCGCTTCGGCGTCGCAGGCGCGACTTTTCCTGGCGATCGATCCGACCGCTTCGTCCAAGTCAGCGCGATGATTCTCAACGCGAACTGCGGACAATCAAGACTTGTCGGAACTCTTTCCTGAGAGGAGCCTCTCGAATGTCGCGTCCCTATTTTCATCCCAACCCCGTGCGCGGAGGCGGCGCAGAACAGTACATTGGTGTCGATCATGCTCTGACGGAGCCATGGCCCGAAGAGTCGTACAATGTGCGCCTGGTCGCGCATTCAGATTTGAACGGTTGGGGTGATGCGTTCCAGATTCAGATTGGCAAGGGTATCCGCCGCACAAGAGGCGGTGAGCTCGGCGCTGTCGATCAGTCCGCGACGGCGACGGGCTTGCGCGGCACCAGCGCCGCGAAGTGGCTACCGGCTTGTAGCCACCACAGCAGCAGCAAGCTTGGGATCGCGGTCAGCGAGCTGATGATGAAAAACATCGGCCAGCCGCTCCATTCGGCGAGATAGCCGGCGCCTGATGACAGATACGTGCGTCCGACCGCAGCGAGTGCAGTGAGCAGCGCGAACTGCGTTGCGGTGTGCAGCGGCGACTGGCACAGCACCGAGAGGTAGGCGACGAAGATCACAGTGCCGATCGCGCCGGTGAAATTCTCGGCGATGATCGCGGCAGTCAGCGCCCAATGGTTCATGCCCGCATAGGCCAGGGCCACGAACACCAGGTTCGACGCCATCTGCAGAATTGCGCCGATCCACAGACATGTGGCGAGCGGGTAGGCGCAGGCGACGAAGCCGCCGGCGAATCCGCCGA
>VGEP01000034.1 GCA_016869215.1 Alphaproteobacteria bacterium | reverse complement strand
GCTGCTGGACATAGGCGCGGAAGCATTCGCCGTTGATCGGGCCGTCGAACACGCAAGGTGCTGTGAGGCCGTCGCAGCGCAGCGCGCCGAGGAAGGTGAGCGTCCGCCAATGACCGTGAGGCGTATATCGGCGCGTGCGGATTTGCGCAGGTCGACCGGCACCCGCCGGAGATCGGCTACTGGCTCGGCGTCAAGCACTGGGGCAAGGGCTTCGCGACGGAAGCCATGCGCGCGACGATCGACCACGCGTTCTCCGACCTCGACTGCGAGTCGCTGCAGGCCTCGGCGCGCGTCACCAACCCGGCGTCGCGGCGCATCCTGGAGAAGTGCGGCTTCCAGTGGACCGGTGCGGGGCTGTGCCGGGTGCGGGCGCTGTCGAGTTCGGTGCCGGTGGATCGGTTTCGGCTGGACCGAGGGCTGTGGGCGTCGATCAAGAGCTGGGGGGCGGGGAGACGGGTGGGGTGAGGAGCGTCAGAGACATTGGCGAGGGAGGGACAAGTTCGCGGCCCTCCCTCTCCACCAGTAAATCCAACTAACACATTAATATATCTGATATAATTTTCTATACTGGCTTATTGATCCCAAAATTGGTCCCCAAAAGATGTGTGGCGAACGCGAGCGAAGCCGACCCCGCTCTTCCTCAAAAAACCTACGAATCTTAACCCCTAGAGCCTTGGCCAAATACCACAGCGTGACGATTGTTGGATTGCGGCCACCCAATTCCAAACCACTGATATAGGCACGCTCCACGCCCATGCGTTCAGCAAGCTTCGCTTGAGAAAGGCCAGCGGCAATCCGTACCCTTCAATGCGCCGTAGTAGAGATTAAAGCCATCGACGTACACCCAAGTACGCATCGCCCAACCCCGACAAAGCAAAGGCCACTCCGAAGAGTGGCCCTTGAGCCGACAGCACGCTGCCAGCGGGTAGTTGGTGAATAAGTTAAGCACTATGAATCGGGTTGTCGATAGGAAGGACTTGACTTTGCGTTGAAAAAGAGTCCGTGAGTCCTTTTTGACACGATTTAGTAAACGACTGATTTGTTTAGGTGATTCTGGAGCGACTCGGGCTTACGGGCTTAGTTCCGCAGTCCCAGTGGGTTCCAACGAGCGGAACCGGGATTGAGCACGGCGAAATCCGGGGAACGCCTTCGCCCCGCATTCCGCTTCCGCCTTCGCTCTTCGAGCTTCGGCGGACCGGTTGCTCCATGCGGGCTCCTGCCACCCCTCCCCGCGCCGCCCATGCGGTGATCGCGCGAATCCTCGATGCCGCCGAACTGCTGGGCCGCCATCCCAATATCGGGCATCCCGGCCGCGCGCGGGGCACATACGAATGGGTGGTGCGCAACACGCCATACATCCTCGTTTACACGGTCGACGCGGACGAAAATCTGCTGGTCGTTGCCGCCGTGTTCCATGGCGCGCAGGATCGGTAATCGGAGCGGGACGAAGCGCGCGCCCCGGATTTCGCCACGCGCCATCCGGGCTACGGCAATAGCCACTTACAACGCGCTGCGGCGCAGCGGCGCGCGGCTGCGCTCCGGCAGGTCGCGCGGCTCAAGCGGCGCCGCCATCAGCAGCCGGCCGAACGACGGCACCCGCGACAGCCGCTCCCAGTCGGCCATGCCGAGCACCACCGCCTCCGGCTTACCGTGCCGGGTGATGACGGAGGGCTTGCCGCGCGTGGCACGGTCCACCACCGTCGAAAGATTGGCCTTGGCGTCCTTCAGTCGAACCTTGCGCATGACAAAGCCTTATGTGCCGCGCATGCTCATGTTTTCGGTTTGCGGCCGTTGCGGCAAGCACGGCGCGCTCCCTCCCCCCTGAAAGCGGGAGGGTCGGGGCGGAAGTCGCATTGCATGCGGTTCGGAGTTGCGCGCCACGGCAGACCCCCACCCGGCAAGCTTCGCTTGCCGACCTCCCCCTTTCAGGGGGAGGTAACCCGGCCTGCGGCACGTTCGGCAGCCGCTCGATGCCGCAGCGGCCCCCCTCACTGCGCCGTCAGCCCCGCCGCCTTCGCCACATCGCTCCAGATCGGGATTTCCTTGTCGAGGATCGCTGCGAACTCCTGCGGCGAGACCGGCCGCGGCAGCATGTTGAGCTTGCCGAGGCGTTCGACGGCGGCGGGCGTGCGCAGGCTTTCGTTCACGGCGGCGTTGAGTCTTGCGACCACGGGAGCGGGCGTCCTGGGCGGCGCGAGCAGGCTGCCCCATGGGCTGCCCGGCAGGCCGGCGTAGCCGGCCTCGCGCAGCGTCGGCACATCCGGCAGGCGCGGCCAGCGGGCCTGCGTGGTGACCGCGAGCGCGCGCAGCTTGCCGTCGTTGACCATCGGCAGCAGCAGGCTCATGGCGTCGAACTGCATGTGGATGCGGCCGGCGATCAGGTCGGCGATCGACGGCGCGCCGCCCTTGTAGGGCACATAGGTCATGCCGAGGTCGGCGACCTTGTTGAAAAGCACGCCGATCAATTGCGGCGGGGTGCCGAGCGAGCCGCCGAAGCTGAGCTTGCCCTTGTTGGCCCTGGCGTAGGCCACGAACTCCTTCAGGTCCCTGGCCGGAAGGCTCGCCGGAACGGTCATCACCAGCGGGAATTCGGCGATCATCGCCACGGGCACGAACGCCTTGGCGTCGTAGTCCAGGTTCTTGTACATCGCCGGCGCGATGGCGACCGACGCGAGCGTGCCCCACAGCAGCGTCGTGCCGTCCGGCTCGGCCTGCGCCACCGCCTTGGACGCGATGGTGGTGCCGGCGCCCGGCCGGTTCTCCACGATCACCGTCTGGCCGAGGCGCTCCTGGATCAGCGGCGCGATGAAGCGCGCCATGGTGTCCATCGGACCGCCAGCCGCGACCGCGACGACGATCTTGATCGGCTTGTCGGAAGGCATCTGGGCGAACGCACCGTTCGGCACGGCGAATGCGAGCGTCACGGCGCTCGCGATCAGCATCCTGCGTCGGGAGATCATGGCCGTTCTCCTTTCCTGTGTGTGTTCTAAAGCTCAAAAATCTTTCGCGGCGTCTTGTGCAGGCGTTCGACCTTGCCGTCCGGGCCGATCAGCACGTTGTCGCACACCGTGACGAACATGCGCGCGTTGCCGAAGGTCGGGTGCAAGCCGATGTTCATGCTCGGACCGAGCGGCATGTCCTCGTCGTGGCGGACGAGCGGGCGCTCCACCACGTCGTAGCCCTGGCCGTGGCAGTGCAGCCGCGGCTCCTTGTGCATGCCGTGCTTCTCCATGAAGGCGTTGTGCTCGGCGAAGATGTCCGCGCACGAGGCGCCGGGCTGCAGCATGCGGATGGTGTGGTCCTGCGCCTCGCAGATGATGCCGAAGGCGTCGACCAGTTCCTGCGGCGCCTTGCCGAGCACGTAGTAGCGCCCGACGTGGGTCATCATGCCGCCCGGCCCGGTGTTCTCGCACTGATAGTAGATGACGTCGCCGTCCTTCATCGCACGGCCCTGCTCGCGGCGGCCGCGGATCTGCGTCGGCTGTCCGGGCGGCGCGGACGAGCCGAGCATGTAGCCGGTCTCGCTGCCGAGCATGTTGCCGACGTAGCCGCCGTAGCCGAGCAGCTCGAAGTCCTTCTTGCCGGCTTTGATCTCGCGCTGCGCGCGCGCCAGAATCTCGTCCTGCATGTCGGCGGCGAGTCGAATAAGCTCGATCTCCTCGGCGCTCTTGTCGGCCTTCAGCGGATCGACCAGGCGCGTGGCATCGGTGAGCGTCACGCCATCGAGCAGTTTGCGCAACGTGTCGCCGAAGCCGAACAGCATGTTGTTCCAGGCGACGATGCCGACGTTGCGATAGCCCGCCTTCTTGATCTCGCGCGCGATCAGTTCCGGGTCGTAGGGAATGCAGTAGTCGATGGCCGGGAAACTCGCGGTCGACAGCGCAACGCCGACGCCCCGCCACACCGGGTCCTTGCCGCCGAGGTTGCGCTCGCCGCCGATCGGGCCGTGGCTCACCAGCGTCATCAGCCCGTCCTTGGGAAAGACGACGGTGGCCGGATAGGACGTCCCCATCGACACGCCGGTGAACCAGCGGAAATAACCGCCGGTGCCGGCGATGTTGTTGGCGCCTTGCACGATCAACGCATCGAGCTTCCAATCCGCCATGGCCGCCCGCACCGCTTTCCAGCGGCGTTCCAGCTCCGCACTCGAGATCGGGTTGCACAGTCGGTCGTCGGCCATCGCAATGTCCTCGCACTTGTCTTTCTATCGTATATGCACAACCTCGGACGGCAAGCATCGGCCGGATGGAGCGACCCGCATGGCGGGACGGCCCATCGTTCGATGCACCGCGATTTCCGATATTTCTCAGGATGAGGGCGGCGATCCGTGCGTCCGCAATACAACCGCTAGAAGTACGACTGCAGCGTTCCCCTTCGCCGCACATCCAGCGTAGCGCAGTGGAACGAACCGCCGAACGGTCCGTAGGCCAGGAACGCGCACGGCACCGGCTCGAAGCCCCAGTCCTTGAACGCCTTGATCAGCGTCACCTGCGACTTGTCGACGACGACGCGCTTCTCGTCGAGCATCAGCACGTTGATGCTGGTCCAGGGGCTGCACATGGAAATCTTGCTCATCACGCCCTCGGCCGGATCGGGCCGCGGCGCCACCAGCACGTCCCAGCTCTTGAGCACGTCCGGCAGCCGCTCGATGTCGCAGTAGTCCGGATTGACCAGCACCTTGCCGGGCGCGAGCGGCATGAAGGTGGAATCGATGTGCATCGGCTGGCGGCAATTGCTGACGATCTCGTGGATGCGGAAGCCGGAGCCGAGGTGGCGGCGCAGCCATTCGATGCCGGAAAGGTTGGTCACATTGCTGCGGGTCACGAACAGGTCGCGGCCGCATTTGACGAAGTCGGCGGCGTCGAACACCGGCTCGAACTCGTTGACCACGTAGCGAATGGGCTCGCCCGGCGCGGGCACGCGGAAATCGTAGTCGAACAATTCGTCGGTGAGTTGCGGGCGCGGCGCGGCGGTCCAGCGCGCGCCCTGCTGGAAATATTCCTTGAACAGCGGCCGATAGGCCTCGGCCTCGAAGTAGCGCGTGCGCCAGCACGACGGCGCCTCGATGATCTCGTCGCCGACGACGAGGTACGGGTCGCGCGGGCAAGCGACGCAGAAGCCGCGCGCCGACCAGCCCGGCGTGCGGAATTTCTTCTTGAAGTCGACGATCTCGGGGCGCCGGACCTTGATGCCTTCGGCTTCGAGAATGTGGATGAAGCCGTCCAGTTCCTGCTGCGCGAGCTTCAGCATCCACTTCGGATAGCGGTAGCCGGCGGCGAACCGGTAGAGCTTGGCGGCGAGCGGCGGCAGGTTGAAGGTGACGGTGACATGCGCGGAAGGAATTGTCGCGCCTTCGAGCCGCCCGACGATCACCTCTTCGAGCGGGTCCCATTCATTCCAGGAGTTGACCGGACCCTCGCTCGCGGGCTTGGGCAATCCCCCGGCGATCTGCGGCGACGCGGGTTCCGCGGGCGTAATCGTGGCGTCGCGCACGTTCATTCGATCCCCCCAGGGCCTGGCCCGCCTTGCGCCGGCGGCACAGTTTCGTTGGCGCCAGTCTAGTTCTCCAGCGACGGGTAGGCATTGCACATTCCGGTCAGAATTGGCCAGACCCGCCGCCGGACCATCCTACCGCTTCGGGTACCGGTTCCGTCGCGTCGCAACGACGCGGTGCAAAATCGGCGACGGCGATTGACTCGGGGCGGCCCCGGGACGACGCTTGTTCTAGCCTGCGGCGCGCGCCACGCGCTGCCGCGCCGCAAGAATCGGAGGTGAGCCATGACGCCACCGGGCCAGACCCGCCGCGTTGCGCCGGCGCTCCCGTTCGGGCTTCGGCGAAGCGGCAAATCCACGAGCGGGGCGCCGCGAGCGGCCTAGCGGGCCGCATCAGTGAGGCATGGCCCATCTGGCCGCTCCCGGCGTTACCTTCCGCCGCACCAGCATCCACCCATCGCTCCCCGCTTATCCGGACACAGCGCCCTCTGCGTCCAGCACAGGAACATATTCTACAATCGACTGGCCCGGCGCTGGTTTTTGCGCGATTATGGCGATCAGCCTAGCAAAACCATGTCGTTCGGGAGCACGCCCATGGCCTACGAACTCAACCAGTTCATCGCCGACTGCCGCGCTTTCCTGAAAGCCGATCCCGGCCCCAAGGGCCGCGAGAAGGTCCGGGCCCATCTGGAGCAACTGCTCAACAATAAAGACTTCGTCGAGAAGTACTGCGGCGACGACATCGAGCGCGGGCTCAACGTTCTCTACGAGGATCCCGAGTTGAAGTTCCAGATCCTCGCTCACATCAACGACAAGGCGCGCGTGTCGCCGCCGCACGATCACGGCGAGTCCTGGGCGATCTACGGCCAGGCCAAGCTGTGGACCGACATGACCGAATGGAAGCGCGACGACGACGGCAAGGACCCCAAGCACGCCAAGCTGTCGCCGGAGAAGAAGTACCGGCTGATGCCAGGCCAGGCCGGCATCTACCAGGACGGCGCAATCCACTCGATCGACTATCCGGACAAGTCGCGCTTCGTGCGCGTGACCGGCACCAACCTCGACAACATCACGCGCATCCGCGTCGACCTGAAGACCGGCGAAGTCCACCAGATGACGCCGCAGCAGGCGACGTAAAGCTGCCGTTGCTGCGCTCCCTGGAATGGCCGGGCCTTCTCCCGGCCATTCCGTTTATGATGTTGTGCCGCCGTACAAGCGGCATGTGTTCAATTGCGGCGACGACAGTGAACGAGTCATGCCAGCCCAAGCGAAACTGACACCCGTCGACCCGCTGCGCCTCAAGGCCATGCTCACCGACGGCCGCGAAATCGCACCGATCGATCTGCGCGAGGAACTCACGTTCTCGCAGAGCCATCTGCTCTGGGCCCGCTCGGTGCCGCTGTCGCGGCTGGAGCTTCGCTTCGCGCAGCTCGTGCCGCGGCTCGACACGCGCATCGTGCTGTGCGACGCGGGCGACGGGCTGATCGAGCGCGCGGCCAAGGTGCTGTCGGCGGCAGGCTATACGAACCTGCACTATCTCGAAGGCGGCATCGCGGCCTGGGAGCGCGCCGGGCTTGAGCTGTTCTCCGGCGTCAACGTTCCGAGCAAGGCGTTCGGCGAGCACATCGAGCACCACAGCGGCACGCCGAGCATCTCGCCCGAGGAGCTCGACGCGCTGATGCGCGCCAATACAAACATGGTGATCGTCGACAGCCGCCCGTTCGACGAATTCCAGCGCGTGTCGATCCCGACAGCGACCAACATGCCCGGCGCCGAACTGGTGCTGCGCATCCACGATGTCGCGCCCTCGCCCGAGACGCTGGTGGTGGTCAATTGCGCGGGCCGCACCCGCAGCATCATCGGCGCGCAGTCGCTGATCAACGCCGGCATCCCGAACAAGGTGGTGGCGCTGCGCAACGGCACCATGGGCTGGAACCTTGCAGGCTTCAAACCCGACAGCGGCAAGACCGCGCGCGCCCCCGATCCCTCGCCGCAGGGCCTCGCGCGCGCCAAGGCCGCGGCCGAGCGCGTCGGAAAGCGCTACGGCGTCATGCGGATCGATCGCGCGGGCCTCGCCGCATTCCAGGCCGACACCACGCGCACCACCTACCTGCTCGACGTGCGCGATCCGCCGGAATATCTCGCGGGCCACCTGCCCGGCGCCGTATCGGCGCCCGGCGGCCAGCTCGTGCAGGCCACCGACCAGTATGCCGGCACGCTCGGCGCGCGGCTGGTGCTGGTCGACGACAAGGAGGTGCGCGCGTTGATGACCGCCTCCTGGCTCAGGCAGATGGGCTGGCGCGAAGTGTTCGTGCTGGCCGCAAGCGGCGACGAGCAGGGCCGCCCCGCGCCGCATGTGCTCGGGCCGAAGCCGCCATCGGAGCTCGGCATCGACGCGGGCGAATTGTCCGCGCTGATCACGAAGGACCATGCCACGGTGGTCGACCTTTCGCTCAGCCCGGCCTACCGCAAGGGCCACATCCCCGGCGCGTGGTTTGCGGTGCGCTCGCGGCTGCCGCAGGCGCTCGCGAAAATTCCCATGAACGGGACATTGGTGCTGACATCGGAAGATGGAGTCCTTGCAGGAATCGCGGCGATGGAGACACGCACTCCCGCGCGCTATCTGCGCGGCGGCAACGCCGCCTGGCAGGTTGCGAACCTGCCGCTATCCACCGAAGCGCGCATGGCGGACGAGCCGCTCGACTACTGGCCGAAGCCCTACGAGCGCACCGGCGATACCAAGGCGGCGATGCAGGAGTACCTCACCTGGGAGGTCGACCTGCTGCCGCGCATCGAGCGCGACGGCACGACGCGTTTCCAAAGCTGAGCGGTATCAAGGCGGCGGTTCGGAAAATGCAGAATCGCGCCGCGCCAGCCTTCGCTCGCGCAGATAGATGAACAGGCCGGCGGCGACGATGATCGCCGCGCCCGAGAGCATCCAGGCGTCCGGCACGTCGCCGAACACGAGATAGCCGAACAGCACCGCCCAGACGATCGTCGTGTATTGGTACGGCACCACGGTGCTGGCCGGCGCGAGGATGAGCGAGCGATTGACGCACATGTGCGCCACCATCGCCACGATTCCGAGCAGGCAGAGCAACGCGAGATCGCCAGCGCCCGGCGGCGTCCAGGCGAAGGGCGCCACCACGGCGCCGAAGGCGAGCGCGCTCACGGTCTGCGTCGTCACCAGCACGGTGTCGCTCGTGCCCCGCAGGAACCGGGTCGAGATCATCGACAGCGAGAAGGTGAAGGAACCGGCGAGCGCGATCAGGGCCGGCCAGGTGAGCGTCGCCGCGCCGGGCCTGAGACAAACGATGACGCCGACGAAGCCCGCGGCCACCGCGGCCCAGCGCCGCCAGCCGACCGGCTCGCGCAACAGCGTGCCAGCGATGGCCGTCACGAAGATCGGTCCCGCCAGATAGAACGCCATCACGTCGGCGAGCGGCAGGTAGGCCACCGCCCAGTAGAAGCAGGCGACCTCGACGGTCGCGAAGGCCGCGCGCAGCGCCTGCAGACCCCAGCGCGGCGCGGCGGCGAATTCGGCAATGTCCCGCCAGATGAAGGGGGCGAGCAGCACCATGGCCGCGAGGCTGCGGACCAGCAGCACCTGCCCGACCGAGAACGTTGCGACCAGCCATTTGCCGAGTGCGTCGTTGACCGCGAACATGAAAATGCCGCCGGTCATCAGCGCGATGCCGGCGAGCGCGGCACGGCTATGGGCAGTCTCGGAAACCATGGCGAGATTGTTTTGCGTCCGGGGGGCCTGTGTCCTTCCCAGGGGGAAGGCCAGCGAATATATCAGCGGCAGCGGCGCTCGGTCCGCAATCGCCCAGACCGTCACAATGAAATTCCTCGACGAGGCCAAGGTCTATATCCGCTCCGGCGACGGCGGCAACGGCTGCGTCGCGTTCCGGCGCGAGAAGTACGTCGAGTTCGGCGGGCCGAGCGGCGGCAACGGCGGCCGCGGCGGCGACGTGGTGGCCGAGGCGGTCGAAGGCCTCAACACCCTGATCGACTATCGCTACCAGCAGCACTTCAAGGCCAAGCCGGGCGTCGGCGGCATGGGCAAGGACCGCCACGGCGCGACCGGCGACGATATCGTTCTCAAAGTCCCTGTCGGAACCCAGGTGTTCGACGAGGACAGGGAAACGCTGATTGCCGACCTGACGGAAGCCGGTCAGCGCGTGGTGCTGGCCGAAGGCGGCAACGGCGGATTCGGCAATGCGCACTTCAAGACCTCGACCAACCGCGCGCCGCGCCACGCCAATCCCGGTCAGCCCGGCGAGGAACGCTGGCTCTGGCTGCGGTTGAAGCTGATTGCGGACGCGGGCCTCGCCGGACTGCCGAATGCCGGCAAGTCCACGTTCCTCGCAGCGGTGAGCGCGGCCAAGCCCAAGATCGCCGACTATCCGTTCACGACGCTGAACCCGCAGCTCGGCGTGGTCGAGAGCGACGGCCGCGAGTTCGTGCTGGCCGACATTCCCGGTCTCATCGAGGGCGCGCACGAAGGCGCGGGCCTCGGCGACCGCTTCCTCGGCCACATCGAACGCTGCCGCGTGCTGCTGCATCTGGTCGACGGCACCGGCGAGCACGCGGGCAATGATTACAAGACCGTGCGCGCCGAGCTCGACGCCTACGGCGGCGGGCTTGCGGACAAGCCGGAGATCGTGGCGCTGACCAAGATCGACGCCATGACGCCGGAGCAGATCAAGCAGCAGGCGGCGCGGCTCAAGCGCGCGGCGAAGAAGACTCCGCTGCTGCTCTCGGCGCATTCCGGCGCGGGCATTGTCGAGGCCAAGCGGGCGCTGCTTGCGATCGTCGACGAGGCCGGCGGGACGACTGCGGCGCGGCGGCGGGCGGAGGCTCCGGCGTGGCAACCGTAAATCGAACCGCCGGCACAACCGGCGCCGGCGGTCATTTCGCGAATTGTGCAACAAGCGCCAATCGGGCGGGCGCGACTAGCCGCGCGAGCCGGGCACTGTCTTCGGAAGATCGTCGAGCATGCCCCACTCCGCCCAGGAGCGGTCGTAGCTCCGCAGGCGCGGATAGCCGAGCAGCCGCAGCGTGAAGTAGGTCTGCCCGGACGCCTTGCCGTCCATGCAGTGCGTCGCGACGTTCTTGTCGGGCGTCACGCCTTGCGCGGCGAAGTGCTTGCGCAATTCGTCCGCCGACTTCATCGTTCCGTCGGGCTTGAGATTCATGGCCCACGGAATGCTGCGCGCCCACGGAATGTGGCCCTTCTGATAGAGCGCCGCCGGCCGCACGTCGATCACGACCACGTTCGCATCGCTGCGGCGTTCGAGCAGCCAATCCGCCGTGGCGTGCCGGCGCTCCATCGGCGTCGGCGTGAACGGCGCGGGCTGCACCTTCGGCGTGTCGAGGCTGAGCTTGTGACCGTCGGCGGTCCACTTCTGGATGCCGCCGTTCAGGATGCTCACCTTCTGCTGGCCGAGATACTCCAGCATCCAGAACAGCCGCGAAGCGAGGAAGCCGCCGCGATCGTCATACAGCACGACGTGCGTATCCTTGCCGATGCCCCGGCTGCCGAACAGCGCGGCAAGCTTCTCGTCGGACAGCCTCGCGCCCGGCACATGGGCGTTGGGGTCGTTGACGGCGTCGGCCGTGATGTTCAGAGCGCCCGGAATGTGACCGGCCTCATAGTCCTTCTCGGACCGGACGTCGATCACGCGCACGTTGACGCGGCTGAGCATCGAATTGAGCGTCGCGGGCGACACCAGCATGTGCGGATTGGCGTATTCGGCCGCGTTGCCGCGAACCGGACCAGACGCCGCGATCGCAGCCGCGATCAAGGCGCCGGCAATAAAGAACTTCGAACGATGCATGACACACTGTCTCCGTTGAATGGTCGTGGGACCCCCCGGCCCCGAACGATCGATGGGTTTCAGCCGCGCTTTGCCTGTCCCGGCTGCGCGACGATCCGCAGGTACGGTCGCGGCGCCTTCCAGCCTTGCGGGAACTGCTTGCGGGCCTCGTCGTCGGACACCGAGGTGACGATGATGACGTCCTCGCCGTGCTTCCAGTTCACCGGGGTCGCGACCTTGTGCTTCGCGGTGAGCTGGAGCGAGTCGATGACACGCAGCACTTCGTCGAAGTTGCGTCCGGTGGTCATCGGATAGACCAGGATCAGCTTGATCTTCTTGTCGGGTCCGATCACGAACACGTTGCGGACGGTCTGGTTGTCGGCCGCGGTGCGCTTGTCCGCCCCACCGTTGGCCTCGGCCGGCAGCATGCCCCAGAGCTTGGCGATGCGAAGATCGGTGTCGCCGATCATCGGATAGTTCGGCGCCGCGCCCTGGGTCTCCCAGATGTCGCTGGCCCACTTCTTGTGGTTCTCGACCGGGTCGACCGAAAGCCCGACGATCTTCACGCCGCGCTTGTCGAATTCGCCCTTGGCGCGGGCCATGTAGCCCAGTTCGGTCGTGCAGACCGGCGTGAAGTCCTTGGGATGCGAGAACAGCACCGCCCAGCCGTCGCCGATCCATTCGTGAAAGCGGATCGGACCTTCGGTCGTGTCCGCCATAAAGTCCGGCGCAGTGTCGCCAATGCGCAATGTCATGGTTTCCTCCATCGAACGCGTCGCGCTGCTGCGGACGCAGGTTGATGCAACGTCTCGGCCGGATTGGCCTCGCGCGTTCAATGGCAGTTGGCGGGATGCGTCACATCATCCTGAAGGATGATTCTTCGAGCGCCGGACGCCGCGTCGGATCGGAGGAGCGAATCAGCGGATTGGAATATCCTGCAACGAGTCTGATGAAATCGGTCTGCCGCTGGGCTCCGGTCTTTTCGAACAGGCGGCGCAGGTGGGTCTTCACCGTCGGCTCGGAGATTCCGACCACGGATGCGATTTCGGCAATGTTGCCGCCGACCTCGACCACGGCGACGAGCACCCGAAGCTCGGCGGCGCTGAGCTGGAATTGTTGCGCGACCGCCTCCAGCGGCAACAGGCCGCCGACCGCCGTATCGTGCACGAACACGGCGGCCACCGCCGCAGGCGCCGCGAGCGCGGCCTTCCGCCGGGCACCCGATGTCAACGGAAGTACATGCGCGACATGATGATCGCCGCTTCTCGACACCAGCGGAATCGCGACGCCGCGCGGGTTGACGATCACCCCGCCGCCGGTCGCCTCCGCGATCGCATCGCGCAGCGCCTGGCGTACCGCCGCGGAACCGCGTGCGGCCAGAACGCCTCTGTCGAGCACCAGCATGTCGCCCGCTTTCAGCATCGCCTGCCCGCTTTCGTTGGCGCGGATCATGCGGCCGTCTTCGGCAACCATGAACACGCCGGCGGACAGCGCGTCGACCGCATCGGACAGAACGCTGGCATCGATCTTGTGCATTGCGATGACGTTGCCGATCGCGACCGCGCGGCGGACATGCGGCACAAGCATTTCCATGCGCCGGCGCGGCACCGCTCCAACCGGACTTTCGCAGTCGCGGTGCGGCGCGGACAGGAATGTAACGATGTTCGCGGACTTCTCGATCATGGCAACGGTAAGGTCGCCGTAGCCGGCCGGGCGTGCCCACTCATTGTAGAACCGCGTGTTGCGGAATTTTTCGATCGGCATCATTCGGGAAGCCTGGCCCACCTCGCCGACGTCAAGCATCATTAGCGATACGAGGTGAGGATTGAGGTTGATGTATTTCTCTAAATACAGCCTGGTGAAATGCGGATCGTCGCCCCAGGAAAAATGGAATCGGCACGTTCCGGCCGCGACATCGTGCGAATTCAGTCCCGACGCTGCGCTTCCGAGGAATTCGCAGAGCTTTCTCAGCACCTCGGGCCACAGCGAAGGATCGATTGCGGCATCGTAAATATCGCCCGTGAGCGACAGCGCCCGGTCGAAGTCCGGCATGATGGCTCCACCACGCATGGGCCACGCCGCGCCTTTCCCCGGGCCGGCCAGCAATCCCCCAGTACTCCCTTGCCGTACCCCGATCTGGACGTCCAATGCATAAATGGACTATAATTCCATGCCAATTCGGCATGGTTCGATCCATCCGACGCAGGGCCCATGGACCTCAAACTGCTCAGAGCGCTGGTCGGCGTGGCCGAGCACGGCACCGTGTCGAAGGCGGCCGAGGTCCTGCACATCACCCAGCCGGCGCTATCGCGCCAGATCCGCAATCTCGAAGCACAGGCCGGCTTCAAGCTGTTCGAGCGCGCGGGACGAGGCCTGCGCCTGACGCCGCGCGGCGAGCAGTTCGCCGCCGACAGCCGCAACTTCCTGACCAGCGCGAACGCGTTTGGCGAGCGGGCTCAGGAGCTGCGCCGAGGCGACATCAAGGTGCTGCGGGTGGCGGCGGCAGCGCTGACCATCGAGGCCATGTTTCCAGCTTTTCTCAAACGCTATGTCCAGTGCGTGCGCGACGTTCGTATGGTGCTGATCGATGCCCATGCGGCCGATCATTTGAGCCTGCTGGAGCGCCGCGAGGCGGACGTGTCGGTCAACGTCCTCAACATGCTGCCGCTCGACAGCCGGCGCTTCGCAATCCGGCCGCTGCAGAGCTTCCACATGCTTGCGGCAGGTGTGCCCGCGCTGATGTCCGACCTGGGCAGCGCGTCCGATATCACCCGTCTGGCCGGCCGGCCGCTGCTGCTGCTCGACCGCAGCTACGCCACCCGCAACGTGTTTGACGCGGCCTGCCATCTGGCGGACTTCAAGCCGAACGTGTTCTTGGAGAGCCGATCGGTGAATACGCTGCTGGCCATGGCCGATGCTGGACACGGCGTCGCCGTCGTGCCGTCGGCCCTGCACAGTAGCTATGACAAGCTCCGGACCTGCGTCGTGACACATCGCGGCGAGCCGCTGCCTCTGAATATCGCGGTCGTCTGGGACAGGCAGAACGCGCCCTTGCGCCATGTCGAGGCGTTCGCGGACCTGTTTGAGGAGCATGTCCGCGAAACCTATCGGCCGGCGGCCTCAAACGGCTCCCGGCCTCGCGGCAGCAAGCCACGCGGCCGGGCAGGCACGGCGAAAGCAACGTCCAAGACCATATCAAAGGCGCGGCCAACCGGACGCTCGGCCGTCCGCCGCGCTTGGCAAAGACCGGGACTTGCTGGATAAAGCGCCGCCGCCATCCCGCCGCGGCGACGCCCATAGAGCGCATGGCCACCTCCGTCCCCTCCCTCGCCGACTTCCGCCGAATCGTGGTGAAGGTCGGCTCGTCGCTGCTGGTCGACGCCGGGGCAGGCCGGCTGAAGGAGGCGTGGCTCAATGCGCTCGCCGACGACATCGCCGACCTGCACCGCGAGAAGCGCGACATCATCGTGGTGTCCTCCGGGGCGATCGCGCTCGGCCGCTCGGTGCTCAAGCTGCCGAAGGGCCCGCTCAAGCTCGAAGACAGCCAGGCCGCCGCCGCGGTCGGTCAGATCGCGCTGGCCCGCACCTGGGCGGAGGCGTTGGGCCGGCGCGGCATCACGGCGGGCCAGATTCTCGTGACACTCGGCGACACCGAAGAGCGCCGGCGCTATCTCAACGCCCGCTCGACCATCGCCAAGCTCCTGGAGTGGCACAGCGTGCCGGTCATCAACGAGAACGACACCGTCGCCACCAACGAGATCCGCTACGGCGACAACGACCGGCTCGCTGCGCGCGTCGCCACCATGGCCAGCGCCGACCTTCTCGTGCTCCTGTCCGACATCGACGGACTCTACGACGCGCCGCCGCATCTCGACGCCAAGGCCAAACATATCCCGGTGGTGCCGCGCATCACGGCGGAGATCGAGGCGATGGCCGGCGACGCCGCGTCCGACCACGCCCGCGGCGGCATGCGCACCAAGATCGAGGCCGGCAAGATCGCGACCACGGCCGGCGCCCACATGGTGATCGCGCCGGGCCACGTCGAACATCCACTGCAGGCGATCCGCGACGGCGGCCGCACCACCTGGTTCCTCACCGCTGGCAACCCGGTCACCTCGCGCAAGAAATGGATCGCAGGCTCGCTCGAACCGCGCGGCACGCTGACCATCGACGCTGGCGCCGCCGCGGCATTGCGGAACGGCAAGAGCCTGCTGCCGGCCGGCGTGATCCGCGTGGACGGCGATTTCGGCCGCGGCGACGCGGTCGTGATCCGCGGACCCGACGGGGCGGAAATCGGCCGCGGCCTGGTGGCCTACGACGCCGAGGATGCCGCGAAGATCGTGCGCAAATCCTCCGGGGACATCGTCAGCATTCTCGGAATCGAGGGCCGCGCCGAAATGGTCCACCGTGACGACATGGTGCTCGGGGGCGCCTGAGCCGCGGCAGTGCCACGAGCCGAGGCAAAGCCACGGCCCGTATGAACCGAAAATGAACAAATCCCCCCGTCCGCAAGAGCAATGTGCGGTACGATGCCGCGCGCGCGCATATCGCACCGGACCGCCGTCCATGGCACAAATGCCAAGCCTTCCGTCGGGTTGGCGGGCGGCCCAGCACCAAGACGATTACGGGGAGAATAACCGTGAAGAAGCTCATCATTGCGTTCACCGCCGCAGCCTTCATGGGCGGCGCCACTCTCGTTGCGCCGACGCCGGCCTCGGCGCTGATTCCATTCTTCGTCCTGAAGGAGAAGGAAAACAAGAAGTTCAAGGCCGTGAACCCCTACGCGAAGAAGGCCGCGAAGAAGGGTAAGAAGGCTGCGAAGAAGGCCGACAAGAAGAGCATGAAGAAGAAGTGAGCCTCGCGGCTCACGTCTGCTCGACGACTAGAATGATGCTGACAGGAGGCGCTACGCCTCCTGTCTTTTTTTTTATCGGCCGCCGGCTGACGACGGAACTCTCGCCTCACGACGATGGCGCGGTGTGTTGACGCGCGACATTGGCGCGCCTTGCGGGTTGGAGGTTGCGCCTCTTGAGTTGAGCGGCGTCTGGAATCGAAGGGCGCGCATCGTACAGGCAACAGCCCAAATCAGGGGGAGACCAATATGAAGAAGACGATCATCGCCGTTACCGCGGCGGCATTTCTCGGCAGCGCCGCTCTGGTACCGACGCCGGCCGCTGCATTTTTTCAGTTCATCGTGCCGATGGCCGTTTTGAAGGACAAAGAAAACAAGAAGTTCAAGGCGGTCAATCCATACGCCAAGAAGGTCGCGAAGAAGAAGAGCAGCAAGGGCAAGGCGATGAAGAAAAAGTAGTCGTCTCGCCGGACGGCGGGCGCGGCCAATCCCGGCGCCCCGCTGCTCGGAGACCCAATGGGGGGCCCAGCGCCCCCCATTTCGTTTCAGGTGCGACACGGAGAGGCAGCCGCGCCGCGTAAGCCGCTGCAGCCGCGCCCGTGCGGCGACCTGACGCTGCGGCAATCCTGCCCGTTGTCCCGGCCGCTCAAATGTGATTGATTGGCGTCGAGAGTTGGCCCGGAACGGCTTGCCAACCGGACATCGGGCCAACGGAACGAGTTGAAGGCAACCGAATTCAGGGCAGAAGAAGTTCAACAGCGCCCAGTGCTCGCGTCGAGAAGTGAGCGATCAGCGAGGCGTCCTAACCGACGCTAATCCCCAGCAGTCTTCGGGGGGCACTTGTGCCCCCCGCTTTTTTGTCGGCGCCGCCGGATGTCGGATGTCGTTCGCCGCGCCGGCTCCTTCGCGCCCGCCTCTATTCTACGCGGCGTGCGCTCGGCGGTGCGGCTTTCTTGCCCGCCGCACCGGCTCTTTCGCGCCCGCCTCTATATTCTACGCGGCGTGCGCTCGGCGGTGCGGCTTTCTTGCCCGCCGCACCGGCTCCTTCGCGCCCGCCTCTATTCTACGCGGCGTGCGCTCGGCGGTGCGGCAAGGTCACCGCACCGGGAAATCGAAATGGGTGTCCGGATAGGGCTCGTTGCGCAGCGTGAAATGCCACCATTCCTTGTTGTAGGGAATGAAGCCGCGCCGCCGCATCGCCTCCGCGAGCAGCGCGCGGTTGGCCTGCGCCGCGGCGCTCACGCTCTTGTCCGACGGCCATGAGCGCGGGCTGAAGAAGTCGTAGGGCGTGCCCATATCGAGCTCCTTGCCGCCCGTCTCGGCCAGGGTGAGATCGATCGTCGAGCCGCGCGAATGGCCGGAGCGCGACGCGATGTAGCCGTCGCGGAACAGGTTGCGCTTGTCGACCTCGGGATAGAAATCCGCCTTGCGCGCCACGTCGGCGAGGTTCTTCGCCCAGCGCACGAAGTGCTGCACCGCGCGCACCGGCCGGTAGCAGTCGAACGCCTTCAGCACGAGGCCGCGCGGCGCCAGATCGCGCGCCACCTGCGCCAGCGCCTCGGCCGCAGGGCGGGTGAGATAGCACACCGGCTTCTCGTAGCCGTCGATCGGCCGTCCGATGAAATTGTTCGAGCCGAGATAGCGCATCTCAACGATCAGCCCGGGCACGACCGACGCGACGTCGACGAACGCGCTGGGGCGCTCCTTGGGACGCTCCCGGGCGTCCGCAGTTGTGGAAGCGACCGTCATGGCTGCGAGTACGGCAAACCCGATTCGTTTCATGCCTATGTGTAGCAAGCCCGCGGTGAGCATCAATCCGCGCGCCTACGGGTCAGCCGTCCAGCCACGCCACCGCCCGGATCGGACTGCCGGTGCCGCCTTTGATCCTCAGCGGGAAGCCGATGAACCTGAACCGGCCCTTGCCCACGAGCTTGTCGAGATTGACCAGCCCCTCCATGTGCGTGAATCCGAGATCGCGGCAGACGTGATGGACCTCGAAATTGTTGCGTCCGGGCCGCCCGGGACTCACCGCCTCGACGCCGAACATGCCGATGCCCTTGTTGCCGAGCCAGGTCGCGGATTCCTTGGTCAGGCCCGGAAAGTCGGTGATGAAGGCCGGCGTGCCGTGGGTGCGGCGGAAGAAATCCATGTGCAGCAGCACGGTGTCCTTCGGCTTGATTGTGACGCCCGCGGCCTGTTCCGCGTTCTGCAGATCGTCGATGGAGATGTCCGACTTCAGCGGCTTGTGCGACAGGTCGAGACACACCGCCTCGGTGAAAAAGTTCTCCAGCGGCACCTGATCGATCGACGCCGCGCCCGGTTTGGCGTCGAAGTGCTTCGGAGCATCGACATGGGTGCCGGCGTGGTCGCCCAGCACCAGCGCCATGGTCGCGGACGAGAACTTGTAGCCGTCGGCGTCGCGCACCTCGTCGTGGGTCGAGAACGCCGTCATGATGACCTGCGGGTGGTTCGGCAACACCTGCATCTTGTGCTCGATGTCGCGGGACAGGTCGATCAGGATCATCGGCGGCTCTCCGTTGGCGAAACGCGGCGGCGCGCAAATCTAGCACGCACCGTTGCGCCGAACGCTTGTTTGCCATGCGCATCGGCAACGCCGCCGGGTGGGGTGAGAACGGCAACAAAACGTGCTAAAAGGCGAGAAATGACCGAACTGAGCATAACCCTCGCGCCGCCATGACCGCGCAGCGTCAAACCACCGAAGACCCTGCCTCCATCGCCGCGGCGATGCGCGACACGATGCTGTCCTTGGGCCGCCGCGCCAAGGCTGCGGCGCGGGTGCTTGCGCTCGCATCGTCGGAGCAGAAGGACCGCGCTCTGACCGCCATGGCCAAGGCGATTCGCGGCGGCAAGGACGCAATTCTCGCGGCCAACAAAGAAGATTTGGCCGAGGCGCGAGGTGCCGCCCTCAGCGTCTCGGCGCTCGACCGGCTGGAACTGAACGACCAGCGCATCGAGGCGATGGCCGAAGGCGTCGAGACGATCCGCGCCCTGCCCGACCCGGTCGGCAAGGTGACCGAATCGTGGCAGCGCCCGAACGGCTTGACCATCGAGCGCGTGCGCGTGCCCATCGGCGTCATCGGCATCGTCTACGAGAGCCGCCCCAACGTCACCGCCGACGCCGGCGCACTGGCGCTGAAGGCCGGCAACGCCGTGATCCTGCGCGGCGGCTCGGACGGCCATCGCTCGTCGCAGGCCATTCACGCGGCGCTGGCGCAGGGATTGCGCGAGGCCAACCTGCCTGAGGACGCCATTGCACTCGTCCCGACGCGCGACCGCGCCGCCGTCGGCATGATGCTGCAGGGCCTCGACGGTGCGATCGACGTCATCGTGCCGCGCGGCGGCAAGGGCCTGGTCGAGCGCGTGCAGAAGGAGGCGCGGGTGCCGGTGTTCGCGCATCTCGAAGGCGTGTGCCACGTCTATGTCGACAAGACCGCGCCGCTCGACATGGCGAAGAGCATCGTGCTGAATGCCAAAATGCGGCGCACCGGCGTCTGCGGGGCGGCCGAGACGCTGCTGGTCGACCGCGCTGCCGCGCCGACGCATCTGAAGCCGCTGGTCGCGATGCTGCTCGACGCCGGCTGCGAGGTGCGCGGCGACGACGCCGTGCAGAAGACCGACGCGCGCGTGAAGCCCGCAAGCGAGGCCGACTGGTCGACCGAGTATCTCGACAAGATCATCACCGCCGGCGTGGTGGACGGCGTGGACGCCGCCATCGGCCACATCGAGCGCTACGGCTCGCACCACACCGATGCGATCGTGACCGCGGACCAGGCGGCGGCGGACAAGTTCCTCAACGAGGTCGATTCGGCGATCGTGCTGCACAACGCCTCGACGCAGTTCGCCGACGGCGGCGAATTCGGCTTCGGCGCCGAGATCGGCATCGCCACCGGCAAGCTGCACGCGCGCGGCCCGGTCGGCGCCGAGCAGCTCACCAGTTTCAAATACCGCATTCGCGGCTCGGGGCAGATCAGGCCGTGAATAGCCACATACGCAGGCGCAACCCTCTCCCCTTGAGGGAGAGGGTGGTCCCGAGCGAAGCGAGGGACCGGGTGAGGGGTGCGCGCCTATGAACACCCCCTCACCCGGCTCGCGCCTTCGGCGCTCGCCACCCTCTCCCTCAAGGGGAGAGGGTAAGAAGCAAGCGGCGAGACCTCGCCTGGTCCTGCCCCCGCATGCGCCGGGGATGCGCATCGGCCTGTTCGGGGGCACGTTCGACCCGCCGCACGCCGCGCATCTGGCCGCAAGCCTGCTGGCGCTCAAGCGTCTGCAACTGGACCGGATCTGGTGGCTGGTGACGCCCGGGAATCCATTGAAGGACACCCGGCACCTCCAGCCGCTGGACCGGCGCATCGCCGCCGCCCGCAAGCTCGCCAACCATCGGCGCATCGACGTGAGCGGTCTCGAAGCTGTCATCCAGACGCGCTACACGTACGATACCCTGTCGTATCTGGTGCGGCGTTGCCCCGGCGTGCGCTTCGTCTGGGTCATGGGCGCCGACAACCTGCGGAGCTTCTACCGCTGGCAAAACTGGCGCGGCATCGCGAACCTCATGCCGATGGCGGTGATCGACCGCATGGGCTCGAGCCTCTATGCCACCGGCGGCCGGGCAAGCCTGGCGCTGGGCCGCTTCCGCCTGCCGGAACACACGGCGACCGCGCTGGCGCTCCGCAAGCCCCCGGCCTGGGTCTATCTCCACGGCCTGAAATCCCCGCTGTCGTCGACCGCCTTGCGCGCCCAGCGGACACCGCCGCGGAGAGGTTGAAACCGCCCGGCCGCAGTGCCTATCTTAATCGAAGCCGCCCCGGCGATTCCCGGGTGTGAGCGCAACCGAAAGGAACGGACGCCCCTGTCTCCCATTGCAGCCCCGCGGGCCAAGGCCCGCCGCGCATCCGGCCCCGCCTCCCGGCGCCCCGACGCCCAGCGCCCTGACGCCCAGCGCCCCGACGCCAAGGAGACGCTCCGCCTGATCCTCGACCGCCTCGACGACATCAAGGCCGAGGACACCGTCACCATCGACCTCACCGGAAAAACCTCGATCGCCGACACCATGGTGGTGTCGAGCGGCCGGTCGAACCGCCACGTCGGCTCCGCCGCCGACCGCGTCAT
This sequence comes from Alphaproteobacteria bacterium, assembly GCA_016869215.1. Taxonomy (GTDB): domain Bacteria; phylum Pseudomonadota; class Alphaproteobacteria; order Rhizobiales; family Xanthobacteraceae; genus Z2-YC6860. The sequence goes on along the minus strand of VGEP01000034.1, from coordinate 24,783 downwards.
CGAGGGCCTGAAGAAGGCCGGCGTGACCGGCATCCGGGTCGAGGGCATGCCGCATTGCGACTGGGTGCTGATCGACGCCGGCGACGTCGTCGTTCACATCTTCCGCCCCGAGGTGCGTGAGTTCTACAACCTCGAAAAGATGTGGGCGGCCGCGCCGCGCAGCCGCCGCGCGGGCTGACGAGCGAAGGATCGGGCGATGCGGCTCACGGTCGCCGCGGTCGGGCGCCTGAAGGACGGCCCCGAGCGCGAGCTTTCCGAGCGCTACCGCAAGCGCGCCGAGCAGATCGGCCGCCGCATCGGCATCCGCGACGTCGAAATCGTCGAGATCAGGGAAAGCCGGGCGCAGGACGTCGCCAAGCGCATGACCGAGGAGTCGATCGCGCTCGCCAACATCGTCCCCGACAAGGCCGTGATGGTGCTGCTCGACCGGAACGGCGACAATCTCGACAGCGCGGCGCTGGCGGCGCAACTGCGGCGCTGGCGCGACGACGGCAAGCCTGCCGCGGTGTTCGTCATCGGCGGCGACGACGGGCTTTCGCCGAGCCTCACCGGCCGGGCGAACTTAAGGCTGTCGTTCGGGGCTGCGACCTGGCCGCATCCGCTGGTGCGGGCGATGCTGCTGGAGCAGGTTTATCGCGCGCTGACGATGCTGGCGGGGCATCCGTATCATCGCGCCTGATGTTGCTTTCGCACCGCCTTGGGATTACCTCAGGCCGCGATGAACGCCCTCCGATCCCGGAGCGATTCGCGCCGCGCGGCCGCCGCCGCTGCCGTGGGAATCGCCGTCGCGCTCGGCGGGCCGCTCCCCTCCCCAGCCCAGACCTCGCTCGACGCGCTGCGGCTGCGCGACCGCGAGCTCGAAGCCATCCGGGCCGAGCAGAAGAAGGCCGCCGAGACCCGCGACAAGCTGCGCGACGAGATCGACGCGATCGGCGCCGACCGCCGCAAGCTCAACCAGGACCTGCTCGCGACCGCGTCGCGCCTGCGCGCGGCCGAATCGCGCATCGCGGAAACCGAGGCGCGGCTCGAACCGCTCGACGCGCGCGAGCGCTCGCTGCGGCGCTCGCTGGAGGACCGGCGGGCAACCGTCGCGGAGGTGCTGGCGGCGCTGCAGCGCATGGGCCGCAATCCGCCGCCCGCGCTGATGGTCCGGCCGGAGGACGCGCTGCAATCGGTGCGCAGCGCCATCCTGCTCGGCGCGGTGCTGCCGGAAATGCGGAGCCGCGCCGAAGCCCTGGCAAGGGACCTCTCCGAGCTATTGTCCGTCCGCAAGGAAATAGCGGGGGAAAAGGAGCGCCTCGCCCGCGACGTCGCCGCGCTGACCGGCGAGCGCCAGCGGACCGAGGCGCTGATCGCAACCCGGCAGCGCCGGCAGTCGGAAACGGAACAGGTGCTCGAAGCGGAACGGCAGAAGGCCGTGGTCCTGGCCCGTCAGGCCGACGATCTCAAAGATTTGATCGGAAAAGCCGAGCAGGGTCTCGACCGCGCCAGCCGCGCCGCGCGGGCCGCGGAACGCAGCGCCGCCGGCAAGCCAAAGGACGACCGGATCGATCTGGCGGCCCTGCGGGACCCGGGCCGAATCGCTCCGGCGATAGCCTTTGCCGCCGCGCGCGGCCGTTTACCGTTACCGGCGGTCGGCACGCGGACCAAGGCATTCGGCGCCCCGGACAGCCTCGGCGGCACCGAAAAGGGCTTAACCATTGCGACCCGGCCGGGAAGCCAGGTCACCGCGCCGTGCGACGGATGGGTCGTTTACGCTGGCGCCTTCCGCAATTACGGCCAAGTCTTGATCCTCAATGCCGGCGACGGATATCATGTGGTGCTTGCCGGGATGGATCGGATATCAGTCAGCGTCGGTCAGTTCGTGCTGACCGGCGAGCCTGTGGCGGTCATGGGACAGGGTTCTTCGGGACCGGGCTCCCAGGGATCGGCCGGCGCGGGCGCCAATCGGCCGACGCTCTACGTCGAGTTCCGCAAAGACGGCACCCCCGTCGATCCCAGCCCATGGTGGGCGGGGAGTGAAGGCGAAAAGGTTCGCGGATGATGCGCAAGACTATCCTGGTTCTGCTCGGCGCGGCTTCGGGCGTGGCCCTGACGCTGCTGATGACGCAACCGCAGCGGCCGCACTTCGGGCTGTGGTCGAGCGCCAAGGCCGCGGCGGCGGACACCTATCGGCAGCTCAACCTGTTCGGCGACGTGTTCGAGCGCGTGCGCGCCGACTACGTCGAGAAGCCCGACGACTCCAAGCTGATCGAGCATGCCATCAACGGCATGCTGACCGGCCTCGATCCGCATTCCAGCTACATGGAGCCGAAGGCCTTCCGCGACATGCAGGTGCAGACCCGCGGCGAGTTCGGCGGGCTGGGCATCGAAGTCACCATGGAAGACGGCCTGATCAAGGTGGTGGCGCCGATCGACGACACGCCCGCCCACAAGGCCGGCGTCATGGCCAACGACATCATCACCAAGCTCGACGACGAGCAGGTCCAGGGCCTGACCCTGAACCAGGCGGTCGAGAAGATGCGCGGCCCGGTCAACACCAAGATCCGGCTGACCATCATGCGCAAGGGCGCGGCCAAGCCGGTCGAGGTCACGATCACCCGCGACGTCATCCGCGTCCGCGCGGTCCGCTCTCGGGTCGAGGACGACATCGGCTACATCCGCGTCACGCAGTTCAACGAGCAGACCACCGACAACCTGCGGCGGGCGATCAACGACCTGCAGGCGCAAATCCCGGCCGACAAGCTGAAGGGTTATGTGCTGGACCTTCGCAACAATCCCGGCGGACTGCTCGACCAGGCGATCTCGGTGTCCGACGCGTTCCTGGAGCGCGGCGAAATCGTCTCGACGCGCGGCCGCAACACCGAAGAAACGCAGCGCTTCAGCGCCCGCGCCGGCGACCTGCTCAAGAACAAGCCGATCATCGTGCTGATCAACGGCGGCTCGGCCTCGGCGTCGGAAATCGTGGCCGGCGCGCTGCAGGACCACAAGCGGGCGACCGTCATCGGCACCCGCTCGTTCGGCAAGGGCTCGGTGCAGACCATCATTCCGCTCGGCGCCGGCAACGGCGCGCTGCGGCTGACGACGGCGCGCTACTACACGCCGTCGGGCCGCTCGATCCAGGCCAAAGGCATCTCGCCCGATATCGAGGTGCTGCAGGACGTTCCGGAGGAACTCAAGGCCCGCACCGACACCAAGGGCGAGGCCTCGCTGCGCGGCCACCTGAAGGCCGACGGCGATGAGCAGACCGGCTCGCAGTCCTACATTCCGCCCGACGCGAAGAACGACAAGGCGCTGAACTACGCCTTCGAATTGATCCGCGGCGCCAAGACCCACGCGGCCTACCCGCCGAATCCGAAGTCGCCGCGCGCCAACTGACGCGCCGGCATCCGAGTTGTCGCGGGGCGGCCCCATCGGCCGCCCCGTTTCGTTTGACAGCGTTTTCGAGCGAAGCGGGTACCGGTTCGCGTGAAGAAAATGCGTCAAAAAAGCTAGAGCCGCGGGCGCGAACCCAAGGCCGGCCTGGGTTATTCCGGTAAACGGAGAGTTAACGATCCCCCGCCTACGCTCGGCCTCATGATTCGCGAGGGCTTGCGGCCGTGGCGGACGACGAACTGAGCGCGCCGCTCGGGCAGAGTGCGCCGAAGAAGGGACGACGCCGGATCGCGATTCCGATCTCGGCGCCGAACCTGTTCGCCGTTGCGCTCGCCTCGGTCGTCGCAGTCTGCGCGGTTTGGGCCGTGGTGGTGGACGATCCGCTGGGCGGCGAACCGAAGGCCATGGTCGCGACCCGGGCTGCGCCCGCCAAGGTCGCCATGCCCGCGGTCACCTCGCCCGGCGCCGGACCGTCCCGTTACGAAGGACCGATTCCGCCGCTCTCGCAACCGGCACAGCCGCCGGCCGCGGCAGCGGCCGCCGCGCCGCCGTCCGGAGCCAAGACGGTCACCATCATCGACGGCTCGACCGGCAAGCGCCAGGAAGTGCCGATCGCGGGCGTTCGCGATGCGCGCGCGCCGGTGGACGAACGGTTGCTGGAAACCACCCGCCACGGCGCCATTCCCAAGGTCGGTCCCAACGGCGCGCGGCCGGCCGAGGTCTATGCCCGTCCGCAAAGCCCGGTGCCGAATCGCAGGAACAACCCGCAGATCGCCATCGTCGTCACCGGCCTTGGCGTGAGCGCCACCGCGACCGACCAGGCGATCGCCAGGCTGCCGGGGCCGATCACGCTCGCGTTCACGCCTTATGGCGGCCAGGTCGAAGCTGCGGTCGCGAGCGCCCGCGCCGACGGCCACGAGGTGCTGCTCCAGATGCCGATGGAGCCGTTCGACTATCCCGACAACGACCCCGGCCCGCAGACCCTGCTGATGTCGCTTTCGCCCGACCAGAACCTCGACCGGCTGCACTGGCTGATGAGCCGGTTCCGGGGCTATGTCGGGATCGTCAATTTCATGGGCGCGCGCTTCACGTCGTCGGAGCAGGCGCTCGGGCCGGTGATGCGCGAGACCGGAAAGCGCGGGCTGATCTACTTCGACGACGCCTCATCGCCGCGCAGTCTGGCAGGCCAGATCGCCGGCGCGAACAGCCTGCCGTTCGCCAAGGCCGACGTCTCCATCGACGCGGTGCCGACGCCCGCGCACATCGACCGGGCGCTGACGCGCCTTGAAGCGTTGGCGCGCGATCGCGGCGTCGTGGTCGCGGTGGCCACCGCGCTTCCGGCCTCGATCGAACGCATCGCACAGTGGGCCAAGGCCGCCGAGAGCCGAGGCTTCGTGCTGGTGCCCATCAGCGCGGTGGCGATCAAGCCGCGCTCGAGCTAGTTTCGCTGCCGTTCCGGATGCGGGCTGCATGCGCGCCCGGCCGGACCGACGGAGTGTGAATGCCCCGCTTCGAAGACCTGCCTTACCGGCCCTGCGCCGGGCTTTGCGTTCTCAACCGCGACGGACTTGTGTTCATCGGCCGCCGCGCGGAAGGCCCGGAACACATCGACGAAACCCATGTCTGGCAGATGCCGCAGGGCGGCATCGACGACGGCGAGGAACCGTATCCCGCCGCGCTGCGCGAGCTCCACGAAGAGACCAACATCAGATCGGTGGAATTGCTCGGCGAGATCGAGGGCTGGGTGAAATACGACATCCCGCGCGAGATCGTGGGCCAGGCGTGGAAGGGCCGCTACCGGGGCCAGAAGCAGAAGTGGTATGCCCTGCGCTTCGTGGGCGACAAGAGCGAAATCGATATCGCTCATCCCGCCGGCGGGCACGAGCCGGAGTTCATCGCCTGGCGCTGGGAGCCGATGAAGAACCTTCCCGATCTCGTGGTGCCGTTCAAACGCGCGACCTACGAGCGGGTGGTGAAGGAATTCTCGAAGTTCGGCGGCGCGCGGTGCGCGAGCAAATAACCGCGCCCCGGCCGGCGCCGCTTATCGCGCGTAGAGCCACGAATAGCGGAACCGGCGCCACTTCGCCTTCAGGTCTTGTGCCTGCAGCGCCGTGCTGCGCGCGGGCTCCGTCGTGTCGATCGAGTCCGCGCGCTGCCGCGCCGGAAAATTCGGCACTCCGACGACGCATTCAAGCTGTTTCGGTGCGGCCTGCGGATCGGCGTGTATGGCGCGATTGCCGATTGGGTCCGGCCTTGCGGCGTATCCGTGCTGGCTCATGGTTTCCTCCAGAGCGGGAGAAAAAGATGCGCCTGCCCGCGCCGGCCGTATAGCCGCGCAACCTCGCAACTATCGAAAGCTTGTTTCGAAACGACTGAACGCGCGCTGCGCGCTGCGCGCCGAGCGGATCGTCAATGCCCCAGCGCGGATTGCACCGCCTTGAGCTGTTCGAGCCTGGTTGCTGCTTGGTCTTTTGCGGGACCGTCCTGTGCGTCTGCGACGTCCTCTTCGAGGTTTTTGATCTGGCCGGCGAGCCCCTCGCGGTCGATGTCCTCGACGGCCGCGGCGAAGTCTGCGAGCACGGTCAGGCCCTTCGGATTGACCTCGGCAAAGCCGCCGCGCACCACGAAGCGCTTCTCGTTTTGGCCGAGGACGGTCAGCACGCCCGGACGCAGCAGCGCGACCAGCGGCGCATGGTCCTTAAGCACGCCGAACTCGCCCTCGGAGCCCGGCACCACGACATGCTCGACCTCGCCCGAGAACACGAGCTTTTCCGGCGAGGTGAGTTCGAAGTGGAAGGTGGCCATATTCGGATCAGCCCTTTGCCCTTGAAGCGAGAAGCGCGAATGCCGCCAATGGCGTCACGACGATAAAGGCGACCGACGACACCAACAGTCCAAGGTATGGATCGATCCGTCCGAACCATACCGAGGGCGCGTAGGCGAACATGAGAACTGCCGCCAGCAGCCCGCCGACCATGGCGAATAGGCAGGCCGGAACCATGCCTCGACGTCGCATCGGCCCTCTCACTGCTACGCCGCTTCCGCCGCGAGCCGCTTGCCCTTTTCGACCGCCTCTTCGATGGTGCCGACCATGTAGAAGGCGGCCTCCGGCAGGTGGTCGTACTTGCCTTCCACCAGGCCCTTGAAGCCCTTGATGGTGTCCTGCAGGTCGACGAGCTTGCCGGGCGAGCCGGTGAACACCTCGGCGACGAAGAACGGCTGGCTGAGGAAGCGCTCGATCTTGCGCGCGCGCGCCACCGTCAGCTTGTCCTCTTCCGACAGCTCGTCCATGCCGAGAATGGCGATGATGTCCTGCAGCGCCTTGTAGCGCTGCAGCACCTGCTGCACCTGCCGCGCCACCGCGTAGTGCTCGTCGCCGACGACGATCGGCGACAGCATGCGCGAGGTGCTATCGAGCGGGTCCACCGCCGGATAGATGCCCTTGGCGGCGATGTCGCGCGACAGCACGGTGGTGGCGTCGAGATGCGCGAACGAGGTGGCGGGCGCCGGATCGGTCAGGTCGTCGGCCGGCACGTAGATCGCCTGCACCGAAGTGACCGAGCCCTTGGTCGTGGTGGTGATGCGCTCCTGCAGCGCGCCCATGTCGGTGGCGAGGGTGGGCTGATAGCCCACCGCCGAGGGGATGCGGCCGAGCAGCGCCGACACTTCCGAGCCGGCTTGCGTGAAGCGGAAGATGTTGTCGACGAAGAACAGCACGTCCTGGCCCTGGTCGCGGAAGTGCTCGGCGACCGTCAGCCCGGTCAGGCCGACGCGGGCGCGCGCGCCCGGCGGCTCGTTCATCTGGCCGTACACCAGCGCGCACTTGGAGCCGGCGACGGAGCCCTTCTTCGGGTCCTTGTTGACGCCCGACTCGATCATCTCGTGGTAGAGATCGTTGCCCTCGCGGGTGCGCTCGCCGACGCCGGCGAACACCGAATAGCCGCCGTGCGCCTTCGCGATGTTGTTGATCAGCTCCATGATCAGCACGGTCTTGCCGACGCCGGCGCCGCCGAACAGGCCGATCTTGCCGCCCTTGGCGTAGGGCGCGAGCAGGTCCACCACCTTGATGCCGGTGACGAGAATCTGCGCCTCGGTCGACTGGTCGGTGTAGCTCGGCGCCTCCTGGTGGATGGCGCGACGGGCCTTCGCCGGAACCGGGCCCGCCTCGTCGACCGGATCGCCGACCACGTTGATGATGCGGCCGAGGCACTCGTCGCCGACCGGAACCGCGATCGGCTCGCCGGTGTCGGTGACCTCCTGGCCGCGCACCAGGCCTTCGGAGGTGTCCATCGCGATGGTGCGCACCGTGTTCTCGCCGAGATGCTGGGCGACTTCCAGCACCAGGCGGTTGCCGCCGTTCCTGGTCTCGAGCGCGTTCAGGATCGCCGGCAGGTGATCCTCAAACTGCACGTCGACGACGGCGCCGATGACCTGGGTGATCTTTCCGACTGCGTTGGGCGTTGCCATGTCGTCCTCTTAGCTCTTTGCCTTGCGCACGATCTTGCCCGAACTCCGCTTCACGGGTTTCGGGATCATGCGCTACAGCGCCTCCGCGCCGGAGATGATCTCGATCAGTTCCTTGGTGATCATCGCCTGACGGGTGCGGTTGTAAGTGATGGTCTGCTTGCGGATCATCTCGCCGGCGTTGCGGGTGGCGTTGTCCATCGCCGACATGCGCGCGCCCTGCTCGGACGCCGCGTTTTCGAGCAGCGCGCGGAACACCTGAACCGAGATGTTGCGCGGCAGCAGCTCGGCAAGAATGTCGAGCTCGTCCGGCTCGTATTCGTAGTTGATCGTGCCGCCCTCGCCGCCGCCCGCCTCGATCACCGGCGGGATCATCTGCAGCGCGGTCGGGACCTGCACCACAACCGAGCGGAAGCGCGAGAAGAACAGCGTGGCGACGTCAAACTCGCCCTTCTCGTACAGCTCCAGAATCTTGGCTCCGACGCGCTCGGCGTGTTCGAAGCCCAGCGCCTTCACCCGAAGCTCGATCGTCTCGACGATGTTCTGCGCGTAGTTGCGGCGGAGCTGGTCGTAGCCCTTGCGGCCGACGCACAGAATCTTGACGGTCTTGCCCTGACCGACCAGCGCATTGATCTTCTCGCGCGCAAGCCGGACGATCGTGGAATTGAACGCGCCGCACAGACCGCGCTCGGCGGTGCAGACCACCAGCAGGTGGACCTGGTCGCTGCCGGTGCCGCCGAGCAGCCGCGGCGCCGACCCCGGATCGGACACCGACGCCGCGATGTTGCGCAGCACCTTCTCCATGCTCTCGGCGTAGGGCCGCGCGGCCTCGGCCGCCGCCTGCGCACGGCGCAGCTTCGACGCCGCCACCATCTGCATCGCCTTGGTGATCTTCTGCGTCGCCTTGGTCGCGGCGATGCGGACCCGCATGTCCTTGAGAGAAGCCATATCAGTATGCCGGCGCTTGAGTGATGGCTTCGCCGCTCGCCGCAGCGTACTCCCTCCCCCCTTGTGGGGGAGGGTTGGGGAGGGGGGTGGCGGCAGGCGCGGTCGCTCGCGGCTTACCCCCCTCCCTAGCCCTCCCCCACAAGGGGGGAGGGAACAGGCCTGCGTGTGTGGCGAACATCGTGCTCATCGTCACGCGAATGTCCTGGCGTAGCCGTCGACCACGCCCTTGAGCCTGGCCGCGGTGGCGTCGGTCAGGTCGCCGGTCTTGCGGACGTCTTCGAGGATGTCCGCGTTCTTGGTGCGGACCAGCGTCAGCAACCCGTCCTCGAAGGCGCGGACGCGATTGACCGGAAGCGGATCGAGATAGCCGTTCACGCCGGCGTAGATCACCACCACCTGCTCTTCCATCTTCAGCGGCGAGAACTGCGGCTGCTTGAGCAACTCGGTCAGCCGCGCGCCGCGGTTCAGCAGGCGCTGCGTCGTCGCATCGAGGTCGGAGCCGAACTGCGCGAACGCCGCCATTTCACGGTACTGCGCCAGTTCGCCCTTGATGCGGCCGGCGACCTTCTTCATCGCCTTGGTCTGCGCCGCGCTGCCCACGCGCGACACCGAAAGCCCGACGTTCACCGCAGGCCGGATGCCCTGGTAGAACAGGTCGGTCTCCAGGAAGATCTGGCCGTCGGTGATCGAGATCACGTTGGTCGGAATGTAGGCCGACACGTCGTTGGCCTGGGTCTCGATCACCGGCAATGCGGTGAGCGAACCCGCGCCCGCGCCGTCGCCCATCTTGGCCGCGCGCTCCAGAAGCCGCGAGTGCAGATAGAACACGTCGCCCGGATACGCCTCGCGGCCCGGCGGGCGGCGCAGCAGCAGCGACATCTGGCGGTAGGAGACGGCCTGCTTGGACAAGTCGTCGTACATGATCACGGCGTGCATGCCGTTGTCGCGGAAGAACTCGCCCATGGTGCAGCCGGCAAACGGCGCCAGGAACTGCATCGGCGCCGGATCGGAGGCGGTCGCGGCGACCACGATCGAGTATTCCAGCGCACCCTGCTCTTCCAGCACCTTCACGAACTGCGCCACCGTCGAACGCTTCTGGCCGACCGCGACATAGACGCAGTACAGCTTGATCTTCTCGTCCGGCTGCGCGTTCAGCGGCTTCTGGTTCAGGATCGTGTCGAGCGCGATCGCGGTCTTGCCGGTCTGCCGGTCGCCGATGATCAGCTCGCGCTGGCCGCGGCCGATCGGGATCAGCGCATCGACCGCCTTCAGCCCCGTCGCCATCGGCTCGTGCACCGACTTGCGCGGAATGATGCCGGGCGCCTTCACGTCCACGCGGGCGCGCTTGTCGGCCTTGATCGGGCCCTTGCCGTCGATCGGATTGCCGAGCGCGTCGACCACGCGGCCGAGCAGCCCCTTGCCCACCGGAACGTCCACGATGGCGCGGGTGCGCTTGACGGTCTGGCCTTCCTTGATCTCGCGGTCGTTGCCGAAGATCACGATGCCGACGTTGTCGATTTCGAGGTTCAGCGCCATGCCGCGAACGCCGTTCTCGAACTCCACCATCTCGCCGGCCTGCACGTTGTCGAGGCCATAGACGCGGGCGATGCCGTCGCCGACCGACAGCACCTGGCCGACCTCCGTAACCTCGGCTTCCTGGCCGAAGTTCTTGATCTGCTCTTTCAGGATCGCGGAGATTTCTGCGGCGCGGATATCCATCAGCCTGCCTCTTTCATCGCGTGCTTGATCGCATTGAGCCTGGTGCGAAGCGAACTGTCGACCATCCGCGAGCCGAGCTTGACCACGAGCCCGCCGATGATCGAGGGATCGACCTTCACGTCGAGATCCACCGACTTGCCGCCGCTCACCGCCTTCAGCGCCGCCTTCAGCGCCTCGATGTGGTTGTCGGACAGCGGCTCGGCCGCCGTCACCTCCGCCGTGACCTCGCCCTTCCAGCGCGCAACCAGCGTCCGGAACGACCGGATCATGTCGCGCACCGCAAACAGCCGCCGGTTCGACGCCACAAGCTTCAGGAAGTTCAAAGCAAGGCTCTCGATCCCGGCCTTGGCAAGCACCGCACCCAGCGCACGGCCCTGCTCCTCGGCGCCAAAAACAGGGCTCCGAACCAGCCGAAGCAGGTCCGGGCTCCCAGCAACCATCGCGTCGAACGTCTCAAGATCGGCGCGGACGGCATCGACGGCCTTCTCCTCAAGGGCGAGGTCGAACAACGCCGTCGCGTAGCGACCGGCCATGCCGGATACAATCGGTTCTTCGCCTGCCACGTCTTTCGTGCTCTTGAATGTCCAATCCGCAAGCTTGGCACCGGCCGGACTGGCGCGGCACAAACCCTTGGATTTCAAGGGAAATTTGGCGATTTCGGGGGTCGTCGCGGAAAGCCTCGAAACCCGGCCAAAATCGCGCGGTTGCGTAACATATCGATCCCTGCGGTGCAACACGCGGCGATGTCACCGCACGCCAGGACCAGCCTGCATTTTCAGCCGCAAGCCGGGGCCGATTCCGGCCCGGCTTGGGCGCATGGCCCGCTGCCCTCTCCCGACAAAATCGGCCGTCCGAACCTGCGTGGCCCGTCCCCTACGGCGCCTTCGGGCCGTTGGCGAGATACCAGTCGAGAATCTGCTCGCCGGTCCAGAACAGTACGTCGGACTTGCGGCGGATGTTGGCGAAAATCCTGCGGAAGTATTTCAGCCGGTGCGGCGCGCCCATGATGTAGGGGTGCACCACCAGCGCCATGACGCGCGCGCCGTCGGCCGAGTCCTCGTAGATCTGCTCGAACTGGTCCATGGCGCGGTCGTAATACTCCGACGCCTTGTGATGCTGGATCAGCATCATCGCCACGTCGTTGCATTCCTGGGTGTAGGGAATGTTGACGATCGGCCTGGTGCGGGTCTTGAGCCACACCGGCTGGTCGTCGAGCACCCAGTCGGCGACGTAGTCGTAGCCGTCTTCCTTCAGCAGGTCCGGCGTCTGCCAGGTTTCGGTGAGGCCCGGTCCGAGCCAGCCGCGCGGCGGCTTGCCGGTGGCCTTTTTGATCGCCTCGGTCGTCATGTGGATGTCGGCCTTCTCGTCCGGCACCTTCTGCATGTTGCGCTGGGTGTAGCCGTGGCCGATGAACTCCCACTTGCGGTCGAGCGCGGCCTTCACGATCGGCGGGAACGCATGAATGGCGCAGCCGTTGATCGCCAGCACGCCGGGCACCTGGAATTCGTCGAACACCTTGAGCATCCGCCAGAAGCCGACGCGGTTGCCGTACTCGTGCCAGCACCAGTTCGGCACGTCGGGCATCGGCGCGCCGCCGGCCGGCGGCGTCAGCACGGTGCGCGGCATGGTGTCCTTCTCGTCCCATTCCTCGACGTTGACGATCACCCAGAACGCCATGCGCGCGCCGCCGGGCAGCGCGAGCTTCGGCCGGTCGGCGATCGCCGAATAGGAAATCCGCTGGGTCGGCAGCAGGCCCTGCGCGGGGGAGGTGGGAGCGTTCATGGCGGCGTTCTCCTGTGCGTTTGCGCGAATGCTGGCATAGCCGCGGCGTCCGGCCAACACGCCCGGCATGCCACCCGAGCGCAGCCGACCGTTGCGATTTTGCCGCGCCCAGCCACGCGCATTTGGCGTAGCTTGCCCGGACCAACTGACCCGCGCCGGGTCAAGGACGTCCGAAGCGATGAATCGAACTCCGTCCGCGGATGCGGGCGCGACAAACCTGCTCGTCGCGCTGACCCTGATGTGGCTGACCGGAGTGGCCTTGCGGCTGCCGCTGCTTGCGGTGCCGCCGGTCATCCCGCTGATCCACAACGACCTGCACATGAGCGAGACCCAGGTTGGCGCGCTGATCGGCCTGCCGCTGGTGATGTTTGCGCTCGCGGGCGTTCCCGGATCGCTGCTGATCGCGCGCTACGGCGCGGTCGCGATCGGGATTTTCGGACTGTGGGTGGCGGGACTGGCCGCCGCCGCGCGCGCCTTCGCCGTCGACATCTGGACGCTCTATGCCGCCACCGTCGTCACCGGCTTCGGTATCGCCATCCTGCAACCGGTGTTGCCGACGCTGGTCCGCGCCTGGACGCCGCAACGCATCGGGCTGGGCAATGCCGTCTTCACCAACGGCATCGTGATCGGCGCGACGCTGTCCGGAACCATGACGATCCCGTTCGTGCTGCCGCTGGTCGACCGGAGCTGGCGCGCGGCGATCCTGCTGTGGGCCGTGCCGGGCCTCATCGCTGCCTTGCTGTTCGTGCTGCTCGCGCCCCGCATGCAGGCGCCGGTCCGCGCGCCGGAGATGCCGCGGCGCTGGTGGCCGGACTGGCGCAGCCCGCAGCTCTGGCTGCTCGGGCTTACGTTCGGCAGCAACAACGCGATGTTCTTCGGCGCCAACGCCTTCATTCCGGACTATCTCAACGCTGCGGGCCGCGGCGACCTGATCGGGCACGCGCTCGGCTGGCTCAACGGCACGCAGCTTCTGGCCTCGCTGGTGCTGCTGCTGACCGCCGAGCGTATGCAGCGCAAGACCTGGCCTTTCACGGTGTTCGGCCCGCTCACCTTCGCCGGCCTGATCGCGGTCGTGGTCGGCGACGGCGTCTGGGTCGTGATCGGGTCCGGCGTGTTCGGCTTCGCTGCGGCGATCTCGTTCGTCGTCACCTTCGCGCTGCCCGCGCGCCTCAGTCCGCCCGACGACGTGCATCGCGTGGCCGGAGGGATGTTCACCATCAGCTACAGCTTCGCGGTGCTGGTTCCGATCGTATGCGGCGCGCTATGGGACCTGACCGGGATTCCCTGGACCGCATTTCTGCCGCTCGCGCTCTGCGCGCTCACGCTCACGTCGCTCGGCACGATCTTGAGCCGGCGCAGCGCGCATCATTGAGGCATGATCCCGAAAAGTGGGAACCGGTTTTCGGATTATGATCATGCCTACACAGAATCGGAGGCAACCGATGGCTTGGCTGACCCTGTTTCTGGCCGGCCTGTTCGAGGTCGGATGGGCGATCGGGCTGAAATACACCGATGGCTTCAGCCGGCTGTGGCCGTCGGTGTGGACGGCGCTGGCGATGGTCGTGAGCATCGTGCTCCTCGGTCTGGCGCTGAGGGAACTGCCGGTCGGTACCGCCTATGCGGTCTGGACCGGAGTCGGCGCGGTTGGGACTGCGGCGCTCGGCATCTACCTGTTCGGCGAGCCCGCGACCGCCGCGCGGCTCGCCTCGATCGGGCTGATCCTGGCCGGCATCGTCGGGCTGAAGCTCGTGACGTGATGGCGCATGACAGGCATGTGGACGGGCGGTGCAACGGCGCCCGCAGGCACGCTAAAAGACCCGGCCCCGACTCGGCGCGGCAATTCCTCCCGACGGCATTTCGCAGGTGACGTTTGGCCAATAAGTCAGGATTGACCGACGCCGCCGTGGCCAAGCTGCTGCTGGTGGCGCTCAGCTTCTGCTGGGGCCTGTCGTGGTCCGCGATGCGGATCGCGCTCGACGAATTGTCGCCGTGGTCGATGCGGCTCCTTGGCTACAGCATCGGCGCCGCGACCATGTTTGTGCTGATCAAGGCGCAGGGCCGTCCGCTCGCGATCCCCGGCGGGCGCAACGCGCTGCACGTGTTCGTCGCCGCCCTGTTCATCGTCGTGGCGTTCGGCATTGCCGGCACCTTCGCGCAGCTTCTGGCGCAGACCTCGCGCGTCATCATCGTCAACTACTCCATGCCGGTCTGGGGCAGCCTGATGGCCTATTTCGTGCTGCGCGAGCGCGTCGACCGGCGCTCTGCTATCGGGCTCGCGCTGTGCATCGCAGGACTCGGCGTGCTGGTCGCGCCGGTGTTCGAAGAGTCGCTCGCCGAACCGATCGGACTGCTGCTCGCGCTGGTCTGCGCGCTGGGCTGGGCGGGCGGCACCGTTTACATGAAATGGGCGCGCATTCAGGGCGACCTGCTGGCGATCACGTTCTGGCAGATCATGGTCGGCGTCGCGGCCTTCGCCATCGGCTATCTGGCGTTCGAGGGCCTGCCGAAGTTCGAGGCGCTGCAATGGCGGACCTGGGGCGGCGTGCTGTTCAACGGCATTCTCGGCACCGGGATTGCGTACTTCATCTGGTTCAACATCATCGGCCGGCTGTCGACGGCGATGGCTTCGCTCGGCACACTGATGAACCCTGTGGTCGGCGTGATCGGGGCTGCGATCCTGCTCGGCGACCGCCCGACGATTCCGGATATCGTCGGCTTTGCGCTGATCTTCGGCGCCGCGGCCTGCGTGCTGCTGCCGCGCCGCCAGTCCCCGAGCAAAGCTCCGGCTGCATAGGATTCGGCTGTGCCCGCTTTTCCGGCCATCGACGAACAGACGCGCACCAAGCTGCTGCTGGTGCTGTGCGGCATCTGCTGGGGCGTGAACTGGCCGCTGATCAAGATCGGCATCGGCGGCCTCACGCCGTGGAGCTACCGGCTGCTGGTGTTCGTCGTCGGCGCCGTCATTCTGATGGCGGTCGTGATCTTCACCGGCCGCCGCGTGATGGAACCGCGCGGCATGACCTGGGTGCACCTGTTCGCGTCGAGCATGCTGAACGTCGCAGCGTTCGGCATCTTCAGCACCTTCGCGATGCTCACCGCCTCGACGTCGCGCGTCGCGGTGGTGAGCTACTCGTTTCCGGTGTGGGCCTGCCTGCTGGCGTGGCTGGTGCTGGGCGAGAAATTGCGCGGCGGCGCCCTGCTCGGCCTCGCGCTCTGTCTCGGCGGACTCGCCGTGCTGGTCTATCCGGTGATCGAGTCGAGCGCCGTGATCGGCCTCGGCCTCTCGCTCGCCTCGGCGATGGCCTGGGCCATCGGCACCATCTACCTCAAGCTGGTCCGCATTCCCGGCGACATGCTGGTCAACACCGCATGGCAGATCGCCATGGCCATGGCGGTGATGTTCGTGCTGACGGTGACGTTCCAGGGCTGGCCCACGTTCGAGCCGGTGCCGCCGGTCGCGCTCGCCGCGGCGGTGCTCAACGGCCTGTTCGGGTCCGCGGTGGCCTATCTGCTCTGGTACCACATCGTCGGCCGCCTGCCCGCGACCACGGCGTCGCTCGGCTCGCTGATGTCGCCCGCAGTCGGCGTGGTCAGCGCGGTGCTGATCCTCGGCGAGTGGCCGAGCGCAATCGACGTTGTGGGCTTCACGCTGATTTTCGCGGCCGCAGTTTCCGCTATCCTCCAGCCGCGAAGTCCCGCTCCCGGCCCGGAGGCCCGCCGGTAAGCGGCGGGCGAATTCCCAAAGTCGGTATTAGGTAGCAGTCAACCTACATCTTTTCGCAGTATGGGCAGCTATCAGGCCACCACAATTCGCCTAGCTCTTTGATCTTGTCAGTCAATTCCTTCTGACTGTAGCCGGAAATTTCTCCAGATTTCAGCTGGCTGCTACCTAGCTTATAAGCGTCCAGTAAATCGCCGCTGCCCTCCAAATATGATCCTCCATGCCATGCGCATTCCTTCAACGTCCCGGCCTCGCAAAGAACGCTCAATGCGGTGTAATGCAACTCTTCAGCCTCCATCATCAGTCTTTTCGTAATGCCCATTACAGGTCTCCTTCGACTTGGAGGATGATCATATGGGGAAGGACGACTATCGCTGCCACTTTGAGGCAGTGTTGCTGTCTTAGTTGCCTTTAGGTTAGTCACTGCCCCTCTGCTTTGGTTTGGGCGGCCTTTTTCACGAGGGGCCCGGACGCTCAGTCTGGGAAAGATGCTGCACCCCTCTAACGACGGGGCCTATGTCACCTTCAAGGCATGCGGTTCTTAAAGAACGGCGGCGAGCCGTTCTGTGCCAAGCGCGGAGGCGCCAACACTTATGAGTTCAAGAGCCGCAAAATTTTCAAATGCGCGGTCTGCAAGTCCCTGTTCTCGCTCGCATCCAGCGCCATCTTCGTCAAACTAGAAGAAGCTTACCGGATCGACATCCACGTCGAGCTGAAGCGTGCCCTTGGCCTTGGGCGCTGCGGCAAGCCAGTCGCGCAGATACGCCGACAAATCGTAGCCGCGCGGCGCCTTTACCAAAATGCGGAAGCGATGGCGGCCGCGCACCAGTGCGAGCGGCGCTTCGGCGGGACCGAGCACGCGCACCGTCTCGTCGTGTGGCGCAACCGCCGCGATCTTGCGCGCGTGCGCTTCGGTCGCGTGCTTGTCGGCGCCCGACACCAGCAGGCTCGCCAGCCGTCCGAACGGCGGATAGCCGGTCTTCTCGCGCACCTCGATCTCGGCCGCATAGAACGCCTCGCGGTCCTGCGCGATCAGGGCGCGCATCACCGGATGCTCCGGCTGGTGTGTCTGCAGATAGCCGTAGCCGCGGCCTTCCTCGCGGCCGGCCCGGCCCACGACCTGATGCAGAAGCTGGAACGTCCGCTCGGCCGCGCGCGGATCGCCGTTCGCAAGTCCGAGGTCGGCGTCGACAATGCCGACAAGATTGAGCTTCGGAAAATGATGACCCTTGGCCACAAGCTGCGTGCCGACGACGATGTCGAAGCGGCCCTGCGCCACGTCGTCGAGCTCCTGCCGCAGCCGCTCGACCGAATCGACCATGTCGCTGGACAGCACCAGCATGCGCGCGCCGGGAAACAGCTCGGCGGCCTCCTGCTCCAGCCGCTCCACGCCGGGACCGACCGCGACGAAGCTGCCCTGCGTCTGGCACTTCGGGCATTGCTCCGGCGTCGGCACGGCATAGCCGCAGTGATGGCAGACCAGACGCCTGCGGAAGCGGTGATCGACCAGCCAGGCGTCGCAATTGGGACACGCCATGCGGTGACCGCAGGAATTGCACAGCGTGAGCGGCGCGAAGCCGCGGCGGTTGAGGAAGAGAAGCGCCTGCTCGCCGCGCTCCAGCGCAATCTTCACGGCCTCCGCGAGACGCGGCGCGATGAAGCGCCCGCGCGCCGGGCCTTCGCGGCGAAGGTCGATGGCCTCGACCGACGGCAGATGCTGGCCGCCGAACCGCTCCGGCAGTTGCAGGTGCGCGTAGCGGCCGCGTTTGGCGTTGACCACGCTTTCCACCGAGGGCGTCGCCGACGCCAGCACAACGGGAATTCCGGCCTCGCGCGCGCGCACCACCGCCATGTCGCGGGCGTGGTAGCGCACGCCGTCCTCCTGCTTGTAGGCCGGGTCGTGCTCCTCATCGAGCACGATCAGGCCCAGGTCGGCATAGGGCAGGAACAGCGCCGAGCGCGCGCCCACAATCACCGGTGCTTCGCCCGCGGCGACCGCGGTCCAGGTGCGCGCGCGCAGCCGCGGCGCGATCTCGGAGTGCCATTCCGCCGGCCGGACGCCAAACCGCTCGGCGAAGCGGTCGAGAAACTGCGCGGTGAGCGCGATCTCCGGCATCAGGATCAGCACCTGACGGCCGCGTCGCACCGTCTCGGCCACCGCCTCGAAATAGACCTCGGTCTTGCCCGAGCCGGTGACGCCGTCGAGCAGCGTCACCGAATAGCCGCTCTTGGCGATGCTCGCGCGCAAGGCGTCGGCCGCCGCGCGCTGCGCATCGGTGAACTCAGGCACGCTATGATCGGGATCGGGCGGGCGCGCCACCGGCTCCGGCGGCAGCAGCACCGTCTCCAGCGCACCGTCGTCCACGAGGCCGTCGATCACGCCGGGCGACACGCCGGCCTCGCGCGCAGCCTCGCCCTTGGAGCGCACCATACCGTCGGCGAGGAGCTGCAGCACCCGCCCGCGCGGCGCGGTCATGCGCTTGGGCTGCGGGCCCGAGAGCCGCACGCCGACCTTCTCGCGCGCCGGGCCGAGATGCTGGCCCATCCGCAGGCACATGCGCAGCACCATGCCGCGCGGCGACAGCGTGTAGCCCGCGACCCAGTCGACGAACTTGCGCAACTCGGGCCGGAGCGGCGGATAGTCGAGCTTCAGCTCGACGTCCTTCATGCGGTTGTGCAGGCCGGGCTTGATCTCGACGTTGTCGGCCCAGATCACGCCGATGGCCTCGCGCGCGCCGAGCGGCACGCTCACGATGTCGCCCGGCTTCAGCGCAAGCGCCGCCGGCGCCCGGTACGAATAGGCGTGGTCGAGCGCGACCGGCACCAGAACATCGACATAAGGCGTGGCCATCAGCCAGATGTGGCCGATTCCGGCGGGTTAAGGAAGGGTCAACGCGGGCGGCGGACAATGCCCGGGATATGGCCGCGAAGATCGCCAAAAAATTCGATGCAGCCGCCTCCGACGCCGCAGCCGAGGCCACGCGCTGGCTCGCGCACCTCGGCGCCGAGCGCCGCATGTCGCCGAAGACCGTGGAAGCCTACGAGCGCGACCTGCGGCAGTTTCTCTGCTTCCTGACCGAACATCTCGGCGGCGCTCCGGGCCTCAAGGAACTGGCACGGCTCACGCCCGCCGACGTCCGCGCCTTCATGGCGGCGCGCAGGGCCGTTGGCGCAAGCAGCCGTTCGCTGATGCGTTCGCTCGCCGGCCTGCGCTCGTTCGGGCGGTTCCTGGAACGCGGCGGCAAGGGCAAGGTCGGCGCGCTGACCGCCGTGCGCGCGCCCAAGGTGCCCAAGACTTTGCCGAAGCCGCTCGCCGTATCCGCCGCCAGACGCATCGCCGACACGGACTTGCGCGCCGGCGAGGAACGCGAGCCGTGGATTCTGGCGCGCGACGCCGCGGTTCTGGCGCTGCTCTACGGCAGCGGGCTTCGCATCTCCGAGGCGCTGGGATTGAAGCGCGGCGACGTGCCGGAACCCGGCCATGGCGACGCCGTCACCGTCACGGGCAAGGGCAACAAGCAGCGCATGGTGCCGCTGCTACCGCAGGTGACGCAGGCGATTGCGGATTATGTTGTGCAATGTCCCTTTGACCTTCCTGCCGAAGGCGCGCTGTTCCTCGGCGCCAAGGGCGGACCATTATCGCCGCGCATCGTGCAGCTTGCGATGGAGCGGCTGCGCGGCGCGCTCGGCCTGCCGGACAGCGCCACGCCACATGCGTTGCGGCACTCGTTCGCCACGCATCTGCTGGCGCGCGGCGGCGATCTGCGCGCGATCCAGGAACTGCTCGGCCACGCCTCGCTGTCAACGACGCAGATCTACACCGCCGTCGACACCGACCGCCTGCTCGACGTCTACAAGAGCGCGCATCCCCGCGCGTAATCGAAAATTTATGTGACGGACGTTTGCGTCCGCCCGCACTTGTCACGTCCGCGTGTTAAATGACCCCCATCGGACGTATTGTCCGCATAAGAAACCGATGGGGATCGACAATGAGTCACGCCGTTCACGCGGTTCAGCACGAAGCCGAACACCAGATCAAGCACGACAGCGAGCACGGCGGCCACGGTGGCGGGCACAAGGACCTGCTCGACGCCCGCAACAAGAAGGTCGCGCTGCTGATCGCCGTGCTGGCGCTTTGCCTGGCGTTCTCGGAGACGCTCGGCAAGAGCGCGCAGACCAACGCGATCAGCTTCAACGTCGAGGCGTCGAACCTGTGGGCGTTCTTCCAGGCCAAGACCATCCGGCAGACCATGGTCCAGACCGGAACCGAAATCCTGAAGCTCGACCTGGTCAGGGAGAGCGGCGACGCCGCCGCGACCAAGGCCGCGCTGACCAAGCGCATCCAGAGCTGGGAGCAGATCGCCGCGCGCTACAACACCGAACCGATGGACCGCCCGGTCCGCAAGGAGGTCAACATCAATCCGCCCTACGGCGAGGGCCGGCGCGAGCTGATGGCGCTGGCGATGGCGGCGGAAAAGAAGCGCGACACGTCGCTGGAACGCTACCATCACTACGAGGTGGCGTCGGCGGCGTTCCAGATCGGCATCGTGCTCGCGTCGGCGACCGTCATCACGGGAATGGTGCTGCTGAGTTTCTTCGCCGCGGGCCTCGGCGTCGTGGGTCTGGGCTTCATGGCGATCGGGCTGTTTGCACCGCATGCGGTGCATTTGTTCTGACCCGCGCTTGGCCACACGTTCGGGCACCCTCTCCCCATCAGGGCGTTCACGCCCGTCTTCGACGGGCTATGGGGAGAGGGTGACGGAGTTCGCGGCACACGTCCGTGCAATACCTGACTCAGCTCCGCACCCGCCCGCCGTCGACGTTGATGGTCTGGCCGGTGATGAAGGCTGCGTCGTCGCTGGTCAGGAACGACAGGGTGCCGACCAGATCGTCCGGCACCTCGACGCGCCTGATCGCCTGCGCATTGGCGGCGAACTGGAACTCCTCATCCATGTCCTTCATGCCGGCGCGCGGCTTGCGCGAAAGCGTTCCCGGCGAGCGCGTCAGCCCCGGCGAGATCGCGTTGACCGTGATGCCGTGCGGCCCAAGCTCGCTCGCCAGCGCGCGCGTGAAGCCGACGATGCCGCCCTTGCTCGCGACGTAATGCACGAAGCCGGTCACCACACTGCCCAGCGTGCTCGATGCCATGTTGACGATGCGGCCCCATTGGCGCTGCTTCATGCCCGGCACGAAGGCCGCGCTGGTGAGAAACGCGCTGTCGAGGTTGATCGAGAGAATCCGCCGCCACTCCTGGAAGGTCATGGTGTCGAACGCCTGCTGCGGATAGACGCCGGCGCAGTTGATCAGGATGTCGCAGCGGCCGAACGCCTTCTCGACGTCGCTCTTTAACGCCGCGACCGACTGCTCCGACGCCACATCGCAGCGGCAGGCGAGCGCGCGGCGGCCCGCGGCCTCGACCATCGACACGGTCTCATTGCCCGGCTCGAGATCGGCGATGGCGACGTCGACGCCATCCTCGGCGAGACGCCTAGCGAACGCCTGGCCGATGCCCTTGCCCGCGCCGGTGACGACCGCGACCTTGTCCTTGTGGCCCCTGCCCATTCCGTATTCTCCTTATGCGCGCACCAGCCCGCCGTTCACGTAAAACGTCTGCCCGGTGACGAACGCCGCATCGTCGCCGGTCAGATACGACAGCGTACCGGTCAGATCGTCCGGCGTCATGCCGCGCGGAATCGCCTGCCGCCGCGCGTTGTTGACGAAGGCCTGCTCCATGT
Source organism: Alphaproteobacteria bacterium (assembly GCA_016869215.1). Lineage (GTDB taxonomy): Bacteria > Pseudomonadota > Alphaproteobacteria > Rhizobiales > Xanthobacteraceae > Z2-YC6860. Next base: position 3,039 of record VGEP01000034.1, on the reverse strand, counting down.
CGGCGTCGCCCGGGCGCGGGCCGCGCTTCATCGCGCCGGGCGTGCGCGTGAGCGTCGGCGCGATGGCATTGACCGTGATGCCGTGCGGCCCAAGCTCGCTTGCCAGCGCCCTCGTCAACCCGATCATGCCGCCCTTGCTCGCGATGTAGTGGACGTAGCCGAGCGTCACGGTGCCGAAGGTGCTCGACGCCATGTTGACGATGCGGCCCCATCCGCGCCGCTTCATGCCGGGCACGAAGGCCTGACAGGTGAGAAACGCCGAATCGAGATTGATCGACAGCACCCGCCGCCAGTCCGTGAATTTAACCTGATCGAACGGCTGCATCTGGAAGATGCCGGCGTTGTTCACCAGGATGTCGCATTGGCCGAACGCGCGCTCGACCTCGGCTGCCAGCGCGGCAACGTCGTCCGGCGAGGACACGTCGCATTGGACGAACAACGATCGGCGTCCCGCGCGCTCGATGGCCTTTAACGTGTCGTCGGCCGCCTGCACGTCGGCAATGACAACGTGGCAGCCGTCCTCGGCCAATCGCCTGGCGAACGCCTGCCCGATGCCGGACGCCGCGCCCGTGACGACGGCGATCTTGTCGCGGTGGGAATTGGCCACGAACTTGCCTCCTAGGCCTCGGCCGGCGGAGGAAGGCTATCACATATGAATCGCGCGCTTCGCCACCGCCAGCGCCGCCTCCTTCACCGCCTCGGGTAAGGTCGGGTGCGCGTGGCAGGTGCGCGCAATGTCTTCGGACGACGCGCCGAACTCCATCGCAACGGCAGCTTCCGCGATCATGTTGCCGGCGTCGGCGCCGACGATGTGCACGCCCAGCACGCGGTCGGTTTTGGCGTCGGCCAGGATTTTCACGAAGCCGTCGGTCTTTTGGTTCGCCTTGGCGCGGCCGTTGGCGGTGAACGGGAACTTGCCGGCGTTGTACGCGACGCCCGCGGCCTTCAACTCTTCTTCGGTCTTGCCGACCGAGGCGATCTCCGGGAACGTGTAGACGACGTTCGGGATCACGTCGTAGTTCACATGACCGGCATGGCCCGCGATCAGTTCGGCCGCGGCCATGCCTTCGTCCTCGGCCTTGTGCGCCAGCATCGGCCCCGCGATCGCGTCGCCGATGGCGTAAATGCCCTTCACGTTCGTCGCGTAATGCGAATCGGTGGCGACACGGCCGCGGTTGTCCTTCTTAACGCCGATCTCGTCGAGGCCGAGCCCGTCGGTGTAGGGCACGCGGCCGATCGCGACCAGCACGACGTCGGCCTCGATGGTCTCGGCCGCGCCGCCGACTGCCGGTTCGACGCTCGCCTTGAGCGTCGGTCCGGACGAATCGACGCCCGTCACCTTCGACGCAAGCTTGAACGTCAGGCCCTGCTTCTCCAGGAGCCGCTGCGACTGCCGCGCCACCTCGGCGTCGAGGCCCGGCAGGATGCGGTCGAGAAACTCGACCACCGTCACCTGCGCGCCGAGCCTGCGCCACACCGAGCCGAGCTCGAGCCCGATCACGCCCGCGCCGATGACGAGCAGCCTGCCCGGCACCTTGTCGAGCGCGATGGCGTGGTCGGAGGTGACGATGCGCTTGCCGTCGATTTCGACGCCGCGCGGCGGTGCGACCGCAGAGCCCGTCGCGATGACGATGTTCTTTGACTCCAGAGTCTGAGTCTTGCCGTCGGCCGATTTCACCTCGACCTTGCCGGGCGCGGCGATGCGGCCGGTGCCGAACACGGCATCGATCTTGTTTTTCTTCAGGAGATAATCGACGCCCTTGACGTTGCCATCGACCGCCTCGTCCTTGAACTTCAGCATCGCTCCGAGATCGAGCTTCGGCTTGTCGAGCACGATGCCCATCTTGCCGAAGCTATGCCCGGCCTCCTCGAACATCTCGGAGGCGTGCAGCAGCGCCTTCGACGGAATGCATCCGACGTTGAGGCAGGTGCCGCCGTGCGTGACGCGCTTCTCGACGACGGCGACCTTCATGCCGAGCTGCGCCGCGCGGATCGCGCAGACATAGCCGCCGGGGCCGGTGCCGATGACGATGAGGTCGTAGGACATGACAGCGCTCCAACATTCTCGTTGTCATGGCCGGGCTTGACCCGGCCATCCCGATTAGGGGCGCATAGCGTCAGCCTAAGCGGGATCACCGGGTCTCGGCGCTTCGCGCCGGCCCGGTGATGACGAAGAACTAGACGTCGAGAACCAGCCTCGCCGGGTCCTCCAGGCATTCCTTCACGCGCACCAGGAACGTCACCGCCTCGCGGCCGTCGACGATGCGGTGGTCGTAGCTCAGCGCGAGATACATCATCGGTCGCGCCTCGATCTTGCCGCCGACGACCATCGGCCGCTCCTGAATCTTGTGCATGCCGAGGATGCCGCTCTGCGGCGCGTTGAGAATCGGCGTCGACATCAGCGAGCCGTAGACGCCGCCGTTGGTGATCGTGAACGTGCCGCCCTGCATCTCCTCGATCTTGAGCGCGCCGTCGCGGGCGCGGCGCCCGAAGTCGGAGATGGTCTGCTCGATCTCGGCGAGCGATTTCCTGTCGCAGTCGCGCACCACCGGAACGACCAGGCCCTTCTCGGTGCCGACCGCGATGCCGGTGTGGTAGTAGTTCTTGTAGACGATGTCGCCGCCGTCGATCTCGGCATTGACCGCCGGGATTTCCTTCAGCGCCTGCACGCAGGCCTTCACGAAGAAGCCCATGAAGCCGAGCTTGGCGCCGTGGCGCTTCTCGAACTGATCCTTGTACTGGTTGCGCATCGCCATCACCGCGCCCATGTCGACTTCGTTGAAGGTCGTGAGCATGGCGGCGGTGTTCTGCGCATCCTTCAGCCGCCGCGCGATGGTCGAGCGCAGCCGCGTCATCTTCACGCGCTCCTCGCGCGCGGCATCGTCGGCGGGCGACGGCGCGCGTACTTGCACGGCGGCAGCGGTCTGGGGGACCGGCGTCGGCCGTGCCGCGGCCTGCTCGATCGCGGCCAGCATGTCGCCCTTGGTGACGCGGCCGTCCTTGCCGGTGCCGGACACCAAGCCAGCGTCGACGCCGCTC
>VGEP01000033.1 GCA_016869215.1 Alphaproteobacteria bacterium | reverse complement strand
CGGCGCCTCGCGGCGCAGCCGCCACAGCCGGTCACGCGAACGCGCCAGCGCGGCCGCGTAACCGGCGAGACGCAACCCGAACGGCATCGGCAGCGCTTGCTGCAAATGGGTGCGCGCCACCGACAGCGTGCGGCGATGGCGGCCGGCGAGGGTTGTGAAACCTTTGATCGCGGCGTCGAGGTCGGCCATCAGCTCGTCGATGGCCGCACGCAATTCAAGCGCCAGCGCCGTGTCCAGCATGTCCTGGCCGGTCGCGCCCCAGTTGACGAAACCTGCCGACGACTTGTTGCGCCGGGTCAGTTCGATGGTGACCGCATTGCCGAGCGGCGCCGCAAAATCCCCGGCGAGCGCGGCGGCCTCCATGATGCCTGTGACGTCGTAGCGCTCCATCCGGCAGACTTCGGCGATTTCCACAGCCGCGCTGGGCGGAATGACGCCGACTGCGGCTTCCGCGCGCGCCAGCGCCGCCACGAAATCCAGCATCCGCTGCAGACGCGCCCGGTCGTTCATGACGGCGCGCATGGCCGCGCTGGCGTGCAGCGGCGACAACAGCGGCGTGGCGGTCGGCGTGTCGGTCACAGCGTGTCGGTTTGGGCTCGTGGTCGCGGGCCTGGACCACCATTAGCCCCATGGGCCGCCCGCGCCAATCCCCGATTGCATCGGTGGTTACGCAGTCATGTCGAAACGCCCTTTCCATGCGCCGCACAAGGGCTTAATGCGTGGTCCGAGGTTCGGTACGGAGGCATTCCGATGGCGATGACCATGTCCGGCGAGCAGCAGCTCGCCGCCCCCCGCGCGACGGTGTGGGCCAAGCTCAATGACCCGGAGGTGCTCAAGGCCTGCATTCCGGGCTGCGAGACCCTTGAGGTGATTGGCGAGAACGAATTCCAGGCCGTGGCCACCAACAAGATCGGGCCGGTGAAGGCCCGCTTCAAAGGCAAGGTGCGCCTGACCGACCTCGATCCGCCGAACGGCTACAAGATTTCGGGCGAAGGCGACGGCGGGATCGCGGGCTTTGCCAAGGGCGGCGCCACCGTCGCGCTGACCGACAAGGACGGCGGCACCCTGCTCACCTACAACGTGGAGGCGCAGATCGGCGGCAAGCTCGCCCAGCTTGGCCAGCGGCTGGTCAACGGCGCGGCAAAAAAGCTCGCCGACGACTTTTTTGCGAAGTTCGCCAACGCCGTGAAACAGTAGCCGTGCGTCCGAATGCCGCCGGGCTCCCTTGACCGGGCGATATCCGGCGGTTCAGACTTACTCTTGTTCAAAACTCGAAATTGAGCGAAAAACGTTCTGTTTCGTGCCGTTTTAAATGCCGGGACCGGATTCCGGTGCGAAAAACGGGCCGTTAGACCCGGGCTTAATTGGAGGAATGTCATGGCTGCCGTCTCGATGACGGTGAACGGCAAGGCCGTCACCGCCGACGTCGATCCCCGTACGCTTCTGGTCCAGTTCCTGCGCGAGCATCTGCGCCTGACCGGGACCCACGTGGGGTGCGACACCTCGCAATGCGGCGCCTGCGTCGTCCATCTCAACGGCATTGCGGTGAAGTCCTGCACCACGCTGGCGCTCCAGGCCGACGGCGGCTCGGTCCTGACCATCGAAGGTCTCGCCGCCGCCGACGGCCCGCTGCATCCGATGCAGGAGGCGTTCCGCGAACACCACGGCCTGCAGTGCGGCTTCTGCACGCCGGGCATGGTGATGACCGCGGTCGACATGGTCCGCCGCAAGGGCAACGAACTCGACGAGCAGACGATCCGGCACGAACTCGACGGCAACCTGTGCCGCTGTACGGGCTACCACAACATCGTTAAGGCGATCGCGGCCGGCGCCAAGGCCATGAAGGGAAGAGCCGCCTAGTCGAGCGGTTGGAGGACTGACAAATGTACGAATTCAAGTACGCCCGCCCGAACTCCGTCCGGCAGGCGGTCAACATGCTCGCCAAGGATCCGGAGGCAAAGATTCTCGCGGGCGGCCATTCGCTGCTGCCGGTGATGAAGCTCCGGCTTGCCAAGCCGACGCAGCTTCTCGACATCGGCCGGATCGAAGGGCTGTCCGGCATCGAGCAGAAGGGCCGTTCGCTCGTGATCGGCGCGGGCACCCGCCACGTCGAAGTCGCCAATTCCCAGGTCGTCAAAGATGCGCTGCCGGCTCTGGCTGCGCTTGCAGGCGAGATCGGCGATCCGGCGGTGCGCCATCGCGGCACGCTCGGCGGCTCGCTCGCCAACAACGATCCGAACGCCGACTATCCGGCCGCAGCGCTCGGCCTCGGCGCGACCATCATCACCAGCAAGCGCCGGATTACGGCCGACGACTATTTCAAGGGCCTGTTCGAGACCGCTCTCGAGCCGGACGAGATCATCGTCAAGGTCAGCTTCCCACTGGCGAAGAAGGCGGCCTATGAGAAGTTCAAGCACCCGGCATCGGGCTTCGCGCTAGTCGGCGTGTTCGTGTCCAAGCGCGGCTCCGACATCCGCGTGGCTGTGACCGGTGCAGGTTCGAGCGGCGTGTTCCGGGTGAAGAGCTTCGAGGAAGCGCTGAAGAAGCGGTTCTCGCCGAAGTCGATCGAGGGCATGTCGATCCCGGCGGACGGTATGAGCTCCGACATCCACGGCAGCGCCGAATACCGCGCCCACCTTGTCGGCGTGATGGCCCGCCGCGCGCTGGCCAAGGCCTAAACGCCTGAAAAAGCTTGTCTATCGGCTCGGCCTCCGGATGCGTTCCGGGGGCCGATTTGTTGACACAGCAGCCGTGCGAAGTTGCAGGGACAAGGCCCGCGGCGCCGGGCTATAGGTGTTTCGATGACGCAGAAGATACTTCCCGTTCCGAATTCCATCGACGACACACTCAAGCTGCTTTCGGCGGCGGATTATCTCGCCGACCGGTCGCTTGCGACCGTCCTGTTCCTCGCGCTTAGGATGGGCCGTCCGATTTTTCTCGAAGGCGAGGCCGGCGTCGGCAAAACGGAAATTGCCAAGGTGCTGTCGCAGACGCTCGGCCGCAAGCTCATCCGCCTGCAATGCTACGAGGGCCTGGACGTCGCCAGCGCCGTGTACGAGTGGAACTACGCCGCGCAGATGATCGCGATCCGCGCGGCGGAGGCCGAAGGCAAGCAGGACCGCTCGCAGATCGAGCACGATGTGTTCGACGAACGCTTTCTGATCAAGCGGCCGCTCTTGCAGGCGCTGGAGCCCGATACCGCCGGACCGCCGGTGCTGCTGATCGACGAACTCGACCGCAGCGACGAGGCCTTCGAGGCGTTCCTGCTCGAAGTGCTGGCCGACTTCCAGGTGACGATCCCCGAGCTTGGCACGATCAAGGCCGAGCGTCCGCCGATCGTGGTCATCACGTCCAACCGCACGCGCGAGATTCACGACGCGCTCAAGCGCCGCTGCCTCTACCATTGGGTCGGCTATCCGAGCGCGGCGCGCGAACTCGAAATCGTGCGCGCCAAGGTGCCGGGCATCGGCAAAAAGCTGTCCGAGCAGATCGTCGGCTTCGTGCAGGCGATGCGAAAGCAGGACCTGTTTAAGTCGCCGGGCGTGGCCGAGACGCTCGACTGGGCGACCGCGCTATCCGAGTTGGACGCGGTGGCGCTCGATCCCGCGACGGTGTCCGACACGCTCGGCGTCCTGCTGAAATACCAGGACGACATCGCGCGGCTCGAAGGCGGCAAGGTGAAAGAGCTGCTCGACCAAGTGCAGGCGGAGCTCAGAGCGGCGGAGTGACCTGATGCCGAACACGCAGCAGGACGCGCCGGGCCGCTTCGCCGAGAACATCCTCTACTTCGCGCGTGCGCTGCGTGCGGCGGGCATTCCGTTGGGGCCGCGTTCGGTGCTCGACGCGCTGGAGGCCGTGCGCGCCGCCGGCGTCGGCACCAAGGAGGACTTCTACTGGACCCTGCACGCGGTGTTCGTGAAGCGCCACGAGCATTCGGTGCTGTTCGACCAGGCGTTCCAGATATTCTTCCGCAAACGCGGTTATCTCGAACGGCTGATCGCCATGATGTCGCCGGAGATGACCGGCGCACCGGCGCAAACGCCGGAGGAGCCGCAGGCTTCGCAACGCGTGCTCGACGCGCTGTTTGCGGGCGCGGAGAAGGTCGAGCGCGAGCAGCAGGAGATCGAGCTCGACGCGAGCTTCACAGTGTCCGACCGCGAGGTCCTCGAAACGAAGGACTTCGCGCAGATGACCGCGGCCGAGGTCGCGGCTGCGCGCGACGCCATCAAGCGTTTGGTACTCGGCTTCGACAACGTCAAGACGCGGCGCCTTGCGCCGCATCCGCACGGGCACCGCATCGATCTGCGCCGGACGCTGCGCGCCAGCATGAAGGGCGGCGGCGCGCTGATCGATCTGAAGTACCGGGGACCCAAGACCAAGAACCCGCCCGTCGTGGCGCTGCTCGATATTTCCGGCTCCATGAGCCAGTACACGCGGCTGTTCCTGCATTTCCTCCACGCCATCACCGATGCGCGAAAGCGCGTCCACACATTCCTGTTCGGCACGCGGCTGACCAACGTTTCGCGCGCGCTGCGCGAGAAGGACCCCGACGAGGCACTGGCGGCCTGCTCGGCAAGCGTACTGGACTGGTCGGGCGGCACGCGGATCGCGACCTCGCTCGCGGCCTTCAACAAGCAATGGTCGCGGCGGGTGCTGACCCAGGGCGCCGTGGTGCTGCTGTTCACCGACGGGCTGGAGCGCGACCCCGACGAGCGGCTGGAGTTCGAGATCGACCGGCTGCACCGCTCCTGTCGGCGGCTGGTGTGGCTCAATCCCCTGCTGCGGTTTTCCGGCTTCGAGGCCAGGGCGCGCGGCATCCGCACCATGCTGCCGCATGTCGACGAGATGCGGCCGATTCACAATCTTCAGTCCATGCGCGAACTGTGCGAGGCTCTGTCGCAGCATGGCCGCCATGCCGATCCGAAAACCTGGCTGGCTGGAGCCGCGTAATATACGATGATATATAACGCTTGCCGCGGCCGCCGCCCGCCGCGGGATGCACGGAGGAAACCGTCATGCTGGCTGCCGACGAGGACATTCTGAAAGCCGCCGAGGACTGGAAGAAGACGGGCCGCGGCGTCGCCATCGCCACCGTGGTCCAGACCTGGGGCTCGGCCCCGCGGCCGGTCGGCTCGAACCTCGTGATCGACGACCAGGGCAATTTCCTGGGATCGGTGTCGGGCGGCTGCGTCGAGGGCGCGGTGGTGACCGAGGCCATTGACGTGATCGAGAGCGGCAAGCCGAAGACCCTGGAATTCGGCGTCGCCGACGAGACCGCCTGGAAGGTCGGGCTGTCGTGCGGCGGCACCATCCGGGTGTTCGTCGAAAAGGTGGAGTAGCCCTTGCGCCTGGACATCCTCAAAGCCCTGAACGAGGAGCGCGCCGCGCGCCGCGCCGTCGCCGTCGTCACGAACCAGGACTCCGGCGAGCAGAGGGTGGTGAAGGTCGCCGATGTTCGCAACGACCCCCTAAAAGGTGTCCTTGAGGAGCACTTTCGTTCGGGCAAGAGCGGGATGGAGGAGACGGCCGAAGGCAACGTGTTCCTCACCGTTCATGTTCCATCGCCCAAACTCGTCATCACCGGCGCGGTCCACATCTCGCAAGCGTTGGCGCCGATCGGCCGGATGCTCGGCTACGACGTTACCATCGTGGACCCTCGCACGGCTTTTGCGACCGCCGAGCGATTCCCCGACGTCAAGGTGATCGCGGAATGGCCGGACGTGGCGCTGCCGCCAATCGGCATCGACCGCTACACGGCCTTCGTCGCGCTGACCCACGATCCCAAGATCGACGATCCAGGCCTCACAATGGCGTTGAAGAGCGACTGCTTCTACATCGGCGCCCTCGGCTCGCGTAAGACGCATGCGCGGCGGCTCGAACGCCTGAAAACCGAGCGCGGCTTCACCGATAACGACCTCGGCCGCATCCACGCCCCGATCGGGCTCGACATCGGCGCAGTATCGCCGCCCGAAATCGCGGTCTCGATCATGGGCGAGATCGTCCAGCGGATGCGGCAGGAGCCGTCCTGAGCACCGAGATGAGGACGCGGCCATGAAATTCGGTCCGGTCCCGCCGAAGGAGTCGCAGGGCGCCACCGCCGTCCACACCATCCGCAAGGGCGAACTGGTGCTCAAGAAGGGCACTGTGATCGGGCCGGCGGAGGCCGCGGCGCTGGAGGCGGCCGGTATCGATTCCATCGTTGTGGCGCGGATCGAGCCCGGCGACGTGTCCGAGGACGAAGCGGCGGCGGCGGTCGCCAAGGCCGTGGCGGGCGAGGGGGCGCGGGTCGACCGCGCCTTCACCGGACGTGCCAACCTGTTCGCGGAACGGCCCGGCGTCCTGGTCGTGGACAAGGACACCATCGACCGCCTCAACCGCGTCGACGAGGCGATCACGTTCGCAACGCTCGAAGCGTACAAGCCGGTCGAGGCCGGCGAGATGATCGCGACCGTAAAGATCATTCCGTTTGCGGTTGGAAAGAGCGCGCTCGACGCTGCGCTCGCGGCGGCAGGCAGACCGCTGGTGAGCGTCGCGCCCTACAGGATCAAGAAGGTCGGCGTGGTCTCGACGCTGCTTCCCGGGCTCTCCGACAAGGTCATCGAGAAGACACTTCGGATCACGCAAGCGCGGCTTGCCCCGGCGGGTGCGTCCATCGTGGCCGAGCGGCGCGTGCCGCACGAACAGGGCCCGCTCGCGAAGGCGGTCGACGAGGTGCTCGCCGCCGGCGCCGAGCTGGTGGTGGTGTTCGGCGCGTCCGCCATCGCCGACCGCCGCGACGTGATCCCCGCCGCCATCGAGGCGGTCGGCGGCCGAATCGAGCATTTCGGCATGCCGGTCGATCCGGGCAACCTGATGCTGATCGGCGGCATCCGCGGGCGGCCGGTGCTGGGCGCGCCGGGCTGCGCGCGCTCGCCCAAGGAGAACGGCTTCGACTGGGTGTTGAACCGCCTGCTCGCGGGGCTTCCGGTGTCGCGCTCGGACGTGACCGGCATGGGCGTCGGCGGTCTTCTGATGGAGATCGTCACCCGCCCGCAGCCGCGCGAGGAGTCTGTGCCGCCGGTTGGCCGCCGCATCGGCGCGGTGATCCTCGCTGCGGGTCGCTCCACGCGAATGGGCGGGCCGAACAAGCTCCTCGCCGAGATCGGCGGGAAACCGCTGGTCCGGATCGCAGCCGAAGCGGCGCTCGCCTCGCGGGCGCGGCCCGTGGTGGTCGTGACCGGCCATCAGCGCGAGCAGGTCGAGGCGGCGCTTGCCGGTCTCGACGTCGCGCGCGTTCACAATCCGCATTACGCGAACGGGCTGTCGACCTCGCTGCGCGCGGGGCTCTCGGCGCTTCCCGCCGACGTTGACGGCGCGGTGGTCTGCCTGGGCGACATGCCGCAGGTCAGCGCGACACTGATCGACAGACTGATTGCGGCCTTCGATCTCGAGCGCGGCGCGCTGGTGGTCGTGCCCATGACCGACGGCACGCGCGGCAATCCGGTGGTCTGGTCGCGGCGGTTTTTCTCCGAACTGATGGCGCTCGAAGGCGACGTCGGCGCCCGCAACCTGATCGCACGCTATCCCGAGGCGGTTGCCGAGGTGCCGCTGGCCGACCAGGCGGTGCTGATCGACGTCGACACGCCGGAGGCGCTCCGCAAGGTCAAAGCAGAACTGGAGGGGGCATGACATGTACATCAGATGGAATGCTGTCCTTTGCAGGATGGTGCGTGCGGCGGCGGTCATCCCTGTCGTCGCGTGTACATGTGCATGGTCCGCGCCGAAGGCTTCGGCGTTTGCAGCGATCGCCATGAGCGAATGCGGCCGATGGGGCTATTCGCACGGCTACGGCAACAAAAGCGATGCGTGGGCGCGGGCGATCCGCCAATGCGGCGCGCGCGACTGCAAGATCGCGGTCGACGTCAACCGGGCCTGCGGTGCGGTCGCGATGGACAGCGCCTCGCGCTGCGGCGCGAAGGGGTTCGGTGCGGCGCATACGCGCGCCGAGGCCGAACGCATCGCGCTGGCCTCCTGCGCCCGGTATGGCGGGAAAAAATGCACGTTGCGCGCCTGGGTCTGCGACGGGCGCTAAATCGCCGCAAGCCGCGGGAGTGCGCGGTTACGACCGCTTAACCAGTTTGGTCTTTCATGGCCCGGCTTCTCGGAGGGGAAACGGCCATGCACGACCTGTTTCGTGGGACCGCTTGCGCGGCCGCGGCGGCGAGCTGGCTTCTGGCGGGCGTCGCGTCGCCGATGGCTGCCGGTGCGCTGGCCATCGGCTCCTGCGCCGCCTACGGCTATGCCTACGACTATCCGACCGTCGCCGAGGCGCGCAAGGCCGCGATCGATCGTTGCGACGGCACCTGCAAGCAGGTCGTGACCACCAAGAAGGGCTGCGTGGCCTTTGCCATCGACGGCCGTAAGCCCTGCGGCCCGCACGGCTACGCCAGTGCGCCGCGGCTCGGCGCCGCCCAGAACACCGCGCTCAAGCAGTGCTACAAGTTCGGCGGCAAGGACTGCGTGATCCGGGCGTGGATCTGCGACGGCAAGGGTTGAGTGACGTAAGCTGGCTCACCCGCCTTAGTGGCGGCTCAACAGGCCCAGTCGTCCGTAAAGACTCGCGCGATTGTCGCTGTCGCCGGCCCATCCGAGTCCCGCCGACCACTCCAGTCCGCCAAATCGCAACGCGGTGATGTGCAGACCCGTGCGCCACTGCTTGTAATTGTCGTCGAACGCAAAGCCCTGGACCTCCGGCCCGACGTAGGCTGTGTCGAGCACACGCCATCCGGCGGCGAGCCGTGCGTTGTAGCTCGGGCCGACGGTCGAAACGAAACCGTGCGCGGCCACCATCGCGCCGGGATCGGGCTCGAACCACAGCTCGAAGCCGGTCTTCGCACCGGCGTATCGGCCGCGAAGCCCCGCCGACGCATCGTCCGGCGACAGGCGATGTTGTTGGACGTCCAATCCGGCGAAGGCCGTGACCGACACCGGACCGCGGACGAAGCGCCAGCCCAACAACAGCTCACCCGCCATCTGCCGCCCGTCCACGTCGACCTGCCCGAGTGCGCCTGACACATAGCGGTAGGCGCCACCTCCGAACGCGACCTTTAGCGCGAAGCCGTCGCGGTCGAGCCCGTCCGGTGACCACAGCACGCCGCCGTGCGCAAAGCCGCCGTGCCGCCAAAGGTCCGTGCTCGCGAACAGGAGAAGGCGCGCCTGGTCGTCTGCGTCGTAAGCCGCAGCCGGCTGCGCCCGCACCGGACACACAAACAAGACCGCGGCGGCAACCAGCGCCGCGGCAACGCCCCCCACGCTACGCATCGAGGCCCCCAAGCCCCAACCACCGGCTCCCTGGCGGGAGCAAACGGTCGAGCTTAGGCAGATTTGCAACGTCAAGTCGAATCAGAACTGCAAGAACCGCATAGGCGAGGGTCCCGCGATCGCGCTATATGTGACTCGAAATGCGAACCGCGGCGGAACGGAATTCCCGATGGCGAATGTGATGGGCTTTGCGGCCATGGATGCGGACACCCAGCGCCGCGTGTCCATTGGATTCAACAACTTCGCCCATGCGGTCGATCATTACGTCATGCTGATCTTCCCGACCGTGGTAATCGGCCTGGAAGTGGTTTACGGCCGGCCCTACGGCGAACTGCTGGTGGTAGGCACGGCGTCGTTCTTCGCCTTCGGAATTTTCTCGCTCCCGGCCGGCTGGCTCGCCGACCGCTGGAGCCGCCGCAACATGATGGCGGTGTTCTACGTCGGCTGCGGCTTCAGCCTCGCCGCGGCGGCGCTGTCGCCGAATTTCATCGCGCTTGGCGTATCGCTGTTCATGCTCGGCGTGTTTGCCGCGATCTATCATCCGGTCGGCACAGCCATTGTCGTCGCGCAGGCGACCAACCGCGGGCGGACGCTGGCCTTCAACGGCGTCTGCGGCAACCTCGGCGTGGCGCTGGCTGCGGGCATCACCGCCGCGCTGACGGCATGGCTCGGATGGCGCGGGGCCTTCATGGTGCCTGCCGCCGTATGCGTTGCGACCGGGGTCGCCTATCTGGCGCTCGTTCCCGACGATCGGCACGAAGCCAAGACTCGCAGCTCGGCACCGGACGTGCGGCTCGCCGTCTGGATCATGGCGTCGGTGTTTGCCTTGTTCATCCTGGTCGGCACCACGGCCGGGCTTGTGTTCAACACCGTGACCATCGCCTTGCCCAAGCTGCTCGACGAGCGGATGGGCGGCGGCATATCGCTGGTCGCCATCGGCGGGATCGCGACGGTGGTGTTTTTGTTCGGTGCCGCGGCGCAGCTGGTCGTCGGCCGGGTGCTGGAGCGGTATTCGCCGCACCTCGTGTTCGCGGCCGTGGCGCTCCTGCAGTTCATCGGCGTGGTCTGGATCGTCAACGCGACGGGCTACGTGCTGTTGGCGGCGCTCGCGTTCGCGATTTCCTTCGTCTACGCCCAGGTGACGGTCAACGATTTCGTCATCGCGCGCTACACGGCCGACGTCTGGCGGGCCCGCGTCTATGCGGTGCGCTACTTCATCACCTACCTGATCTCGGGCGCAGCCATCACCATGATCGCATTCCTGCACAGCCGCGGCGGTTTCGACCTGGTGCTGCTTGTCACCGCGGTCGTGGCGTTCGGCTTCGTGGTCGGGACGGCGGCCATTGCAGTGCTGGTCAACGGCGTGGAGCGCGACTTCAAGGCGTTGCAGCCGGCCGAATAGGCCGGCTCAGAACTGCGGCGGAACAAGATCGGTCACGCGAGCGCCGGTGCGCTCGCGCACGATCTCGGCGATCCGGCTCCTGTGGCAGCAGTTCGGATCGCGCTCGAAGCAGAGCAGGCACACCGGCTGGCCGGACTTCACGATTGAAACCAACTCGTCCATCGCCTCGACGGCGTCCGGCGTCTTGAGATGCTTGTTGTAGATTTTCCAGAGCGTCTTCATGTCGCCCGAGCGCGCGGCCTGCCGTCCTTCGGCCGGGGTCCCAAGCTTCTGCAAATGCAGATAGCCGATGCCCTTCTCGTCGAGCCCTGCCGCGAGCTGGCGCTTGGAGAAACCAGGCTTGCGCGAGGCCGCCACTGCGCGGGTATCGATGAGAAGCTTGACCTTGGCGCGCTTGAGTTCGCTTAGGACCGCCTCCGGCGTCGCCTTCTCGTAGCCGATGGTAAACAGCGAGGTGCTTCGGGGTGTCATGCGGGTGTCACATTGCAAAGCTATAAGGGCGCCAAGTGGCGATGGGCCAGCGTTGAGAGTAACGGCCTATCGCCCCGACGGCCACGATGACGACGAGGTGACGCCGGATGAACGCGCACCTTATCGTTCGTGGTCGTTATCGTTTTTGGCCCTGGCATCGGGGGCGCGACTCGGCCAATGAGGCGCCGAGGCCGCATCCATGTCGGACGTCCCATCGAAACCCGCGAAGGTGGGCTGGCTCCAGGCCCTGAACGTCCGCTATTGGCGCGCTCCGACCGTCCTCGCCCTGATTGCCGCGAACCTGATCCCGCTCTACGGCGTGATGCACTGGGGCTGGGACTTGTTCGTGCTGATGACGGCCTACTGGATTGAAACCGGCATCATCGGGTTTTTCACGGCGATCCGGATGGTGCTGGTCGCGCGCTGGGCCGGTGCGCTGCTGCTGCCGTTCTTCTGCATCCACTTCGGCGGGTTCATGGCCGGCCACGCGGTGTTTCTGTGGGCGCTGTTCTCCGGACCGTGGCAAAAGCAGATTGCGAGCGTCGGGGGGCTGTTCGACCGGCTGTTCTTCGGCACCGGGCTTTGGATCGCGTTTGCCGCGCTGTTCATCAGTCACGGGGCGTCGTTCTACTTGAACGTGCTCCGGCCCATGCGCTCGTCCAGGGACGACCCGCGCAACAAGCCGCTGCCGGCTGGCGACCTCATGATGGCACCCTACGGCCGGATCGTCGTCATGCACGTCACGATTCTCGCCGGCGCGTTTCTGCTGGAGGTTTTCAAGACGCCGCTCGCCGCGTTCGTCCTGCTGATTGCGCTGAAGATCGTGACCGACATTGCCGCGCACGTGCGGACCAACTTCGCCCAGATCGAGGCGGCGACGAAATAGTGGACGCGGCAGGCAGCAAATAGCAGAAGGCCCGGGATCGCTCCCGGGCCTTCGCGTTCACGTCGCCTGAGACGTGGATCAGAAGTCCATGCCGCCGCCGGGCATCGCCGGAGCCGCAGGCTGGTTCTTCTTCGGCACTTCGGCGACCATCGCCTCGGTGGTGATCAGAAGGCCGGCAACCGACGACGCGTTCTGGATCGCGGTGCGCACGACCTTGGTCGGGTCGATGATGCCCTTCTGAACCAGGTTGGCGTACTCGCCGTTCTGGGCGTCGAAGCCGAAGGCGTACTGATCCTTCTCCAGGATCTTGCCGACCACGACCGAGCCGTCCTCGCCGGCATTGGTCGCGATCTGGCGAGCCGGGGTCTGGATCGCCTTGCGCACGATCTCGACGCCGGTCTTCTGGTCGTCGTTCGAGGTGCGAACGCGCTTCAGCGCCTCGGTGGCGCGCAGCAGCGCGACGCCGCCGCCCGGCAGGATGCCCTCCTCGACCGCGGCGCGGGTCGCATGCATCGCGTCGTCGACGCGATCCTTGCGCTCCTTCACCTCGACCTCGGTAGCGCCGCCGACGCGGATCACCGCAACGCCGCCGGCGAGCTTCGCCAGCCGCTCCTGCAGCTTCTCACGGTCGTAGTCCGAGGTGGTCTCCTCGATCTGCGCCTTGATCTGCGTGATGCGGTCCTCGATGTCCTTCTTCTTGCCCGCGCCGTTGACGATCGTGGAGTTCTCCTTGTCGATCATCACCTTCTTGGCGCGGCCGAGCATGTTCAGCGCGACGTTCTCGAGCTTGATGCCGAGGTCTTCGCTGATCGCCTGGCCGCCGGTCAGGACTGCGATGTCCTGCAGCATGGCCTTGCGGCGATCGCCGAAGCCCGGAGCCTTCACGGCCGCGACCTTCAGGCCGCCGCGCAGCTTGTTGACCACGAGGGTGGCGAGCGCCTCGCCCTCGACGTCTTCCGCGATGATCAGCAGCGGCTTGCCGGTCTGCACCACGGCTTCGAGCAGCGGCAGCAACTCCTGCAGGCCCGACAGCTTCTTCTCGTTGATCAGGATGTAAGGGTCTTCGAACTCGACCCGCATCTTGTCGGCGTTGGTGATGAAGTACGGCGAGATGTAGCCGCGGTCGAACTGCATGCCCTCGACCACGTCCAGCTCGGTCTCGAGGCTCTTGGCCTCCTCGACCGTGATCACGCCCTCGTTGCCGACCTTCTCCATGGCCTTGGCCAGGAAGTCGCCGATTTCCTTGTCGCCGTTGGCGGAGATGGTGCCGACCTGGGCGATCTCGGCGTTGGAGGTGACCTTCTTGGAGTTCTTCTTGAGGTCCTCGACGATGGCCTCGACCGCGAGGTCGATACCGCGCTTCAGATCCATCGGGTTCATACCGGCGGCGACGGCCTTGGAGCCTTCGCGGACGATCGCGGCGGCGAGCACGGTCGCGGTGGTGGTGCCGTCACCGGCCACGTCGGAGGCCTTCGAGGCGACCTCGCGCACCATCTGCGCGCCCATGTTCTCGAACTTGTCTTCGAGCTCGATCTCCTTGGCGACGGTGACGCCGTCCTTGGTGATACGGGGCGCGCCAAACGACTTGTCGAGGACGACGTTGCGGCCCTTGGGGCCCAGCGTCACCTTGACGGCGTTGGCGAGAATGTCGACGCCGCGCAACATCCGGTCGCGCGCATCGACGGAGAATTTAACTTCCTTGGCAGCCATTTTTTCAACTCCTGAATTGCTTTGTCGGTTGCGCGGTTACGCGGCCTTCTTCTTGGCCACCGGCTCTTCGATCACGCCCATGATGTCGGACTCCTTCATGATCAGGAGTTCCTGGCCGTCGATCTTGACTTCGGTGCCGGACCATTTGCCGAACAGCACGCGGTCGCCGACCTTGATGTCGATCGGGATCAGCTTGCCGGCTTCGTCGCGGCCGCCCGGGCCGACGGCGACCACCTCGCCTTGCGACGGCTTCTCCTGGGCGGTGTCCGGAATGATGATGCCGCCGGCGGTCTTCTCGTCGGCGGTGACGCGCTTGACGACGACGCGGTCGTGAAGCGGGCGAAACTTCATGGGATCCTCCATAAGCGATTGACAGATCGGATTTTTTCGAAGGGAGGGTGCCGGGCGAGACCCCCGCCGGAACCCTTCGAGCCGCGAGATAAGCGGCCCATGCCCCCGATCAAGAGGGCTCAAGGAAATTTTTAGCACTCGTCTCCCTGGACTGCTAGTAGCTGGCAGCAGCCATGGTTAATGGCTGCTAAGCCTTTGATAGTAGGAACTTATTTAGACTTTTGGCTTGTCATGCTGGGAGGGAGGCTCAAAAATCGAACCCGCCGGCACGGAGGATTCGGAAATGGCCTCGAAGGACTTCCAGCGTCAACTGAGCGGTTACGGGCTGACGACCGCGCAAATTCTCTACCGTCGGCCGGACCATCCCTGGCTGTTGCAGACCTACGTCTGGCAGAACTACGACCTGTTTCCGAAGTTTCCCGAGCTGATGCGGTTCCTGCAATTCTGGCGGGACAAGCTCGACGGGCCGCTGCACTCGGTCCAGGTCGCACACAGCAAGCTGATCAAGCCGGCGGAGCTAAAGGCGGTCGACGGTGAGTTCCGGCTGCACTAAGCCGAATTCAGGTCAGCACCCCCACCATCGCGCCGACCAGCAGCGTCGACAGCGTGCCCGACACGATTGATTTTGGCCCGAGCGACACGATGTCGTCGCGGCGCTCGGGCGCCATCGCGGCGAGCCCGCCGATCATGATGCCAAGCGAGCCGAAGTTGGCAAAGCCGCACATGGCGTAGAGCATGATCAGCCGCGAGCGCGCATCGAGCGCGTCGGGCGGAAGCTTCGACAGTTCGAGATAGGCGATCAGCTCGTTGAGGATGGTCTTGATGCCCATCAGCGAGCCGGCGGTTGCCGCCTGTTCCCATGGGATGCCGATCAGCCAACACACCGGAGCCATCGCCGCGCCGAGGATGCGCTGCAGCGTCACCGGCGCGCCCGCGATGTCCGGCAGCAGCGCCAGGATTGCGTTCGTCAGATGCACCAGCGCGACGAACACAATCAGCATCGCGACGATGCTGAGAAGAAGCTGCAACCCGACCTGCGTGCCCTTGACGATGGCGTCCATCGAACTCGCCGCGACCGGCTCGGGCTGCACCAGTTCGGCGGCGGTGCCCGCCGCGCGCTCCTCCGGCACCATGATCTGTGCGATCAGGATCGCGGCCGGCGCGCCCAGCACGGATGCGATGATGAAATGGCCCGCGGCGCCGGGAACGATGGGTGCGAGGAACTGCGAATAGAGCACCAGCACGGTGCCGGCGATGGTCGCCATGCCGCCGGTCATCACGACGAACAATTCGCTGCGCGAGAGTTTCGCGAGATAGGGGCGGATGAACAGCGGCGCCTCGACCATGCCGACGAACACATTGGCGGCGGTCGAAAGTCCGACCGCGCCGCCGACGCCCATGGTCCGGCTCAGGGCCCAGGAGAACGCGCGGACGATGGGCGGCAGGATGCCCCAATAGAACAGCAGCGTGGTCAGCACGCTCACCACCAGCACGATCGGCAGCGCCTGGAACGCCAGCACGAATTCCCCGCCGGGGAACTTCGGATCGAAGGGCAGGGTGCCGCCGCCGACATATCCGAACACGAAGCTCGTGCCAGCGCGGGTCGCGGCTGCAACCGCGTCGACCGCATTGTTGGCGTAGGCGAAGGCCGCGCGCACCGGCGGCACCTTGAGGAAGAGCAGCGCGAGAACGAACGTCAACGCGAGACCGGCCGCGGCGTGTCGCCAGGACACCGCGCGGCGGTTCTCGCTGATCGCGAAGGCGAACGCGATCAGGACGACAACGCCCAGCGCCGATTGCAGACTCTGCATACTCCGAATCCCCCAGCCCGTTGTATGATACGCGCACGCGGACAAAAGCCCCAGCAAGTCCCGAGGTATCCATGCTCCGCATTCGCTTCGACTTCGGATCGCTCACGCTCGACGCCGAGTTGCTCGATACGCCTACCGCCAAGGCGATCGCGGCCAAGCTGCCGTTCGAGGCGTCCGCCATGACCTGGGGCGAGGAGGTCTATTTCGACGTGCCCGTGCGCGTGAAGCGCGAGGCCGACGCGCGCGCCGTCGTGATGCCAGGCGAGATCGCGTACTGGCCGGAAGGCCCGGCCATCGCCATCGGTTTCGGCCGCACGCCGATTTCAAAGGGCGACGAATGCCGGCTGGCAAGCCCGTGCAACGTGTTCGCGCATGCTCTCGGCGACGTGCGGGCGCTGAAGATCGTGCGCGCGGGTGCGCGGATCGCCGTGACGGTAATCGAATAGGGCGTGCCGGCCTTCATGCTGCCGGGATATCCGGGCAGCCTTGTTGCCTCGTCGACATTTCGCTCCTCGCAGGAGGCAACGATGGTCGGAAGGCATCTGGCCCTGATTGCGGTTTTCGCTTTGGTCGGCGGGGCAGCGCCGATCCAGGCGAGCGACGGTCTCAAACTCCCAAGCAACGTCAATCAATCTCAAGCCGGCTCGGCGACCAGCACCGCCGCAAAGAAGAAAAAGAAGACAAAGCGCAAGGGCGCCAAGAATGGCAAGACGAAAGACAACACGCAAAAATTCATGACCATCAAGATGCAAGACGCGCCGATTACCGGCCGGCAGGTGCCGCAGGGCAACCGGTCGCTGCAAGGCGGTCTGCTCGATGCCCTGGGCGGCGCGTTCAACCGGAATCCGCCCTCGCAGGTAGGCACGCCCATCGCGCCGAAGGCCGGAGGCGTGATCAAGTAGCGGTCCTGGCGGCGCAACTGGACCGGGCGCTATCCCCGCCCGACGAACGGCATCTTGTTCGCCATCACCGTCATGAACAGCACGTTGGTGTCGAGCGGCAGGCCCGCGATGTAGACCACCGCGCGGCCGACGTCGTCGGCGTTCATGCGCGCCTCGACCATCATGCGGCCGTCCGGCTGCAGCACGCCCTGGCCCTGCACCATGCGTTCGGTGAGCGGGGTCGCGGCGTTGCCGATGTCGATCTGGCTGCACAGGATGTTGTCTTCGCGATAGTCCAGCGCGGTCTGCTTGGTGAGGCCGGTGACCGCGTGCTTGGTTGCGGTATAGGCGGCGGCGCGCGGGCGCGGTGTGTGGGCGGAGATCGAGCCATTGTTGACGATGCGGCCGCCCTTGGGCGTCTGCGCTTTCATGATCTTCACGGCCTCCTGGGTGCAGACGAAGATGCCGGTGAGGTTGGTGTCGACGACCTTCTTCCAGGTTTCCAGCGGCAGTTCCTCCATCGGCACGGCGGGCGCGCCGATGCCGGCGTTGTTGAACAGCAGATCGAGCCGGCCGAACTCCTGCTTCAAGCGCGCAAACAGCGCCTTGATCGATTCCGGATCGCTGACGTCGGTGGGCACCGCGAGGGTCTTGGCGTTGCCGGCTTCGTTGGCCGTCTCCTGGAGTTTGTCGGCGCGCCGGCCCGCCAGCACGACCGCATAACCCTCCTTGGCCAGGGCCAGCGCCACCGCCTTGCCGATACCCGTTCCCGCGCCGGTTACCAAAGCCACCTTCTCAACCATGCCATCCTCCGGTCTTGTCCGTTCGCGCCATCGTCCTGAGCGCAATGTGGGCCGCATCCTGCAAGGTCGACCGCCCGCCTGCAATGGTCCTTGCGCCTTGCGCGCGCAATCGAAGTGAGTTCAACTGCTTCGGCGGTAAGAACAAATCTACGGGGGGATAACAATGAAGCGGCGTCAGTTTCTGAGACTCGGCATTGCGGCTGCGGCCGCTCCGGCTATCGCGACCGGCCGCGCAGCGGCGCAGGCCAAATATCCCGATCGTCCGATCCGCTTCATCGTTCCGTTCCCGCCGGGCGGCGCCTACGACTACATCGGGCGGCAGTGGGCGGAGCGCGTGAAAGGCTACATGGGCAACACCGTTGTGGTCGAAAACATGGGCGGGGCCGGCGGCGGAGTCGGGGCGGCCTTCGTGACGCGGCAGCGCCCGGACGGTTACACGCTGCTGCTCGGCGGAGCGACGACCCACATTACCGAGGCGTTGCTCAAGACCAAGCCGACCTACGATCCGCTGAAGGACCTCGAACCGGTGTCCGGCATTGCGGTCACCGCCTTCGCCATCACGGTCCACCCGTCGGTGCCGGCGAAGGACCTCAAGGAACTCGTCGCGTACGTCAAAGCCAATCCCGGAAAACTGTCGTACGGCTCCGCGGGTCACGGATCGCTCAATCACCTGACAGGCGAACTGTTCAAGCTGCGCGCAGGCATCAAAGACCTGACGCACGTGCCCTATCGCGGCGCGGGGCCCGCGCTCAACGACATCCTCGCCGGGCAGATTCCGATGATCGTGCCGGCGATGACGGCCACCGTGCAGCAGCATCACGAAACCGGGAAGTTGCGGATTCTGGCCGTGACGCACGGGACACGGCTCAAGGCCGCTCCTAATCTGCCGACCGCGGTGGAGCAGGGCTTCCCCGACGTTGTCGCGCCGAACTACATCGGCCTCTACTTCCCGACGGGGACCCCGAAGGAGATCGTCGAGCACGTCGGGCAAGCCAATCTGAAGCTCATGGCGGACAAGTCGTTCCAGGACTTCCTTGTCAAGGGAACGTTCGAGATCGAGCCGCCGCTCAGCACAGCCAAGTACAAGGAATACGTCGAGAGCGAGATTCGGCGCTGGCGGCCGATCGTCTCGGCGATGGGCGTGAAGATCGACTGATCCGGGCCACGACGCGTTACCGCCGTCAGCCGGCGAGGGCCGCCTTGGCGTCGCTCTCGATGCTGCGATAGACCACGGGCATCGCCAGGCGTTCGGTGATGTGATGCGGCTCGGTGGGCGCGCCGAAGCGGTAGCCCTGCATGCAATGCACGCCGGCGGCGCGCAGGAACAGGTGCTGCTCGGCAGTTTCCACACCCTCGGCCGTGACTTTCATCCCTAGTCCGCGGCCGAGGCTGACAACGGCGTGCACGATCGCTGCGGCGTCGGCGGCCTTTTCGATCGAGAGTACGAAGCTCCTGTCGATCTTGAGCCGGTTGAAGGGGAAGCGCCGCAGATACAGCAGGCTCGAATAGCCGGTGCCGAAATCGTCGAGCGCAAGCTGTACGCCGAGTGCCCGCAGCCGCCGCATGGCGGCCTCGGCGTTCTCGACGTTGCCCAGCAGCGTGCTTTCGGTGAGCTCCAGTTCGAGACGCGCCGGTTCGAGGCCGGTCTCGGCCAGAATGCGTTCAACGCCGTTGACGAAGTCGATCTGGCGGAACTGCAGGGGCGACACGTTCACGGACACCGCAATTCCCGGCCAGGCCCTGGCGTCGAGGCAGGCGCGCCGCAGGACATGCGCGCCGAGCTGAATGATCAGGCCGGAATGCTCTGCAATCGGAATGAATTCGGTCGGCGGGATCAGGCCGCGCAGCGGGTGCGGCCAGCGCGCAAGAGCTTCGACGCCGACAATTTTCTCGCCGGATGCGTTCACGATCGGCTGATAGGCGACTTTCAATTCGTCGCGTTCGATCGCCTCGCGCAGGTCCTGCTCGACCAGTTTGCGCTGCGACAGATCGGCATCCATCATCGCATCGTAGATGCAGGCGCGATTGCGGCCCTCGTTCTTGGCGCGGTACAGCGCCATATCGGCATAGCGCATGATATCCGCCGCGTCGCTGCCGGAGCGGCGATCGATGACCGCAATGCCGATGCTGGCGCCGATGACGATGGTGTGTCCGTTGATGGTAAACGGCTCGCACAGGGCGGTGATGATGCCGCGCGCAATCGTCTGTAGCTCGGCGTGATCGGACGATGCCGACGTGATGACCGCGAATTCGTCGCCGCCGAGACGCGCCACGAGGTCGCCGCTCTGCGTCGACCGGGACAGCCGTAGCGTGACGGCGCGGATCAACTCGTCGCCGACCGGATGCCCGAGCGTGTCGTTGACGTCCTTGAAGTGATCGAGGTCGATATAGAACAACGCGGCCGGCGATCCGCCGCGCTTGACGTCGGCGATCACGGATTCGAGCCGCTCGCCGAAATAATTGCGGTTCGGCAAGCCGCAGAGCGGGTCGTGCAATGCAAGGAAGCGCAACGTGCGCTCGCCTGCGGCGATCGCGGCCGCGGTGTGCCGCATGTAGCGCTGCATGAGGCCGGTCAGCAGAACGAACCCGGCCAGCGCAATGCCGATGAACGGAAACACGGTTTCAAGGATCTGCGCGCCCGGCCGCTGCGGCTCCCATGCAAGGCGCGCAATCGGCTGATTGCGGCCGTCGACGAATTCGTGGACGTGATCGTTCGCTTCAGCCGGGCGGTCGCCGAGCATGCGGAGGTTTTCGAGCTGCAGCCGCTTGCCGATGTCCGTGAGGATGCTTTGCTCGATGATCCGCATGGTCAGCACGAGGGGCGGCCGGGAGCGGACGCTCGCTCCGGGCTCGCCGGTGCGTCGGATCATCGGCATGACCGTTACGAGCGTGAGGCTTCGGCCAACTGTACGCAGCAGGACGGCCCCGCGGACGTCGCCGGCGATCGACGGCAGGTCGCCGCCAACCAGGCGCATGGTCCGTTCGGGGAGTTCCGTGGCCTGGCCGCGCAAGTAGCCAACGATGGTCTTGACTTCGGAGGGGGAGCCCAGGCCCGAGAACGCCGTTCGCGGCGGCGTGTGGCTATAGACGATGGTGTCTTCAGCATTCACCACAGCGATCAGGTCGTGGTCGGTCAGCGGATTGAGCCAACTGGCGATGCGCTGCTGCATGACGCTGGGATTGCGGTCGATGTCACCGGCAGCGACCGCCGTCGTGGATTCGATCGCGGCCGTCAGCCGGCGAAGCGCCCATTCTCCGTGATTGACGATGGCCCGGGTCAAGAGCTGCCGTTCGCGCTCGAGCGCGACGACGTCGGCGCGATGCGCCGAGGTCAGCGCCGCAACCACGATGCACACGATCGCAACCGCAACGACGATGCAGAGCGGCAGGACCACGCCCAGCCGCGCCCGATCCCAGGTGGTGGGATTGGTCTTTTCCGGCGGCGCAAATTGCCGCTGGGCCTCCGCATCCGCCACTTGAAGCACTCCACCCAACGCCCGACCCTGAGGGCCAACCTTATGGCTCAATATGATTGCGAATTGACTTGCGGATGGAGCGATCTTGGCCCGTGCGGGGGCGGCGTGACGCAATTCACGTCACGGAGTTAATCGTTCGTAAACGGCTGCGGAATGCGCGTGCAGAACGGCGGACCGGCCGTCAGGCACAGGTCCGGTCCGAAAGCCTCAACGGTGCGTCAGACTCAACGGTGCGTCAGATAGGGCGGGCGAGGGATGGCCAGATGGGCGGCCCTGAGCGCCGCCGACCAGCGTTCGCTGACGTCGTGGAAATAGGGGTCGCCGGGCTCGATGCGATGGATCAATTCGGCATCGAGCGCATCGCGCCGCGCCACCGCGACGTCGAGTGGCATGCCGACGCTTAGGTTCGAGCGCAACGTCGAGTCCATCGAAATGAGCGCGATCTTCAGGGCATCGTAGATATCCACGCCGAAATGAACGGCGCGGTCCAGGATCGGCTTGCCGTACTTGTGTTCCCCGATCTGCAGGTAGGGCGTGTCGGTGGTGCACTCGATGAAGTTTCCGGCGGTGTAGATCATGTAGAGGCGGAGCTTGTCGCCCTTGATCTGGCCGCCGAACAGGAACGAGACCTCGAACTTCACGTCGGATGCCTGCAGTGCCGGGCCCTCGATATCGTGGACGCGGCGAATGGCCTGGCCGATGCGCTGTGCCGCCTGGAATATGGTCGGAGCGTTCATCAGCGTGTCCAACTCGCCGGTCGAGGGGTTTTCCATACCCTCGTTGAGCATGCTCACGACCGACTGGCTGACTGACAGGTTACCGGAGGAGGCCAGCATCAGGACCCGCTCTCCCGGCTCGCGGAAGACGTGTAGCTTTCGGAACGTCGAGATGTTGTCGAGGCCCGCGTTGGTGCGTGTGTCGGCGATCATGACGAGGCCTTCGCGCACCAGGATTCCGCAGCAATACGTCATCGCAGCCCTCCACCGGAAGGCGTTTATAGCGATGCCGCGCCCCCGGCGGCAACGCCGCCCTTCGGCGGGGATCGGGCCTTGCACAGGGAGGCCGCGGTGCGCTTGAGCGCCATGTCGGTCCGCGCTAGACCGATTGAGCCTGGAGTGGGAGTGAAGTCCATGAACGACGTGCGCGGCGCGGCCACCGACATCGTCACTGCCGCCATCCTGGTCATCGGCGACGAAATCCTGTCGGGCCGGACCAAGGACAAGAACATCGGCTATATCGCCGAATACATGACCAACATCGGCATCGATGTGCGCGAGGTTCGTATCGTGCCCGACATCGAGGAAGAGATCGTCACCGCGCTCGACGCGCTGCGCCGCCGCTACACCTATGTATTCACCACCGGCGGCATCGGTCCGACCCACGACGACATCACCGCAGATTGCGTGGCCAAGGCATTCGGCGTCTCGATCGACGTCGACCCACGCGCCCGCGCCATGCTGCTGACACGGATCGCCGAGAAGGACCTCAACGAAGCGCGGCTGCGGATGGCGCGCATTCCCGCGGGCGCCGACTTGATCGTCAACAAGGTATCGAGCGCGCCGGGCTTCCGCATCGGCAACGTGCACGTGATGGCGGGCGTGCCGTCGATCATGCAGGCTATGCTCGACGAGGTGGCGCCGACGCTCAAAACGGGCGTCAAGCTGCTGTCGGAATCGGTGCGCGCCAATCTGCGCGAGGGCGACATCGGCGGGCCGCTCGGCGCAATCGCCAAGGCGCATCCCGATGTGATGATCGGCAGCTATCCATTCCAGGACGAGGGGCGGCCCAACACCAACGTCGTGATCCGCTCGCGCGATCCGCAGAAACTCGCCGCGGCCAAGGCCGCGGTCGAGGCGATGCTGAACGAGGTGCGGGCGGGCTTGCGGCAAACCGCATGAGGTGCCTGCCATGGACGAGTCACGAGGATCGACGCGCCGGCGTTTCATTCTGACCGCCGGGACGCTGGCCGCGGGTTACGGGCTCTATCCTGCCGACGGCGCGCTGGCCCAGCCGCTGTCGCCGACGCCGGAATGCAGCGACGGCGCTGCGCCGACGCAGCGCCAGACCGAGGGGCCGTTCTTCAAGCCGAGTTCGCCCGAGCGCACCGATCTGGTCGAAGCCGGAATGCGCGGCCAGACGCTGGTGCTGACGGGCTTCGTGCTCACGCGCGGCTGCAAGCCCGTGGCGCGGGCCCTGATCGATTTCTGGCAGGCCGATACCGAAGGACAATACGACAACAGCGGAAACCGGCTGCGCGGCCATCAGTTTACCGACGCGGAAGGCCGCTACCGGCTTCGCACCGTCGTTCCCGCGTCCTATCCTGGACGAACGCGCCACCTCCACGTGAAGGTGCAGCCGCCCGGCGGACGCATCCTGACCACGCAGCTCTATTTTCCGGGCGAGGCCCACAACCGCACCGACCGGTTCTTCCGGCGCGAATTGCTGGTCCGCACCGCGCTGGCGAAGGGTGACGTCGCCGGCCGGTTCGATTTCGTGCTCGATATGCGCTAGGCTCCGATTCAACTTCGTTGAATCAGAGCCGTCGCTCATCGTTTTGCCGGAGCACGATCTTGTCCGAAAACCGGTTCCCACTTTTCGGGATCGTGCTCTAGAAAGCGCCGGGGCCGAGAGGGACGATCCATGGCGCAAGCCGAGCAGCAATCGCAGCCACAGGTGCAGCCGCAGAAGGCGTTTCCGGTGTCGTGGGACCAGTTCCATCGCGACGCCCGCGCGCTGGCGTGGCGGCTCGCCGAGGCGGGGCCGTTCGACACGATCGTCGCGATCACCCGCGGCGGGCTGGTGCCGGCCGCGGTCGTGGCGCGCGAACTCGACGTGCGGCTGATCGAGACGATCTGCATATCGAGCTATCACGACTACAAGCGCCAGGGCGAACTGCAACTCATCAAAGGTGTGGCCCAGTCGATCACCGCGCTGAAGGGCAAGGGCGTTCTGATCGTCGACGATCTCGTCGACACCGGAAAAACCGCAAAGATGGTGCGTGACCTGCTGCCCGGCGCACATTTCGCGACCGTCTATGCCAAGCCGATGGGGCGGCCGCTGGTCGATACCTTCATCACCGAAGTGTCGCAGGACACCTGGATTTACTTCCCTTGGGACACCGGACTGGCGTTCCAGCCGCCGATCCGCGAAGGTGGCGCATAGACGGTCGCGCACCCGTGGCGAGGCCATTTCGGTCTGGCGGCCGTCTGTGGGCCACAACCGTCGCGCGACCGGCGGAGCGGAAGTCCGGGGGGCCATGCGGGGCATCGTGCCGCGCGCGACCTCGGTGGCGGAGTTCAAGGCGTTCGTCGAATCCGAGTCGCGCAAGTTCGGCAGCGTGATCGAGCGGGCCAATATTGTGCTGTCCAACTAGCCGACTCCGGCAGCAATCCGCTATCATTGCGGCAACCGGCCCCGGGCGGAGTCGGGCCGTTACACGGAGGTTCGTCATGGATGCCGTCACGCCCAAGACTGCGATGACCGCCGACCAGCATTCCCATCTGGTCCGACCGGCCGAAATGGAATGGAAGCCGTCTCGCTTTCCCGGCTGCCAGTTGAAGGTGTTGCTGCAGGACGAAAGCGGCCTGATGACCTCGCTGTTCAGATTTGGGCCCGGCGCCACGCTCACCGATCACGAGCACGTCGGCATCGAGCAGACCTATCTGCTCGAAGGCCATCTGGTGGACAAGGAAGGTCCGGCGGCGGGTTTGGAGTGCAAGAAGGGCGAGTTCGTCTGGCGCGAGCCCGGCAGCCGGCATTCTGCATGGTCGCCGAACGGCGGGTTGACGATCGCGATCATGCAGGTGCCCAACAAGTTCTTCGACGACGCCGGCCGCGCGACCGATGCATTTGGCGGCTCATGGGACAAGACCTCGCGCCCGGCGAACGGCGATGCGGCGGAATTCGAGGCCGCGGCCGGCCAGCATTCGCATCTGGTGAAGCCCGCCGAGATGGAATGGAAGCCGACGCGCTTCCCTGGCTGTGAGGTGAAATCGCTGATGATGGACACCAAGACCGGGCTCATGACCGCGCTGATGCGGTTTGCTCCGGGCGCGGTTCTGCCCGACCACGAGCACGTCAACATCGAACAGACCTACGTGCTGGAAGGCCGGCTGGTGGACAAGGAAGGCCCCGCCGAAGGCATCGAGGCCAAGGCTGGCGAGTTCATCTGGCGCGAACCGGGCAGCCGGCATGTGGCGTGGTGTCCCGAAGGCGGATTGATGCTCGCGATCTTCCAGGTGCCGAACAAGTTCTACGAAAAAGACGGCCGCGTGACCGATCCGAGCGGCCGGTTATGGGACGAAGTCTGGGGACACACCGGCAAGGGCTGATGCGCGCTTTCGGTGCGTCGGCCCGCGGTGTTAGGAATGCATCGGGCCGACGTGGCGGAACTGGTAGACGCATCGGACTTAAAATCCGTTGGGGCGAAAGCTCCGTGCCGGTTCGAGTCCGGCCGTCGGCACCAAACGGTTTGATGCCGCGTTTAATGCACTGCCTGCGGAGGGGATGCCGCCGGCAGTGAACAGCGGGAGCGAAATATGAGCATGAAAACCATCCTGGTACCGATGGAGCACCACGAGGGGATGCGGTCGGTGCTGGAATCCACGCTGCTGCTGGCGCGGCGGTTCGGCAGTTACATCGAAGGCTTCCCGCTGCGGTTCGGGATCAGCGAATTTGTCGCGGTGGATCCCGCTGGCAGCATTCCACTGGAATCTTACCGGCAGGAGAGCCTGGAAGAGGCCGCGCAATCGCGCCGCCTGTTCGAGGACTTCATGCGCGAACAGGGCGTGCCGCACGCGGCCGGCACGGGCGCGGGGCTGTCGTTCGGCTGGATCGACGACGCGCCGGAGGGCGAAGGATTTGTCGGCAGCTACGGCCGCGTGTTCGACATCACGGTGTTGAGCCGGCCCGACTCCAACACCATCGGACTGCACAACCGCGCCATCGAGTCCGGTCTGTTCGAAAGCGGTAAGCCCATTCTTTTGGCGCCGCCCAAGGCGCAAAAGCAGATCGCGACCAACATCATGATCCACTGGAACTGCAGCACCGAGCAGGCGCGCACCACGGCATTTGCCATGCCGCTGATCGAAAAGGCGGAGCGGGTGACGGTGCTGACCGTGATCGGCGGGCAGGCGGTGCCGGGGCCGTCGTCGGAGCAGTTGCTCAATCAACTGCTGCGGAACGGCATCGACGCCAAGCCGATGTCGGTCGGGCTTGAGGGCCGCAGCACCGGCGAGGCGATCCTTGCGGCGGCGCAGTCGCAGGGCTGCGACCTCCTGGTCAAGGGCGCCTATACCCAGAGCCGGCTGCGGCAGATGATCTTTGGCGGCGCAACCAGCCACATCCTGTCGAACGCCGAACTGCCGGTGATCATGGCGCACTGACACGAAGGCGCCGCGCGTCCCGCGCGCGGCGCCCGATTTCCGCAGCGACTTGGGTTCGCTATTTCGCCGTCGCGAGCGCCGGAGCCTCGACCGGCTTGCCCATCTTCGCGCGCATCTCGGCGACCCAGACATCCATCGGCTTCCAGGACGGGTCGCGCTTCACCAGTGCCTCTGTCTTGGCATGGATAACCTCCGGCGGCTCGGTCAGGTCGACCGGCTCGCCGAACGGCTGCGCCACGTACCATGGTGACGCGCAATAGATTTCGACGCGGTTGTCCTCGGGGTCCGCGAAATAGATGCTCCAGGCGTTGCCGTGGGTGCGCGGATCGAGCTTCTTGACGCCCTGCTTCACCAGCCACGGATAGTACTCGCGCAGTTCGTTGAGCCCGGACAGGCGGAACGAAACCTGCTGGATGGTGCTGAACGACGCATCCTTCGGCCGGCCCGCCGCGATCGCGACCTGGTGATGTTCGGTTGGATCGCGGCTGAGAAACGCGATCGGCACGCCGCGCGAGGTCGTCCCCCGATCGGTGACGGTCAGCCCGAAAATTCGGGAGTAGAAATCGACCATGGCTTCGAGATCGTGGGCGTAAATCCCGATGTGGCAGAGCTGGCAGTCGGGGAGGGCTGTCATCGGCGAATTCTCCGGCGGCGGATCGGACGGGCCGGTCGGCGGCTGTTGCATCCGACCGCGCTCGTGCGCCAGCCAGAATGCACGAAATGCCATAGCATCGGCAACGCCGGCCGCACCGCTACCGCCATGTCGAGTTTGTTTCGTGTCATGCCGAATCCGATGGCTGGCCCGGTTGACTTTCGCGCGCCGGTCCGGCGGGAGCCGGTACACACAATTTCAACACGTTGTCGATTAGCCTAGGCTCGGCCGAGGTGCCGGAGCGGACTGCGAGCCGCCCGGACCGGATCGGCCATCCCGCGGTTTACGACATGAATCTTCCAACGGGCGGAATGCAGCTTTTGAGATGTTGTGCATGCGCCGCCGGCCTTGCGGTCGCGGCTGCAGGTCTCGGCGGCTGCGCCGGAATTTCGGAGCAGACCGCGAATGCCGCCTTTGTCGCGCCCGGGAAATACGACGTATACGATTGCCGTGCGCTGCTGCGCGAGATCACGACCACGCAAGCGCGCGAATTGGAGCTGCGGCAATTGATGGAGCGCTCAGCGCAGTCGCCCGGCGGCGAGTTGGTCAATGCCGTCGCGTATCGCAGCGACCATTTGCGTGCCCGCGCCGAACTCAAGCTGCTCAACGACACCGCCTCCGGGAAGAATTGCCAGAGCAGCAGCCGGTGGTCGAGCGAGCGCTCTCTTCACTAGATCGCGACAAGTTCCGCCGCGCCGCGGGGGCTGCGTCAGACGAAGCGCTGGCGCGCCAGCGCGGCGCCCCGGCCGAGCGCTTCGAGCTTGGCCGCGGCGATGTCGCGCCGCATCGGCGCCATGCCGCAGTTGGTGCCGAGGATCAGGCGTCCCGCCGGCACGTGTTCGAGCACGGGCTCGATGGTCTCCGCAACCTGCTCGGGCGTTTCGATCTCGTCGGTGGCGACATCGATGACGCCGATCTGGATGTCCTTGCCCTCAAGCAGAGCAAGGAGATGCACCGGCACCTTGGAATTGCGGCACTCAACCGAAACCTGGTCGATGCGGCTCCCGGCAAGCGCGGGAAAGATCGTCTCGTATTGCCGCCACTCCCCGCCGAGCGTAGCCTTCCAGTCGATGTTCGCCTTGATGCCGTAGCCGTAACAGATGTGGACCGCAGTCGTGCATTGCAGCCCGGCTACGGCGCGGTGCAATGCCTCGATGCCCCAACCCGCAACCTCGTCCGTATAGACGTTGAACGCCGGCTCGTCGAACTGGATGACATCGACGCCGTCGCGCTCCAGCGCGCGCGCCTCCGCGTTGAGCAGGTCGGCGAAGGCGAACGCCATTTTCACCCGATCGCCGTAGTGCTTGTCGGCGACGGTGTCGATGATGGTCATCGGGCCAGGCATCGTGATTTTGAGCTTGCGCGCGGTGTGGGCGCGCGCAAACCGCGCTTCGGTGCCGTGAACCCGGCCTCTCAGCGTGAGCGGGCCGGTGACGGTCGGCACCATCGCCTTGTAGCGGTTGTTGCGGATTCCCATTTCGACCTTGTTCGCAAAGTCGATGCCGTCCACGAACTCCAGGAAGCCGTGCACGAAATGCTGGCGCGACTGTTCGCCATCGCTGACCACGTCGATGCCGGCGTCTTCCTGCAGCTTCAGCGCCAGCAGCGTCGCGTCGAGCTTGCCCGCGGCGAGATCGGGTCCCGACAGCCGCCATGCCGGCCATAGCTTGTCGGGCTCCGCGAGCCACGACGGTTTGGGAAGACTTCCTGCGACGGTGGTCTGGAACATGCGGGTCAGGCCATATCTCGCTCGCCTTCGCCCGCGCGTGGCGAAGGCAGCATGTCGATCTTTGCGGCCGCGACAGCCGGCGCCCGCCAATCATAGAGCCAATCGTAGCGCCTGAGCAGCATCGATCCGCCGGCGACGCGCAGCACGAAATTCCGGATCGCCGCCTCTGCCGCGCCGAGATGATAGGCACGGCCGTTGCTCCTTGCTGCCCGCTGGACACGGGCCGTGCGTGGGCGTCGCGCGCGTTCGTAGTGCCGCATGGCGGCGGCAGGATCGTCGGGGTTTTGCGACAGACAGGCGGCCAAAACGGCTGCGTCCTCGATTGCCATGGCGGCACCCTGCGCCAGGAAAGGCAGCATCGGGTGGGCGGCGTCCCCCAGCAACGTGACTGGGCCATCGCCCCATTGGCGCAGCGGCGGCAGGTCGTAGAGCGCCCACTTCTGCCAGCGCAGCGGCAGCGCCAGAAAGGCGCGCACCGGCTCGGCCCAGTTCCAGGCCGAGTAGCAAGCGAGCAAGTCCTCGCGCGCGCCCTCCGCCGTCCAGCCAGGCTCCGACCAGCGGTCGTTGACGATGGCCACGATGTTGATTAGCGCGCCGGACTTCACCGGGTAGTGGACCAGATGCGCGTCCCGGCCGAGCCAGAGCTGCACGTCCGCGGCCCGGAACGCCGGCTCGGCGCGCTCGGTATGGAGCAACGCGCGCCAAGCCGTACGCCCGCGAAACTCCGGCCGTGTGCGCTGTCCGAGCCGATGCCGCAATCCGGACCACAGTCCGTCGGCGCACACCAGTGCGATGCCGTGCTCGTCGGCGGCCACGTTGTTGTTGCGGCAGGCTGCGCTGACGCCATGGGCGTGCACGACGAAATCGTCGACGCTGGTGCCGAGCCGGAGCGCAATGTCGGGGCTCTCGCGCACCGCGTCGAGCAGCGCGGCTTGCAGGTCGCCGCGGTGGATCGACCAATACGGCGCTCCGTAACGCGCCTCGGTGGCGTTGCCGAGCGGAATGCGCGCAAGCCTGCCGCCACTCGCGGTGTTGACGACGACCGCCTGCGGCGTGACGGCTGTGCGGCGAAGCCGGTCAGCAAGACCCAGCGAAATCAGGACGCGGGTGGCGTTTGGCGAAAGCTGGATCCCGGCACCGGCTTCTTCGATCTGCCCGGCGCGCTCGATCAGGGTTACCCGGAAGCCGCATCTGGCGAGCGCCAGCGCCGCAGTCAGTCCGCCGATTCCGGCGCCGGCGACGATGATGTTGCGCGAGGTCGCCATCGCGCCCCGGCGTTCAGGCCGTCTCGGTCAGGGCACACGCTTCGGGACGTGCCGCGTGCGGGTCGAGCGCCGGATCGTGGCGGTAGAGCGTGGAGCAGTAGGGGCAGATGATCTCGTTGTCGTCGCCCATGTCGAGGAACACATGCGGGTGGTCGAACGGCGACCGTGCACCGACGCACATGAACTCGCGGGCGCCGATTTCGATGACCGGAACGCCGGGATCGTTATGGAAATGCGGGACGATGAGGTCGGCCATGGACTTTCCGGGACTCAGATTCTCGTTGCGATGCGGTGCACCATAGCGACCCGCCCTTCGCTTTCCTAGTGATCCATGAACCCTGCAAATCCACGGCTGCAAAAGCCGCGGTTGCGCAAACGGGGGACTGGTCTGCGAATTGACGCGGGATACTTGCGCCGTGGGCGCTCCTGGTTTCTATCTTCGCGTCCAATGCCTTCATTCCAAAATGGCCCAGTGGAGATTGCCTACCTCGACGAGGGCGCGGGCGACCCGATCTTGCTGGTGCACGGTTTCGCCTCGAACAAGGAGGTGAACTGGGTCCATCCCGGCTGGATCGCGACCCTGACCGGCGCGGGCTATCGCGCCATTGCGCTCGACAACCGCGGCCACGGCGCCTCGGCCAAGCTCTACGCGCCG
Source organism: Alphaproteobacteria bacterium (assembly GCA_016869215.1). Taxonomy (GTDB): domain Bacteria; phylum Pseudomonadota; class Alphaproteobacteria; order Rhizobiales; family Xanthobacteraceae; genus Z2-YC6860. The sequence goes on along the minus strand of VGEP01000033.1, from coordinate 15,679 downwards.
GCCGAGTACCACACGAATTTAATGGCCGGCGACGTCCATGCGCTGATCCGACACCTCGGCCTCGGCCGCGCGCACGTCATGGGCTATTCGATGGGCGCCCGCATTTCGGCGTTCCTGGCCCTGGAGCATCCCGACGCCGTGCAATCGCTGGTGCTCGGCGGCCTGGGCATGCATCTCATCGACGGTGTGGGCTTGCCGAGCAGCATCGCCGATGCCCTGGAGGCCCCGTCGCTGGCCGATGTTACGGACCCGCAGGGCCGCACCTTCCGCGCATTTGCCGACCAGACCCGATCCGACCGCAGGGCGCTGGCCGCCTGCATCCGCGGAACCCGCCAGACGCTGACGCGCGAACAGGCGGCGTCGATCCGGGCACCGGTCCTGGTCGCGGTCGGCAGCAAAGACACGGTCGCTGGCTCGGCCGAGGACCTCGCCGCCACGATCCCCGGCGCTCGCGTGCTGACGATCCCAAACCGCGACCACATGCTTGCCGTCGGCGACAAGGTCTTCAAAGCGGGCGCGCTGGAATTTTTCGAGGAGCATCGATGACGCGTCACATCACGCCGGCGTCCGCGACATTCAAAGGCGCCGACGGCAACACGCTGGCCGCCGACGTCTATGGCGAGGAGGGGCCGCCGGTTCTGCTTCTGCACGGTGGCGGGCAGACGCGCCACGCCTGGCGCAACGCCGGCGACGTCATCGCGCGCATGGGCCGGGTCGCCTATGCGGTGGACCAGCGCGGCCATGGCGATTCCGAGTGGGTGAAGGAAGGCTGCTACGATTTCGGCGATTTTGCCGCCGATGCGCGCAAGCTCGCCGACACGCTTGCCGAGCGGCACGGCGTGCGGCCGGTCGCGGTCGGCGCCTCGCTTGGAGGCATTGCGAGCATGCTTGCAGAAGGTGCGAAGCGCCCTGCCAATGGGGGCGTGTTCGCTGCGCTGATTCTGGTCGACATCACCCCGCGCGTCGACCTTGAAGGGGTCGCCAAGGTCCAGGGTTTCATGCGCGCCCACGCCCGGGAGGGCTTCGGCTCGATCGCGGAGGCTGCCGACGCGGTGGCGGCCTACCTGCCGCACCGGCCCCGGCCGCGGTCGCACGAGGGACTGAAGAAGAACCTCCGGCTGCATCCCGACGGGCGTTGGCGCTGGCACTGGGATCCGCGGTTCCTGGACGGCAAGCGCCGCAGCGGGCCGGGCGGGGATATGGTCGAGACCATGCTGGTCGAAGCGGCCCGGCGGATCGAGGTTCCGGCATTGCTGGTACGCGGTGCTTCCTCCGAGCTTGTCCAGGAAGCTCACGCCAAGGACTTTCTCGAACTGGTCCCGCACGCCACCTATGTCGATGTCAGCGGCGCCCGGCACATGGTCGCCGGCGACCGCAACGATCAGTTCACCAACGCCATCAGGGAATTTCTATCGAATCTCAAAAAGTCGTCATAAAGATATGATTTAGATAGATATTATGGATTTCACGTTGCGTGTTCGAGGCTTGCGTCCTAGCTGTGCTACAAGACGACCTGACGTCCGGACGAAACCGGGAGACGAGCCATGGCGATGCAGCAATCGAGAACGGTCGGCGGGCTGCCAAAGGTCGACCCGGTCTGGGCGCGCATTCGCGACGAGGCCGAGGACATCGCCCGGCGCGAGCCGCAGATCGGGACTTTCATCTATTCGTCGGTCCTGCACCACGACACGCTCGAAGCCGCGGTCATTCACCGGGTCAGCGAACGCCTCGACCATCCGGACGTGTCTGCCGAACTGATCCGGCAGGCCTACGCGGACGCGCTGGAGGGCGAGCCGCAGATCGGGGATGCGTTCCGCGCCGATATTGTCGCGATCTACGACCGGGACCCTGCGACCGATCGCTTCGTGGAGCCGGTGCTCTACTTCAAGGGCTTTCACGCCATTCAGGCCCATAGGCTTGCCCATTGGCTCTGGGGCCAGGGGCGCAAGGATTTCGCGTACTACCTTCAGAGCCGCGTGTCGGCCGCGCTCCAGTGCGACATCCATCCGGCGGCCAATGTCGGCCGCGGCATCTTCCTGGATCACGCCACCGGCCTCGTGGTCGGCGAGACGGCGTCCATCGGGGACAACGTCTCGATGCTGCACGACGTGACGCTCGGCGGCACCGGCAAGACCCACGGCGATCGCCATCCCAAGATCGCCGACGGCGTCCTGATCGGGGCGGGCGCCAAGATCATCGGCAACATCGAAGTCGGCCGTTGCGCGCGTGTGGCGGCGGGATCGGTGGTGCTCAAGTCGGTCCCGAACAACGTCACGGTCGCCGGCGTCCCGGCGAAGGTCGTGGGCGACGCGCCGTGCCAGGAGCCGTCGTTGACCATGGACCATATGTTCCCCGGATAGCGCGTGCATTGTTTGCAGTCGCGGGTCCCCGTGTTAGAGCGGAGCCGTACAGCCGAGGGGACCCCGTGGACGTCATCGAAGTCAAAAAGCTCGACGCCTACCTGCGCCAGCTGTTCGGCAACGCCGCCATCCGCGTCGTTCCGAAGCGCGGCGACACCGCCGAAGTGTTCGTGGGCGAGGACGATCTTGGCGAGTTGACCGTCGACGACGAGGACGGCGATCGGTCCTACAATTTCCGGATGGTGATCCAGGTCAGCAACGACCCAAGCTTCCAGCCGGTCCCGGCATTGAACGCCTATCTCCGAGGCAAGTTCGATAACGAAAACATCCGCGTCGTGACGCGTCCGAAGAAGACCGACTCTCTGGAGGTCTATATCGGCGATGAATTCCTCGGCGTGCTGTTCCTGGAGAACGAGAAGGGCCGCCGCTCCTACATTTTCGAGCTGCCGATCCTCGACGTCGATCTCCCCGAGTGACGGTGCGTCTCAGCGCGCCGGCCGGAATCCCGCAATCAGCCGTTCGATGCCCTCGGCGACCGTTCGCCAGTCGCTCAGCCATTCGCGCGGAAAACGCACGGTGAGGTCGGCCCCCTCGATGCGCCGCTCGTGCAGGCACATCGCGGGCGTCGGGCCTTTGGGCATGGTGCAGCGGAGCAGGAATCGTTCCGGCGCCGCGGCGTGGTAGATCAGGTCTTCTCCGAGATAGGGGGAGTCGGCTCGGAAGCCTTGCACCGTCAGGCCGTCCGGCCCGACCACCGGACCCGCGGCGGTGTAACGCGGATAGATCGTCTTCAGCCGCTCCAGCGGCGCCAGCGTGCCATCGCTGACGGCAATGGTCACGAACAGCCGCTCGGAGGTGTCGGGAACGGCGTTGGGCGCGGGCATGCCCGCGGGGCCAGGTGGCGCGAGCGTCGGCCAGACGAAGGCAAGGTCGATGCGGGCTTGCGAGCCCGGGCGGCGCTGCATCGCCACCCGGATCGCGCCGGGCGGCACGTTGAACGTCACCCCGCCGACGGTAATCGGCAACGAGGGCGCATCGGGCGCTACGGGCTTCGGCTGTGGCCACAGCATCCAGACCACAGGCGCGCTCGCGAGCCCCGCCATGGTCATCCCGAACAGCACCATCAGCAGCCGTGCGAACAGGCCTCCGCCCCGCCGCCGCCGTCCCATCGTTCCCGCGTAGGCCACCGAAGTCCCCAGCCGAATCGCCCCACCGTATGGGACCCGGCGGGCGTTAACCGTCTCTTAACGATACGGTGGCGGGCCGCCCGCCGATCTGGGAAAGCTTTCGGGTCTCGTACCGGTGGGGCCCTGGTCGATGTCTCCGGAAGCGTTGGTTTTTTCGCTGGTGTGGTCGAACTCTGCGCAGTCGCTCTTGGCGCTGGCAATCGGGTTTGCGGTGGCCGGGCTTTTGTCCAGCGGCTACCAGATGCTGACCATGCAGCCGGCGAGTTTCCGGTTGCTGCACGAGGGCGAGCGCAACCAGGCGCTGGCGGCGGTGCCGTTCCTGCTGTTCGCCGCGCCCTTCATCATCGTCCGCTATACCATCCGTCTTTCCCAGGTTGGCCGCGGCGGTTTCGGCTTCGGCATGATGGCGGCGCTGGTCGCGGGCTTCTGGAGCCTGATGTCGGGCACGGTCGTGGTGATGGCGCTGTCGTCCATCGGCCGGCTGGTGGCCTGAACGCTCGCATCGTCTTTGGGAACGTGGCACGGTCGTTCCGCACGGAGGGACGACATGCCGATCTACGAGCTTGACGGGCAGGCGCCGGAATTTCCAGCCGACGGCCGCTATTGGGTCGCCGAGACCGCGGTGCTGATCGGCCGCGTGCGGCTGAAGAGTCACGCAAGCGTCTGGTTCGGCGCTGTGCTGCGCGGCGACAACGAGTGGATCGAGCTCGGCGAACGCAGCCAGATTCAGGACAATGCCACGCTGCACACCGATCCGGGTTTCCCGATGGCGATCGGCGCGAACTGCGTGATCGGCCACAACGTCATCCTGCACGGCTGCACGGTCGGCGACAATTCGCTGATCGGTATGGGCGCGATGCTGCTCAATGGCGCCAGGATCGGGAAGAACTCGCTGGTCGGCGCCGGCGCGCTCGTGACCGAGGGCAAGAGCTTTCCGGACAATTCGCTGATTGTGGGCTCGCCCGCGCGCGCGATCCGCACCATCGACGAAAAGACCACCGCGATGATTGCGGGCGGCTCGGATATCTACGTCAGGCGCTGGCAGCAGTACGCGAAGGGCTTAAGGCGGCTGGGCTAACGGCAAAAAAGGTGCGGCCGGCGTTGGGGGACGCCGGCCGCGCGCGAACCCGGTCTGGGGACGGGGAGGGGTGGGGACGTGACCGGGGACGCGTAGCTCCTTAGTGCTCAGCGTGTGGATGCAGCCGCAGTGGAGATCGCCGGCCGCGGATCGCCGAGCGCGACCCAGAGATTGGGATCGCCCTGGGACTGGCGCTTGACGAAGCGGTAGCCGGTTTCGGACCAGAGGAGCACCTGCTCCTCCTGGTTATCGAGGACGTAGTCGCCCTTGTCGGTCTTGACCGTGAGTACGGCGTGGCCTTCGCCCTTCTTGTCGCGCACCACGGTGATCAGCAGCGCCTCGCGCGGCCAGCCCGCTTGCATCAGCATGCGGCGCTTGAGCAGGACGTAGTCCTCGCAGTCGCCCTTCCCGGTGTCGGGATAGGACCAGCGTTCGACCACGCCCCACTGTTCCATGTCGGTCACGGGCTTGATGCTCTCGTTGACCCAGCGGTTGACGCGCACGAGATCGCGCCAGGCTTTCTGCGTCAGCACCACGTCACGCGGCTGCGACGGCCGGGTCGCGCATTCGCGCGGGTGCTCGTTGCAGAACTCGACCCAGCCGATCGGTGGCCGCGACGTCTCGCCGACCGACACATGGATCGGCCGATGGGACTGCGCCTGCGCCGCCGCGCCAAGGACCGCGAAGATGGCTGCGGCCAAAGCCGTGCCGAGAATTCGTTTTGCCTGAACCGGCATCTGTGTGACCCCGTTCCCCGTCTTGTTGGGGTCACATTTCCCACAAAGCCTTTGTGTTGCCGCTAATTGGCCAAAGTCATTTTGAAGACAACCAAAATAAAGACTGAGACGAATACTTGATTTATTTAAGTCGAGTTTGCATAAAATACAGTAAAATCGAATTTGACTAAAATTGTAATTTTAAGCGCGCCACCGTAGCGCGGGCCTGCGCTCGCGGGCGGTGAACTGGGTTGCGTTAAGGCTGGGAGAGGGCCGCTGACCGGCCGCACATCGGTGCGCGCAGCCGGGCTGTAGTCCGGTTCAGACGGCCGGAAGCTGCGATTGCGGTAACTTCGCGTTTACGATGCGGCGGCGTTCTCTTCCACCGAGTCCGGGTGCTGCAGCCGGGTGAACTCGATGGCGAAGCCTTCTTCGAGGTGACGCACCACCCGGCCCGGGATCTTGCCGAGGGTGACGTGGCTACCGATTTCCGGCCGGTGCTCGGTCGCGACGCCGGCGCCCGACAGCGAAATGTCGATGATCCGGACCCCGACGTTGAGGCCGTTGGGCAGAATCAGGCGCGCCGCCGGGTTCTTCGGCACGAAGCGGCCGTGGCGGCGGTCTTCGGGCAGGTTCAGGATGTGGCGGTTGGCGAGCCACGTGAGCTGGGCTGCGAGCTTGTCGCGCTTGCGCGGCGTCGCCGAGATCGTCATGGCGAAGCCGCTCTGGAAATGGCGGGCGATCTTGCCTTCAAGCCGGCCGAGATGATCGACGTAGGCGATGACACGCTCGCCGACGGCGCCGACCTGCGGCGCGATCAGCGCCATTCCGCCCGGAGACATGTTGACGACTTGGCAAGGATATTCCTGCCGGTCCGACAGCATATAGCGTCCGAGCAGGTTGACGCGCACCCGTTGGTGGCGTCGGCGCTCCTGCGCGTGGTTCAGTAGGCTGGCTTTGGCCTGGGGCAGCGCCATGGCGCGGCAAACTCATAATGGTACAACCAAGCCGTGAGACTATGCAGGCTTCGTAAACGGGGGGTTATTTTTCGCTCCGTGCAATAATCCTCAAAAGTTCCGGGTAATTGCGCTCAGTCCTGCCGGCCGCCTTCGTAGACAGTCAAGCCATGCTTCAGCCGTCCTGTGGCGGCCCGAAGCCGCGGCGCGGGCGCGGCGTCGAAGGCCGCGCCGACGTGCCGGAACATGCCCATTTCGAGCGGACCGACCGTTCGGACGCCGAGCCAGTAGGGCGCGGTCATGGGAGCCAGCGCGCCCAGGATGCGCGCATCGGCGCGGGACTCGGAGGCCAATGGCAGCAGCAGCAGTTCGAGGTCGACCGGGAGCAGCGTGTCGTCGGACGTCGCTCCGGCGGCGCTGGCCACCACGCCGGTTTTCTCTTCCGTGACCACCGCAAGCAGCTCGCGCACGGCGGTCTGGCCCGCTCGCTCCCACAGCCTGACGAAGCTCTCTGTCTTCAACTCGCGGCCGAACAGCGCGCAGAGGCGGGTGCCGGCAAGCCGGAACGGGTAAGCGCCGAACCGGTCCACCTCCAGCACGAAGGTGTCGCCCAGCAGCTTGCGGATCGCGCTCGGCTCGATGTCGGCGCGTTCGGGCGCCAGCCGGTCGCCGCGCTGTGCGTTCCAATAGGCGAACAGGCCGTTATTGGACGGGTGTTTCATTTTCGCTCCCCTGTACCGCCGTGGCCGGAGCAAGCGGCGCGATCTGTCTCCGATCGGGACAAGCTCGCGCTGCTTCGGCGTCGGCACGCGGGACGGAGCAGTCGGCGTGCCGTGAGGCGGCCCGGCCGGATCGCGGCGCGAACCAAGTCGCGTTAGCGTTACTTGCGGCGGCGCATTGGCGGCGCGCCGGATACGGACTAAGCAGGGGCCGAAGTTTTGCGGCGGCCTTGCACCGCCGCTGTTGCAGAATCCTCGGGGAGAGGGGGGATGCGACCGAAAGGGAGGGCCCGGCCCTCCCTTTTTCTTTTGTTTGCCTGCAGGGCCGGTCTCGCTTACCAAAGCGCGCCGCGCGGATTCCCGAGCGCGTTTCGGATGGAGTGCGCTTGGACCGTTCTCGCGAGCCGATATTCAACATTCCCGCAGTCGTCATCGCGGTCCTGGCCGCGCTCGCAATCGTCCACGGTGTGCGCGAGTGGCTGTTGCCGGTCGATCTCGACCGGCTTGCAGTCTTTGCGTTCGGCTTCGTGCCTGCGCGCTACGACGCAAGCGCGCTGACCGACGGCATCATTCCCGGCGGGCGGGGCGCCGCTTTCTGGAGCTTCGTCACCTATTCGCTGCTGCACGCCGATCTCGTCCATCTCGGGTTCAACGCGGTGTGGCTGGTTGCGTTCGGCAGCCCGGTGGCGCGGCGCTTCGGACCGTGGCGGTTCCTGGCGTTCTTTGCGGTGACGGTGGCGGCGGGCGCGGTCGCCCATCTCCTGACGCACGCGGGCGAGCTTGCCCCGATGATCGGCGCGTCGGCCGCGATCTCCGGCACGATGGGCGCGGCCGCGCGGTTTGCGTTCGCGCCGGGCGGGCCGCTCGACGTCTGGCACGGCGACCGTACGCATGCCGATCGGATCCCGGCGGCGCCGCTGTCGATCGCCCTGCGCAATCCGCGCGTGATCGCCTTCCTCGCGGTGTGGTTCGGTCTCAACCTTCTGTTCGGACTCGGCTCGCTGCCGATCGCCGGCGAGAGCCAGAACGTGGCGTGGCAGGCGCATCTCGGCGGGTTCCTGGCCGGACTTCTGCTGTTTTCCGCCTTCGATCCGCCGCGGCCGGCGCCGAACCTGCCCGAATTGCCCGACTTTGACGGCTTCACCCGGCGCTAACCCTCCGCAGCATGGCTCGTGCGCAATTCTGTCGTCGGGTCAGGAACGCTGACCCACTGCGCGGCGTTATCCGCTAGCCTTCGATCAAACTGGAGGGCTTCGAGTCGAGTTGGGCGGGGAACCCAAGGAAGCGACCCACAGGCGCCCGGCGGGGCGCAACGCAAGGGAGCGACCCATGACCGTCAAGGCCATTCTCGCCGCCAAGGGCGGCAACGTCGAAACGATCGAACCCAACACTCATGTGGCGGCCGCGGCCGCGCGGCTCGCGGAGCACAAGATCGGCGCGCTGGTGGTGACCGGGCCCGACCGCCGCGTGGTCGGCATCCTGTCCGAGCGCGACATCGTGCAGGTGCTGGCGGAGCAAGGTGCTTCGGCACTCGAACTGCCGCTCACCGAGGTGATGACCCGCAAAGTCATGACCTGCGTGCCCGGCGACACCATCAGTTCGGTGATGGAGCGCATGACGGCAGGCAAGTTCCGGCATCTGCCGGTAGTGGACCAGGGCAAGCTTGTCGGCATCGTGTCGATCGGCGACGTGGTCAAGTTCCGCCTGCACGAAATGGAACGCGAGCAGTCGGCGCTGCGCGACTACATCCAGACCGCTTGAAGCGGCCGACCCGGGCTGCGGTCACCCCACCGGCGGCGTGATCGGCGCTGGCCTGGGGCCGAGCGCCGCGCTCGCCTCTTGAATGAGGTCGAGCGTACGCTGCGCGGCCAGCGCACCAGCTTCGATCGCCTCGTTCGCGCGGTGAAAATCGAACCAGCCGACGTGGCCCAGGCGGGGATTGACCGTCACGTCCGGCGGATCGCCGGCAAGCCGTGCGCGCGTGATGCGGTCCTGCATGATGTTGAAGGCATCGACCATCACGGTCGGAATGCTGGGCCGCCGCGTGTCGCCGACGAATTGCCGCTTGATCGCTCGTTCGGTGCCGAAGATCGCACCGAGCCCACGGCGCGGCTTGTCGCCGCCGTCGCTGGGTTTGTCGTCTCCCGTAAGCGTGATACTGCGCCCCAGGATGTCGGAGTTCAGGTTCACCGCGATCACCATACGCGCGCCGAACACGCGCGCCGCCGACACCGGCACCGGGTTGACCAGCGCGCCGTCGACCAGCCAGCGCCCGGCGAGGGCGACTGGCGGGAAAATTCCCGGCAGCGCGTAGGATGCGCGGATTGCATCGACCATCCGGCCGCGCGTCAGCCAGATTTCATGGCCTGTGCCGACTTCGGTGGTGATTGCGGCAAAGCGGATCGGCAGCGACTCGATCTGGGTGTCGCCGAGCGCGTCCTCGATCTGCGCCGCCAGCCTCGATCCTCCGATCAGTCCTGAACCGGACAGGCTGATGTCCAGGTAGCTCAGAATGCCGCGGCGGGTGAGGCCGCGCGCCCAGGTTTCGAGCGTGTCGAGCTTGCCCCCGGCGTAGCAGCCGCCGACCACCGCGCCGATGGAGGTGCCGACGATGACATCGGGCTTGATGCCATTTTGCAGCAGCGTGCGGATTACGCCGATGTGAGCGAAGCCGCGCGCGCCGCCGCCGCCGAGCGCAAGCCCAACGGTCGGCCGCTCGTAAGCCGGAGTGTCCCGCTCGGCACTGGCGTCTGCGCCTCGGTCGCCGTTGCGCGCGGGGCGCGGGCTTTCGAACACCAAGCGTCTCACTCCCGATCGTGCCGCGGCCCGGCGCCGCGGGTTAGGTCCCGCCGCCGGGCGGACGGGTCATCTTGAAGACGGAATCCACCACCGCATATTCGTCATAGCCGCATCGCGCGATCGGCTTCATCGCCGCGGTGTTGAGCCGGCCGTTCTCGATGAAGCGGTCGTCGATGTAGATACCGACGACGTGGCCGAACACCACATAACGGTCGACCTCGCTCCCCTCGATATCGAAGCTGACGGTCTTGATCCACTTGCACTCCAGCGCGCAGGGCGATGCTGCGACACGCGGCGGCTTGACGAAGCGAGAGGGGGCAGCTTCGAGCCCGGCCGCGTGCATCTCGCTCGCCCCTCGCGGCAGCGGCGCAGAGGTGGCGTTCATCTGGTCGCGCAGGTCGTAGGTGGCGAGGTTGCAGACAAATTCCTTGGTTTCTTCGGCGAAGACCACGGAGTCCTTCAGGCCCTCGCTCGAGAACATCACCATCGGCGGCGTGTCGGTGATGCCGTTGAAAAAGGAGTAGGGCGCGAGGTTGACTTCGCCCTTGGCGCTCATCGTGGTCACCCAGCCGATCGGCCGCGGTGTCACGATCGCCTTGAACGGATTGCGCGGCAGGCCGCCATGGTCCTTATTGCGCGTGTCGTAGTGCATGTGTTCCCCATGAGCTCCTTGCCGCGCGGCGCGTCGGTTGTCGTCACGCCGACCCGTAGCGTGTCACGATCATGTCGAGCGGCGGCCGTTCGCGCTCCTCCGGCGGCTTCACCGGCCGCCCGATATGCACGAAGCCTGCGACACGCTCCTCCGGCCGTACGCCGAGCGCGTCCAGCACGCGGCGGTCGTAGGCGTACCATTCGGTAATCCAGTTTGCGGCGTAGCCCAACGCGTGCGCGCCGAACACCAGACTCATCGTGGCCGCGCCCGCCGACAGCACCTGCTCCCATTCCGGAATCTTGACGTGTGCACCCGCGCGGCTGACCACCGCGATCACCAGCGGGGCCCGGGCAAGCCGCCTGCGCTCGAATTCGATCTGATCGGGCGTGGCGTCGGGCCGGTTGTCGCAGAAAATCCTTGAGATGCTCTCGCCCGCGGCAAGCCGCGCGCCGCCCTCGAACACGATGAAGCGCCACGGTGTCAGTTTGCCGTGATCGGGCACGCGGGAGGCGACGGTCAGGAGCGTCGCGAGCTGCGACGCGTCGGGGCCGGGGCCGGTCAGTTCGATCGGCTTGACCGAGCGTCGCGTTTTGAGGAGGTCAATGGCGTCGGGCATGGGCGTATCTATCGGTGTCTGCGCTACCATAGGCGGGTGGCGCTGACAAACCGCAGTTCGGCTTGAAATCGCCGCGATTTCGGTCGAAATGTTGCCGCCATGACGGGACCTAACGAGCAACAGCCGCGGTTTTGGTGCGCGCTCCCGATGGCGCTGCCGGTGCTTGTCGCGGCCTTAGCGTCGATTTCGTCCGGTCCGGCCTATGCCCAGTCCGCGCCCAACGTCCGGTCGGGCGAAGGTGTCGTCATCGCGTCCGCGCGGTTCGGACCGGGCGGCGGACTGATCACCGGCGGGCTACATTGGCGGGTCTATCCCGATCGTCCCGACCAGGCCGGCGGCTTCCGATTGCTCAAGGAAGACCGCGCGGCGCAGCCCAGCATCGTGTTGCCGGCCGGCGGCTACATCGTCCACGTCACATTCGGGCATGCCAGTGCATCCAAGACGGTGCAGGTGCGCGGCGAGCCGGTGCGCGAGGTGTTCGAGATTCCGGCGGGCGGCATCGCGATCAAGGGCCAGGTCGGCGACGCGCGGATTCCGACCGGCCAGATTTCCTACGACATCTACAAGGGCAGCCAGTTCGAGATCGGCGCCGAGGACCGCAAGCCGCTGGCCTCGAATGTGCTGACCGGCGACGTCGTGCTGGTGCCCGAGGGCACCTATTACATCCTGTCGAAATACGGCGACGGCAACGCCGTCGTGCGCTCCGACATCCGCGTGCAGGCCGGCAAGCTGACCGATATCACCGTCACCCACCGTGCCGCCGCGATCATGTTCCGGCTGGTCGGGCGACGCGGCGGCGAGGCGCTCGCCAACACCGACTGGGCCGTGCTGTCGATGTCCGGCGACATCGTCACCGAATCCAAGGGCGCCTTCCCGCGCGTGATCCTCAACGAAGGCGAATATCGCGTCGTCGCGCGCAACGACAACAGGGTCTACGAGCAGGACATCACGGTTGTCCCCGGCGTCGACCGCGAGATCGAGGTGCTGGCGCGGTGAGGGCACTTCGCACCGCGCTTGCGGCTGTTGTCCTGATCGGGGGCGCGGCGGTGGCGTCGGCGCAGACCAGAATTCCCGCGAGCGAAATGCCAGGCCGCGAGCGCGAGCGTTTCATCGAAAGTCCGCTGGATCGCTTCTTCAAGCCGGGGCCGTTCGAGCAGCCCCGCGTGATCGAAGAGCCGCGCCGCACGCGTAAAGGGACGAAGCGGGGAAAGTCCAAACCAAAGTCCAAGCCAAACTCCAACCGCAAGCCGCTATGAGAGGCTCGCGCGGCCTTCGACCAATTGCTAGCTTTGCCGCCCGCGTCGTCGCATTTTCCGTACGCGGGTTGATCTGCGAGCCGCCGCCGGGAGCGCGTGCGGTTGGCGCGAAAGGTGCAGCATGCGGGGTGTGCGTTCGTTGGCGATTCAAATCGTCATTGGTGTTCTGACTTTTTCCGCACTTCCTGTCGTGCAGGCGCCGGCCCTCGATCGCGCCGCGCCCTTCATCGCGACCCCATATGCAACCGTCAAACGCATGCTCGAGATCGCCGGCGTGAAGACGGGCGAACTGGTGGCCGATCTCGGTTCGGGCGACGGGCGCATCCCGATCGCGGCGGCGAAGGACTTTGGCGCGCGCGGGCTCGGCATCGAGCTCAATCCTCACCTCGTCGAACGCTCGCGCGCAAACGCCGAGCGCGCCGGCGTTAGCGACCGTGTGACCTTCCTGCAGCAGGACCTGTTCAAGACGGATCTGCGGGAGATCGATGTTCTGACCATGTATCTTCTTCAGGAAGTGACGGTGACCTTGCAGCCGCAGATTCTCGCGCAGATGCGGCCGGGTGCGCGCGTTGTGTCGCATGCTTTCCCGATGGGGGGCTGGGAGCCAGATGCGGTCTACAGGAGCGGGCGGATTTATTTGTGGGTCGTGCCCGCCCATGCTGCGGGACGATGGAGCGTGCATGATCCGGCGGAAACCTTCACGCTCAGACTCGACCAGACCTTCCAGAAGATCGCCGGCACCGCCGACTTCGGCGGCCGTTCCGAGCCGATCCGCCACGCCGTCCTCAAGGGAGCGGAGTTCAGCTTTGAGGTTGCCGTCGGCGGGCAAACGCGCCGCTACCGCGGGACGATCGAGGCCGATACGATTCAAGGTACCAGCGAAACCGGACCGTGGCGCGCGACGCGGCTGGAGCGTGCGGCGGTGACAGTCCAGAATCCCAATATCGTTCCTGCCGGCCGCACCACGATGCCGCCGAACCACGGACCGGCACCGATCATCCTGCCGTGACCTCACGCGCCGCTGTCAATCTCTCTCGCGGCGACAATGACGGCGAAGGTTAGGTGACCTGCACCGCATTCCGCGGCCGCCTCACATCCGGCGGCACGGCCTCGTCGGTCAGCGCCGCCAGCGCCTGATCCAGCGGCATGACTTGCTGCTTCTCGCTGCCGAGTCTGCGGATAGACACCGTGCGCTCGGCGGCCTCCTTCTTGCCGACCACCAGCAGCGCCGGCACCTTCGCCAGCGAGTGCTCGCGGACCTTGTAGTTGATCTTCTCGTTGCGGATGTCGAGTTCGGCCCGCAGTCCGAGCCGGCGCGCGGCCGCGAGCGCGTCCTGCGCGTAACTGTCGGCGTCCGAAGTAATGGTCGCGATGACGGCTTGCGTCGGTGCAAGCCACAGCGGCAGGTGGCCGGCGTAGTTCTCAAGGAGAATGCCGAGGAAGCGCTCCATCGAGCCGCAGATGGCGCGGTGGATCATCACCGGCGTGGTCTTCGATCCGTCGGCGGCGATGTAAAACGCCTCGAAGCGCTGCGGCAGGTTGAAGTCGACCTGCGTCGTGCCGCACTGCCAGTCGCGGCCGATGGCGTCGCGCAGGACGTATTCGAACTTCGGCCCGTAGAACGCACCTTCGCCCGGATTGATCCCGGTCTTGATGCGGCCCTGGCCCTGCGCCTCGATGCGCTTGAGCACGTCCTGCATGATCGCCTCGGCGTGATCCCATGCCTCGTCGGAGCCGACGCGCTTCTCCGGCCGCGTCGAGAGCTTCACCGTGAGGTCGCCCTCGAAGCCGAAGTCGGCGTAGGTCGAAAGTATCAGGTCGTTGATCTTCAGGCACTCGTCGGCCATTTGCTCCGGCGTGCAGAACACATGCGCGTCGTCCTGCGTGAACGCGCGCACCCGCATCAGCCCGTGCAGCGCGCCTGACGGCTCGTAGCGGTGCACCACGCCGAACTCGGCCATCCGCACCGGCAGCTCGCGGTACGAGCGCAGCCCGTGCTTGAAGATCTGGATGTGGCCCGGACAGTTCATCGGCTTGATGGCGTAGACGCGCTCGTCTTCGGTGTCGTCGCCCGCGGACTGCGCCATGAACATGTTCTCGCGGAACCAGCCCCAGTGGCCCGAGGTCTCCCACAGCGACTTGTCGAGCATCTGCGGCGCGTTCACCTCGCGGTAGTCGCCCTTCAGGCGGCGGCGCATGTAGGCGACGATCTCCTGGAAGATGGTCCAGCCGGCCGCGTGCCAGAACACGGTGCCGGGGCCTTCCTCCTGGAAGTGGAACAGGTCCATCTCGCGGCCGAGCCGGCGGTGGTCGCGCTTCTCGGCCTCTTCGAGCATCCTCAGATGCGCGTCGAGTTCCTCCTGCTTGGCGAAGGCGGTGCCGTAGATGCGCGTCAGCATCGGGTTGTTTGAGTCGCCGCGCCAGTACGCGCCCGCGACCTTCTGCAGCTTGAACGCGGTGCCGATCTTGCCGGTCGAGGTCATGTGCGGGCCGCGGCACAGGTCGAACCAATCGCCCTGGCGGTAGATTTTCAACGGCTCGCCGGGCGGGATCGCGTCGACCAACTCGACCTTGAACGTCTCGCCCTTGTCCTTGAACACGCGCTTGGCCTCGTCGCGCGGCCAGACCTCCTTGGTGAAAGCTGCGTCCTTCGCGACGATCTCGCGCATCTTCTTTTCGATGACCGGCAGGTCTTCGGGCGTGAACGGCGCGTTGCGGTAGAAGTCGTAAAAAAAACCGTTGTCGATCACCGGGCCGATGGTGACCTGCGTGCCGGGCCACAGCGCCTGCACGGCCTCCGCCATCACATGCGCGCAGTCGTGCCGGATCAACTCCAGCGCGCGCGGGTCCTCGCGGGTGAGGAATTCGATCTTGGCGTCTTTTTCGATCGGGTCGGCGAGATCGGTGACGATTCCGTCGAGCGCCATCGCAACCGTGCGCTTGGCGAGCGAGGGCGAGATGCCCTTGGCGATGTCGAGGCCTGAGATGCCGTTGGGATATTCGCGGCGTGCGCCGTCGGGGAAGGTCAGGGCGACCATCGTTCACTCCTGTTGCTCACTCCTGCGAACGAGCGCAGGTAAGCGTGTTCTGCTTGAGGGGGCTGATACTGCATAACCACGAGAATTGGAATGGGTCATTCCACTATAATCGAGGCGCGCGGTGGTCTCGTAGTGACGCTACGCAGCAGGCCCCTGACCTCGTCGTCGAGCATCCTAAGTGATGGGCATGACCTGAGCCCCAAGAACTCCTCCAAAAATAGGTAGAGTCCATCACCCTGGAAGGGGATGGACATGAAGCCGAGCCGTTTCACGGAAGAGCAGATCATCGGGATTTTGCGGGA
>VGEP01000032.1 GCA_016869215.1 Alphaproteobacteria bacterium | reverse complement strand
CTCGGCGGCAGGACGCCCGACGAGGTCTATGATATCGACATGGAGCCAGAAAAATTGGCGGCGTAATCAAACCCAGAATCCATCTTAGCCAAGCCGCCAAACTGTCCCGGAAACCGGGACCATCTCTCTCCGGCGTCAGGTGTTTCGCCACCGAGAACGTCGCGAACCGCTCTTCGTTGGCGTAGTCCTTTGTCCCGAAGTAAGACCAGCCCATGGTTTGCGCCAACATGCCGGGCGCGCCGGGCCGTCTTCCGATGGAGGCGAGATCGTAGGGGCCGCAATACAGCATCGCGCCGGAAAGCCGCAGCCGGTCGATCGCAGGTTCGATGCCGAGCGCCTTGGCGTAGTCCGGCACGCTGATCGCGTTCGCAAGCTGGGCTGCGATGTGCGCGCCGGCGGAATCGCCCGCCAGCACGAACTTGTTGGCGTTCACATGCAGGCGTCGCGCGTTCTTCACCAGATAGCCGAGAGCCACATTCACCTGGCGCACCGGCGTCGGATAGGTTTTCGCTGGCGCGAGCGAATAGTCGACGCCGACGACAGTGAAGCCCTTGGAGGCGAGGATTTTGGCGTAGTTGGCGATCTCGCCCTTGCTGCCTGACAGGAAGCCGCCGCCGTGAATCCAGACCACCGTCGGCAGCGCCTGGGCCGTGTTGTCGACGGCTGCCGGGAAATGGACGTCGAGCAGCGCGCCGGCGTCGGCCTCGTCGTAGCGTTCGTTGAGCAGCGACGCCACGTCCTTGGGGACGTGCTTTTCGAGCGCGCGCGAGGTTTTCGCAGCGCCGGCCTCGAAGGCGTAGCGGATCAGCATCGCCGACGGCCACGGCGTGACCTGATGCGCCGCGAACAGTCCGCCGGCGACGACCGCGATCAGAACGATCAGCCAAAGGAATATCCTGGCGATGGTCTTCATCCCGAACCGAGTCCTCCCCGCAATGCCGTTCGAATTTTCTTGGCCGAGCGCGCCGCATGCTGGCAGCGGCCGTGCACGATGTCTATGCGGCGCACCGCCGCCGCGGGTCGCGCGCCAGCTGCAATCGGTCAGCCGGGCTTGCGGCCTTTGACGGCGTTGGCCCGCGCGGGATAGGTCACGCGGCCGCCGGGGCCGGTGAGCTTGTCGCGCAGGCCGGCCTTGAGCTTTGCCACGTCAGGCTCCGCCATCTTGCGCAGCGACTGCACCGCAGGATTGGGCAGGCCGGTCTGCGATGCCCAGTAGGTTTCGAAGTCGGGATAGGAAACGTCGATTTCGATGCCGCGCGTTTCGACCGCCTGAAAGCCCGCCGCCGCGAAGGTGCCCTGCAACGCTTCGCGCGTCGCCTTCTCGGGGCCGGGGTTGGGCAGCAGCGGTGCGCCCGTCGCTGTGATGGCGTCGCGCAGCGGCTGCTGCACGAAGCCGCCGCTGTGGAAGTCCCAGATGTAGGCGCCGGCCGTGCCGCCGGGCTTGAGCACGCGCGCCATTTCGGCGACCGCCTTGGCCGGATCGGGGACGAAGTTTATGACCAGCGCCATTGCGGCGGCATCGAACTGTCCGTCCGCAAACGGCAGCGCCTGCGCGTCGCCCTGCCGGAATTCCGCTTGTGCAGCGCCGGGCCGCTTGCGCGCAAAGGCGAGCTGGTCTTCGGCAGGATCGACGCCTTCGACCTTCGACGGCGCGCAACGCGCGTAAAGCAGCTCGGTGAACGCGCCGGTGCCGCAGCCCACGTCCAGCCAGTGCAGGCCTTTCGGCAGTGCGAGCCAATCGAGGAAAATCTCGCCGGACGCGCGGCTCCAGCGGCCCATGAACCGCTCGTAGGCATCGCCGTCGTTGAAGAACTCGACTACGGTCATGCAGCCCTCTCAGCGCGGCATCGGCGTCACACCTTGACGTCGGTCATGATGCCCTTCGGAAAAATCTCCTCGGGCTTGGCGTGCCTATGCGCGATGCCCTGTTCGTGGGCGTAGCGCAGCATCTGCTCCCAGGTCGCGCGGTTCTCTTCGATGCCGTAGGGGAACGGATCGCCCTTGAACAGATCGCTCATCTGCCGCGCATACGTCGGCAGCCACGGGATCGGATAGCGCGACACGGCGGGATCGGTCAGCCGTTCGACGCTGCGGTTCTTGGAGGCGAGGAAGGCGTTGTAGAGATTGCGCGCCGCCCACGGATTGTCGTCCAGCACGCGCTTCTGCACCGCAATGATGTGCATGATCGGCCAGACCTTGGTCCAGGCGTAGTAGCTCTCTTCCATCTTCCGGAAATCCGGGAACAGCCGCTCCACGTCGGGATGGCCCTGACGGAAGCAGTCGGGCGGGCGCGCGATGATGGCGCAGTCGATCTCGCCCGCGGCCAGCATGTCGCTCAGCGACTTGTCGCTGAAGCGGGTGAGCTTGACGCCCTTGGGCAGGCTCAATTCGACCTTCTCGGCGCGGCCGGCCTCGTTGGTGCCGGCCTGCACCCAGTGCACGTCCTTGAGCCCGACACCGTGCTCGTCGTTGAGCCAGCCGCGCATGTAGACCGCCGCGGTGTGCGCCCATTCCGGCGAGCCGATCTTCTTGCCCTTGAGGTCCTTCGCGGTTTTGATCTTGCTGTTCTTGTTGACGTAGAACGACGAGAACCGGAACAGCCGCGAGCAGATCACCGGCAGGCCAATGATGTCGGAGTTCTTGCGCGTGACCTGGGCGCAGAACTTGGCGAACGACAGCTCCGCCACGTCCCAATCCCGATTGAGGGTGAAGCGCGCGAAAATTTCGTGATGCCCGAGCACCGACCACACCGGCTCGATACCCTCGGCCTGCACCGCGCCGAGGCGGAAGTCGCGGAAATGATCGTAATCGGTGGTCGCAACCGACAGCTTGAGACGGCTCATCCAGCCCCCGGAAATTCGGAACGTGTGCCGGACAGCTTATCTCAGAAACCGGGACGGCCGCCCCAGAAAACATCCGGTCCCCGCCGCGGCGGCGGCGGTGCACGGTCGACGTAGGGCTCTGCGGTGCGCGGCCGCGTGCGCTGCTGCCGCTCCTGGCGCTCGATGTAGAACGGGTCCTGCTCCAGACGCTCGCGCGGCGGCTCCCGCAGATAGCGGTCGTCGCGCGGTTCGGACCGGGACGGCGACGAGCGGAAGAAGGGCGGCATGCCCGGCGGGCCGTCCGCGTCGCGCTGGAACCACGGCGGCGTGAAGGGTCCGCCGATATTCGGGAATCCGGAATCGTTGCCGAAACCGTCGGATTCGCGCGACACCAGCCGGTATTGCGTTTCCGCCATGCGGCCGGCGCTGTCCAGCTTGAAATGCTCCATGAACGCGCCGCGGCCGGCGTTGACGCGCTGCCCGGTGCGCACGTCGATCGGCAGTGCGATCAATTGGCGCGAGGCCTCGGGCGAGGGGCCTGCGAGCAGGGTGCGCGGCCGGTAGATGTTCCAGACCGCGTGCATGGTCTGGTCGAAGATCGGCAGCGCCACGCGCGAACCGGCGTTGCCCGCGCCGAGCGTGCGCTTTCGCCGGTCGTTGTCGTAGCCGACCCAGACCGCGATGGTCACGTCGTTGCTGAAGCCGACGAACCAGGCGTCGTTCCATTCGTCGCTGGTGCCGGTCTTGCCGGCAATGAACGGCGCGATCGCGCGCCGGGACGCGGCGGTGCCGCGTTCGACCGTGCCCTGCAGGATCGAGCGGAGCTGGAACGCCGAAGCGCGGTCGGTACCGGAGAGGAAGCGCTGCTGCACCTTGGCCCGGTACACGGTGCGGCCATCGATCTCGATCGAATCGATCACGTGCGGCGTGGGAAGCGCGCCTTCGTTGGCGATCGCGGCGTAGAACGCCGCCATGTCGATCGGCCGCACCGGCTGCGCGCCGAGGATGAACGGGTAGTAGTAGTCGCACTCCGGATAGAGCCGCGCCTCGATGGCGAGCTGGCAGATCGCGGCGAGGCTGTCGCGCGGCGAGGTGCCGATTCCGAAGAGCATGCGAGCCGTCGGCAGATTCTTCGACTGCTCCAGCGCGCGCCGCAGCGTCATCGTGCCGGTGTAGCCGCCGTCGTAGTTGCGCGGCGACCACCAGTCGGTGGCCCGGGTGTAGCGGTTGACGCCGTTGATCGGCGGGAACGTGACCGGTGCGTCGGTCACCAGCGTGTTGGGCTGCAATCCCGCGCTGAGCGCCGCGAGATAGGTCAGCGGCTTGAGCGACGAGCCGGGCTGACGGCGCGACTGGGTCGAGCGGTTGAGCTGGCTCAAGGGATAGGAGAAGCTGCCGACCATCGCGAGCACGCGCCCGGTGCGGTTCTCGATCACCACCGACGCGGCCTGCGCCTTCGGGCGCGAGCGCAGCTCGACGCGCGTGCCCTGCTTTTTCTTCGGATCGCCCTCGACGACGTTGACATAGATCACGTCGTGCACGTTCAGGCGGCTTCTGGTCCGTGCGCCCCAGGTCGACAGCGGCAGGATGCGGCCGTCGCGCAATCCGACCCGGATCGAATCGAAGCCGCCGGACGACGAGCGCTCCAGCACCACGGCCGGCATCCATTGCACGTCGTAGAGCGGCATCCGCACCCGTTCGAGCGCGCGCTGCCAGTCCGGCTTGATGCCGTCCGGTGTTGCGTCTTTCTGCACCTGCAGGATCGTTTCGCGCAGACTGGTCTCCGGGCCTTCGAACTCGACCCGGTTGGCGTTCTGCTCGTAGCGCGCAAGGCCCTCCTGGAGAGCCGCTTCGGCCGCGCGCTGCAGGTCGGGAATGATCGTCGAGCGGACGGTGTGCGAGACCGCGGTCAGGCGCTCGATGCCGGCCATGGCCCTGGCTTCCCGGCCGATGTGGTCGACGAAGTGAAATCCGGTGGTCCGGCGCACGCGGGTGTGCTCGACGAAGTTCAGCCGGCCTTCCTCCGCGGCGGTCATCTGTTCCGCGGTGATGGCGTTGTCCTCTTTCATGCGCGTCAGCACGTAGCCGAGCCGCTCCTGGGCCCGGCCGCGGTACTTGTCCGGGTTGTAGTAGGCGGGCCCCTTGGTCAGGCCGGCGAGGAATGCGCCCTCCGAGAGCGTCAGTTCGCGGGCGCGCTTGCCGAAATAGGCGCGGGCCGCCAGCTCCACGCCCCAGGTCGAGCGGCCGAGATAAATCGAGTTCAGGTAGATTTCGAGGATCTCGTTCTTGCTCAGCGACTTTTCGATACGGCCCGCGACGATCATTTCGCGGATCTTGCGCTCGTAGGAGATGTCGTCGCCGACCAGCAGGTTCTTCGCCACCTGCTGCGAAATGGTCGAGCCGCCCTGCCGCTTCTTGGGGTCGGCGAGCATGTTCATGAAGGCGCGCAGCACCGAGCGCTCGTCGACGCCGTGATGCTCGAAGAAGCGCTTGTCCTCGGCGGCGATGAACGCCTTCTGCACGTGATCGGGGATTTCCGACAGCGGCACCCAGTGCCGGCGGTTGTCGGGCTCGAACAACTCGGCGAACTTGGCGCCCTTGGCGTCCATCACCGTGGTGAGGCCGGGCAGCTTCAGGCCTTTCAGGCGGTTGTGATCGGGCAGATCGGTCGCCGCTGCGTTGTAGAACTTGATCACCTCGCCGAAGTCGACCAGCGCGGTCTCGATCTTTTCCTGCTTGCAGATTTGCCGGTAGGCCAGGTGCAGGTCGCTGAACTTGATGCCCTTGAAGCCGGCCACCGCGACCTCGTCGCTCGCGGCCTGCTTGTCGGTCATCACGGTCTCAATCAGATCGTCGAGATCGATGTTCTCGATGTCGAATTCCTTGCGGACATGCGCGCAGCCCTGGCCGAGCAGGCGAACGACCTCGGCCTTGTCGGCCTCCGGGTCGAACTGCGTCTTGACGGCGTCAGGATTTGACGTGACCTGACTGAGCGCTAGGGCCGTCGCGAAAACCTTGACGAGGATGGATTCCATTGGGATACGGCACTCAGGGACGGCCCCCTCAGATATGAACTATACAAGAAGGCTTTTTGACGGAATCGGTAACGCAACACCGGCCGGAAAAGTTTCCGTGATCGGCATTGTGCCGATTTGTCGTTCTGGGTCAATGTGTTAAGAAAATTGAAAGTGCGATAAAGGAGGAACGGATGGCTGGCAATGGACTGAGCGAGCGCCTGCAGACGCCGATTTCGACCGCGGAGCTGGAGCGGCGCTGGGCCGCAACGCGCGCCGCGATGAAGCGCGAGGGCGTCGACGTTCTGCTGATGCAGAACAACAACGACCACATGGGCGGCTACGTGAAGTGGTTCACCGACATGCCGGCCACCAACGGCTATCCCAACACGGTGATCTTCCCCGCCGACGACGAGATGACGGTGGTGATGCAGGGGCCGTTTGGCGGCGACCGGCCGCCGGAGCGCGACGTCTGGCGCGGGGTCAAGCGCATCCTCACCACGCCGAGCTACGAGTCCGCGCACTACACGCAATACTACGATCCGGAGCTGGCCGCGAAGGCGCTCGCGCCTTACGCCAAGGCGTCAATCGGCTTCGTCGGCATCTACCAGATGTCGTTCGCCATGGGCGACTTCATCATGAAGAAGTTCCCGCAGGCGCGCTACGTCGACGCCAGCGAGATGGTCGACCGCATCAAGGTGATCAAGAGCCCGGAGGAGATGGAGCTGGTCCGCCGCGCCGCGATCATGCAGGACGGCGCGATGAAGGCGGCGTTCGCCGCGATCAAGCCCGGCATGCGCGACCGCGATGTGGCCGCGATCGCCCAGGAGTACAGCGGCCGCAACGGCTCGGAGAACGGCATCTATCTCTGCGCCTCCATGCCGCTCGGCCAGCCAGGCAAGTTCGGCCAGCGCCACGTGCAGAACCGCGTGATTCAGAAGGGCGATCAGGTCGCGCTGCTGGTGGAGGATTCCGGGCCCGGCGGCATGTACACCGAGCTCGGCCGTTCCTGCGTCGTCGGCGTGAAGGTGCCGCAGGCGATGAAGGACGAGCTCGCCTTCTGCATGGAGTCGCGCAAGCTCACGCTCGACATGCTCAAGCCCGGCGCGTCCTGCAAGGACATCTGGGACACGTTCAACGCCTTCATGCGCAAGAACGGCCGGCCGGAGGAAGCGCGGCTCTACTGCCACGGTCAGGGCTACGACCTCGTCGAGCGCCCGCTGATCCGCAACGACGAGCCGTGGACCATCGAGAAGGACATGAACATCGTCGTGCACCCGACCTACGCCCACGGCGGGTACCTGAACTGGCTGTGCGACAACTACATCATCGGCGGCAACGGTCCGATGGGCCGCATTCACTACTTCCCGGAGGAAGTGGTGGAGGTGGCTTGAGCGGCGCGGCACACTCCGTCACCTCTCCCCGCTTGCGGGGAGAGGTCGACCGCCCACAAGCGCGTTCACGCGCGTCTTTCGACGCGCTATGGGCGGTCGGGTGAGGGGAGCTTCAACGAGTCTGAGACGCTCAGAGTCGTGGTGACGCCCCCTCACCCCGGCCCTATCCCCAGCGAAAGGGCGTTCACGCCCGTCTTCGACGTGCTATGCGGGGAGAGGGAGAAATCCGAACAAGTGCGTAGTCCTCCCTTCCATTCCCGCCTCCCATGAACCTCCTCATCTTCCTCACCCATCCCGAACCCACGCGCTCCGGCTACGAGAAGTATCTCGCCCCGCGCCATCCCGAACTCACCATCAAGACCTTCGGCACGCGCGACGAGGCGATCCAGCACGCCGGCTGGGCCGACATCGTCATGTGCTTCGGTCCGCAGGCGAAGCAGGACTTCTTCAAGGACACGCCGCGGCTCAAGTGGGTGCATTCGCTCGGCACCGGCACCGACGGCATCACCGACTCACCCCATCTCGGCAAGGACGTGATCGTCACCGCGGTGCGCGGCATCCACGGCGCGCCGATCTCGGAGATGGCGTTCCTCACCATGCTCGCATTGACGCGCGACTTCCGCCGCATCGAGCGCCAGCGCGCCGAGAAGTCATGGGTGCGCTGGCCCGGCGCGCTGCTTGCGGAAAAGACCGTCGGCATCCTCGGCCTCGGCGCCATCGCCGAGGACATGGCGCCGCGCTTCAAGGCTTTCAACATGCGCGTCACCGGCATCTCGCGCACCGACCGGCCGATCCCGGGATTCGACAAAATCTATTCGCGCGCTCAGATCGTCGAGGCCGTGAAGGAGCTCGACTACTTCGTGCTGCTGGTGCCGCTCGAAGCCGACACCCGCAACATCGTCAATTACGAGGTGTTGTCGGCGATGAAGCCCTCCGCGCATCTCATCAACCTGGCGCGCGGCGGCGTGCTCGACGAGGACGCGCTGATCCGCGCGCTGAACGAAAAGAAGATCGCGGGCGCAGCCCTCGACGCCCATGCCAAGGAGCCGCTGCCGCAGGACAATCCGCTCTGGACCATGCCGAACGTGATCGTCACGCCGCACATCGGCGGGTTCTCGGACGTCTACGCGTTACGGGAGCGCCCTCGCCGAAGCCGGAAGGCCGAAGCGGGGAACTTGAGAAAGGGCGCCGCTCGGCGCTCCATCCCCTCGGGCTTTGTCCGGGGGACGGAAAAAGGAGCAGGGCTCCGCGGCGCCCTCAAAGTCCGCGGACGATCCCGTTTGGCTGTTTGACAATCGAAGAGGACTGGATGGACGGCAAGCGATTCCGTGCGCCGTCACGTCTTGTTGTGGTGATGAGACCCGTGATCGCCATTGCCGTGATGGTGATCGTGCTTCCCATCCCCATGATGATGGTGACGGTCGCCATCGCCGTGGTGATGATGATGCCCGCCGCCGCCGTGATCGTGCTTGTGATGCGGCGACGTCCGGTAGTGCTGCCGCAGCAGATCGAAGCCGTAGTCGTTGCCGTTCGGCGTGCGCACGATGGTGTGGACGTGGAACTTCGCCGGCTCCGGGTTGGTCAGGAACACGCCGGCGTGGTGGTCGAACTCGATGAACGTCACCGGGCTCTGCACCCGGTAATAGAACGGGCTTTCCTCGGAGAAGCCGCCGATCCAGCAGAAATGCGTGTCGGCCAGGTGCCGCTCCATTTCCGCCATGCGCGCGGCGCGCGGTCCGTGCGGCAGCACGCCGTAGTATTTCTCCACGAGGTCGAGCAGGTTGCGCCGCTGCAGCGCCGACAGCTCCGTGCCCTTCAGGCCCTCGTAGGGCACCACGCGGTTGTCCTGGTACGCGCCGCCGAGATGCAGATTGTCGGCGAAATGCCGCCGGCCTTCCGGCAGGTCGCCGCCCATCATCGAATGATAGACGATGGCACGCTTTTGCTGCGCCTCGCTGAACGAGCGCATCAGCGTCAGTCCCGCGCGCTCCTCGTCCTGGAACAGATGGATGCCCTTGAACGGCCCATGGTCGGCGAAGCTCGGCTCGGCGCCCCAGAATGCCGGCGTGATGGTCATCTGCTCGCCGAACACGAAGCAGTTGATCACCAGATGATGCCCGAAGTACTGCCAGCCCCAAGGTTCGCTCGCCGACGGTTCGCCGAACAGGCAGAACGTGTAGCTCCACTCGCCCATGACGTCCGGCCCGCCGACCAGGTCGCCGAGGAAGCGGTTGAGCTTCATCGTGTTGCGCGACAGCTCGTAGCCGTGCGGGCTCAGGCTGGCGCGAAGCACCGCCATCGTGGCTTCGCGCAGCGGCTCGCCTACTTCGTCGAGACGCAGGCCGTAGTCTTCGAGGAACAGCTCGGTGTTCTGCCAGCGCCGCCATTGCGGCGAATCGACGGGAAAGCACGACGCCTTTTTCTGCTCGCTCGACATGCGGGCCAGCAGCGCGTTGACCGCTTCGATCATGGCGAGCGTCGGCGCGCCCTCCGGCTTGCGTTCAAACAGGCCCGCGATGGGATTGCCGTCCGTGGTGATGCCGCGGAACGGCTCGCTCGCCATCTGCGCCCACTTGGCGAACATGCCCTGGGCGCGGGCGTTGTTCTTGGTCCGCCCCTCGGTGTGGGCGCGCGGCGTTGGGCCCGCGATCTTGGACGTGCCGGGCGGCGGCAGGAAGGGCCGGTAGTCGTAACCGCTCATCTCGAACTCCCGCGCTCACGCTACCGCCGCGCGCGACCGGCTTCCAGAGCGGCGCGAATGGCTCTACCATGCGATGCATGATTTATTTTCCGGCGCCACCGGCAAGAAGCTTTCACAGCCGCCAACGGCTGTTTTGTCCAGAAACCAAACGATAGCAATCCAGGGAGGACTCAACCCATGCATCGCGCCATCGCGCTTGCGGCGGGCTTCGCCGTTGCCGCCTTCTTCGCAGCCGCTCCGGCGTCCGCGCAGTCCGGTCCGGGCTGGATCAGCCTGTTCGACGGCAAGACCATCGGCGACCAGTGGAACAAGGTCGGCGAGACCAACTGGCGGGTCGAGGACGGCGCCATCGTCGCCGACAAGCGCACCAGAAAGGCGCCGGCGCATCTCGTCACCAAGGCGAAGTACAAGGACTTCCAGATCTACGTCGAGTTCTGGTCCAGCGACGACGCCAACAGCGGCATCTTCATGCGCTGCCAGAATCCGGAAGTGATCACCGACCGGTCCTGCTACGAGGCCAACATCTTCGACCAGCGCAAGGACCCGACCTACGGCACCGGCGCGATCGTGCGGTTCGCCGAGGTCAATCCGATGCCGAAGGCCGGCGGCAAGTGGAACACCTTCGAGATCACCGTGAAGGGCCGCGAGATCGTCGTTGTGCTCAACGGCAAGGAGACGGCGCGGTTGCGCAACGAGATGTTCGAGGAGGGCCCGATCACGCTCCAGCACGGCAGCGGCACGATCAAGTTCCGCAAGGTCGCGATCAAGCCGATCTGATTGTTCGGCAGCCCCGTGTCCCGGGCGCAGCGCGGCATGAAATGACGCGCTGCCGACCCGGGACCCCGGTTTCTTCGCTCAAGAATGCACTACTCCGCCGCGACCGGCGCGCTCTCGCGCAGCGCCGGCATGACGTTGCGCTGAAACAGGTTGAGCGAGCGCAGCGATTCGGCGAGCGAGAGATCGCCGAATGCGAAGCGGCAGACCAGATAGTTCGCGCCCGACTCGGCAAGCTGCGCGCGCAGGCTGTTCAGCACGGTGGCGGGCGTGCCGACCGCGGCGACGCCGAGTGCGATCTGGCCGTCGAGCTCCGGCGGATAGGCGACGTTGGTCGGCGCGGTGTTGTGCTTGCGCCAGAGCATCATGAAGTTCGAATACCAGCGGCGATAGGCGCGCCGCCCGATGTCGAGCGCGTCGGCGTCGGTGTCCGCGAGGACGATGAAACGGTTCAGCCCGAGCTTCGGATATCCGGCCGCGCCCGGCGGCGACTTGTACGTTGCGCGGTATCGCTCGGTGATGGCAGCGAACACCTTGGCCGGCCCGTTGGCGACGATGTTGTATCCGGCAAGCGCCGAGCGTTCGGCGCTGTCGGGTGTGATCACGCCGTACCACAGCGGCGGATGCGGCTTCTGGAACGCCTCGACGTCGAACGGCACGTTGCTGTAGCGGAAAAACTCGCCCTGGAAATCGACCCGCTTTGTCGTCAGCGCCTGCAGCACGATTTTCAGCGCTTCGGAAAACATCTTGTCGGCGTTCCTGAAGTCGATGCCGTAGTAGCCCACTTCGATCGGCGAAATGCCCTTGCCGACGCCCAGTTGAAGCCGGCCCCGGCTCACCTGGTCGAGCATGCAGATTTCTTCCGCGAGCCGCAGCGGGTGGTACAGTGCAAGCGTATAGACCAGCGGGCCGAAACGAAGTTGTTTGGTGCGCTGCGCCACCGCGGCAAGGAACACGTTGGGCGAAGGCGACATGCCGAGCGGCGTCGAATGGTGCTCGGCGCAATGGTAGCCGTAGATGCCGGCGCGGTCGTAGGCCTCGATCAGCTTCAGCCGGTCCTCGTAGAATCGCGACAGCGGCAGGTCGTTGCGGTCGACGTGATCGAACACTCCGAATTCCAAGGCCATTCAATTCGGTCCCAAGTTGTCCGCCGACAGAAGACGCGCGGGCGTGTCGTATATCACGACACGCGCGCCTCTTGCATCGCCTGCCACACGCGCAGCGGCGTCGCCGGCATCGGCACGTCCTTCACGCCGTAGTCGCGCAGCGCGTCGACAATGGCGTTGATGACGGTCGGCGGCGCGCCGACGGTGCCGCTCTCGCCCGCGCCCTTCACGCCGATGGGATTGGAGCGGCAGAAGTCCGGCAATTCGTGCATGTCGAACCAGGCGAAATGCCCGGCCTTGGGCATGGAGTAGTCCATGAACGAACCGGCGAGCAGTTGCCCCGTATCGGCGTCGAAGGCGACGTGCTCCAGCAGCGCCTGACCGATGCCCATGGCGAGCCCACCGTGGATTTGGCCCTCGAACAGCAGCGGATTGATGATGACGCCGGAGTCGTCGACGCCCACATAGCGGTCGATCTTGACGTCGCCGGTGTCGGGATCGACCTCGACCTCGCAGATGTGGAAGCCGTTGGCGAAGTTGGAGCGCGTCGGCGTGAAGGTGCCGACGGCTTCGAGGCCGACGCCGAATTCTCCCGGCCAGCCGACCGGCGTATAGGACTCCTTGGCCAGGTCCACCAGCATGATCGACTTGTCGGTGCCGACGACGGTGAACTTGCCTTCGGCAAACTGGATGTCGCTTGCCGCGGCCTCCAGCACGTGCCCTGCCATTTTTTTGGCCTTCTCGATCAGCACGTCGGCGGCATTGCGCAGCGCCGATCCGCCGATGGTCATGCTGCGCGAGCCGTAGGTGCCGCGGCCGAACGCCACTTGATCAGTGTCGCCCTGGATCATCCGCACCGACTTGAAGTCGACCCCGAGCCATTCCGTGATCATCTGGGCATAGACCGTCTCGTGGCCCTGGCCATGGCTGTGTGTGCCCGACACGACGGTGACGGTGCCGTTCTCGTCGAAGCGGATTTCCATGCGGTCGTTGAACGGGCCGCAGATTTCCATGAAGTAGGCGACGCCGCGGCCGCGCAGCTTGCCGTTCCTCTTCGATTCCGCCTTGCGTTTGCCGTAACCCTTCCAGTCCGAAACTTCGACCGCGCGGTCCATCACCGCCTCGTAGTTGGCGCTGTCGTGCACCAGCACGAGCTGGGTCTTGTAGGGCACCGCGGCCGGTCGGATGTAGTTCTTGCGGCGGATGTCGACCGGGTCGATGTTCATCTCGTGCGCCGCGCGCTCGACCAGGCGCTCCATCACGTAGATCGCCTCGGGCTTGCCCGCGCCGCGATAGGGGCCGACCCAGGTGGTGTTGGTATAGACCGCGCGCAGCGCGATGTGCGCCGCCGGTATGTCGTAGACATTGGTGTAGGCCATCGAGCCCATGCCGGCAGGCACGCCCGCGCTCGGCGCGAGATAGGCGCCCTGGCAGTAGTTGGTGCTGACTCGCAGCCCCAGGAACTTGCCGTCCTTGTCAAGCGCGAGCGAAGCCTCGCTCACGCTGTCGCGGCCGTGGCAGTCGGTCATGATGCCTTCGGAGCGCTCGGCGGTCCATTTCACCGGGCGGCCGGTCTTGCGCGCGCCCCAGCACACCAGCGCGTCCTCGGGGAACACGCCGCCCTTCATGCCGAAGCCGCCGCCGACATCGGGGCTGACCACGCGGAACTTCATCTCCGGCTCGCGGAACACCGAGCCCGCCAGTCCGGCGCGCACCTTGTGCGGCTGCTGCGTCGAGGTGTGCAGCGTGGTCTTGCCGCTGACCGGATCGTATTCGGCGAGCGCGACCCGCGTCTCCATCGAGTTCGCCGACAGGCGGTTGTTGACGATCTTCAGAGACACGACGTGCGCCGCGCGCGCGAAGGCCGCGTCGGTCGCGGACTTGTCGCCGCGCTCCATGGCGAACCAC
This sequence comes from Alphaproteobacteria bacterium, assembly GCA_016869215.1. GTDB lineage: Bacteria > Pseudomonadota > Alphaproteobacteria > Rhizobiales > Xanthobacteraceae > Z2-YC6860. The sequence continues at coordinate 33,330 of VGEP01000032.1, read as the reverse complement.
ACGTTATTGGCCGCACCTTCCCAGACCAGTGGTGCGCCTGGCTTGTGCGCCTCGCCGGTGGAGACGATGGCGGGCAGCACCTCGTATTCGATCTTCACCAGCTCGGCCGCGTCGCGCGCCTGGTTCAGCGTTTCGGCGACGACGAAGGCGACCGGCTCGCCGACGAATCGCGCGCGGTCGTGCGGCAGGATCGGATGCAACGCCATGAACGCCTTGGGCGGGCCTCCGAATGCAATCGGTGGCGCGGTGCAAGGCAACACGCCGAGGTTATCGGCGCGCGCATCGGCGCCGGTCAGCACCGCAAGCGCGCCCGGCGCGGCCTTGGCCGCCGCGGTGTCGATCTTCGCGATGCGGGCGTGCGCATGCGGCGAGCGCAAGACCACGCCGTGCGCGAGGTTCGGCGGGACGATGTCGCCGACGTAGCGACCGACGCCTTTAAGGAAGCGCGGATCTTCCGTCCGCGGCACCGGCTGGCCCACTCCGAATTTCATGGACGTTTTCTCCCCGCTCTCTCCGTTGTCATTCCGGGACCGCGCGCAGCGCGGGACCCGGAATCCAGGGAAACAGGCATCGCGCTGGCCGCTCTGGGTTCCGGGTTCCGGCCTTCGGCCGGCCCCGGAATGACGGCTTCGCCGTCAACTCTGCCCCCGGAAAATCTCCCGCGCCAGCACCATCCGCATCACCTCGACCGGGCCTTCCGTGATCATGAAGCTCCGGGCGTCGCGCCACATCTTGGAGATCGGCATCTCGGTCGCCAAGCCCATGCCGCCGTGGATCTGCATGCAGCGGTCGGCCACGCGGAATCCCAGTTCGGTCCCGGCGATCTTGGCCATGTAGCTCTCGTGGCGCGCGGCGATCCCGGCGTCCGTGCGCGCGGCGAGCCGGTACACCATGAGTTGCGTCATGTGGTGCTCGGTGTAGCTGTCGGCGATCATGAACTGCACCGCCTGCCGCTCGGCGAGCGGCGCACCGAAGGTCGTGCGCTGCCTGGCGTAGGACACCATCAGGTCGAGGCAGCGCTTGGCGACGCCGAGCCCGCGGCAGGCCTGATAGAGCCTTCCTGCCGTGATCCAGGCCTGCGCGGCGCGCATTCCGTCGCCTTCCTTGCCGATCAGGTTTTCAGCCGGCACTTTCACGTCGTCGAGCGCAAGCTCGCAGGGCTCGTCGCCCATCACGGTCGGCGTCTTGCGCACGATCTTCAGTCCCGGCGTGTCGCAGTCGACCAGGAACATGGACAGGCCGCCGCGGCTGCCCTTGCTGCGATCGGTCGCGGCCACGAGCTGGAGGAAGTCGGCGTTGTGGGCGTTGGTGATCCAGCGCTTGTAGCCATTGATGAGGTAGTGGTCGCCCTGGCGCACGGCCGTCGTTCGCATCGTGCCGGGATCGGAGCCGGCATCGGGCTCGGATTGCGCAAAGGCTGTGCGCTTCTCGCCGCGCAGCACGGGATGCAGGTACTTGTCCTTCTGCGCGGGCGTGAGCGTGAACAGGATCGGCCGCAGATCGGGCCCGAACACCAGCGGCCCGCGCGGCGGCACGGCGATCGTGCGCGCGATCTCCTCCCAGACCACGACGAGGCCCAACAGATTCAGTCCCGCGCCGCCGTATTCGGCCGGCACGTCGAGATGCCAGAGCCCGGCCTTCTTCGCCTTGTCCTCGACCTGCTTGCGGACCTCCGGCTTCATGTCCGAGCCGTCCATCGCCGTCATCTCGATGGGGATCAGTTCGCGGTCGACGAACTGGCGCACGGTCTCCTTGAGCATGCGCAGCTCTTCGGGCAGTTCGAGGTCCATCCAGGCGCTCCGGCAATTTGCGCCGAAGCGTATCAGCGGTCATTCCGGGATGCGAGCGAAGCTCGAAGGCCCGGAATCCAGGGCTACTTATTCGGCGCACGCCGTCCCTGGATTCCGGGTTCACCCGCTGCGCTCGCGCCCCGGAATGACCGTGGATAGGATGGCGTGTCACAAACGGGAATCGCGTGGACCCCTCTCGCAAGCATAGCGGCAACCGTCCGATCGGCAGCCCGGTCGAGCGCGTCGAGGACCTGCGCTTCCTGCGCGGGCGGGGGCAATTCGTCGACGACGTCCCGGCGAAGGGCGCGCTGCACGCGGCCATCCTGCGCTCGCCGGTGGCGCACGGGCGCATCCGCGGCATCGAATGTGCGGTGGCGCGCGAGTGGCCGGGCGTACATGCGGTACTGATGGCAACCGACGTCGAACGCGCATTGGGGCGCGTGCCGATCATCGCCATGCGGCAGGAGCTGTTGCCGGAATTCGAGCCCTATCAGCAGCCGGTCATCGCCCATGGCAAGGTGCGCTACGTCGGCGAGCCGATTGCGGTGGTGGTCGCCGACAGCGCGGCGCTCGCGGAAGACGCGCTGGAGGCCATCGCGCTCGACATCGAGCCGCTGCCGCCGGTCGCGGACCGCGACGCGGCGCGCGCGGACGCAAGCGTGCTGTTCGAAAGCGCCGGCACCAATCGCGTCATCGAGCTGACGGCGCGGCGCGGCGATGCGGACGCGGCATTCCGCGATGCGCCCTACGTCCGGCGCGAACGCTTCTCGGTGCAGCGCTTCACGGCCATGCCGATGGAGCCGCGCGGGCTGCTGGCGCAATGGGACGGCGCGCGCGGCCATCTCACGGTCCATGGCGCGGCCAAGGTCGCGTTCCACAACCGCCGCCTGCTCGCCAAGCAGCTAGGGTTCGCCGAGCACGACATCACCATGATCGAGGCCGACGTCGGCGGCGGGTTCGGCTCGCGCGGCGAGTTCTATCCGGAGGATTTCCTGATCCCGTTCGCTGCGAAGGCACTCGGCCGGCCGGTGAAATGGATCGAGGACCGCCGCGAGCACATGATCGCGTCCAACCACGCGCGCGACTCGGAATGCGAACTCGAAATCGCCTGCGACCGCGACGGCACGATCCGCGGCTTGCGCGGGATGGGTGCAACGGACCTCGGCGCCTACATCCGCACCAACGGCGTCACCGCGCCGCGCAACACCGCGCAGGTGCTGACCGGGCCCTATCGCGTGCCGAACGTCGATTTCGGCATGACGCTTTTGATGACCGACAAGACGCCCTCGGGCACCTATCGCGGGCCGGGGCGGTTCGAGGCCGACTTCTACCGCGAGCGGTTGTTCGACATGGCCGCAAACGAGCTTGGCATCGACCGGGTCGAGTTCCGCCGCCGCAATCTGCTCTCCGAATCCGAAATGCCTTGGGCGCTGCCGACGGTGCAGCCGCTCGACCAGGGCACCGAAACCGACTCGGGCGACTATCGCCAGACGCTGGACCGCTGCCTCGCGGATTTCGGCTGGGACGAGAAGGCAAAGCTGCAAGGCCAATTCGTTGGTGGCCGCTATCACGGCATTGCCGTCGGCTGCTACATCGAAGGCGGCGGCTCCGGCCCGCGCGAGAACGTGCGCATGGTGCTCGAAAGCGACGGCGCGGTGACGCTCTATGTCGGCTCGTCGTCGGTCGGGCAGGGCGTCGAGACGGTGTTCATGCAGATCGCTGCCGACGCGCTCGACATGCCGATGGCGCGCATCCGCGAGGTGCGCCACGGCTCGACCACGCACGTGAAGCAGGGCTTCGGCTCCTATTCGTCGCGCTCCATTGTGATGGGCGGCTCGGCCATCGTGCATGCGGCGGAGAACCTGAAAAAGGCGATCCGCGACGCGGCTGCGGAGCGATTCGGCTGCGAGGCTGCAAGTGTCGTCATCGACGGCGATGCCGCGCGCGGGCCGGACGGGCGGTCGATCGCGTTTGCGGCGCTGGCGGGAATCGAAGTGGAAGGCACTTACGCCTCCAGCAAGCGCACCTACGGCTACGGCGCGCATGCGGCGCATGTGGCGGTCGATCCCGGCACCGGGCACATGGCGCTGATCGACTACATGGCGGTGGAGGACGTCGGCCGCATCGTCAATCCGCTGACGCTGCACGGCCAGACCGTCGGCGCCATCGTGCAGGGGCTCGGCGGTGCGCTGCTGGAGAGTCTCGCCTACGACGGCGAGGCGCAGTTCCTCGCCGGCTCGCTCACCGACTATCTGGTGCCGACCGCGAGCGACTTTCCCGCTGTCCGCGCGCACGCGCTGGAAGAAAAACCCGCGCCGCACAATCCGCTCGGCGTCAAAGGCGCGGGCGAGGGCGGCATCATTCCGGTCGGCGGCGTGATCGCCAATGCGGTCGCCAACGCGCTCGGCGCGGAACCGCGCGACCTGCCGCTATCCCCGCAGCGGGTGTGGGAGCTGGCGCAGGAGGCGCGGCGGCGAACATGAACTGGCTTGGCTTCGCGCTCTCGGGCCCGGTGCTATGGGCGATCTCCACGCATTTGGACAAGTACCTGGTCGAGCGTTACTTCAAGAACACCGACGTCGGCATCCTGCTGATCTTCACCGCGCTGATGGGCCTCGCGCTCATGCCGGCGATCGCGTACTTCGATCCCTCGGTGCTGTACCGCGACCTGCAAAGCGTCGCACTGATGACGCTGTCGGGCCTGCTCTATATGGCGGCGATCTTCTTTTACCTGCGCGCCTTGCAGGGCCACGAGGCGTCGGTGGTTGCGCCGTTCTTCCAGGCCTCGCCGCTGTTCGGCTATGCGCTCGGGTATCTGGTCCTGAGCGAAACGCTGTCGGGGTCGCAGTTCGGAGGCTGCGCGCTGATCCTCGGCGGCATCCTGTTCGTGTCGGTCGGCGCGCGGCGGACGGAGCCGTTCCGCTGGCGGCTCGCGCTGCTGATGCTGTGCTGCGGTTTTGTGATGTCGCTGTCGACCTTGATCTTCAAGGTGTTCGCGGTGAAGGAGGAATTCTGGGCGACGACGTTCTGGATGTTCGCGGGCGAGGCGATCTTCGGGTTCGCGTACCTCAGCATCGGCAACCATCGCCGCGAGTTCTTCCGGCTGTTCCGCGAGCACCCGGTGGCGATGGTCGCGATCAACGCCTCGAACGAACTGGTCAACCTCGGCGGCGCACTCGGCAACCGCTACGCGCTGATCTTCGCGCCGCTCGCGGTGGTGCAGGCCATCGGCTCGACCACGACGCTGTTTGTGTTTGTCTTCGGCGTGGTGCTGACCCTGCTCTGGCCGCGAGTCAGCCACGAGAGCCTTGCCCCGCGCGACCTGATGCAGAAGGGCACTGCGGCGCTGCTGGTGGCTGCGGGGATCGTGCTGGTGAGCCGCTAGATCTTCGTCAGCTCATACACAGGCTTGGCGAACATCTCCTCGAACGCCACCTGCCGCACCGACAGGCCCTGTTCGAACGAGTAGTGCGCCAGCGTCTCCAGCGTGTGCTTATTCTCGTTTGCGCCGTAGGACCAGTAGTCCTCGCCCATCAGCTTGCGCGCCTCGTCGTAGGCCGCGACCGGCCACGGCAGCGTCGCGAGCAGATGGCCGATCTGGCCGAGCTCGTGCATGCACAGCGCCTTCGCCTGCACGAACGCCTTGTAGAGACTGACCGCGACCCACGGATTTTTCTCGATGATCGAACGCCGAATGCCAATGGCGTGCATGATCGGGAACAGTTTGGTCTTCTTGTAGTAGGCCGCCTCGGCCGCCGGATAATCCGCGAACAGCCTCCCGACGTTCGGCGCGCCGCGCAGGAAGCACGACGGCGCCCGCGCGCTGAGAATGCCGTCGATCTCGCCCTTCTCCAGCATGTCGGAGATCGAGCGGTCGTGCGGCGCCGCCTGCAGGTCGATCTCCGGCGGCAACGAGATGCGCGCGCGCTCCTCGCGGCCGGGCTCTTCGAGGCCACCGCGCCGCCATTTGATGTCGCGCGGATGCACGCCGTATTCGTCCTGCAGCATGCCGCGCACCCAGACGTTGGCGGTCATCTGGTACTCGGGCAGGCCGATGGTCTTGCCTTTCAGGTCCTCCGGCCCGCTTATACCGCGGTCGGTGCGGATGTAGATGCTGGAATGCCGGAACAGCCGCGACACGAAGGCCGGAATCGCGACGTAGTGGGAGTCGTTGCGCGCGACCGACAGCAGGTAGCTGCTCATGGAGATTTCGGTGGCGTCGAACTCCTGGAACTTGAACGCGCGGTGGAAGGACTCTTCCGGTTCGAGCGCGACCGCGGTGACGTTGCAGCCCTCGACCGATACGCGGCCATCGAAGAGCGCCGCGGTGCGGTCGTAGTTGCAGACGGACAGGCTCAGCTCCAGGGCCATACGCATGCTCCGGCGGAATGCGGCATCGGGACGCCGAACCATACCGTATTTGCATGGCCCGTGCGTTGACGCTCCGGCGGGGGCTGGCGATAGTGGTTTGTCATCGTTCCAGGCAACGAAGGCACGAGCCTCGACCAGTCCGAGTGAGCCCATGAAGCTGCCGCCGTTCGAATACGCCTGTCCCACGACCCTCAACGAAGCGGTTGCGCTGCTCGCCTCCCACAACGGCGAGGCCAAGGCCATCGCCGGCGGCCAGAGCCTCGTGCCGATGCTGGCGTTCCGGCTGGCGCGGCCGTCGCTGCTGGTCGATCTGCGCAAGCTCCCCGGCCTGAACGAGATCAAGATCGGCGCCGACGGCGTCCGCCTCGGCGCGCTGGTGCGCTGGCGCGACATTCAGGACGACAAGCGGCTCGAATCCGCGCATCCCTTGCTCAAGGCCGCGATCGCGCATGTCGCGCATTACCAGATCCGCAACCGCGGGACGGTCGGCGGCAGCGTCGCGCATGCCGACCCGGCGGCGGAGATGCCGGGCGTCTGCGTCGCCTGCGACGCGGTGATCACGGCCGCGGGCAAGGGCGGCACGCGCGCCATCAAGGCCGCCGACTTCTTCGAGGGCGCACTGACCACGGCGCTCAAGCCCGACGAGATCGTCACCGAAATCCATCTGCCGGCATGGCCGGCCGTGCGCCGCTCTGGCTTCCAGGAGTTTGCGCGCCGCCGCGGCGATTTCGCCATGTCGGGCGTGGCGCTGTTCTACGATCTCGATGCCGGCGGCAAGGCGACGAACGCCCACATCGGCACCATCGGCGTCGGCGATCGGCCGCGGCGTCTCGCCAAGGCCGAGGCCGCGCTGAACGGCCAGGCCGTTACCGAGGCGCTGGCCGTGAAGGTCGGCGAGGCGGCGGCGGCCGAGGTCGATCCGCAGGAGGACATCCACGCCAGCGCCGCCTACCGGCGTTCGCTCACCGGCACGCTCTGCGAGCGTGCGCTTCTGGCCGCGGCACGATAGGGGCCGTCATGGTGTTCGTGTGCGCAGCCCTCTCCGTGCGTCCTCGCGAAAGCGGGGACCCATGGCGGCAATTCAAGGCTTTTGGACATTTTGCGCTGGATTCCCGCTTGCGCGGGAATGAGCGGGGATGGGTTGGCGCATGACCACCAAGTTCGAAGTCAACGGCAAGCCCGTCAGCGTGAACGTCGAGCCGCGCATGACGCTCGCCGACTGCCTTCGCCACGAATTGCGGCTTACCGGCACGCACGTCGGCTGCGAGCACGGCGTCTGCGGCGCCTGCACGGTGCTGGTCGACGGCGAGGCGGTGCGCGCCTGCCTGATGCTGGCGGTGCAGGCCGAGGGCGCGAAGGTCGTGACGGTCGAGGGCCTGTCGAACGACGCGGACCTGACGCCGCTGCAGAAGTCCTTCCGCAAGCACCACGCGCTGCAATGCGGATTCTGCACACCGGGCTTCATCACCACGGCGCATGCGCTGCTCACCGAGGAGCCCGATTGCGATGCCGACCGGGTGCGCGAGGTGCTGTCGGGCAACATCTGCCGCTGCACCGGCTACATCGGCATCGTCGAAGCGGTGCTCGACGCGCGCGCGGCGTACAAGAAGTAGGGGCTGCCGATGAAGAACACGTTCATCGGCCAGCCGATGGAACGCCGCGAGGACCTGCGCTTCCTGCGCGGGCGCGGCGAATATGTCGACGACGTCGCGCTGCCGGGTCTGCTGCACGCCGCGATCCTGCGGAGTTCCGTCGCGCACGGAAAGATCAAGAGCATCGACACGTCGGCGGCGCTGAAGCGGCCGGGTGTGCACACGGTCATCACCGCGGCCGACATGCCGGGCGGCCCGCCGATCGTGCCGATGCGGTTGCAGCCGCTGCCCGAGTTCAAACCGTTCGAGCAGCCTGCGATAGCCCACGAAAAAGTGCGCTACGTCGGCGAGCCGATCGCCGTGGTGCTGGCCGCGACTGCGGCGCAGGCCGAGGACGCTTTCGATGCCATCGAAGTGGAAATCGAAGAACTGCCGGCGGTCGCCGACTGGACGGTGGCGCAGCGGAACAACAGCGTGCTGTTCGACAAGCAGGGCACCAACCGCTCGATGGTGTTCGAATCGCGCAAGGGCGACGCCGATGCGGCCTTTGCCAGCGCGCCTTACGTCCGCAAAGAGCGGCTGCGAACCGGCCGCCACTACGGCCTGACCATGGAGCCGCGCGGCGTGATGGCCACGTGGGACGCGGCCAAGGGTATGCTCACGATCTATGGCGCCGCGAAGGTCCCGTTCTTCAACCGCCGGATTCTCTCGGCGCAGATCGGGCTCCCCGTCGAGCAGATCGAGATGATCGAGAACGACGTCGGCGGCGGCTATGGCGCGCGCGGCGAGTTCTATCCGGAAGACTTCCTGATCCCGTTCGCGGCCAGGCACACCGGCCGTCCGGTGAAATGGATCGAGGACCGCCGCGAGAACCTGATAGCGATGAACCATGCGCGCGAGGAGGAGGCGATCCTCGAAGTCGCCTGCGCGCGCGACGGCACCATCCTCGCGATCCGCGGCGAGGTCCACACCGACATGGGCGCCTACATGCGCACCAACGGTGCGGTCGGTGCGCGCAACGTATCGCAGTTCATGGCGGGCCCGTATCGCGTGCCGCACGTCAAGATCGATTCGTCGCTCTGGATGACCAACAAGACGCCGGTCGGTACCTATCGCGGGCCGGGCCGCTTCGAGGCCAATTTCTTCCTCGAACGCATGATCGATATGATCGCCGAAGAGCTTCGCATCGACCGCATCGACATGCGACGAAGGAACCTGATCACTGCGAAGGAGCAGCCCTATCCGATCGCGACCGTGCAGCCGACCAACGCGGTCGACGAATATGACAGCGGCCACTATCCCGAAACGCTGGAGCGCGCGTTGCAGGAGATCGATTGGCCGCGGGTGTCCAAGCTCCAGGGCAAGTTGGTCGACGGCAAGTACCATGGCATCGGCGTGGTTTGCTTCATCGAGGGCGGCGCTGCCGGCCCGAAGGAGACCGCGCGGCTTGAGGTGAACGGCGACGGCACGATCTCGCTCTACCTCGGCACATCGTCGGTCGGGCAAGGCGTGGAGACGATCTTCGCGCAGATCGCGGCCGACGCGCTGGAAGTCTCCATCGAGCGCATCCGCCACGTCCATCACGGCTCGACGGCGTATGTGAGCGACGGCTACGGCGCTTATCATTCACGCTCGACGGTGATGGGCGGCTCGGCGGTGCTCGACGCCGCAAACAATTTCCTCGCGGCGCTGCGCGAGGCGGGCGCCAAGCGCCTCGGTTGCGATGCGAATGCGGTGACGCTCGACGAGGACAAGCTGACGGGCGGCGGCAAATCGGTTCCGCTCAGGGAGTTTGCCGGGCTGACGCAGGAAGGCGTGTTCCTGAACAAGAAGCACACTTACAGCTACGGGTCGCACGTCGCACACATCACGGTCGATCCGAAACTCGGCCGCATCGAGATTATCGACTACGTCGTGGTGCAGGACGTCGGCCGCGCCATCAATCCGCTCACCGTGAAGGGCCAGATGATCGGCTCGCTGGTGCAGGGCCTCGGCGGCGCGGTACTTGAGGACCTGAAGTACGACGAGAACGGCCAGATTCTCACCGGCTCGCTCGCCGACTATCTGCTACCGCTCGCCAGCGATTTCCCAAACCTGCGCGGCGTGGTGCTGGACAAGTATCCGTCGCCGATCAATCCGCTCGGCGCCAAGGGCGCGGGCGAAGGCGGCATCATTGCCGCCGGTGGTTGCATGGCCAACGCGGTGGCGAACGCGCTGTCTTCGCTCGGCGTGCAGCCGCGGCAGCTGCCGCTGTCGCCGGCCTATATCTGGGAACTGCTGCAGCAGGCCGGGCGGAAAGCGGCGGAGTAGAAGGCGGACACGCATTTCCGCGGGTCATTCCGGGGCGCTTGCGAAGCGAGCGAACCCGGAATCCAGTGCTGCGCGGCAGGTCATTTCTTGTTTGGCTCTGGATTCCGGGTTCGCGCCTTCGGCGCGCCCCGGAATGACGGTGGAGAGTGCTGCGCTGCCGACGGGACACGAGGGCTGTGCGCGCTGCGCAGTCTTGCCTTCATTGACGCCACAAGCGCCTCAGGCCTAGATTCGTAACAACATCCCCAACGCAGGAGCGTGACATGTCCGTCGCCCGTCATCCGCGCCCGAAGGAGCTCGAAGGCGTTCCGATCGAAGAGATCATGAAGAAATATGTCGGCCGCTACAGCGAGAAGCGCGCCGACTGGGCGGCCTTCGAGGACGCCAAGATCGAAGGCTTCAAGCGCGCGCAGCACCGCTTCATCGGCGCCGGCGGCTCCGGCAAGCACGGCGATCCGACCGTCATTCCCGCCGGCAACTTCACGCTGTCGATCATGTATGTCGAGCCCGGCCAGGGCAACGCCGCGCACACCCACGAGGTCGAAGAATGCTTCTTCGTGCTCAAGGGCCATCTCGATGTGTTCGTCGAGGACGAAACCGGCAAGCGCATCACCACGCGGCTTGGTCCTTGGGAGTGCATCTCCTGTCCGGCGGGCGTGATCCACGGCTACCAGAACGACTCGCTCGAGCCGGTATACTTCCAGGTGATGATCGGCCGCGGCAAGCCGGAAACAATGGGCTATGCCGACGACGAGCTTTACAAGCGCCGCGACGCGCATCTGAAGGCAGTGTGAGCGTTCACGCCAACAACAACCACTGTCGTCATCGCCAGGCTTGACCCGGCGACCCCGATGCGGGGCTGCTGAACCCCGACGATCGAGATGGCCGGGACACGCCCGGCCATGACGCGGAGGGAAAAGGGACCATGGCCAAGCTGCGTCTGAATTTCGCCTGCGGTCCCTACGACCGCACCGAGGGCCTGCGCGACGGTTCGATCCAGCCCGACGGCATCGATCTAAACTATCTCAACATGCAGCCCGCCGAGATTTTCTGGCGCATGCTGCAATACAACGAGTTCCAGGCCTGCGAGATGTCGCTGTCGAACACGACGACGATGCGCAGCCTGAAGGATCCGCCGTTCGTCGCGATCCCGGTTTATCCGTCGCGGGTGTTCCGACACGGCTACTTCTTCATCAACACGACGAAGGGCATCGAGAAGGGCTCGGACCTCAAGGGCAAGCGCGGCGGCGTGCCGGAATATTCCATGACCGCGGCGGTCTACATGCGCGGCGTGATGCAGCACGAATTCGGCGTGAAGCCGACCGACGTCGAATGGGTGCAGGGCCGCACCGACCGGCTCGGGCGCGCGCTGCCGTCCGATATCAAGCTCACGCAGGCGCCGCCCGGCACCGAACTTGGCGACATGCTGGAGCGCGGCGAGATCGACTTCCTCATCACCGCGAACAATCCGCTGTCGTTCCGGCGCGGCTCGCCCAAGGTGCGGCGGCTGTTTCCGAACTACGCCGAGGTCGAGAAAGAATATTACAAGCGCACGAAAATCTACCCGATCATGCACACGGTGGTGATCAGGAAGGACGTCTACGAGAACGATCCGTGGGTCGCGCAGAGTCTCTACCAGGCGCTGAGCCGCGCCAAGGACAAGTGCTACCGCAGCCTCTCCGACACCGGCTCGCCCAAGGCCTCGTTCGCCTGGCTGCAGCCGATGATCGAGGAGGAGAAGGCGATCATCGGCGAGGACTGGTATCCCTACGGCATTGAGAAGAACCGCCCGTCGCTCGAAGCGCTGCTGCAATACACCCACGAGCACGGCCTGACCGACCGGCGGCTGAAGATCGAGGATCTGTTCGCGCTGTCGACCATGCGCGACATCCCGCTCGGCGACGGGCAGCACGTGTAGGCGATCAGAGCGCTCCGGTCCCGACGATCGTCGGCGCCGCGCCGATCCATGGTGCTCTGCCGAGCGAAAGCTCGACGGTCAGCACCAGGAATTGCCCGTCGCTCACGACGTCGTTTCCTGGCGCGCGTAGATGAGCGACGACCGACAGCGGATAGCTGCCGGTGCAACTCTCGGCCATACACGAATCGAGCTTCGCGCCGGGAAGCTCTTTGACTTTCGCGGCGATCTGCGCGGTCAGCGGTTTTCCGGATTCCAGTGAGCGCACGGCGCGGTCGAACCAACGGTCGGCCTCCGTCGAGGTGGCGTCCGCGGCGAACGTCCGCGCGCGGCGGACCCACGCGCCCTTGTAGGCGACGGATGCGCGCACGGCGAAGCGGGCTCCGAGCGGGAGGGCCCGGGATATGCGGTTGAACCGGCGGTCTGCTGCGAGGTCGGGCGCGATCGCGATGTAGGCCTCTTCTGCGCCGGCCAGACGCGCGTTCTGCTCGACAAGGCCCGACAGCGTCGCGGCATCCGTCGCCGCGTTCGCCTCCGCTTGGCGCAGTGCTTCCTGAGCGATGGCGTCGGCGCGCAGAAAAAGCTTGCGCTCTACATCGTCGACTGTGCGGCGCAAACCGGCAAACAGCGCGGTGGCATCATGCCATTCGGCCGCGGGCGCGGCGGCGGCGAGGTCGTCGGCGAGGCCTGTGGGCAAGGTATCCAGTTCCAGCACACCGACGCGCCGCATGGCCGCGTCGCCGGCCAGCCGCTGACCGATCAACGCCCCCGGCTTCGGCGAGTTGGCAATCTCACTGATCGGGTCCGTGGTGCGAATCCATTCCGACACGCGCTTGGACAGCGCGGTCGCAAATATTGGCGCGCCGGTCGTCGGCACCATGAGCAGCGCGTCGTTCCAGTAGGGCGTGAATCCCGTGAGCCAAGTCACGGCGCTCGGCCGCACGTTGTTGGTGTACACGACGAGGGCGTCAAGCCCCGCGGCGTCCAGTGCGGACCGCAATCGTTCAAGGCGCGCTTCGAGCGCGGCGACCGGCAGTTCGGTTTCGTCTCGCCCCATCAAGCCGCGGCGCATGGTCTTGCTTTCATTTCGATGTCGATACGATCCGACGGCCGGTGGGCGCTTTTAGGGCCATCCTCAGCCCGCGACGCCGAACAGTTCGCGCGGCGTCGCGGTCAGCACCTCGCAGCCGTCCTCGGTCACCGCGACGCCGTCGCCCAGCACCATGTAGCCGACGGCTGGATGATAGGTGTTCGGATGTACGATCAGCGCCATGCCGGCTTCGATGCGCGTCGTGACGTCTTCCAGAATGTGCGGCTTGGAATCCGCGAACAGGCCCATACCGTGGCCGCGCACGCGGGTGTATTCGCTGGTGGTGTACTGGCCCATGCCGTGCTTTCGGAACACGTCGTTCTCCGCCTTGGCGATGTCGGCGGCAGTCACGCCGTCGCGCACCGTCGCAATGCCCGCTTCCATCGATTCGCGCCACAGCGCGTGCGCGGCCTTCTGCTCGGGTGTCGCGTCACCGATGACCAGCGTGCGGCAGATCTGCGCGTAGTAGCCGTCGATGCAGGGCGTCAGTTCGGTCGTGACCATGTCGCCGCGCTTGAGCCGCCTGCCGCTCGGCGGCGCCATGCCTTTGACCTCGACGCCGCCGACGCCGACGATCTGGAAATTGTCGGGAACGCCCTTGGCGCGAAAGAACGCCTCGGCCTCCGCGACCAGTTCGTAGTCGGCGCGGCCCACGCGGGCGGCCTGCATGAACACCTTGTAGCCCTCATCGGCGAGCCGCGACGCGCGGCGAATGGCTGCGATCTCGTCGTCGATCTTGTGCATCAGCAGCCGGTCGAAGAACGCGGTCTCGTCGCCGAGCTTGAGATCGTCGGCGCGCGCGCCGATCCGGCGCGGGATGAGGCGCCAGGGCGCGGCGCCGATGCGCTGGTTGCGCATCCGCTCCATGGCGCGCTCGGCTTCGACTGCGAAATCCGGCGCCTGAACGATCTCCAGGCCGGGGCAATCGAGCGCGGCGCGGTCGGCCTCCAGCGGGCTGTCGAGATAGAGCGTGATGTGGCCGTCGCGGCGCACGATCGCGAGCGCCTGTCCCTCCAGAATGCCGAAGTCGGTGGCGTAGCGCAGATAGTCGCCCTGCCAAGCGTTGCCGTAGATCACGAGCGCATCGAGGCCTGCCTCGGCCATGGCGTCGGTCAGTCGTCTGCGGCGTCGGTCGGCGAGCATGCGGCAATCCTACGATGCGGCACTATTCCATGCCGCCGCTCTTCCGTCCAAGCCTGCGGATGGTTAGAGATTGAACGCATGACGGCGACGCAGCACAGAAGCACCGCCCGGAGCGCGAAAAAATCCCGCGGCGCCGGACCGCGCGATCCCGAGCGCACCAGCGCCGCGATCCTCGCTGCCGCCGTGAGCGAATTCACCGATAAGGGCTATGCGGGCGCGCGGATCGACGCCATCGCGCGGCGCTCCGGCGCCAACAAGCGGATGATCTACCACTACTTCGGCGACAAGGATGGGCTCTACCGGGCCGTGCTGGAGAGCGCCTATGTCGGCATCCGCTCGTCCGAAGCCGGATTGCAACTGGCCGATCTCGCGCCGGAAAAAGCGATCGAGCGGCTGGTCGCGTTCACCTGGGACTACTTCCTCGCACACCCGGAATTTCTGAGCATCCTCAGCACTGAGAACCTGCACCGCGCGAAGTTCCTCAAGAAGTCGCAGCGCGTGCTGGAGCTGCATTCGCCGCTGGTTTCGGCGATCTCCGATGTGCTCAAGCGCGGCGCGGCGAGCGGCACGTTCCGCACGGGCGTCGACCCGGTGCACCTCTACATTTCCATCGCCTCGCTCGGCATCTTCTACCTGTCGAACCGCTGGACGCTGTCGGCGATCTTCGCCCGCGACCTGACGGCGCAGCCGGAGCTGCGGGCCTGGGGGCGGCACATTTCCGCGGTTATCCTCGGCTTCCTGCGGCCGGAAAAACCGCTTGCCAACAAGGCCGCCCGATTGTAACCAATTGGTTACTTACGGCGTAACCCGGGGAGAACGTCCATGGCGCAGCAGCGGCTCGGCATCATCATGAACGGCGTCACCGGGCGCATGGGGATGAACCAGCATCTGATCCGCTCTATTGTTGCGATCCGCAACGAAGGCGGCGTGGCGCTGAAGAACGGCGACCGCGTGATGCCCGACCCGATCCTGGTCGGCCGTAGCGCCGAGAAGCTCCAGCAGCTCTGCAAGGCGCACGGCCTGTCGCGCTGGACCACGGACCTCGACGCCGCGCTCAAGGACAAGAAGGATACGCTGTTCTTCGACGCCGCGACCACGCAGCTTCGCGCCGGCCTGCTCAAGAAGGCGATGAAGGCGGGCAAGGACATCTACTGCGAGAAGCCGACGGCCGATACGCTGAAGGATGCGCTCGATCTGGTGCGCGCGGCGAAGAAGGCCGGCGTCAAGCACGGCGTCGTGCAGGACAAGCTGTTTCTGCCGGGGCTGCTTAAGCTTAAGGTGCTGATCGACTCAGGATTCTTCGGACGCATCCTGTCGGTGCGCGGCGAGTTCGGCTACTGGGTGTTCGAGGGCGACTGGTCGCCGTCACAGCGCCCGTCGTGGAACTACCGCAGGAAGGACGGCGGTGGCATCATTCTCGACATGCTGTGCCACTGGCGCTACGTGCTCGACAATCTGTTCGGCGAGGTCGAGAGCGTCACCTGCCTCGGCGCGACGCACATTCCCAAGCGCTGGGACGAGAACGGCAAGCCCTATACCAATGACGTGGACGACGCGGCTTACGCGACGTTCCAGCTCAAGGGCGGCGCCATCGCACACGTCAACAGCTCCTGGTGCACGCGCGTGCGCCGCGACGACCTCGTGACGTTTCACGTCGACGGCACGCTGGGCTCGGCGGTGGCGGGACTGCAGAAATGCTGGAGCCAGGCGCGGGTCAACACGCCGCGCCCGGTGTGGAACCCGGATGTGCCGCAGCCGATCAAGTTCTTCGAAACCTGGTCGGAGGTGCCCGGCCTCGGCGCCTACGACAACGGCTTCAAGACCGAATGGGAGATGTTCATCCGGCACCTCTACGAGGACGCGCCGTTCAAATGGACGCTGTTGGAGGGCGCCAAGGGCCTGCAATTGGTCGAGGCCGCCCACAAGAGCTGGAAGGAGCGCCGCTGGATCGACATCCCGGCGTTGAAAGTGTGAGAATGCGTTCTCCGTCCTCAGCCTGAAGCCGGTTGAGTTCCGTCGTGTAGTGAGATTTTCCAGGTGCCCACGCTCAATCTTCCCACCGCAGGCGGCCGGCTGACGCCCTATCTCACGCGCCCGCCGCGGAATTTCCCGACGGCCACGCCCCCCTTCAACCGCGTCGCCTATGCGGCAGCGCACGTGGTCGCCGATCCGCTCGCCGACCGCGAGCCATGGATCGATTCCGCCATCGACTGGGACACGACCATCGCGTTCCGCCGCCATCTTTGGTCGCTCGGCCTCGGCGTGGCGGAGGCCATGGACACGGCCCAGCGCGGTATGGGCATGGACTGGCCGACCTCGCTCGAATTGATCCGGCGCAGTCTCGACGCCGCACGCGAATATCCGGGCGTCATGATCGCTTCGGGCGTCGGCACCGACCACCTGGAGGCGAAGCCCGGCATCACTATCGACGACGTGATCCGCGCCTACGAGGAGCAGTGCGCGGCGGTCGAGAAGCTCGGCGGCCGCATTATCCTGATGGCGAGCCGCGCGCTGGTGAAGGCCGCGAAGTCGCCCGACGACTACATGAAGGTCTACGACCGCATCCTCAGCCAGGTGAAGGAGCCGGTGATCGTTCATTGGCTCGGCGAGATGTTCGATCCCGCGCTCGAAGGTTATTGGGGTCACAAGGACCACACGCAGGCGATGAGCGTCGCCATCGACGTGCTCACCGCCAACCATGCCAAGGTCGACGGCATCAAGATTTCGCTGCTCGACAAGGACAAGGAAATCGCCATGCGGCGGCGCCTGCCGCAGGGCGTTCGCATGTACACCGGCGACGATTTCAACTATGCCGAGCTGATCGCGGGCGACGAGCAGGGCTATTCGGATGCGCTGCTCGGCATTTTCGACGCCATCGCGCCGGCGGCGTCGGCCGCCCTTGACGCGTTCAGCCACGGCAATTCGGCGCTGTTCCACGACATCCTCGCGCCGACGGTGCCGCTGTCGCGGCACATCTTCAAAGCGCCGACCCGCTTCTACAAGACCGGCGTCGTGTTCATGGCCTACCTCAACGGACTGCAGGACCACTTCATCATGGTCGGCGGCCAGGAAAGCACGCGCTCGACGCTGCATCTCGCCGAACTGTTCCGGCTTGCCGACGTCGCGGGCCTCCTGATCGATCCCGAATTGTCGTCGCACCGCATGCGTCTCGTCATGGCGGTGCGCGGCGTGGAAGCCTGATGCGCGACCTTTCGAACGACTCGAAGCTGCTCGCGATCAACTCGGCGACGGTGAAACCGTGGTCGCTGGAGCAACTGGTCGAGGGCTGCGCGCGTGCCGGCATCGCCGCCATCGCGCCATGGCGCGACATCGTACAGGCCTGCGGCGTCGAGCGCGCCGGCAAGCTGATCCGCGCACAGAATCTCACCGTAACTTGTCTCTGCCGTGGCGGCATGTTTCCTGCGGCCGACGAGGCCGGGCGGCGCGCCGCGCTCGACGACAACAAGCGCGCGGTCGACGAGGCTGTGGCCATCGGCGCGGGATCGCTGGTGTTGATCGCGGGCGGGCTGCCGAAGGGCTCACGCGATATCGACGGCGCGCGGCGGCAGGTTCGCGACGGGCTCGCCGCGTTTCTGGACTATGCGCGCACGGTGAAGATGCCGCTGGCGCTCGAACCGTTGCATCCGATGTATGCCGCCGACCGCGCCTGCGTGAACACCATGGCGCACGCCAACGACCTCTGCGACGAACTGGGAGAGGGTCTCGGCCTCGCGGTCGACGTCTATCACGTCTGGTGGGATCCGAACCTGCGCCGTGAGATCGCACGCGCCGGCAAACGCATCATCACCTATCACGTCTGCGACTGGCTGGTGCCCACGAAGGACCTGCTGCTCGACCGCGGCATGCCGGGCGACGGCGTCATCGGCCTGCGCGACATCCGCGCCATGGTCGAGGCGACCGGCTATGACGGCCACTGCGACGTGGAGATTTTCTCCGCCGAGAACTGGTGGAAGCGCGATCCCGCCGAGGTGCTACGCATCTGCCTGGATCGGCACCGGACGGTGGTGTGAGGGAGCGAATTCAAGAATGAAGCCGAGCCTCAAGCCAGGCGCCTCCAAGGTCCGCCACATCGTCATCGACCGCGACCGCACCATCGGGTTCATGGGCGAGGACGCGAGGGTCTACGCCACGCCGTCCATGATCCTCGACATCGAACGCACCTGCCGCGACCTGATCCTCGAACACGCCGATCCGGGCGAGGACTCGGTCGGCACCGAAGTGTCGGTGAAGCACCAGGCCGCGTCGCTGCCCGGCATGACGGTGGAGATCGCAGTGAAAGTCACGGCCATCGACGGCCGGAAGGTGAATTTCGAGGTCTCGGCCAAGGACGAGCTGGACACGATCAGCGCCGGCACGCACGGCCGCTTTGTCGTGGACGTCGCCAAGACCGTCGAGCGGTTGAAGGCCAAGGCGGCGAAACGCGACGCGCTGAAGAAGTAGTCACGGCTTGCGGTTTGCCGCGTCCCAATAACGCTCCAGGTTCGAGATCAGCGCCGGGCTGAAGTGGCAATAGGCTTGCTCACGCGCATAGACCGAAAAGTAATTTCGGAACATATCGAGCGGCTCCTGCGTGATGCGGAATGCGCGGCGGTTGGAGGCCGCGCTGACCACGCCGGAGCTGGTGAGTCCCTTGACCACCCTCTCGATGGCGGCGTCCATCGCGCCCGCCTCTACGATCTCGTCGCAAATCAGGCGGCCTTCCGGGCTGTCGCATTCCAGCCGCCGCTCGTACTGAATCGCCTGGCGTGCAACGCGGTCTCCGACCGCACGCGGCAGCCGCATGTTGGCGGCGCCGGGGATGATGCCCTCCTTGCGGGCGGGCAGCGTCATAAACGCGGTCTTTTCCGCGATCACATAGTCGACCGCAAGCAGCACCTGGCAGTGGCCGCCGATGGCAAAGCCCTCGACCGCGGCGATGAACGGCTTCTCAATGGTCTGGCCGCCAAACTCGTCGGGCGGCGCGTCATGCGGCACCGCAATGCCACGATAGAGCTTGTTGACGTAGCCGAGATCGCGCGTGAGGTACCAGAGAAACGGGATGCGCCCATGATAGAGGTGCGTCAGGTTGATGCCGGAGCCGAACAAGCGTCGGCCCGCATATTTCGGATTCTCGACGATACCGCCGCGCAGCACGGCGACCTCCACTCTGCCGTCCAGCAGCGCAAGATCGACGCAGGTCTCGAACCCGTCGAGCGTGGTCTGATCCTCGGCGTTCAAAAAACGTGGATTCCGGTAGGTGAGGATCGCGGCCTTGCCGCGCCGTTCGATTGAAGCGCCAGGGAATTCGGCTTTGTCACTTTTGAGATACCTCGGCAGCGCGTTGTAAGCTTCCTGTCGCGGCAGCAGCATGGCGTGGCAGAGATGTGTGCCGGATTGCCGGCTTCGCAGCATTGCTGAAACGAATAGTCCCTGATCGATTTCCAATCCTGCCTTTTCGCTCTGCTTCAGTCCGTCCTCGGCGGCGATCTGCTTATGCGAAGGCACAAGGTTCGGCACAAGCTTTGCGGCGGCTGCGGCCAGTTCCTCGATGCGGACATGGCGTGTTCGCTTGGCAGTCAGCTTGTCGTAGACCGCATCGGCGTGGGCATACAGAAAGCGCGCGCGTGCATCGCGCGCCGCAAAATCGATGGTGATGGCGGCGGATCGGTCGCGGTCTTGCCGGCGCGCGGGGGGCGGCAACTGCGCAAGTAGCGCAGTGGACTTCCGCCAGAACGCGGAATAGGCCTTGCAATCGGCGGCAAAGCTCCGGGTCCTAAGCGGTTCGGCCTTGAGCCAGGCATTGATGTCTTTTGCGGCAATCCCCGCCGCCGCAAGCGGCCTTGTATCCCATCGGGGTTCGCGGACGGCCATCGATTTCACTCCTCACGTCTGGTTCACGGCCCCCATCTCGCTGTTACTATACCGCCGCCATGAGCCGGGCCGACACCTTCTTCTACGACCGCAAGGCCGAGTGCATGCCGCGCGTGGAGCTTGCCGCGCTGCAGCTCGCGCGCCTCAAGACCACGGTCGAGACGGCCTATGCCAGGGTCCCGCATGTACGGGCCAAGTTCGACGCCGCCAAGGTCAAGCCCGAGCATCTCAGTTCGCTCGACGACATCGTGCGTTTCCCGTTCGCGGTGAAGGCCGATCTGCGCGACGCCTATCCGTTCGGGCTGTTCGCGGTGCCGCGCGAGCAGGTGGTGCGGCTGCACGCGTCGTCCGGCACCACCGGCAAGGCCACCGTGGTCGGCTACACCCAGGGCGACGTCGACAATTGGTCCGACCTGATGGCGCGCTGCATCGCCTGCGCCGGCGCGCGGCCTGGCGACATTCTGCACAACGCCTACGGCTACGGCCTGTTCACCGGCGGGCTTGGCGTTCACTACGGTGCAGAAAGGCTCGGCTGCTCGGTGGTGCCGGTGTCCGGCGGCATGACCGAGCGTCAGGTCACGCTGCTGCAGGACCTTGGCGCGCAAGTGCTTTGCGCCACACCGTCCTATGCGCTTAACATCGCCGAGGTCGCCGCAGGCATGGGCGTCGACGTTCGCAAGCTGCCGGTGCGGCTCGGCATTTTCGGCGCCGAGCCGTGGAGCGACGCCATGCGCCGCGACCTTCAGGAGCGGCTCGGCATCAAGGCGGTCGATCTCTACGGTCTGTCCGAAATCATCGGGCCGGGCGTCGCGGTCGAATGCGACGTGGCGCAGGACGGCCTGCACGGCTGGGAGGACCATTTCCTGTTCGAGGTGATCGATCCCAATACCCTGGAACCGGTGAAGGACGGCGAGGCGGGCGAACTGGTGATCACCACGCTCACCAAGCAGGCGCTGCCGATGGTGCGCTATCGCAGCCGCGACATCACGCGGCTGGAGCGCTCGCCCTGCGCCTGCGGCCGCAGCCACGTGCGCATCATGCGCGTCACCGGCCGCGATGACGACATGATGATCATCCGGGGCGTCAACGTCTATCCTTCGCAGGTCGAGGCGTTGTTGATCGGGTTCCCCGGCGTCGCGCCGCACTATCAGATCGAGCTGAAGCGCGAAGGATCGCTCGACGCCATGACGCTGGAGATCGAAATGGCCGCAGGCGCGCCCGCCGACGACGCAAGCCGCGCAAGCATCGCCCGCGACGTCGCGCATCACATCAAATCGCGCATCGGCGTGACGTGCGAGGTCGCCGTCAAGATGCCGGGCGAGCTGCCGCGGTCGCAGGGGAAAGCTGTGCGGGTGAAGGATCTGCGGGGTAAGCCCGCCCCTTGAGCGCGCGCAGCGCGTTCAGGATCACCGCCACGTCGATCGCCTCCTGCAGCAGCGCGCCCTGCACCGGCGTGATGTACCCGAACGCTGCCGCAATCATTCCCGCCACCGATAATCCGATGCCGGCGTAAACGCTTTCCAGCGCGATGCGCCGCGAGCGGTGTGCGATCTCGACCGCTGGAACGATGCGGTCCAGCCGGTCGACCAGCAGCACCACGTCGGCGGCCTCGGCGGAGGCGGCCGCGCCCGCGCCCATGGCGAGGCCCACGTCAGCGGCGGCCAGCGCCGGCGCGTCGTTGACGCCGTCACCGGCCATCATCACCGGGCCGTTCTTGCGCTCGGCCAGCACGACCATGACCTTCTGGTCGGGCGTCAGTTCCGGGCGCACGGCGTCGATGTCGAGGCCGGCCACCACGGCGTCAGCGACCTCGCGGCGGTCGCCGGTCGCCAGCACGATGCGTTCGAAAGAAAGCTCGCGCAGGCGCTTGAGCAGGGCCTCGGTGCCGCTGCGCAACTCGTCGGCCAGCACAAGCTCGCCTGCCAGCTTGCCGTCCACCGCGGCCGATACCGTGACTGCGCCGGGTGTCTGCGGCCAGGGCGGCAGCCCCGGTGTGCCGCCCAGCCTGTTGGCCACAAAACGGGTCCCGCCGACGATCACACGCCGGCCGTCGACGATCCCCTCGATGCCTTCGCCGGGTGTTTCGGCGACATTGCCCGGGATCGAAAGCTGGAGGCCGCGCTCGCGCGCCTGCGCCACGATGGTTTCCGCGATGATGTGCTTGGACGCCTGGTCGAGCGAGGCCGCGAGCCGCAGCACATCGCCGGCGTCCAATCCGGCGACGGTTCGTACGGCGACGATGCGGGCGCGGCCGTGCGTGAGCGTGCCGGTCTTGTCGAGCACCAGCACGCGCACGCGCGCCAGTCCCTCCAGGGCCTTGCCGCCCTTGACCAGAATGCCGTAGCGGGCGGCGCGGGACAGTCCGGACACGATTGCGACGGGCACCGCGAGGATCAGCGGGCAGGGCGTTGCGACGACCAGCACTGCGACAAGGCGGATCGGATCGCCGGTCATGAACCACGCCGCGCTTGCAATGGCGACGGTCAGCGCGAGGAACACGATCGCATAACGATCGGCGAGCCGCGCCATCGGCGCCTTCGACTTCTGCGCTGCCTCGACCAGCCGGACAATCCCGGCGTAGGTGCTTTGCGCGGCGCGGCGGGTGGCGACCAGATCGAACGCCGCGCCGGCATTGGTCGAACCGCTCATCACCGGCTCGCCGGCCTTGCGCTGCACCGGCAGCGATTCGCCGGTCAGCGCCGACTGGTCGAGCACGGCCAAGCCGCCGGCGACGTCGCCGTCGACCGGCACCACGTCGCCCTGGCGGATCAGCAGGCGGTCGCCGGGCGCGATGTCGTCGATCGTGATCTCCTCCAGCGCTCCATCGCGGTGCCGGACCGCGCTGCGCGGCACGCGCGACAGCAGCGCGGTCATCTCCTTGCGCGCATGACGCTCGGCGAAGCTTTCGAGATACTGGCCGCCGGCGTACATCAGCGCGACCACGGCGGCGGCGAGGTATTCGCCGAACACCAGCGCCGCCGTCATGGACAACGCGGCGACGATGTCGAGACCCACGTCGCCGCGGCGCAGGCTCGAGACGATTTCGAACAGGAGAGCGATCAGCACCGGCAGGGTGGACGCGGCCCAGATCGCGCCGGACCACTCGCCGCGCCCCAACGCGGACAGCGCCAGCCCCAGGACGAGGCCGGCCGCGGGCACTGAAACCAGGATGTGTCGCAGGTCGATGTCGGCGCGCATGTCGGGTTGCCGGGTCGGCGGACCGAACGGCCGCCGATTGGCGAGATTACACCACGCGTTACTTAGGCCGTGAAATCGGCGGTCCGATTGATGTGGCTCAATGGCCGCGCGCGGCGGAATGGCCACAGTTGTTGCCCGAAAACCCCGCTTCGGCGGGATTGTGGGTGAGGCTGAGTTGGCAGGCGAAGTATCCGGATCCACCATCGAGCTGCGGGCCGAGCGGATTGCGCATCTGTTCGACGCCCTCGACCCGTTCCCGTTTCCGCAACGGGACCTGTCCAAAACCGCCGAGGACTATATCGTCGGCTGGGCGCGCGAGTTGTCTACCCATCATCCGATCCGAATTGTGCTTCACCTTCCGCCGGAGGAGGCTGCGAGCCCCATCGCGCCGATCCTGCATGAAGCGTTCAACACCTACTTCAGCTATCGCGCGAACCGGACCGATCTCGATATTCGCGACCTGTTTCGGGTCGGCCGCATCTCGCTCGCCATCGGCCTGTCGGTGCTGGCGACCTGCGTGATTGCCGGGCAGTTGCTGGCATATCAACTGGGCGAAGGCTACGTGAGCCGGTTCTTCAACGAGGGACTCATCATTCTCGGCTGGGTCGCCAACTGGCGGCCGATGGAAATATTTCTGTACCGGTGGTGGCCAGTGATGCGCCAACGCAATCTCTACCGGCGTCTGGCCGCTGCGCAAATCGAATTGCGGCCGCGCTGACTCCGGGCCGCGTGCGCCGGTCACGTCATGCGCACGGACTCGAACAGCGATGCCAGGCTGCCGCCGCCGTCGAGCCGCCAGACCCGGTCGAGCACGGCCTGAAGGCGCTCCTCGGAAAGTTTGCGGCCCGCAAGACCGCGGAACTTCTGCGTCAGTTGCTCGTCGGTCATCGGGCGGTCGTGGTGGCCGATGGGATTGGCGAGCTCGGCCGCGATCCGCTTGCCGCCCTTGAGCGTGACCGTCATCCGGCATGGCAGGCTCGCGGGATACCGCTTGTTGAACCCGTCGTCCTCCGTGACGACGATCTTCTTCATCAGGTCGAGCGTGCGGGCGTCGGTGAAACGCGCGGGCTCGAAGATCGCGTCGGTGTATGCGCCGTCGATCAGCACCGCCGCTACGACGTAGGGCATGCTGTGGTCCGCGGTCTCGCGGGTGGTCGGCGCCCACTTCTCCGCGCCGCTGCCGATCTCGAACCAGGCAAAGTGGTACGTGTCGATCGCGATCTTCTCGACGTCGTCGAGCGCAAACTGCGGCCGCAGCTCGAGCGCAAGGAACGCTGGCCCCTGGGCGTGGAACTCGCTGAGGAAATACTTGTAGTCGGCCTTGAGCATGCTGAACCGGCCGGGCTCCAGCGGGAACGACGGCTTGAGCGCTGGCCCTGTCACGGCCGCGAGCCCATCCTCGAACGGCTCGGGCGGTCCTTCCATGCCCTCCGCCGCCATGATGGCCGCGAACACGCCATTGCGTGCGGCATTGGCTGCGGCGCAGCCCTTCCACATCGTCAGATGCCCGCGCCGGCTGATGTCGAGGCCGAGGTTGGGGACGGCAGCGAGCGACAGCGCGTTCGCGGTCTGCTCGAAAGCCAGCCCCATGATCTTGGCTGCGCCCGCCGCCGCGGACACCGCGTTGTACAGAACGTAGTCCAGTGCGTGTTTCCGCATCGGGTAGGCGAGGAACAAGTAGCGGTGCACCTCGTAGCTGAGCACCAGCGCGGCGATGGCGGTGCGCGGGTCGGCGTTCTCGGCCTCGGCGACGGCAAGGATCGGCAGCAGGCAATCGTTCGGGTGGCCGCCGCCGCCCGGATAGGTGTCGTTGCCTTCGAGGTAGCGGCTCGCCACGCTGTTGGCGAAGCCGGCGAGGTCGGGCAGCGTCTTGAACGCAGTGCCAACGACGGTCGCGCCGTTGGGAAAAGGCGCGCGCGTGGCGACGGCGCGCGCGATCCGTGCCGGCTCGGTGTCGTAGGCCGCAATCGCGCAACCCATGGTGTCGACGATCCGCCGCTTGCAGTCGTGGACAACGTCGGCGGGCAAAGCGGCGTAGTCGAGCCGGACGGCATATTCGGCGATGCTTCGGGTGATGGAGTCCATGGCGGGGCCGGGCATTCCTTGGGTAAGCTTGCGGCAGGCGGGCGCGTTCCGCCCAGGGAGTGAACCATGAACGCCAATCCTCCGTCCATGCAGCCCAAGGGCACGCGCGAGCGCACACTCGACGAGGTCAAGGCCGAATTCATGCGGCGCGCGGGACGGCTCAATCCGTTCGAGGACATCAAGCGCGAGGATGCCGAGCGCGTGATGAATGCGCTGACAAGCCTCGACAAGGATCATTGGGCGGAAGAGTGGTGCAAGATCGGGCTCGGCTACGAGGCGCAGGGCGACGCGCGCGCCAAGGCCGGCGCGGGTGCGGCGGAACTCGAAGAGCTTTACATGCACGCCTTCGACGCCTGCCGCGTCGGGCGCTATCCGTCGCCGGTGTCGCCGGGCAAGCTCGAAGCCTACAAGCATTCGCTGCGCATGTTCCGTAAGGCCGCGAAGCACTTCACGCCGCCGCTCGAAGTCGTGGAGGTTCCGTTCGAGGGCAAGACGCTGACCGGCTACCTGCAATTGCCGCCGGGCGTCGCGAAGCCTGCGGTCGTCATGCACTGGGGCGGCGTCGATGGCTGGAAAGAGGATCGGCTGCGCATCGCGAAAACGATCGTGGGCGCGGGCATGGCATCGCTGACCGTCGACATGCCGGGGTCGGGCGAGAATCCAGTGCTCTATGGCGAGCCCGCCGCCGAGAGGACATACACCGCCTGGATGGATCATGTGCTGACGCGCAGCGATCTCGACGGCTCACGTCTCGGCGTCTGGGGCGGAAGTTTTGGCGCCTACTGGGCGGCGCGGCTCGCATACACCGCGCGCGCCCGGATCAAGGGCGCGGTGTTCCACGGCGGCAACGTTCACTTCGGCTTCCAGAAGGAATGGCTGCTCCCGGCGTTCACCACCGGCGGCGCGACCTATCTGTTCGGCGCCGCGAGCCTGCTCGACGCGCGCGGCCGCGCCATGGGCACGAAGACCATGGAGGAGTTCTTCGCCGCGGTGTCGAAGCTGTCGCTCAAGGACATGGGCCTGCTCGACCAGCCGTCGGCGCCGCTGCTCGGTGTCAACGGCAAGCTCGACGACCAGGCGCCGATCGCCGATGTCTATCTATTGCTGGAGCACGGCAGCCCGAAGTCGGCGCGGGTCTATCCCGACGGCCATCACATGGGACGCACGCCCGGACAGCCGGCCGATCACATCGCCGAGACCATCGTGGAGTGGCTGAAGGCGCAGCTCGCACGATAGCCGCGTAAGCCCGCGACCCCGTCAGAGCTTGTCCGGCGCCGGCATGATCGTGCCGCATTTCTTGCAGGTGCGGTGCGTGTCGGAATTATAGAAATTCTTGTACGCCTGCGTCACCGGGTCGGCGCGGTAATCGTCGACCACGTAGGTTTCCTCGTGCAGGAATTCGTCGCAGGACTGGCAGAACCACACAAAACGGTCGACGTCGCCGGGCAAGCGTGCGCGCTCGATGATGAACTGGAACGCATCCGGCGCAAAGCGCGGCGAGTGCGGCACCAGCGGCGGCTGGAACAGGCACGAGCCCTCCGGCACGTGGGCGATCTTCTCCTCGCCGGTTTCGGTCCGGTAATGCAGGTGCAGATCGCCCTTCAGCGAATACTGAATCTCGTAGCTCGGGTTAATGTGGAATTCGCTGCGGTATTCGCGCCCGCGCGCGATGAACGCCATCGAATCGGCCGTCAGCCAAAGCTGTTTCGTCCGCCTGCCGGTCTCGGTCAGCTCCCGCATGACGCTTTCGAGATCGAGGTTCGGCATTTCGATCGACGGAATCTTGAACAGCATGGCAGCGCTCCTATCGATTTCCGCGAGCGGGTGCGCCTCCGGCGGCGCAACGCCAGCTTAACATCAAGGCGGCTATCGAACCAATGTGTCCCGGAGATTGAATGGAAATCCCACGCATCCGGGCAGGCGCGAGTTGCGCATTTCGCCGATGTCGGCGGTGACGGATTCTTGATTGAAAGACTGGCGGAGGGAGAGCAACTGTATTCTAACGTTCTCTCGCAAAACTTCTCGCGTTTACGCCCAACCACGCTTTACAACGTTGGCGCAGCGGACAGGGATCGTAATTGCGCTGCCCGTGCCCTCAGAAGTGGCGACTACGACTTCTTGAATTCGCGATGGACAAGAATGAGTGAAATGCCGGACCGGTGCGTCGGAGTGCCGTCGGTCAGAATAAGCATGAAATCGTTTCCTGCTCGGGAAAGCGTCCACGTCGTCACCTGTTGTTTCCCATCAGGTGACGACCTTACCGATATCGGGGCACCAAGGCTCAAGGATGTCGTCAACAAGGTGCGCATCTCATCACCGTTCACATCCGGTGCGCCAATCCCGCAGCTGGTTAGTTTGCCATCAGGAGCCTGCGCTTCCGAACCGTTCAACTCGTGAGGGCCGCTGCTGAGAAAGACGAGCCACGACTTTGAATGGGAAAAATAATTGCCCGAATTGGGGAGCGCCAGTTCGTTCCGCCCCGGGAGCTTCATAGAAGATGCCCTTTCATCCAATCGCATAAAGCTTGGCGCCTCCATGCTGCAAAAAGTCATTGAAAGACTCGATGAGTTGAGCACTTCGCTCGCTTGCAGTCGCGCTGGCAATCAAGACAAGCATTGCCCCGCAAGCCGGCAGCATTCCTTTCGCCAACATGAAGAAAGACTTGCGACAGAATACATGCACGGGTGGTCTCCCTGGGTCTGAACGAGGCGTGATCGCGGCGTGCCGAACTGGCGAGAACACGCGTTGCTGCGAGGGCCTCTCCAGACGCCATTGTTGGCAGAGAGGGTTTGTACTCCGGTCTAGTGCGAAGCGCCGGTGCCGCCAACGGCGAGCATATCGAACGGCGCACCACCCAACTGAATGCGTCGGCGTTCCGCTAAGCTGTCTGCGTCCAAGACTATCACTTCGCCCGTCGCTGGACTGGAGACGGCAACATGCCGGCCGACCGAAGCAACTCGCGGGCGAACGACGCCCTGCTCCATCGAATAGCGATTCGTGACCTGGGCCTGTCCGGTAACCTGGCCGGTGATTGGGTTGATTCGGAACAGCTTGCCATCTTCCAGGATGACGAAGAGCTGATCGCCGGGCTCGGGATGCAAATGAAAGTGCATCCGCCGAGATGGGAGAGAAGTGAAACGGAAGTCCCCATCAGCCGCAGAGGGGTCAAGAATAACCATTCCGTCTGCTCCGAAGTCGCCAACCAGAAATCTAAAGCCAGCAGCCCCGGACATATTCCGAATCATGCGGCCGGTCGGAAGAGATGCTGGGTACGAAACCGAGCGCGCTGTCACACCGTCTCGTCCGATCTGATAGACGACCACTCCGTCGGCACAACCGAAGGCCAAAAAAACTCCAGTTTTTCCTTCGCCATGCAGGCGGGAGCAATTCATGCGCTGCAATGCCGATCCGTCAGGCCCACGCAATTCGATAGCGTTTGGCAGGCCTTCGCCATCAGGAGGGACGGTCACGGCGACGAGTCGCCCGACCGGCTGGGCAACGCCGTGATGCTTGGCGCCCGTTTCGATTCTTCGGCGACTCTCTAATTTGCCGCTGACCAGATCTTTTTCTGGGATCACATGAGCGGACCCATCGCCGTCAAAGAATATGGCAATGCGGGTGTTGTCGTGGTTGACGTGAGATGGTCGCGGGCCGTCGAGGCGCGTCCGCAGAAGTCGCGGCGGTGTGATCTTGATATCGTCGTGGTCACCGTGGCTTTCGGTGGCAATCCCTGTATCGATAATGGCGACCTGGCCTGCGTCCGGTTGCGCGGCATAGACGTATCGCCCCGAAGCCCCACTATGGAGCCGAGCCGGGCCTTTCAGATTGAAACTTTCGAGAACCCGGCCGCTGGAAAGGTCGATGACGCGGACTGTCGGCGCAGTCGCGTCGCTGACGACAAGTCGCATGGCTTCGTTTGAAGCGGATTGGGGAGCCGGACTTCGATTGCCTGACCCATGCGCAAGGCTCAGCCGCCCGTCAGCGACCACTAGGCACACCAAGACGATCAGGACGTGCCACATGCCATCACCAGAGTACTTAACGGAATTGTAATGTTATATTATAACATAATCCTGCCGCAACCGTTTCGTAGATGAGCGGTCGTGGAGTTGATGGATGGGGACCTTCGCGGCGCAAGCGCGCATCTTGCGTTTAAGGCTCAGCCGAGCGGTCCGGGTTACCGGGCTGCAGGTCCTTCGTTGTCGCATGCTCTGTGCCCTGCTCTTTACATGGGCCTCGGCATCGCTCGGGCAGGCTCACCCGCACGTCTGGGTCACTGTTGAAAGCCAGATCGTCCATGCGGCCGACGGGTCGGCTGTCGGGGTACGGCACGCCTGGACTTTTGACGATGCGTTTTCGGCGTTTGCTCTTCAGGGCATCCACTCAAAGAAGAAAGGCCTCTTCACGCGCGAGGAATTGGCGCCTCTTGCAGAGGTCAATGTCACCTCGCTCCGCGAGTACAAGTTTTTCACCTTCGCCAAGGCCAACGGCCGGAGAGTTCCGTTCAATGAGCCTGTCGACTACTGGCTGGACTATGCCAACGGCCTTTTGACGCTTCACTTTACGCTTCCATTGAAAGCGCCAGTTGTTGTTCGCACGCTGGATATCGAGATCTACGACCCCAGCTTCTTTGTGTTCTTTGAGTTCGCCCCAAAGGCTCCCGTTACGCTCCGCGGCGGACCCTCGAACTGCAAACTGGCTATCGAGCGGCCGAAGGAGATTGACATCAAGCAAGCTCAGAGCCTTTCGGAGGAGTTTTTCAATGCGCTGACGGCGTCGGCCAGTTGGGGCGCGCAATTCACCAACAAGGTGGCACTGAGGTGCCCATGATCGGGCGAGGAGCCGGACTGCTAGCGATCGCAAGCGTATCCGTCTTGATGATCGTCATGTGCATGATGGCAATTGGGCAGGCGGCGGCGAACCCATTTGGCATCGGTGACGTTGTTCCACTCCGCCCTGTATCAACAGATGGACTCTCGGGGTGGCTCCTATCAAAGCAGGCTGAGTTTCATCGGATTCTTGTGAAGGCGCTGCGCGAAGCAAGGGTGGACGGCAATGTCCAGTTCGGACTGATCGCCCTGTCTTTCACCTATGGTGTGTTTCATGCTGCCGGACCAGGTCACGGCAAGGCCGTCATTACCTCATACCTGTTGGCGAACGAACAGGCGTGGCGTCGCGGGATAGCATTGTCCATCGCGTCAGCGCTTTTTCAGGCTTTGGTCGCCATTCTGATCGTCGCAATCGGCAGCTTGCTTTTCGATGTCACTGCAAAGAGCATGAGCGCAACTGTGCGAACCATCGAAGCGACGGGATTTATGATGATCGCTATGGTCGGCGCCTATCTAGTTTGGTCCAAGGGCCGGGCCTTCCTGCGTGATCTGAATGTTACTTTGCGACCAGCCCGCCTCGTTGCAGCGGGCCACCCAAGCGGACCGGATCACATATTTCAGAATCCATCGCAATTTCCGAAATCGGGCAATGACTCGTGCTTGTGTGGACACGCGCATGGTTTCGATGCGACGGCTCTGGCGCAAACGAAGAGTTGGCGAGCCGGCTTCGTCGCAGCACTTGCTGTTGGGCTTAGGCCATGTACGGGAGCGATCGTCGTCCTGGTCTTTGCATGGTCTCAGGATATCATGCTCGTTGGCATCGCTTCGACGCTTCTCATGGCAGTCGGCACGGCGATGACCGTGGCAACGATCGCGACTGTGGCCGTCAAGGCCAAGTCCGTTGCGGTTCGGTTCTTGATGAAGAGGGAGGGATTTGGGGTTCTGGCGTTTCGCGGCGTTGAGGTTTGCGCAGCCGCGTTGGTGTTGGCCTTAGGCCTTCTGCTACTGACCGGCTACGTTACGGGCGAAGCGGCTATCGCAGGTCGATAGCGCCGTCAGCTCACACATTATCGCTCTCGTCGGCTCTCGGCACCCGGTCGGCCTTCGATGCGCCGATAATGAAAATGACAGGCCAGACACTGATAGCGCACCGCGGCAAGAGCTTTGGCCGCTACAGTCCGGTCGTTGCCGCCCGCGACCGCAGCAAGATCGAGCGTTGCGGTCCGAAAGCCGGCGAGATGCTCGCCGAACAGTTGCGGCTCGTCCCAGATTTCCGCCCTGGCTCCACTCTTACCGGACGACGGAGATTTCGGTTCAAATAGCTGGGGTAGATTTTCCGCGCTTCGCGCCAACGCATCGGCGTCAGCCGCAAGCGAAGCGTGCACCTGAAACAGTAACGTCGCTTCGATTGACCGATAATGCGCCGATATGGCACGCATTTGTAGACGGCGGATAGCCGTCCGAGCTTGCTCTGGCGTTTCCGCTTTCGGTGCAGGCTCGGGATCCTGGTATGGCCCCCACTGGCCGGCGAGTTCGCGCGACGACGGCTGCGCGCCGGCGAACATGACGAAGAGTGACAATATTGCGAAGGCGACTGAAACTGATCCGAGAGAAATGAGACGCCGGCTGGAAGACTGACCGTTCATGTGCAAGAAGCGCCGTCGGATTGATCGATCTCGTTAAGGCAGCGGGGCTACCGCGGCCCTGTGTACTCGAGAATATGCAGGCCGAGTCCCCAGCGGTCGGCCATGTAGATCAATCCGGTTTCGCGGTCGACTTGCACGTCGTTGCTTTGCGGGCAGCAACGTTCCTTCGTTCCGGCTGGGATGTAGTACCCCATCTCCTTTGGCTTGAACGGGTTCGACCAATCGATAATCCGAAGGCCGGCGTTGAACCAGCAAATGTAGATCAGATCGTCCTTCTGCATATCGAGCCAGATGTTGTGTGCGCCATAGCGCGCGCCAGTCCGAGACCATTTCTGATCGAGAGGCCGCATCGTGTATGGATCGATATCGTGCGGCATGAAGGTGCTGATCGGCAGTGGGCTATTGGCATTGCGTAGGTCGTAGAAAGTGATGTGCGCCGGTGGATGGTCGCAGTTCACGGTCGTTGTTTCTTGGGTGACGATCCCGAACTCAGAGCCCGGCGGAACAAGGAAGCTGTGAAAGCAACCGGACCAGCCGTGCGTCTCATGAGGATTGTGCCGCCACATGAGTTTTGGCTTTGTCGGGTCGGTGCAGTCGAACATTGCGATACCAGCGTCCCAGTAGCCAGCCGTGACGTAGTTGCCCCACGGGTTGCCCTCGTGAATCCAGGCGCCACCTTCTTCGACCACGCTGGTGTCCCAGCACGGCTTCTCGCCTTCCTTCTGGCCGGGAATCCACGCTTCACCGATCAATTCGGGCTTCCAGGGATCTTTCATGTCGTGGATCAGTAAAATCTTGCCTTTGAAGCCGTCCTTGTGTCCGGAGCTGTACAGAAGGTTGCGCTTTCGGTCGTAGATCGGGCGATGAACGCCCAGGTTGCCTGTCTCGATGTAGCGTACAAACTTCGGATTGACCGGATCGCTGCAATCGAAGATCCGCAATCCACCCACCGCCTCTGGGTAGCGATTGCGTAGGCCCGGTCGAAGCTCGCTGTTGGTCAGGAGCACATCGTCGGTGATGCGGAGTACCTTGTGCGTTCGCGCGGCCGGACTGTCGATGATCTGATTGACAATTCGTGGATTGGCGGGGTCTCGAACGTCAAGGATCGTCATTCCGTCATGGCCATTTACACCGGACGCGGCCACGTAGCAGATACCCTTGCCAACCTGAATCTGGAACGCATCACCCCAACCGTTCAAATCTGAATGCGCGATCAGGCGCACATTGTGCGACTCTTCGGGCCATGGCTCCGTCAGAGCATGATCGACACCGACGTACTGTTCTGCGCCGCCTCCGCGCACGGGGTTGGGATGAAAATAGGGACGCGACATTCGAGAGGCTCCTCTCAAGAAAGAGTTCCGACAAGTCTTGATTGTCCGCAGTTCGCGATGAGAATCATCGCGCTGACTTGGACGAAGCGGTCGGATCGATCGCCAGGAAAAGTCGCGCCTGCGACGCCGAAGCGATGGGCGGCGACCTGTGCATCAGGG
>VGEP01000031.1 GCA_016869215.1 Alphaproteobacteria bacterium | reverse complement strand
CCGGCCGGCGGGCCGCAGACGCCGCGTGCGGCCGTTCCGCCCCCACCTCCGCCGCCCCCGCCACCCGTCTCCGACCGCGCCGTGCCGGGCGCCGGCGATCCATATCCGGCGCTGCAGGTCACCCCGCTCGACGGGGCGTCGGTGGTCGATCCACGGCCGATTTCGGCGCGCAGCCCGCGCGGAGCGCTGCAGCCCGACAATGTGCCGTCGCCGAGCGGCCGGCGTTCCAAGCGCACGCGCAATCCGATCGTGATCGCGGGCAACGCGCTGCTGAGCCTGATCTTCATCGTGACGGTCTGCGCCGGCGTCGCCTTCGTGATCGGCAAGCAACGCTTCGAACTGGCCGGTCCGCTGGAGGCCGACAAGACCGTCAACGTGCCGCGCGGCGGCGTCCGCGACACGGCGGAGCTCCTGGTGCGCGAAGGCGTAATCGACCAGCCCTACCTGTTCATCGCCGGCGCGACGCTGATGAAGGCGCGCAACGATCTCAAATACGGCGAATACCAGTTCAAGAAAAACGCCAGTCTCAGCGACGTGGTCGAGACCATGATCGAAGGCAAGGTGGTGCAGCACGCCTTCACTGCCGCGGAAGGGCTGACTTCGGAACAGATCGTGCAGCGGCTCCTGGAGAATCCGGTATTGACCGGCAGCATCAAGGAGATTCCGCGCGAAGGCACGCTTTTGCCGGAGACCTATCGCTTCACCCGCGGCACGTCGCGCGACGAGCTGATCCGGCGCATGCAGCAGGCGCAACGGCGCGCCGTACAGGAAATCTGGGAGCGCCGCTCGCCCGACCTGCCGATCCGTTCGCCGGAACAGTTCCTGGTGCTGGCCTCGATCGTCGAGAAGGAGACCGGCAAGCCCGACGAGCGGACGCGGGTCGCAGCGGTGTTCACCAATCGGCTCAAGCAGCGCATGAAGCTGCAATCCGATCCGACCATCATCTACGGCCTGGTCGGCGGCAAGGGCTCGCTCGGCCGCCCGATCTTGAAGAGCGAGATCGAGCAGCCGACGCCCTACAACACCTACGTGATCGACGGACTGCCGCCCGGGCCGATCGCCAATCCCGGCCGCGCCTCGCTCGAAGCCACCGCCAATCCGGCGCGCACGCGCGAACTGTTCTTCGTCGCCGACGGCACGGGCGGGCACGCGTTCTCGGACACCTACGACCAGCACCTGAAGCACGTGGCGCGGCTGCGCGCGATCGAGGCGCAGGCGCGCAGCAACGCGCGCCAGCAGCAGACTCGCTGAGACCGGCCCGCTTGTGACGGGTCCGGCGCGGCATTGCGCTGACGCATTTTCTGCGGCGAACCGATTCCCACTTCGCCAAAATATGCTCTATGGTCGCGCGCGTTTTCACGGCGAGATTCGCACTCGATGGCGCTCTCCAGCATGACCGGCTTCTCACGCGGCCACGGCGTTGCAGGCACCTATACCTGGGCCTGGGAGCTGAAGTCGGTCAACGCCAAGGGCCTCGATCTCAAGCTGCGCCTGCCGCCGGGCTGGGACGCGGTGGAAGCGCCGGTGCGCGTGCGCGCGTCCGAGGCGCTGGCCCGCGGCAGCGTGTTCGCCAATCTGACCGTCAGCCGTGAAGACGCGCCGCCGACGGTGCGCGTAAACGAGCCGGTACTGGCGGCGGTGCTTTCGACTCTCAAGGGTCTGTCGGGCAAGGTCGACGCCGCGCCGCCGACGCTCGACGGCATCCTGTCGCTGAAAGGCGTGATCGAGGTGAGCGAAGCCGAGGAAGTCGAGGACGAGCGCCGCGCCGCCGAAGCGGCAGTGGTCGCGGGCTTTGGCGATGCGCTGAAGGGCCTGTCGGTCATGCGCCGCACCGAGGGTGACGCACTCGGCAAGCTGCTCAACGCACGGCTTTCCGAGATCGGCGCTCTCGCCGCCCGCGCCGAGGCCGCGCCGGGGCGCAAGGCCGAGGCGATCAAGGCAAGGCTCGCCGAGCAGGTGGCGGCGCTGCTCGACACCGACAAGCGGTTCGATCCCGACCGGCTGCACCAGGAGGCGATCCTGCTCGCCTCCAAGGCCGATATCCGCGAAGAGCTCGACCGGCTCGTCGCACACGTGGCCCAGGCCAAATCGCTGATCGCCGGCGGCGGACCGATCGGCCGCAAGCTCGATTTCCTGGCGCAGGAGCTGAACCGCGAATCGAATACGCTGTGCGCCAAGGCCAACGATGTGGATCTGACCAACATCGGCCTGGAATTGAAGGCCACGGTGGAGCAGTTCCGCGAGCAGGTGCAGAACCTGGAGTGACGATGGTGCGGCGGGCCAAACGCGGGACCGGCAAGGCAATCGCCCGGCGCGGGCTGATGCTGGTGCTGTCCTCGCCGTCGGGCGCGGGCAAGACTACGCTGTCGCGCATGCTGCTCACGGTCGAGCGCAGCATCGAGCTGTCGATTTCGGTCACGACGCGGCCGCGGCGTCCGGGCGAGGTGAGTGGCCGCCACTATCATTTCATCGACCGTAAGCGTTTCGACCAGCTTGTCCGCGACGACGAATTGCTGGAATACGCCGAGGTGTTTGGGAATTTCTACGGAACTCCGCGCAAGCCGGTCGAGCGCGCGCTGAAGCAGGGCCGCGACGTGCTGTTCGACATCGACTGGCAGGGCACGCAGCAGATGCGCGAGCGGGCCCGCGACGATCTCGTCAGCGTGTTCCTGCTGCCGCCGTCGGTGGGCGAATTGGCGCGCCGCCTGCACACCCGCGCCCAGGACGAGAAGAAGGTAATCCGCGCCCGCATGGCCAAGGCCGCCGACGAGATGAGCCATTGGGCGGAATACGACTACGTCGT
Source organism: Alphaproteobacteria bacterium (assembly GCA_016869215.1). Lineage (GTDB taxonomy): Bacteria > Pseudomonadota > Alphaproteobacteria > Rhizobiales > Xanthobacteraceae > Z2-YC6860. The sequence continues at coordinate 44,901 of VGEP01000031.1, read as the reverse complement.
GATCAACCGCGACCTCGACCGAGCCTTTTCCGAAGTTCGCGCGATCCTCGCCGCGGAGCGGCTGAAACGCGAGCGCCAGACCGGGCTCACGGCCTTCGTGCGCGGTCTGCAGGCTAAGCTTTGACAGCTTTGCCTTGCGCCGCAAGCGCATTGGCGAGCGCAACGAAACCCTCGACCGGAATTTCCTCGGCGCGCGCGGTGGGCTCGATGCCGGCGTCCGTCAGCAGGGCCAGCGGATCGCCGCCGAGCGATTTGAGGCTCTGGCGCAGCATTTTGCGGCGCTGCCCGAAGGCCGCGGCGGCGGTCCATTCCAGCAGCGCGCGATCGCAGGCGAGCGGCGCCGCGCGCGGCACCAGTTCCACAACCGACGACGTCACCTTCGGCGGCGGCACGAAGGCCGAAGGGTGGACGTCGAACAGGATTCTGGCCGACGTTCGCCAGCCCGCCAGCACCGACAGCCGTCCATAGCTCTTGCCGCCCGGCGCGGCGACGATGCGCTCGGCGACCTCGCGCTGAAACATCAGCACGAACCGGTCGTAGCGCGGTGGCCAGGGCTCGGCGGTCAGCCAATTCACCAGCAGCGCGGTCGCGATGTTGTAGGGCAGGTTGGCGACGATGCGCACGGGCCCCGTGCCGAACAACTGACAGGGGTCATATTCGAGCGCGTCGGCGGTTATGACGGTCAGCCGTCCGGGATAGCGCTCGGCGATCTCCGAAAGCGCCGCGACCGCGCGATCGTCGCGCTCGACCGCGACCACGCGCTCCGCTCCTTCCGCGAGCAGCGCGCGCGTGAGCCCGCCGGGGCCGGGGCCGATCTCGAATACGGTGACGCCCGCGAGCGGTCCCGCGGCGCGCGCGATCCGTCCGGTGAGATTGAGGTCGAGGAGGAAGTTCTGGCCGAGCGAGCGCTTGGCGGCGAGCCCGTGGCGGCGGATCACGTCGCGCAGCGGCGGCAATCCGTCCGGAGCCGCGGTCATGCGAGCGCGGGGGCTTTCGTGCGCTTTTGGGCCTCGTCCGCCGCCGCAAGCCGCGCCGCGAGCTTAAGGGCCGCGACGAGGCTCGCCGGATCGGCCTTGCCGGTCCCCGCGATGTCGAATGCGGTGCCATGATCGGGCGAGGTCCGCACGAACGGCAGGCCGAGCGTGACGTTGACGGCGTGGTCGAACGCGAGCGTCTTGACCGGGATCAGCGCCTGGTCGTGGTACATGCAGAGCGCGGCGTCATAGCTCCGGCGTGCCGCGTCGTGGAACATGGTGTCGGCGGGCAACGGCCCGCGCGCGTCGATGCCGTCGGCGACGAGCCGCTCGACCGCCGGACGAACCACCGCCGAATCCTCGCGGCCGAGCGTGTCGTCCTCGCCGGCGTGCGGATTGAGCCCCGCGACCGCAAGCCTCGGATGCGCGATGCCGAAACGGGCGGCAAGGTCGCGCGCAACCACGCGACCGGTTTCGAAGATCAGGTCGCGGGTCAGCCGCGGGATCACGTCCTTCAGCGGGATGTGTATCGTCACCGGCACCACCGCGACCTCCGGCGACCACAGCATCATCACCGGCCAGGCCGGCACCCCGGTGCGCTCGAACGCCAGCTTTGCCAGAAATTCGGTGTGCCCCGGATCGGCGAAGCCGGAGCGGTACAGCACAGCCTTCGAAACCGGGTTCGTCACGACCGCGGCGGCCTTGCCCGACACGACGTCGTCGACCGCTCGTTCGATCGAGGCGATGGCGGCGAGGGCGCTGGTTGCGTCGGGCGTGCCCGGTTCGGCGGTCGCCGGCAGTCCGAGCGGCACCACCGGCAGCGCGCGCGCAAAGACCGCTGTGGCCTCCTCGGGTGCGACGGGTTGCACCGGCACGTCGATGCTCAGGTGCTTCGCACGGCGGATGAGGCACTGCGGATCGGCGAGGACGTAAAATGGCGGGAGGCCCAACTCGGCGCGGCGCAGCCATGCGGCGAGCGTGATGTCGGGGCCGATCCCGGCGGGCTCGCCCATCGTCAGGGCCAACGGTCGCGCCATCGCGGTCGGCCTATCGGTACTCGATCATGGCTTGGCTTCGCAGTTCTTTCAGGAACTGCTGGGACTTCGCATCGAAGCGTTCCTTCATGATCTGCTCGCGCGCCTCGCGCTTGACCAGGGCATTGTCGCCGGATGCCGCCTTCTTGTCGCAAAGCGCGTGAATCTCGACGCCCTGCAAGGTGACTTCGGGCGCGGTCAGCCTCCCGACCTCGGTCTTGTCGAGCATTTCGCGTACCGCCGGCTGAAGGTCGGCGCTGCTGCGCGTCACCGGCGGCCGCACGGCGACGTCGCGCATGCTGCGCGCGATCTGGATGCCCGCCTGGCAGCCCTGGAAACGGGCGCGCAGGGCCTCCGCGTCGCGCCGCCGCGCATCGATCACGGCCTGCGGCGAACCGCGCGGGACGATGAACAGGATCGGCCGCAGCGTGTAGTCGAAGGCCACCGCCTGGGATTCTTCCTGGTTCTTGTTCTCGACCCGGGCCAGGATGTCGCGGTCGTTGAGCTGGAAGCTCGCCTGATAGCGGCCGCGCACGATCTGGCCCCAGATCAGCTCCGCACGGATGCGGGCCTTGAGGGTGTCCGTCTTGAGGCCCGATCGCGCCAGCTGCTCCGTGAACTGCTGCGGCGTCGCCCGCATGCGGCGCGCCATGTTGGCGTAGGCGTTGTCGACGTCCTTTTCGATGTCGTCGATCTTGTAGCGCTTGAGCAGCTGCAACTTCAGCCGCTCGTCGATCAACTCGTCGACCACCGCCTTGCGCGGCGGCGCCTTGCGGGTCGATATCTCGATCAGCTTGCTGCGCTGCTCGATGTCGAAATTGGTGATCGGGTCGCCATTGACGAACACCGCGATGCCCTGGGCCGAGGCGCAAGGCGAGGCCGCGGCAAGCGCCGCGAAAGCCAGCGCCGCGAGCGCCGTCCGGCGGAGCGGGGCGCGGTTGTCTGCGGTCTTGGTCGGCATCGCGTGGTCCATCGGTTTTCGCCGGCTTCGCGGATCCGTCCGCCGCGCGAGGGCCTGTCGTGGCCCCTCCGGTCCGCCTTACAGCCTGCCCTGGCTGGAGCCGACAGTCTGACCGAACGCCACACCGCCCAGTGTGCGCAGGCTCAACTGCAGCAGCACCCTGTGATCCTTGGTCGGGTTGCCGCTATAGGCATAACTGGTGATGTAGTTCAGGGCAACAATGAGGCAATCGTCGATGTAACCCAGCCCGAACTGGGTCTGGTCGAACTTGCTGGCGTCGATGTCGTAGCGGACCGCCGCGGTCGCAAGCCAGTTACGGTCGAGCTTCACGGAGGCGCTGCCGAGAATGCCCTCGCGCGGCTGGAGATAGCCGAGCTGCGGCTGCGCGGCATATTGCCCGTAGAGCACGCCGACCGACCAGCGGTCGAAATGCGCCTGGCCTTCGACCTCGAAGCGCTTCAGCTCGAACGTCGACTGATCGAAGCGGTAGCGCGTCGTGAACGTGTAGGTGCGGTCGGGCTTGTACGACAGGCGCGCCACGTAGTCGGAGCGGTCGGTGTCGAGGCCGCTGCCGAGTCCGGTGTTGGTGGCGTCGCCGGTGGCAAACGAGTTGACGCCGAACAGGTGATAGGACTGTCCGAACATCGCGTTGACAAAACCGCCGCGGTTGAACTGCGCGGTGTACTGTACGCCGACGTTGGCGCGGCCGCCGCCCTCGACGCGGTCCCAGCCTGAGAACTTGTCGACCCGGAACAGGTTACTGTCGTCGAAGATGAGGCTCTGCGAGTCCTCGTTGGGCATGCGGCCGATGCGCGACTCGGACGGCCGCAGAATGACCTGCGCGATCGGCTCGACGGTCTGAGTGCCCCAGGACTGCACGTTGATGAACGGGTAGCGATACTCCAGACCGGCGGTCGGCATGACGCGGAATTCGCTGGTGTCTCCGGTCGGGGTGAAGTTCGACACGCCGGGGTCGTTCTTGATCGAGATCGACGCCGCGTCCGCGCGCAGCTTTGCGAACGGCGTGAAGATCTGTCCGGCAGGGTCGGTGATGCTGCGCTTCCATTCCGTTTCGGCCGAGAAGCGCGAGTAGTTGCCCGGGATGCCGCGCAACAGGCAATTGGCCGGAGCCTTGACCGCCGGATTGGCGCTGGTCGGCCCGCATCCGCCGTTGGCAAAGGTCGCGGCCGTAATCGGATCGAACGCGGCCTGCTGGCGGCTCAGGCTCGTGACGTTGACTCGATAGCCGAGCTCGCCGCCGAGGATCGGCTGTCCGAACTTGTAGTCGTAGTCCACCACCGGATGGACGATCGGTAGCTGCTTTTGCACGTCGGCTTCGGAGAACCCGTAGTAATGGATGGCGCGGGCGTCGAAATAGCTGCGGGCGCCGCGGCCGGCCACGTAAAGCTGCGACACGCCCTCGGTCGCGCCGGTCGCGATGAAGTTGGACGTGTTCTGGTAAGTCCGAAGCCCGTAGTCTTGGAAATACGTGCGGTCGGACGCGAGGATTCCGTCCCAGCCCCAGACCCATTTGTCGGTCAGCGCGAACTGGCCGGACGTCTCGACTGCACCGCGCCAGTCGCGGTAGCCGGGCGTGGGCGGCGCGTTCTCGCGCAGGAACGTGTCTTTATCGAGCTGATAGAGCCCGCTGCCGCGGATCGTATAGGCGCCGTTGATCAGGCGCTGACGCCACTCGGTCTGCATCAGCACGCCCTGCTTCGACATGACGCGCGGGGTGAAGGTCATGTCGTAGTCGGGGGCCAGCGCCCAGTAGTAGGGAACTTCAAAGCCGAAGCCGTACTTCGAACTGTACGACGCGTTCGGGATCAGGAAGCCCGACTTGCGCTTGACGGTCGGATCGGGCGCGGAGAAGTAGGGGAAATAGGCGACGGGGCGGCCGAAGAATTCGAGACTGGCGTTCTCGAAATAGATCATCTTCTCGCCTTCGTCGTGGATCATCCGAGCGCCCTTCACCTGCCAGAGCGGGGGCTTCTTCGGATCGTCCTTGCACGGTTCGCAGGCGGTGTAGACGCCGCTATGGAACACCGTGAAATTGCCGGCGGAGCGGTCGGCGCGCGCCGCCGCCATGCGGGTCTGGTCGGGGGTGTCGAGCCGCAGCGAGTCGACGAAGCCGTCGCGGAAGTCGTCGCTGAGATTCATGATCTCGGCGTAAGTGATGCGCCCGTCGGGCTCGGTCAGGCGGACGTTGCCCTCGGCGTGCAGGCGCTTGGCGGTTTCGTCATAGGTGAGCCTGTCGGCCTCGACCGTGGTGCCGGCGTAATAGACCTGCACGTTGCCGACCGCAGACACGCGCTTGTTGGTGTAGTCGTACTGGATCTCGGTCGCCTGCAGCAGCATCGGCGCGTTCTGGCGTTGCGCTGCGGAGGATCGCTGCGGCTGGGGCCGGTTCGGGAACGCCATGCTCTGCGCGCTCGCGGGCACCGGCTCAAGCCAGACGCCCGCCGCGAGCACGGCGCTCGAAGCAATCAGAAGTGGGAGGGCGATCCGCCGGCGCGAAGGCTGCGGACGGCCGGAGGCGATATCCGCCATCAGCCGTCCTCCTGGTACAGCAGCACGACGAAGCCGGTCATTCCGCCGATCAGCACCGGCAGCCACGCGGCCACGACCGGATTGAGCATTTCGGCGGTGCTGACATCGTCGATCACCTTCGACAGCACGTAGAGCAGGAAGCCCGAACCGATGCCCGCAAGCACCATCTTCTGCACGCCGCCGAAACGGAAGAAGCGCAGGCTGAACGCGGCGGCAAGCAGCACCATGGCGGCGAGCATGAACGGCCGCGCGATCAGCTTGTGGTATTGCAGCCGGTAGCCGGTCGCGGTCAGGCCGGCCCGGTCGGCCATTTCGATGAAGTGGGGCAGTTGCCAGAACGGCACGGTCTCCGGCGTCGACAGGGTCTCGCGCACCTGCTCGGGCGTGAGGTTGGTCGGCAGATCGTAGCGCGCGTGCTCGGACGGCGGCGTGCCGGGCCGGTAGATCACCGCATCGTTGAGCTCCCAGTGGCCGGCCTTGAGCGCCGCCGACTTGGCCTCGATGCGCTCGCGGAAATTTCCGCCCCGATCGAACACGAACGCGGAGACGCTGCCGAGGATCACGCCCTGCTCGCGGCTGGTGGAGGCGTTGACGATCGAATAGCCGTCGACGCTGCGCTGGCGCACCCAGAAGCCGTTGGCGGTGGCTTGCAGGCCCGCGTTACGCGCGTTGCCGGACATTTCGGCTTCCAGGCGCTTGGAGCGTTCGTGCAGCACCGCCGCCACCGGATTGTAGAGGGCGGTGGCGAGGCCGCCGATCACGAGCGCGACGATGAGCGCCGGCGCAATGAACTGCCAGGCCGAGATGCCGGCGGCGCGCGAGACCACGAGTTCGAGCCGCCGCGACAGGCCGAGGTAGCAGGACATCGCGCCGATCAGCACGCAGAACGGCAGGATGCGCTCGGCGATCTGCGGGACGCGGAACAGCGACGTCTTGGCGACCAGGAGCGCAGACACGTTCGGCACATCGGCGTGGCGGCGCATCATCTCGACGTAGTCGATGAGCACGATCAGTCCGAACACGCCCGCCAGCACGGCGACGAGCGTCGTCAGGAAGCGCAAGCCGAAATAGCGCCCGAGCGTGCTGGTCATCGCGCGGGCCTCATGACCAGTTCGGCGCGGGCGGCAATCCACTTCGCCACGGCGTCGGCGGAGCTGGTGAGGAAAGCGGGCGGTTCGATGATCAGGCCACGAGAGATCGCATAGATGCCGCCGCCGAGCGCGAGCGCCGCCGCGATATACTGGCCGGCCAATGCGATCGGCATGTTGACGCCGAACACGGTGCTGACGAAGCCCGCGGTGCGCAACGCCGCCACGCATCCGATCACCGCCGCGACCGACCAGGCGCGGCTTTGCCGCGTGGTGCGCGGTGCGCCGAGGAAGGCGTAGGCGATAATGGCGAAGGCGAAGGGATAGATCGGCGCCAGGATGCGGTCGTGGAACTCGGCGCGGAACTGGCCGGGCTGTTCTTTGTATTGCGGGTCGTTGGTGTCCGGCCACATCAGCTGCCAGAGATAACGCTCGCGGATCGAATACCGGACGACCTGCGGGCCGCCTGCGAACTGCGACAGGTCGAATGCGTAGCGGTCGAACAGCACGATGCTGGGATCGCGCTGCTTGAGGTCGTGGCGCTGAATGCTGCCGTCCTCGAGCACCAGGAAGCTGCCGCGGTCGCTTTTCAGGATCTCGCCGCGTTCGGCGAGGATCGTGACGCGCTCCTTTTCGTCGCGGCGGTCGTCGACCATCAAGCCGACCAGCAGCCCGTTGGTGCGCCGCTCCTGGATGTGGAACGCAAGGCCGCGCTCGATGGCGATGAAGCGGCCGGGCTGCACGATGTTGCTGACGAGGTCGGTGCGCACCTCGGTCAGCCAGCGGCGCAGCATGCGCAGGCCTTCGGGCGCGAAATAGGCGCTGATCGAGGCGACCAGGAACGACACCAGGATCGTGACGGCGAGGAACGGCTTGAACAGGCGCCACGGCTCCATGCCCGCGCCGTTCATCACGATGATTTCGGAGTCGGTTCCGAGCTTGTTGAGGACATGGGCGACCGCGATCACCAGTGCGATCGGGGCGATCACAAGGACCAGCAGCGGCACGATCAGGCCGGTGATGCCGAAAAACACCAGCACGGTCTGTCCCTGGCTGGTCATCAGGTCGATGTCGCGCAACGCCTGCGTCATCCAGATGACGCCAGTCAGGCTGACAAGCACCAGCAGGAACGCACCGAGCGTGGTGCGAAAAATGTAGCGGCCGATTGACCCCATCCGCCTGCGTCGTCCCCACGTTCGGCCGAACCGCCCGCCGCTCCAGACCCCCGTCCGAAACGGCGCCTCACCAAGCGGACCGATCCCCCCAAAACATTACTAACTTGATCCGTCCACAAAGTGGCCGCGGCATGGCAAACCCGTTGAACGTGCACAACAAATGGTTAACGCTGGCACCCGTCGTCCGTCCTGTTTCCGACGGATTCGCCGCCGCTGCAACAGCCGAATACATGACGCTCTGTCAGGTCTTGCTTTGACCCTCGGTCAGGTCGGGCTTTGCAGGCGCCGCCGGTCCGGGCCATAACGGCGCGGCCGCCCCAATCGTGCGAGGAATGACCATGGCCGAAGCTGAAACGCTCGGATTTGCCCCGTTTACCGCTGCTCCGAAGGATATTCTTGTTTTGTTCTGCGAGGAGGGGCTGAAGATCGGCCCCGCGACCCGCAGGATCATGGCCCCGGCGGGGGACCTGTTCCAGCGGGCGGCCGCGGCCGACAAGTTCACCGGCAAGAGCGGGACCGCCCTCGAAGTCGTCGCGCCGGCCGGGCTTGCGGTGTCGCGCCTGGTGGTGATCGGGGCCGGCAAGGCCGGCAAGCTCAAGGCCAAGGACTTTGCGAAGCTCGGCGGGATTGCGCGCGGCAAGGTGCCTTCGAAGGCTTCGGCGGCGACCGTGGTCGCGGAACTGGCCTCCGGCGCGATGAAACCCGAGCATGTGGCCGAGGTGGCGCTCGGCGCGCGGCTGCGCGCCTACACGTTCGACCGCTACAAGACCAAGCGCAGGGAAGGCGAGGAGGCGCCGAAGAAGCTCGCGCTCGCGATCGCGGTCGGCAATGTCGCGTCCGCGCAGAAGGCGTGGGTTCATCGCGAGGCGGTGGCCGACGGCGTGATCATGGCGCGCGACCTGATCAACGAGCCGGCCAACGTGCTTTACCCGGAAGAGTTCGCCAAGCGCGCGAGCGCGCTCAAGAAGCTCGGCGTGCAGGTCGAGGTGCTCGACGTCCCCGCGATGAAGAAGCTCGGCATGCACGCGCTGCTCGGCGTCGGCCAGGGCTCGGCGCACGACAGCCGCGTCGTCATCATGCGCTGGAACGGCGGCAAGAAGGGCGCGGAGCCGGTCGCCTTCATCGGCAAGGGCGTTTGCTTCGACACCGGCGGCATTTCGATCAAGCCCGCGGCCGGCATGGAGGACATGAAGGGCGACATGGCGGGCGCCGCCTGCGTGACCGGCCTGATGCACGCGCTTGCGGCCCGCAAGGCCAAGGTCAACGCCATCGGCGCTATCGGCCTGGTCGAGAACATGCCCGACGGCAAGGCGCAGCGGCCGGGCGACATCGTCAAGACCATGAACGGCCAGACCATCGAGATCATCAACACCGATGCCGAAGGCCGGCTCGTGCTCGCCGACGTGCTGCATTACGTCAACGACAAGTACAAGCCGAAGTTCATGATCGATCTCGCCACGCTGACCGGCGCGATCATGGTCGCGCTCGGCCAGGAATACGCCGGCATGTTCTCCAACGACGACCGCCTCTGCGACCGGCTCTCCAAGGCGGGAGAGGCGACGGCAGAGCGCGTGTGGCGCATGCCGCTCGGTCCCGAATACGACAAGATCATCGACTCCAAGTTCGCCGACATGAAGAACACCGGCGGGCGCTGGGGCGGCTCGATCACCGCGGCGCAGCTCTTGCAGCGCTTCGTCGGCAAGACGCCGTGGGTTCATCTCGACATCGCGGGCACCGCGCTGGGCTCGCCGCAGACCGACATCAACAAGAGCTGGAGCGCCGGCTGGGGCGTGCGGCTGCTCAACCAACTGGTCGAGGATCACTACGAGAAGTGATGCTTGCCGGACCCGCGCGGCCGATCAGGAGGAGCCTGTTGGCCGGAACGGATCGATCACGTCCGCTCCAAGGCCGGCCACATCGGCGACGTTGCGAGTTGCCAAGGTCATCCGATTGACTCTTGCCGTTGCGGCAAGAAGGGCGTCGACCGTCGGGACTGGGCGTTGTGCAGACATGCGCCCCCATTCCTCTGCGACAGCCAGATCGACGGGAAGGACCCGGCTTCCGAAAGCGTCTGTCACGGCGTTCAGCCATTTTTCGAGTGCGATGGCTGCGGACGTGTCGGTCTTGCGCACGCGTTCGACGCCTTTTCGTATTTCACCCAGCACCAGAACGCTGAGATAGAGCTGCGAATCGTCGATGGAGTCGAACCAGCTCGCAACGTTGGGGTCGCAACGGCGGCCTTTGCGAACCTCCGAAATGACGTTGGTGTCTATCAGATAGTTCACAACTTGATGTCTCGCCCGAAGTCGCGGTCGCGCGTCAGGTCGATGCCTTCGAGCGGTGCGGCTGCGAGCAAAGCCTTGAGGCCTCGTGCCTGTGCCCCGCCGAAGTGCTCGCGCAAGAGCGCTCGCGCCTCTGCTTCTTGCGCAGGGTCGGCGAGGGCGCGAACGACGCCTTTGATCAGCGCGACGTCGTCGCTCCGGACGTTGACTTCGAACCGCACCGCGCCTTTCCGCTTCAGTCGGCGGCGATAGGCGCGGACGGCGTTGTTGCGGGCGGGGCTCATCGCTTCCGATCGATTTCCGGAATTATATCCGGAAATAATCTGCATGCAAGTCCAGCAGTTCCGGAATGACGGAATCCCCGCTTTTGTCGCTTGATCCGAAAGCTGCCGGAGATGGGCCGGAGCGTGCGGCGACTGAACCCGTTGGGCGAGGATCGCTGCGCGAAGCAGGCGCGGTATGTTATAAGCGTCCGGCATGACCAAGCTGCTTGAACAGGCAATTGCCAAAGTGCGGGAACTGCCCGACGAGGAGCAGGACATCCTGGCCATTCAGTTGCTGACGATGGCTGCTTCCGGTGCGCCAGTGGCCGAATTGGATACGGAGACGCGCGCCGCGATCCGCGAAGGGCTGGAACAAGCGCGGCGCGGTGAATTTGCCTCGGATGAAGATATCGCGGCCCTCTGGAATCGCCACGGTTTATGAGGGTCTGCTATACTCGGCGCGCGCGCGACGACCTTGCGGCGATCCTCGGCTATATCGAAGATCGAAGTCCGAGCGGTGCGATCAACGTCAAGCGTGCGCTGAAACGCGCCATCGATCTCATCGGGGAGCACCCGAGTATCGGGCGCGTTTCCGGCGAGGGACAAACACGCGTCATTCCGGTTGGCCGGTATCCTTATCTGATCTATTGGAGCGTCGAAGCGGGCGAGGTCTGGCTGCTGCATATTCGGCACGCCGCGCGCCGCCAGTGGGAGGGCGATCGATGACCGAAGTCCTCTTCTACCACCTGATCCGCAAGCCGCTGGAGCGCGCGCTGCCGGAACTCCTGGAGAAGTCGCTGGAGCGCGGCTGGCGGGTGGTGGTGCAGGCCGCGTCGGATGAACGGGTCGAGGCGCTCGACGCACATCTTTGGACCTATCGCGACGACAGCTTCCTGCCGCACGGCACCGCGCGCACGGGCGAGGCCGCGGCCCAGCCGATCCTGTTGACCGCGGGCGAGGGCAATCCGAACGGCGCCAGGGTGCGCTTCCTGATCGATGGGGTGCCGATCCCCGAGGATGCCGCGTCCTACGACCGCATCGTTTTGATGTTCAACGGCGAGGATGACGACGAAGTGGCGCTTGCCCGCGAGCGCTGGAGCGAGGCCAAGGCCAAGGGCTTCGAACTGGCCTATTGGCAGCCCGACGAGCAGGGCCGCTGGGTCAAAAAGGCCTGACCGGCGGCGGCGTTAACGGCGCGGATCGGCTTGGGTTGCGATTGCCGCGATGGTGACGCAAAGTTGGGTTCAAGACGTGCGCGGGGGCGTACGAAGAGGGGATCTGCGGTGCGATTGGCTGCAAACATGCTGCTTGCAGCGGCGGCGCTTGCGCTTGGCGCATGTGCGGCGCCGTCATTGCCGGAACTCCCGTCGATCCGGGCGCCGAACCCGAACGAATTGTTCCGGCCGATGTCGGCCAACACCATTCGCGACAAGGCGCTGCCGCCGGTTGCGGCCGAGGAACTGGTCGACGCCGAAGGCCGTTGCGCCTCGGCCTTCGTCCCTGCCGAGCCCAGTCCCGATCCGGACGGCGGGGCGCCCGCGCAGCCCATGACCATGCCGCTGATCCCGTCGGGGATCGGTCTCGACATGACCGAGTGCGACGTGGTCAAGCGCGCGGGTCATCCGGAGCGCGTGCAGATCGCCGCCAACGAACGCAACGAGCGCACCGCGGTGCTGACCTATATCCGCGGCGAACGGCCGGGCATTTATCACTTCACCGCGGGCCGCCTCACATTGCTTGAGCGCTCGCCCGAGCCGCCGCCCGAGGCGCGGCCGCAGCGCCGCCAGCCGCAGAAGCAGCCGCCGAGGCGTCCGGACCGCACCGCGACGAGGTAGCGCTCACTGCGCCGCGGTTTCCATCGCGGACCCGGCGGCAAGCCATTCGTCTTCCGCCTCGGCCAGAAGTCCGGCGAGCCGCGCGCGCTCCTTGGTGAGCGTCGCGGCCTTGGCCGGATCGCGCGCGAACAACGTTCCGTCGGCAAGCGAGACGTCGACCGTCTCGATCTCACGCGTGAGCTTGGCGACCGCATCCTCCGCCCGCTTCATCCGCTGCCGTAGCGATGCCGTGCCGGAGCGGTTTCCACCCGCCGGTTGCGCCTGCGGACGCACAGGCTTCGGTGCGCGCGGTTCGCGCTCGCCGCGGTCCGACAGCACGCGCCGGCGATAATCGTCGAGATCGCCGTCGAACGGCGTCACCGCGCCGTTCGCGACCAGCCACAGCCGGTCGGCGCAGGCGTCGAGCAGATGCCGGTCGTGCGACACCAGGATCACAGCGCCCGGAAACTCGTTGATCGCCTCGATCAGGGCTGCACGGCTGTCGATGTCGAGATGGTTGGTCGGTTCGTCGAGGATAAGCAGATGCGGCCCGCCGAAGGTGGCGATCCCAAGCAGCAGCCGCGCCTTCTCGCCGCCGGACAGCGCCGCGATCTTCGTGTCCGCGGCCGCGCCGGAAAATCCCATGCCGCCCGCGACCGTGCGCACCTTGGCCTCGGGCGCGTCCGGCATCAGCATGCGGATGTGCGTATAGGGCGAGCCGTCCTCGTCGAGTTCGTCGAGCTGGTGCTGGGCGAAATAGGCGATTTTGAGCCGCGAGGCGCGCGTGACCGTGCCGGCGAAGGGATCGAGCCGTCCCGCGATCAGTTTGACCAGCGTCGATTTGCCGTTGCCGTTGGAGCCCAGCAGCGCAATGCGGTCGTCGTTGTCGATGCGAAGCGTCAGCCTGCTCAGCACCGGGCGGCCCGGCTCGTAGCCCACCGACACGCCGTCGGCTGCGACGATCGGCGGCGACAGCAGCTTCTCGGGCTTTGGAATCTGGATCGGCAGGACCTCGCTGGTGACGACCGCCGCGACCGGCGCCATGCGCTCCAGCATCTTGACGCGCGACTGCGCCTGACTGGCCTTCGATGCCTTGGCCTTGAAGCGGTCGATGAAGGCCTGGATGTGCTTGCGCTGGGCTTCCTGCTTCTTGGCAAGCTTCTGGTCGAGCAACAGGCGCTCGCTGCGCAGCTTCTCGAAATCGGAATAGCCGCCGCGGTAGAGCGTGAGCTTGCGGTTCTCAAGCGAGAGAATCTGATCGACCGAGGTGTCCAGCAGATCTCGGTCGTGGCTGATCACGATCATGGTGCGCGGATAGCGCGCCAGATGGTCCTGCAGCCACAGCGTGCCTTCGAGGTCGAGATAGTTCGTTGGCTCGTCGAGCAGCAGCAGGTCGGGTTCGGCAAACAGCGTGGCCGCGAGCGCGACCCGCATCCGCCAGCCGCCGGAGAATTCCGAGCAGGGCCGCGCCTGGTCGGCGGCCGGGAATCCGAGGCCCGCAAGGATTGCGGCCGCGCGCGCGGGCGCGGCATAGGCGCCGGTGTCGGCGAGCCGCGTCTGGATCTCGGCGATGCGGTGCGGGTCCTGTTCGGTTTCGGCCGCGGCCAGCAGCCGCGCGCGCTCGGCGTCTGCCGCCAGCACGACGTCGATCAGGCTCTCGGGCCCGTTCGGGGCCTCCTGCGCCAGCCGCCCGACGCGCCAGCGTTGCGGCAGGGCGACGTCGCCCTGCTCGTGGGCGGCGTGTCCGGCGATGACGTTGAACAGCGTCGACTTGCCGCTGCCGTTGCGGCCGACGAGGCCGACGCGCGATCCTTCCGGAATCCGCACCGCCGCATCTTCGATCAGCAGCCGTCCGGCGACGCGAACCGACAGGTTCTCGATGTTGAGCATGCGGCTTTCTGGCCGAGCGCGCGCCGTGAAGCAATCACAAATTGCCGTTCCGCGATTGCCGGCCGCAGCGTTCGGCGCGATGCTTGCTCCTGCCGAACTTCGAAATGGTACCGGGCTTCGGCATAGTACCGGACTTCGGCACCGTGCCGGACTTCGGCGTCGTACAGGAATGGAGGGCGGTCATGTGCGTTCCCGGATGCCAGGAGGCGGTACGCGCGGCGTTGAGCCGCCGTGGGTTCTTCAAGGGCGCGGCGGTCGCGGGCTTCGCGGCTGCGGCGGTCGGACCCGCCGAAGCCGCGCCGCGGCGCTTCAAGGCGGCCGTCGACCTGACCCACACCATGTCGCCGGCATTCCCGACGTTCTTCGGCGTGCCGGGCATCGAACTGCAGAAGCAGTTCGACTTCAAGAAAGACGGCTTCAATCTGAATTGGTGGCGGATCGTCGAGCACGCCGGGACGCACCTCGACGCGCCGCTGCACTTCTCGGAGAACGGCAAGGCGGTGGAGGCGATCGCTGCAAGCGAATTGGTCGTGCCGCTCGCGGTGGTCGACGTGCGCGCTCAGGCCGCCAGGAACGCCGATTACCTTGTGTCGGTCGCCGACCTGCGCGCCTACGAAAAGAAGCACCGCAGGCTGCCGGACAATTGCTGTGTGGCGATGCTGTCGGGCTGGGCCACACACGCAGGCGACGCGGCAAAGTACACCGGCAAGGACGCGGCGGGCTCGTTTCATTTCCCCGGCTTTGCGCCGGAGGCCGCCGAATGGCTGATGAAGGAGCGCAAGGTCATGGGACTGGCCGTCGACACGCTGTCGCTCGACAACGGCGCGTCGAAGGATTTCCGGACCCATCGGCTGTGGCTGCCGTCGGGCCGCTGGGGCCTGGAGAACGTCGCCAATCTCGACAAAGTGCCGGCGTCGGGCGCGACGCTCGTGGTCGGACTGGCCAAGGTGAAGGACGCGACCGGCGCGCCCGCCCGTCTGCTGGCGCTGGTCTGATCCACAGCCCCGTTCAAGCGCGACAGCCCCGGTCCCGCCAAGGCGGTCCGGGGCTGTTGCCGTCCGGCGTTACGCCGGGATCGGCGGATCAGTAGCAGACGTTGACCCGGCGCAGGACGGTCTCGCCGAAGCGGTTGACCACCCAGCGGTGACGGATGCAGCCGTCGTAGTAGTGGGCGTAGCGCGGGCCCCAGGCATAGTGACCGCCGTACCAGGCGTGCCCGAAGTGAATGCCGAAGTGCTTGCCCTTCCAGCCGGCTTCTGCGGACGTCGCCGAGACGGTGAGGGCGCTGACGCCGACCGCCGCGACCGCGGCGGCAGCGATGACGAACTTGCGAAACATCGTGGTCTCTCCTTGTGCGTTGGATGCGTTGTGACATCCTCGCCACGTCAGTCGTGCCGGGCCGCGGCGAGGTTCACCCCGGCGCACGGAAATCGTCCTGAACCTTTGTTCAGTCACGGCTTTTCGCGGGCTTCGCCAGCGCGTCCGCGCCGCGCTTGCCGCGCCCGGGGGCTGCCGCTATAAGCCGCCGGGCCCCGGCGCGGCGCAGCGCCGCACCATCACGCGGGGCGACATCCCGAAGGAACGAGAACGATGGCGGTCGAGCGGACCTTTTCGATCATCAAGCCGGACGCAACGGCGCGCAATCTCACCGGCGCGATCAACGCCATGATCGAGCAGGCGGGTCTGCGCATCGTCGCGCAGCGCCGCGTGCGCATCACCCGCGAGCAGGCGCAGCAGTTCTATGCCGTCCACCGCGAGCGGCCGTTCTTCGGCGAACTCGTCGACTTCATGATCTCCGGGCCGGTGGTCGTCCAGGTGCTCGAAGGCGAGAACGCCATCGCCAAATACCGCGAGGTGATGGGCGCGACCGATCCGGCGAAAGCCGCGCCCAACACCATCCGCAAGGTGCATGCGCGCTCGATCGGCGAGAACTCGGTGCACGGCTCGGATGCACCCGACACGGCGGCCAAGGAAATCGCGCAGTTCTTTTCCGGCAACGACATCGTCGGCTGACCGTTCGGCACTTCAAAGTGCAGTAATCCTGAAACGTGGCGCGGCGACTTGCCGATGCGCTAGTGATTGCGCGGGGCCTTCGCCGGATGCCGCGCATCGACGCTCGATGCCGCGCCGCCCGCCGCGGCCCCTGAAGTGCGCGAAGCTCACTTGCGCATGCGTCAACGGGGAAGGGCGTTCACGTGGGGCATCTATTGGCGGACATCGCCGCGCCGGCGTTCTGGATTGCGGTCGGTCAGATCATCTGGATCAACGTTCTTCTCTCCGGCGACAACGCGGTGGTGATCGCGCTCGCGTGCCGGTCGCTGCCGCCGAAGCAGCGGTTCTGGGGCATCCTGCTCGGCGCCGGCGCGGCCGTGCTGCTGCGCATCGTGTTCACCGTGGCGATCGCGCAGATCATGGCGATGCCGTTCCTGAAACTCGTCGGCGGCGCATTGCTGCTGTGGATTGCGGTGAAGCTCCTGGTGCCGACGGAGGATCACGGCGAGGGCAGCGTCAAGGCCGGCGACACGCTGATGCGCGCGGTCTGGATCGTCACGCTCGCCGACATCGTCATGAGCCTCGACAACGTGATTGCGATCGCGGCCGCAGCCGAATCCGCTGCCGCCCGCGTCGATCTCGCCAATGCGCTTGCGATCAAGACCGCGCTGATCGTGTTCGGACTTGCCACCAGCGTGCCGCTGATCATCGCCGGCAGTGCGCTGCTGATGAAGCTGCTGGAGCGGTTTCCGATCCTGGTGTGGGCCGGCGCCGCGCTGCTCGGTTGGGTTGCGGGCGAGATCGTGGTCAAGGACGCGGCGGTGGCGGGCTATCTGGGCGCCGGCGTCGTGGACAAGGTCCATCTGTGGTCGGCCGCCGCCGGCGCCGCGTTCGTCGTGGCGGTCGGCTGGGGCCTGCGCCGGGTCCGGCACAAGCGGGCGCTGGAGCATCCGCTGATCGTCGATCCGCCGGGGCCCGAGGAGTTCCCGCCCCGGGCCGCGCAATAGCGGGGAGAGGACGAATCCGCCGGCCAAAGTCTGCTAGATTGGAAGGATGAATCAGACCGTTCGTCCCTCCGCCATCCGGATCGGCGCGTCCGCCTGCCCGCATGACTGCCCCTCGACCTGCGCGCTCGAAATCGAGATTCTCGACGAGCACACCATCGGCCGCGTCCACGGCGCGCGCGACAACGGCTATACGGCGGGCGTGGTTTGCGCCAAGGTCGCGCGCTACGCCGAGCGCGCCAATCACGCCGGGCGGCTGACGCAGCCGCTGCGCCGGACCGGACCCAAGGGCTCCGGATCGTTTGCGCCGATCTCCTGGGACGACGCGCTCGATCTGGTCGCCGAGCGGTTCCTCGCGGCCGAGCGGCTTCACGGCCCGCAGGCGGTGTGGCCGTACTACTACGCCGGCACCATGGGCCTCGTGATGCGCGACGGCATCCACCGCCTGCGCCACGCCAAGAAATACTCCGGTTTCCATTCGACCATTTGCGTCAATGCCGCCTACACCGGCTTTGCCGCGGGCACCGGGCGCATCGCCGGCGCCGATCCGCGCGAAATGGCGAAGTCCGACGTGGTGGTGATCTGGGGCACCAACCCGGTCAACACCCAGGTCAACGTGATGACGCATGCGGTGCGCGCGCGCAAAGAGCGCGGCGCCAAGATCGTCGCGGTCGACATCTACATGAACGGCACCATGGAGCAGGCCGACCTTCCGGTGCTGGTGAAGCCCGGCACCGACGGCGCGCTGGCCTGCGCGGTGATGCATTGCCTGTTCCGCGACGGCAAGGCCGACTGGGACTATCTCGACAAATACACCGACGCGCCGCGCGAGCTCGAAGCGCACCTGCGCACGCGCGATCCGCAATGGGCGTCGGCGATCACCGGCTGCCCGGCCGAGACCATCGAGGAATTCGCGCGGCTCGTCGGCTCGACCAAGCGCGCGTATTTCCGCCTCGGCTACGGATTCTCGCGCTCGCGCAACGGCCCGCCCAACATGCACGCGGCGTCTTGCATTCCGGCGGTCACCGGCGCCTGGCTGCACGAGGGCGGCGGCGCGTTCCACAACAACGCCGACATCTATCGTTGGAACAAGACCATGATCGAAGGCACCGACGTGCGCGATGCGTCGGTGCGCATGCTCGATCAGTCGCGCGTCGGCGCGATCCTCACGGGCGACCGCGAGGCGCTGAAAGACGGCCCCCCGGTCACGGCGATGCTGATCCAGAACACCAATCCGGTTTCGGTCTGTCCGGACCAGGAGGTGGTCAAGCGCGGATTTGCGCGTGAGGACCTGTTCGTCTGCGTGCACGAGCAGTTCATGACCGAGACCGCGGCGATGGCCGACGTGGTGCTGCCCGCGACCATGTTCACCGAGCACGACGACGTCTATCAGGGCGGCGGTCACCAATACATCATCCTCGGCCCGAAGCTCGTCGCGCCGCCGGGCGAATGCCGCTCCAATCACGAAGTCGTCTGTGCGCTTGCCAAAAGGGTCGGCGCCGAGCATCCGGGTTTCGGCATGAGTGCGCGCGAACTCATCGACTGGACCTTGCAGAAGTCGGGGTGGGGAACTCTGGAGCGCCTCGAACGCGAGAAGTGGATCGACTGCCAGCCCGATTTCGAGACCGCGCACTACGTGAAGGGTTTCGCCTATCCGGGCGGCAAATTCCGCTTCAAACCGGACTGGACCAGCATCCCGTTCCGCAGCCCGCATCGCGCGGGCCCGGTCGAGGCCATCCCGAAGCTGCCCGACCACTGGACGATCATCGAGGAGGCCGACGAGAACCATCCGTTCAGGCTTGCGACCTCGCCATCGCGCGGCTTTCTCAATTCGACGTTCAACGAGACGCAGGGCTCGCGCAAAGCGAACGGCGGCCGGCCGGACGTGATGATCCATCCCGACGACGCCGCCGCGCACGGGATCGCGGACGGCGCGGAGGTCGTCATGGGCAATGCGCGCGGCCGGGTGCGGCTGCACGCCAAATTGTTCGATGGCGTGCGGCGCGGCGTTGCGATTGCGGAATCGATCTGGCCGAACGACGCCTATCCCGACGGCAAGGGCATCAACACGCTGACCGGCGCGGACTCGATTGCGCCCTATGGGGGCGTTGCGTTCCACGACAACAAGGTCTGGATCAGGCCTTTCGCCCGCGCCGCCGAGTGAGCCGCCCGCAGAACCGGGCGGCGGCCGAAGGAGCCGGCGCGGGCAACAACAAGCGCGCCGCCGAGTGAGCCGCCCGTACAGGCCGAAAGACTACCAGCGCACTTCGGCGCCCAGCGTTCCGCCGTGCGAGGTGAACCGGCTGCGGAACCGGCCGTCGTAGATGGCGTAGAGCCGGACGTTCTCGGAGACGCGCGCCGAGAATGCCGCGCCGGCGTCCGCACCGAGCGTGCTCTCGCGGACGCCCGCGATCGCGGCCGCAGCGCCCGCGCCGCTCGCGAGGCTGACTTCGAGCGCGCCGACGTCCTGAACGGCGTTGTTGACGAGCCGCCCGTGGACCGCGACGTCGAACAGCACGCGGTCGGCGGCCCAGGTTCGGCCGACCTCCGCGCCGGCCATGACGCGCACCCGCGTTGCGGTCACGCCCGAACCCGTGATCGGAGCCACCCCGCCGGTTTCGGTGAACGACCCGGTCCGCGACCACATCCAGTCGACTCCGAGCTTGGGGACAAGGCGCGCGTTGCCCGGAAGGCTCCAGTAGCGGCTCAGCTCCGCCATCGCGCCCCACAGCCGGGCGCGATAGGAGGCGATCGATTCTCCGCCCTCGAACCGGCTGCTTTTGATCACGCCCGTGCCGTGGATCAGCGTCGCTCCGAACGCCCATGGTCCGCGCTCGACGGCGGCGCTCAGCCCGACCTGCGTGAGATCGATGCGTCCCGACTGCGCGAGCCCCGTGACGTCGATCTTGGTCCGGCTCTGATCCGCCGACAGGCCGACCGACACGCCCGGCGCGACCATCGCGCCGCCGCCCGCGATGCCGCCCCAGGTCGTGCGGCGGTCGCCGGGAAACTCGCCCTGCGGTCCGGTGCGGGCCGCGAGGCCATAGCCTTCGAGCCAGGCGCGATAGCGTTCGCGGCTCGGTTCGTCGCCGCCGCCGCCGCCCGCGTTGTTGCCGGCGCTTGCTGCGTTGCGGAGCAGGGCATTTGCGTTGATGCGCTGCATGAAGCGGCTGCCGACGTCGAACGGCACCGCTCCGCCGGAAACGAAGACGTTGCCGCTCGCCGGATCGACCGTATTGGGCTGCGCACCCGCCTGGCCGCACAGCGCCGCGGCGAAGAGAACGGTCGCCGCTGCGAATGCGCCCGCACGCGTCAGGGCGCGCCAGCCGCCGTACCGGCGGCCTGCAGAGCGATTTCTGCAAACGATCATCACTCCGTCCCGCGCATCGTTCGTCGCGCCCGCCATTGGAATTTCACCACGCGGCGGCGCGAATTATTTCCGGCGTGCGGATTGTTGCGAATCTCGTCGGAGGGTCAACCGCTTCGCCGCAGTTGCACACGGCGAACTTGAACGCCGTGCCTTTGCAGTCACAACGCCGGGCTCGTGTGCTTAGGCGGCCTTTCTAAAGCCTCATTTCCGCTATTTTCTGAACTCAGCAACAGGATTTTGGCCGTTCCGGCCGTGGCGCTCTTTTTTCGGGGCGATCGATTCGGATCATCAACCAAAACCCGAGTTGTCGCGCGGAGTGCAGCGATCGCATCTCGCGTCCAAACCCGAATGTTTGACGAGACTAGGAGACCGACGATGCAAAAGGGCACCGTCAAGTGGTTCAACCCGACGAAGGGTTACGGGTTCATCAAGCCCGCAGGAAGCGACAAGGATGTGTTCGTGCACATCTCTGCCGTCGAGCGCGCCGGCTTGTCCACCCTCAATGAAGGCCAAACCGTCGAATACGAACTTGTGACCGGGCGGAACGGCAAGACTTCCGCGGAGAATCTCAAGGTGGGATGACGGTTCACGCCTTGCGGGGTGATTCCCGTAACCCCCGGCTTCGGCCGGGGGTTTTGTTTTGTCAGGATTGGCGTTGCCAGAATTGCTCGGCGGGCACGCCGTCGATCAGGCATTGTCCGGCCGAGAGCCGGACGCGGCCTTCGGCCAGCGCCTTGAGCGCAAGCGGGTAGATGCGGTGCTCCACCGCGAGCACGCGCGAGGCGAGCGCGGCTTCGGTGTCGTCGGGCTCGACCGGCACCGACCCCTGGACCAGGATCGGCCCGGAATCCATTTCCGGCACGACGAAATGCACGGTCGCGCCGTGTCGCTTCGCGCCCGCCGCCAGCGCGCGAGCGTGGGTGTCGAGACCCTTGAACTCCGGCAGCAGCGCCGGATGGATGTTCAGCATCCGGCCTTCCCATTCGCGCACCAGGAACGGCGTCAGGAGCCGCATGAAGCCCGCGAGGCACACGATCTCGATGCGATGCTCCACGAGCTTGGCATGCAGCGCGCGCTCGAACGCTTCGCGGTCTCTGCCGAAGGCGCGATGGTCGACGACGGCTGTGGCGATGCCTGCCGCGCTTGCCCGTTTCAACCCTTCGGCGTCGGGCACGTTGGAGACGACCAGCGCGATTGCGGCGGGATAGGCCGGGTCCTTCGCGGCCTCGATCAGCGCCACCATGTTGGAGCCGCGGCCGGAGATCAGGACGGCGACGCGCTTGCGGGCAGGCTCGGACGCCATGGCGCTAGAGATCGAGGCGGCCGCCGAACGTCACGCGCGGCTTGCCCTTGGCCGCGCGCGTCACGGCGCCGATCGGCGTCACCAGTTCGCCTTCGCCGCGAAGCACCTTCATCACGGCCTGTGCCTTGCGTGCTTCGACGACGGCGATCATGCCAATGCCGCAGTTGAACGTGCGCAGCATTTCCTTCTCGGCGATGCCTCCGGCAGCCGCGAGCCATTGGAACACCGGCGGCACCGCGATCCGCGGCAGTTCGACGTGCGCGCCGAGTCCCTTCGGCAGCACGCGCGGGATGTTGTCGGGAAATCCGCCGCCGGTGATATGCGCCAGCGCCTTGACCGCCCCGGTCTTGCGGATCGCCGCGAGCAGCGGCTTCACGTAGATGCGGGTCGGCGTCAACACGGCCGCACCGAGCTTTTTCTTGCGATCGAAAGGGGCGGGCGCGCTCCACTTGAGTTTGGACTTTGCGACCACCTTGCGGACGAGCGAGAAGCCGTTGGAATGCACGCCCGAGGACGCGATGCCGAGCAACACGTCGCCCGCGCCAACGTCGCCGCGCGGCAGGATTGCGCCGCGTTCGGCCGCGCCGACCGCGAAGCCCGCGAGATCGTAATCGTCGCCGCGATAGACGCCCGGCATTTCCGCGGTCTCGCCGCCGATCAGCGCGCATCCGGCCTGCTTGCAGCCCCTGGCAATGCCGGCCACGATTTCGGCGCCGACCTTCGGGTCGAGCCGGCCGGTGGCGAAGTAATCGAGAAAGAACAGCGGCTCCGCGCCCTGCACCACGAGATCGTTGACCGACATCGCCACGAGGTCGATGCCGACCGTGTCGTGGATTCCGGTTTCGATCGCGATCTTGACCTTGGTGCCGACGCCGTCGTTGGCGGCGACCAGGATCGGGTCCTTGAAGCCCGCGCGCTTGAGGTCGAACAGTCCGCCGAAACCGCCGATCTCGGCGTCGGCGCCCGGCCGGGCGGTCGCCCGCACCAGCGGCTTGATCATATCGACCATGCGGTTTCCGGCGTCGATGTCGACGCCGGATTGCGCGTAAGTGAGGCCTCTACCGGTCATGCCCGTGCGTACGTCGGAATCGGAGCCTGTGCAATGGCCGGATCGCCGATATACTCAGGCCCGCGCTGCGCCGCGTCGGGCTTGGGGAAGCTGAGAGGCGCGCAGCGATTGCCGGGGCCGCACGTTTTGAGCATTCCAAATCTGATCACGCTCGGGCGCATCCTGCTTGTGCCGGTCGTCGTCTGGGCGATCGTCACCGGGCGGATGGATCTGGCGTTCGTGCTGTTCCTGGTCGCTGCCGTCAGCGACCTGGTGGACGGCTTCCTTGCCAAGCGCTTCGGCATGAAGACCGAGCTCGGCGCCTATCTCGATCCGCTCGCAGACAAGGTGCTGATCGTCTCGATCTATATCTCGCTCGGAATCGCCAGCGCGATCCCCGCCTGGATCGTGATCCTGGTGACGTCGCGCGACCTGATGATCGTCGGCGCGATCATCCTGTCATGGGTGGTGGCCAGGCCGGTCGAGATCAGGCCGCACAACGTGTCGCGCATCAACACCGGGGTGCAGATATTCTACGCCTGCCTGGTGCTGGCCTCGCAGGGCTACAAGTTCAACGCCGAGCCGTTGTTGACACTGGTGATGGTGCTGGTCGCGGCCTTGACCTTGCTTTCGGTCGGCCTCTATCTCGCCAAGTGGGTTAGCCATATGAATTCGGCGGAACCCGGGAGCTGAGGCCGAGGGCCGCGGCGGTCCGCGCGGGTCATGTCGATGAGTTTCGAGCGGCAGGTGACGTTCTGGGTCGCGGCGCTGGCCGCGGTCGTCCTTGCACTGTGGCTGTTCAGCGAAATCCTTCTGCCGTTCGTGGTCGGAGGGGCGCTTGCGTTCCTGCTCAACCCGCTGACCAACCGCGTCGAGAGCCTGGGCGTCAACCGGGTGGCGGCGGCGCTGATCATCGTGACGCTGGTGGTGCTGGCCTTCGTGCTGCTGGTGCTGCTGATCGCGCCGATCCTGTTCGAGCAGCTTGCGGCATTCATCGAGCGGCTGCCGGGTTACGTGCGGCGGCTGCAGCAACTGGTCACCGATCCGAACCGGCCGTGGCTCAACAACCTCGTCGGCGGCAGCTTCTCCAACGCCGAAAAGTCGGTGAGCGATTTCGTCTCGCAAGGCGCGGTCTGGCTGACGGCGTTCCTGCGCTCGCTGTGGTCGGGCGGGCAGGCGTTGATCTCGATCTTCGCGCTGATCGTGGTCATGCCGGTGGTGGCGTTCTATCTGCTGTGCGACTGGCAGCGGATGATCGAGACGGTCGACGGCTGGGTGCCGCTGCCGCACCGCGAGACGGTGCGCGGACTGGCCCGCGAGATGGATCATGCGGTGTCGGGCTTCGTCCGCGGCCAGATCGCGGTTTGCCTGCTGCTGGGATCGTTCTATGCGGTGGCGCTGACGCTCACCGGGCTGAATTTCGGGCTGCTCATTGGGATATTGTCGGGGCTCATCAGCTTCATCCCCTACGTCGGATCGATCACCGGGCTGGTGCTGGCGGGCGGCGTCGCGGTGGCGCAGTTCTGGCCGGACTGGACCTGGATTCTCGCGGTGCTCGCGATCTTCGTCGTCGGCCAGTTCATCGAAGGCAACATCCTGCAGCCGAAGCTGGTCGGCGCGAGCGTCGGACTGCACCCGGTGTGGCTGATGTTCGCGCTGTTCGCCTTCGGCTACCTGTTCGGTTTCGTCGGGCTGCTGCTCGCGGTGCCGATGGCTGCGGCAATCGGCGTGCTCGTGCGGTTCGCGCTGCAAAAATATCGCGCGAGCCCGTACTACACCGGCGAGGCGCGTTAGAGCGATGACCGATGCGGGTACAATTGTGGGCATCGAAGGCGCGGCCGGGCCGCGCCAGCTTACGCTTGCGCTCGATCACGCCGAGAGCCTTGCGCGCGAGGACTTCCTCGAAGGCCCTTCGAACGCCGCGGCGCTGTCGCTGATCGAACGCTGGCCGGACTGGCCCTCGCGCGCCGTGCTGCTGCGCGGGCCGGAGGGCTCGGGCAAGAGCCATCTCGCGGCGATCTGGGCGCGCGCCTCGGGCGCACGCACCGTATCGCCGCGCGCGCTCGCCGGCGCCGACGTGCCGATCGCGCTCGCGACCGGCGCGCTGGTGGTCGAAAACCTCGACCGCGGGGCGTTCGACGAAGCCGCGCTGTTCCACCTGCTCAACCTCGCGCGCGAGGAGCGGGCCTATCTCCTGATCACCGCGCGCAGCGCGCCCGCGACCTGGCGGATCGCCTTGCCCGATCTGGCATCGCGGCTGCGCGCCATTCCGGTGGTGGCGCTCGAACCGCCCGGCGACGCCCTGCTGCGGGCCGTGATCGTCAAGCTGTTCGCAGACCGCCAGCTCGCGGTCGACGAAGGTCTGGTGGGGTTTCTCGCGACGCGGATCGAGCGGTCGTTCGCGGCCGCGCGCGCGGCGGTCGCCGCCCTCGACCGCGAGGCGTTGCGGCTGCAGCGCCCGGTGACCCGGGCGCTGGCGGCGGAGCTGTTCCGGGAGCCTTGACGGGGCACCGGGGCCGGGATCATGTCATCGCAGCGTCACGATTGACGGTCATTGTTGAGCCGTCATCAATCTGTCATGTGAGCCATGGCCGAAAGCGCGCAAGTCACTGTTCTGACAAAAGAAACCGAATCCGCCGCGGTTGCTGCGCCGGAGCCGCCGCGGTCCGAATCCGGGCCGTCGCTGGCGGCCAGTCCGGAGCGTTTCATCAATCGGGAACTGTCCTGGCTGCACTTCAACCGCCGGGTTCTGGAAGAGGCCGAAAACCCCAGTCATCCGCTGTTCGAGCGGATCCGGTTCCTTTCGATTTCCGCCAACAACCTCGACGAATTCTTCATGGTCCGGGTCGCCGGCCTGAAGGGCCAGGTGCGCGAGGGCATCGCCGACCGCAGTCCGGACGGACTGACCGCCGGCGAGCAACTGGTCCGGATCGGCGAGGCGGTGTCGGTGCTTGCCAGCGATCAGCAGGCGCGCTGGCGCGAACTGCGCCGTCAATTGCACGACCAGAACATCCAGCTCGTCGATGCCGACGGATTGAAGAAGGCCGACCGCAACTGGCTGGAAGACTACTTCCTGCGCCACATCTTCCCGGTGCTGACGCCGCTGGCCATCGACCCGGCGCACCCGTTTCCGTTCATTCCCAATCTCGGATTTTCCATCGCGTTCCAGCTCGTTCGCTCCAGCGACGGCAAGGCGATGAACGCGCTGATCCGCGTGCCTCAGAAGATCGAGCGATTCATCCGCATGCCTGCGGGTTCGTCCGAGGGCGGCCCGGCGCGGCTGATGACGCTCGAGCAGGCCACGGGCCTGTTCGTCCCGCGGCTGTTTCCGGGTTACGCAGTTAAGGGACAGGGCGCATTCCGCATCATCCGCGACTCCGATATCGAGGTCGAGGAAGAGGCCGAAGACCTGGTGCGGCTGTTCGAGAGCGTGCTGAAGCGCAGACGGCGCGGCTCGGTGATCCGGCTCGAGATTGAATCGGCGATGCCGGCGGAACTGCGCGCCTTCGTGCAGCGCGCGCTCGCGGTCGCGGACGACGAGGTGTTCCTGGTCGACGGCATGCTGGCGCTGAGCGAGCTGTCGCAGCTCATCGCCGTCGACCGGCCGGATCTCGAGTTCGTGCCCTACAATCCGCGCTTTCCGGAGCGCATCCGCGACCACGCCGGCGACTGTTTCGCAGCGATCCGGCAGAAGGACCTGATCGTCCATCATCCCTACGAGTCCTTCGACGTCGTGGTGCAGTTTCTGCAGCAGGCCGCGCGCGACCCGGACGTGATCGCGATCAAGCAGACGCTCTACCGCACCTCGAAGGACTCGCCGATCGTGCGCACGCTCGCCGAGGCCGCCGAGGCCGGCAAGTCGGTGACCGCGGTCGTGGAACTCAAGGCGCGCTTCGACGAGGAGGCCAACATCCGCTGGGCGCGCGACCTGGAGCGCGCCGGCGCCCAGGTCGTGTACGGCTTCTTCGAATTGAAGACCCACGCCAAGCTCTCGCAGGTGGTGCGGCGCGAGGGCGGAGCGCTGACCTCCTACGTCCACGTCGGAACCGGCAACTACCATCCGGTGACCGCGCGCGTTTACACCGACCTGTCGTACTTCACCACCGATCCGGTGATCGCGCGCGACGTCGGCCGCATCTTCAATTTCGTCACCGGCTACGCCGAGCCCGCCGAGCTGGAGCGCATGGCGGTGTCGCCGGTCAGCCTGCGCCAGCGCATCTGCCAGCACATCGAGCAGGAGATCGCGCACGCCAGGGCCGGGCGGCCCGCCGCGATCTGGATGAAAGACAACGCGATGGTCGATCCCGAGATCATCGACATGCTGTATCGGGCCTCGCAGGCCGGCGTCGAAGTCGATCTCGTCGTTCGCGGCATCTGCTGCCTGCGGCCGGGGATTCCGGGGCTGTCGGAGAACATCCGGGTCAAGTCGATCGTCGGCCGGTTCCTCGAGCACAGCCGCATCTATTGCTTCGGGTCGGGCCACGGCCTGCCGCATCCCAAGGCCGCGATTTACATCTCCTCGGCCGACATGATGCCGCGCAATCTGGACCGCCGGGTCGAGGCGCTGTGCCCGATCCTCAATCCAACTGTGCATGAACAGGTTCTCGACCAGATTATGGTTGCAAACCTGAAGGACAATGAGCAGAGCTGGCGCCTGCTACCGGACGGTTCGTCCACGCGGATCAAGGCCGCGCCGGGCGAGGAGCCGTTCAACGCGCACAAGTACTTCATGACCAACCCGAGCCTGTCCGGCCGTGGAAAGTCTTTTAAAGAATCCTCGCCCCGCAGCCTCACGAGGCGCGCCGAGCGTGCTTGAGACCGTTCCCAGCGCCAACACCATGGCGCAGGGCCGCCTCGACTATGGCCCGCCGGTGGCCGTCATCGACATCGGTTCGAACTCGGTTCGCCTCGTGGTCTACGAGGGCGTCACCCGCACACCGACGGCGCTGTTCAACGAAAAGACGCTGGCCGGCCTTGGCCGCGAAGTGCAGAGCCGCGGGCTGCTCGCGGCCGACGCGGTCGAGAAGGCGCTGACCGCGCTCAAGCGGTTTCGCGCGCTGTGCGACACCATGCAGGTCGAGCGGCTCTGGGTGCTGGCGACGGCGGCCTGCCGCGACGCCCGCAACGGCAAGGAGTTCATCGCCGCCGCCGAGCAGATATGCCGCGCGAAGATCGACGTGATTTCCGGCCAGCGCGAGGCCGAGCTGACGGCGCTCGGCGTGGTATCCGGCTTCCACCGCCCCGACGGTATCGTCGGCGACCTGGGCGGCGGCTCGCTGGAACTGGTCGACGTGCAGGGCGCCCGCATCAAGCCCGGCATCACGCTGCCGCTCGGCGGTTTGGCCCTGCAGGACCGCTCCGGCCGCTCGATCAAGAAGGCCGAGAAGCTGGTCAAGGACGCTTTCGACGATGTGAAGCTGTTCAAGGGCGGGTCAGGCCGCGCGTTCTACGCGGTCGGCGGCACCTGGCGCGCGCTCGCGCACCTGCATATGGCCCAGCTCGGCTATCCGCTGCACGTCCTGCACGGCTACACCATTCGCGCCAGGGAGGCGCTGGAGTTCTCGCGCCTGGTGCGCCGGGTGAACCCGGAGACGCTGTCGCAGATCGAGGTCGTCAGCGACGCCCGCCGGCCGATGCTGCCATATGCGGCGCTGGTGCTGGAGCACATCGTGCGCGAAGCCGAGCCGCGCGAAGTGGTGTTTTCGGCGCTCGGCGTGCGCGAGGGCCTGCTGTTCTCGCTGCTCGACGCCGAGGAGCGCAAGAAGGATGCGCTGATCACGGCCTCGCAGGAATTGAACCGCCTGCGCTCGCGCTCGCCGCGCCACGGCGAGGAATTGATCGACTGGACCGACGCCTTCATGGCGACGTCCGGCATCGACGAAAGCGCCGAGGAAAAGCGCCTGCGCCACGCCGCGTGCCTGCTCGCCGACATCGGCTGGCGTGCGCATCCCGACTACCGCGGCGAGCAGTCGCTCAACATCATCGCGCATGCCGCCTTCGTCGGCGTCGACCACCCAGGCCGGGCCTATCTGGCGCTCGCGATCTTCTTCCGCCACATGGGCCTGTTGCACGACGAGGAATTATCGCCGCGCATCCGCGAACTGGCCTCGACCCGCATCCTCGACCGCGCCCGCGTGCTGGGCGCGACCTTGCGCGTGGCCTACATGATCTCGGCCTCGCAGCCCGGCGTGCTGCCGCGCGCGCCGCTGAAGGTGGAGCGGCACCGGCTGGTGCTGCATCTGGAAGGCGACTGCGCGGCGCTTGCCGGCGAGCGTGTCACCTCGCGGCTCAAGCATCTGGCACGGCTGGTCGGCCGCGAGCCGGTCATCGTCACCGAGTGATCGAAGGTCCGCCGTGGACCCAAAGCAGCAGATCGTCGGCACCTGGAAGCTCGTCTCGGTGATGTACGAGGACCAGGAGACCAGGGCGCAGACGCCGGTGTTCGGCGACAACCCGCGCGGCTTTCAGATCGCGACGCCGGGCGGGCGCTGGCTTGCGCTCGCGCATGCCTCGGAGCGCCCGGTGCCGAAGACCGACGAAGAGCGCGCGCGGGCGTTTCAGCGCATGATCGCCTACTCGGGCCGCTACAGGGTCGAGGGCAACACCATCACCACCGACGTGGACGCGGCCTGGAACGAGGCCTGGATCGGCGGCAAGCAGGTGCGCCACATCCGCTTCGAAGGCGACCGGCTCTATATCGAAAGCCCGCCGATGCCGCATCCCAACGTCAACGACCGCACGGTGCGGGTGATCGTGACGTGGCAGCGGGAGGGGTAGTTCCCGGTCAACGCTGGGGATTTCGTGCGGTTCCGGGTAGATCGGGCGCAATGCGCCGCCGGTTTCAGCTATCCTCGTCTTGAAGCCGAGTCCGCACCATGCAGACCTCGATCGCCACGGTATCGTTGAGCGGGGGGCTGGCCGAGAAGCTCGAAGCGATCGCCGCAGCGGGCTTTGCGGGAGTTGAAATTTTCGAAAGCGATCTGCTGTCGTTCAACGGCACGCCGCGCGACGTGGCGCGGCTGGTCGCCTCGCTCGGCCTCAAGATCGTCACCTTCCAGCCGTTCCGGGACTTCGAGGGAATGCCGGAGCCGCAGCGCACACGGACCTTCGCGCGCGCCGAACGCAAGTTCGACCTGATGGGCGAACTGGGCTGCGATCTGATGATGATCTGCAGCAACGTCGCGCCCGACTCGCTTGGCGGCGTCGACCGGGCGGCGGCGGACTTCCATGAACTGGGGGAGCGCGCGGCCAAGCGCGGGATTCGTGTCGGCTTCGAGGCGCTCGCCTGGGGCCGGCACGTGAGCGACTACCGCGACGCCTGGGAGGTGGTGCGCCGCTGCGATCATGCCGCCGTGGGCGTGACGCTGGACAGCTTCCATATCTTCTCGCGCCGGACCGACCTCAAGGCGATTTCCTCGATCCCGCGCGACAAGATCGCGCTGGTGCAGCTTGCGGATGCGCCATGGCTGGAGATGGACGTCATCTCCTGGAGCCGGCATTTCCGCTGCTTCCCCGGACAGGGCGATTTTCCGCTGCTCGATTTCATGAATGCGGTGTTCGACACCGGCTACGAAGGACTGCTGTCGCTGGAAATCTTCAACGACCAGTTCCGCGCAGGCTCCGCGCGGACGGTCGCGGTCGACGGCCGGCGGTCGCTGGTCTATCTGCTGGACCAGATGCGGAGGCGGCTTGGCGCCGCGGCAAAGCCCGTGCCCGCCATGCCGCCGCGCGCGAAGTGCCTCGGCGTCGAATTTGTCGAATTCACCGCCGACGATGTCGCCGCCACCGAACTCGCGGCGCTGTTCGCGGGTCTGGGATTCAGCAAGGTCGGCGAGCACCGCTCGAAGGCTGTCACGCACTGGTCGCAGGGCGCCATCAATCTGGTGCTGAATTCCGACAAGGACGGGTTCGCCCACTCTTACCAGGTCACGCATGGCCCCTCGGTTTGCGCCATGTGCCTGAAGGTGAACGACGCCGCAGCGACGCTCGACCGCGCCGAGAGGCTGCGCGATACGCCGTTCCGGCAGGCGGTCGGACCGGGCGAACTGGAAATTCCGGCGGTGCGCGGGCTCGGCGGCAGCCTGCTTTATTTCGTCGAGCCGGGGAGCGCACTCGGAAGGCTTTGGGACATCGATTTCAAGCCGCTGCCGCAGGGCGGCGGGGCCGCCGGCCTGATCGCAATCGACCACATCTCGCAGTCGATGCACTACGACGAAATGCTGTCGTGGCTTTTGTTCTACGTTGCGCTGCTGGACGTCAACAAGACGCCGCAGCTCGACGTGATCGATCCGGGCGGCATCGTCCGCAGCCAGGTGATCCAGAGTCCCGACGGCGCGCTGCGGATCGCGCTCAATGCTTCGCAAAGCCAGCAGACCCTGTCGTCGCGGTTCCTGTACGAGTACTTCGGATCGGGCGTCCAGCACATCGCCTTCGGCACCGGCGACATCGTGGCCACGGTCAAGAAGCTGCGCGAGAACGGCGTCGCGATGCTGACGATCCCGGACAACTACTACGACGACCTGGAGGCGCGAACCGACCTTCCGGCGGATCGCCTCGGGGAGCTGCGCGCCAACGGCATCCTGTACGACCGGGACGATTCCGGTGAATACCTGCAAGCCTACATCGCCAACGTCGGCGGCCTGTTCTTCTTCGAAATCGTCGAGCGCCGCGGATATAAGGGCTTCGGCGCCGTCAATGCGCCGATCAGACTGGCCGCCCAGGCCCGGCTGTCGCCGAAGGCGGCGGCGTGAGCGGCCGCTAATTCCGGTCGACCGCCACCACGCGGCTTCGTTCGACCGCGAGCGCGAGCCTGCCGTGCTTCAGCGCCAGCGCCTTCTCTCCGAACAGGTCGCGCCGCCAGCCCTTCAGCGCCGGCACGTCCGCCTGGTCGTCGCCTGCGATGCGGTCGAGATCGTCGACGGTGGCGATGACCTTGGCCGCGACCCCGTGCTTCTCCGAGGTCATGCGCAGAAGGACTTTCAGAAGTTCGACCGTGGCCGAGCCGTTTTGCGTCGTCTTCGGCCGCTCGATCTGCGGCAGACTCTTCGGATCGCGCGCAAGCCCGCGCTTGACCGCGTCGAGGATGCCTTCGCCCCATTTCGAGCGCTCGAAGCCCTTGGGCAGCGAGCGCAAGCTCGCGAGCCGCTCCACGGTCGTCGGCGCCTGCACCGCGATGTCGCCGATGGTTTCGTCTTTCAGCACGCGCGAGCGCGGCACGTCGCGGCTCTGCGCCTCGCGCTCGCGCCAGGCCGCCACTTCGATCAGCACGCCCAGTTCCTTGGGCTTGCGCACGCGGGTCTTCAGCCGCATCCAGGCACGCTCCGGCTCGGCGCGGTAGGTGTCGGGCGAGGTGAGGACCTCCATCTCGTCCGCCATCCAGTCGGCGCGGCCGCGGCGGCCGAGGTCGGCCATCAGCGCGAGATAGACGTCGCGCAGATGGGTGACGTCGGAGACGGCGTAGGACAGTTGCGCCGGCGACAGCGGCCGGCGGGTCCAGTCGGTGAAACGGTTCGATTTGTCGATGGCGTCGCCGGTGATGCGCTGTACGAGCTGGTCGTAGGATATCGAGTCGCCGTAGCCCAGCACCATCGCCGCGACCTGGGTGTCGAACAGCGGCTTGGGCACGAAGCCGGCCTGGTGCCAGACGATTTCGATGTCCTGACGCGCGGCGTGAAACACCTTCAGCACGCGCTCGTCCGCCATCAGGTCGTAGAACGGCTTCAGGTCGATGCCGGAGGCCAGCGCGTCGATCACCGCCGCCTCGTCGGGGCTCGCCAGCTGCGCCACGCACAGCAGCGGGTAATAGGTGGTTTCGCGCAGAAACTCGGTGTCGATGGTGACAAAGGGGTGCCGGGCGATGCGTTCGCAGGCGGCGGCCAGTTCGCCGGTCGTGGTGATCAGGTCCATGCGGGGCTTGTCTAGCGCAGTCGCGGCGCGATGTGTCAATCCGTTATACGCCGCGGACTCGCGGCATGTGCAGGAACGGCCAAGGGGAGGGGAAGGCTCCGACCGGAACCTCGATCAGGCTCGGGCCGTCGCGGCGCTTGAAGGCGCGCCGCAGCGCCGCGCGCAGTTCGTCCGGGGTGCGGACGCGCTCGGCCGCGGCCCCGAAGCTTTCGGCAAAACGCACGAAATCGGGATTGGCGAGGTCGCTCGCGATCAGGCGGTTGCCGAACTGCTCCTGCTGGATGCGGCGCACGTTGCCGAAGGCGCCGTCGTTGAACACGATGGCCGTCAGCGGGATGCGGTGCCGGACCGCGGTCGCCATCTCGTTTGCCGTGAACATGAAGCCGCCGTCGCCGTTGATCGACACCACCGGCACGTCGCGGCGGGCGTCCTGCACGCCGAGCGCGGTGGCGAAACCCCAGCCGAGGTTGTCCTGGTAGCCGGGAGAGAGGAAGGTGCGCGGCTTGTAGACCGGGAAGGCGAGCCGCGCAGCGAAGCCCACCTGCGTGACCTCGTCGACGAAAATGCCGTCCTCCGGCAGTTCGGCGCGGATCGCGTCGACGAAGCCGATCTGGCTGTGCTTGGCGAGGCGCTCCATGAGCGCGGCCTGCCGGCCTTCCATCTCGGCCTTGCGCGAGGGCCGCTTGAGGTTGTGGGCGGGGATCAGGCCGAGCAGCCGCCGCAGGATCGGCGCTGCGTCGCCGATCAAGGCTGCGGCGGGTCGCCCCAGCCGGCCGGGCTCCTCCGGGTCGGCGTCGATGCGGACGAGCTTGAGCGCCTTGTCGGTGCCCCATTGGCGCAGCGGCATGAACATGCGCGTGCCGATGCCGAGCACCACGTCGGCCTCGCGCCAAAGCTCGTGCGCGATCGGCACCGTGATGCTGAGCGGGTCGCGGCTTGAGAGCACGCCGCGCCCGCGGCGGTAGCCGCAGACCGGCGCCTGCAGAAGCGCGGACAGTTCGGTGACCTCGGGCGAGGCGTCCTGCGCGCCGCCGCCGCAGAAGATCAGCGGGCGCTTGGCCTGGCCCAGGAGCTTCGCCGCGCGGCGCAGCGCGGTCTCGTCGAACTTGGGCTGGCGCACCGGCAGCGGCGCAAGCGGCGCGGCCGGGCCTTCGCGCCGCCAGACGTCCATCGAGCATTGCAGCGCGGCGGGGCCGGGCCGGCCGGTCTTCATGGCGCGGAAAGCCTCGGCCGTGAGCTTTGCCGCATGTTCGGCCTTGCGGATGCGCGACCAGTGATCGACCAGGCGCGCGACGATGCCGTCCTGGTCGCGGATCTCGTGCAGGTGGCCGAGATGGCGGCCGATCTCGGCGTCCGGAATGTCGCCGATCAGTGCCAGCACCGGCGCGTTCATGGAATAGGCGGTGAGCAGCGCTGCGGAGGCGTTGAGCAGGCCCGGCCCCGGCACCACGGCGAAGGCCTGCGGCTTGCCGGTGCCGAGAGCTGCGCCGAGCGCCATATAGGCCGCGCCCTGCTCGTGGCGGGTGTGCACGACCCGCAGCCGGTCGGACACCTTGAACAGCGCCTCGAACAGATTGTCGTTCTGCACGCCGGGCAGGGCGTACATGGTGTCGAGCCCATGCGCGAGCACGGTCGCGATCGCGGCGTCGGCCGCGGTCATCGTCGCGACTTTGGCCGCGGCGGCGGGCTGCGCCTTCTTTTTGGCCGGCTTCACTGTCGGCAAGCTACTTGTCCGGCAAAGCGTTGATCAGGAACATGGTCTTGAGCATTTCGTCGGCCGGCACGCGGCCGAAGGTCTTGGCGAGGATGGCATTTTCATTGCCCGGGATGATAGCCGAACCGGCGGCGGTGAACCAACTCCGGTTTCCGGGCGACCAAGGCGGCAAGGGGAGAACCCATGAGGCTCGCGCTGCCGACTGCCTTCACCGTCCTCGCTGCGGTGTTTTTCTTCGTGCTCGAACGGGTGAAGCCCGGGCGGGAGCTGCCGAACGCGCCCGGCTGGTACGGCCGCGCGATCCTGATCACTTTGATCCAGGTCGCCATCACGCTTGCCACCAACAAGCTCTGGCTCGACCTGTTCTCCGGCGCTTCGCTGTTCAAGCTTGCGGCCTGGAACATGCCGGTCGCCGAAGGCTTCGTCGGCTGGTTCGTCGGAACGTTCTTCTTCTACTGGTGGCACCGCATCCGGCACACGAACGGTTTCTGGCAGGTGTTTCACCAGATTCATCATTCGCCGGTGCGGATCGAGGCCTTCACCTCGTTCTATAAGCACCCGCTGGAAATCCTGGTCAATTCCGCGCTGGCGGCTGCGGTGTTGTATTTCCTGCTCGGCGTCTCGCTCGAAGGCGCGCTGTGGTTCAACTTCTTCGCCGCGACCGGCGAACTGTTCTATCACTCCAACTTCAAGTCGCCGCGCTGCATCAAGTATTTCATCCAGACGCCGGAATTGCATTCGATCCATCATCAGCTCGACGTGCACCGCTTCAACTTTTCCGACATTCCGATCTGGGACCGGCTGTTCGGCACCTACCGCGACGCCGACACATTCGCGCCGCAATGCGGCTTCCCGCGCAACAACGAGCGCAAGCTCGGCGCGATGCTGATGTTTCGCGATGTGTACAACGATTGATTGAACCGGGCGCGCGCATGCGCCGACCAACGTTTCACGTTGTCCAACCAACGCTGAAATGGAGGTCCCTTATGCTGTTCAAATCGTTCGCCGCCGCGGCGGCCGTTGCCGCGGTGGGCGCGCTTGCGCTGGCTCCGGTCGTGGCGTCGGCGCGCTCGGGCGGCCCCGCCATAACCAACAAGTCGTCGCCCAATCTCGGCAGCGTCAAAACCGTGAAGCCCTTCCTCGATCCCAAGGCGGGCAAGCTCGCCCGCTGCCATCCGCGCCACGAGCGGGGTCCCAACGGCCAGCACACCGTGAAGTATTATTGCTCCTGACCCGCGGCCTGCCGGCCAGGACGCCGGGCCGCAAGCGCGGTCCGGCGGCGGCTATAGCGTTTTCGAGCGAAGTGGAAACCGGTTCGCGTCAAGAAAGCGCGTCAAAACAAAAAGCCGGGGCCGCGGCTTCGATTCCATCGAAGCGGAGGCCCCAGCCTTGACAAGGCCTGACCGGGCGTGCGGTTGTGCCGCCGATTCCAGGAGCCCGCGCGCGTTGCGGCGGGCGATTCCCGACAGGCCCGGCATGCACCGCTACCGCACCCACACCTGCGGCCAACTCCGCGACAGCGACATCGGCAAGGACGTCCGGCTTTCCGGCTGGTGCCACCGCATCCGCGACCACGGCGGCGTGCTGTTCATCGACCTGCGCGACCACTACGGGCTGACCCAAGTGGTGGCCGATCCGGACAGCCCGGCGTTCAAGACGGCCGAGACACTTCGCTCGGAATGGGTGGTGCGGATCGACGGCAAGGTGCGCCGCAGGCCCGGCGGTACGGAAAACGCCGACCTGCCGACCGGACAGGTCGAGGTCTATATCTCCGAAATCGAGGTCCTGGGTCCGGCGGGCGATCTGCCGATGCCGGTGTTCGGCGATCAGGAATATCCCGAGGAAACCAGGCTCAAGTACCGGTTCCTCGACCTGCGCCGCGAGCGCCTGCACAACAACATCATGATGCGCGGCGCGGTCATCGACTCGATCCGCCGCCGCATGAAGGAGCAGGGCTTCTTCGAATTCCAGACGCCGATCCTGACCGCGTCGTCGCCGGAGGGCGCGCGCGACTACCTCGTGCCGTCGCGCATCCATCCCGGCAAGTTCTACGCGCTGCCGCAGGCCCCGCAGCAGTTCAAGCAATTGATCATGGTGTCGGGCTTCGACCGCTACTTCCAGATCGCGCCCTGCTTCCGCGACGAGGACGCCCGCGCCGATCGTTCTCCCGGAGAATTTTATCAGCTCGATCTCGAAATGAGCTTCGTCACCCAGCAGGACGTGTTCGACGCGGTCGAGCCGGTGATCAAGGGCGTGTTCGAGGAGTTCGCGAACGGCCGGGCGGTGACGCCGAAGTTTCCGATGATCCCCTTTGCGGAGGCGATGCGGAAATACGGCAGCGACAAGCCGGATCTCCGCAATCCGCTGACGATGCAGAACGTCACCGAGGCGTTCCGCGATTCCGGCTTCAAGATTTTCGCCGGCATGATTGCGGCCGATCCCAAGGTCGAGGTCTGGGCAATTCCGGCGCCGAAGGGCGGCAACCGCGCGTTCTGCGACCGCATGAATTCATGGGCGCAGCAGGAGGGCCAGCCGGGGCTCGGCTACATCTTCTGGCGTGAGGGCGAGGAGGGCGGCGCGGGTCCGCTCGCCCGCAACATCGGGCCCGAGCGCACCAAGATCATCGCCGACCAGATGAAGCTCGGCATCGGCGACGCCTGCTTCTTCATCGCCGGCAAGCCGGAGCAGTTTGTGAAGTTCGCCGGCCCCGCGCGCACGAAAGTGGGCGAAGAACTCGGCCTGATCGACAAGGGCCGGTTCGAACTGTGCTGGATTGTCGACTTCCCCATGTTCGAATGGAACGAGGAAGAGAAGAAGATCGACTTCTCGCACAACCCGTTCTCGATGCCGAACATCGAGCCGGATGCGTTCCTCAAGCTCGATCCGAACGACCGCGACACGATCCTGGGCCTGAAGGCGATCCAGTACGACATCGTCTGCAACGGCGTGGAGCTGTCGTCGGGCGCGATCCGCAATCACCGTCCCGACGTGATGAAGAAGGCCTTTGCGATTGCGGGCTACGGCGAGGACGTGCTGGAGGCGAAGTTCGGCGGCATGCTGCGCGCGCTGTCGCTCGGCGCGCCGCCGCACGGCGGCATTGCGCCCGGCATCGACCGCATCGTGATGCTCTTGTGCGGCGAGGAGAATTTGCGCGAGGTGGTGCTGTTCCCGATGAACCAGCGCGCCGAGGACCTCCTGATGGGCGCGCCGTCGGAGGTGACGCCAAAACAGCTTCGTGAGCTGCACATCCGGCTGAATTTGCCGGAGAAGTAGCCGTTCGGCCGGCGTCAGGGCGTTCCGGACGAGACGCCGATCAGCGGCTCGCACGGATGGCCGTCGGATGCGCGGACCTTCAGGTTGATACCCGCGCCAAGCGTCGTGACGGCGTGCAGCAACGATTGCGCGGCGTCGGCCGGTTCGCGCAGTCCGAGCCGCTTCCGCAGCAGCGGGCGGTAATCCTCGATTTCCGGGTTGTCGTCGAGGATTTCGTCTTCGAAATCGCCGGCGTCTTCGCCCAGCAGCCCGCGCAGGGTTTCGAGGTCGCCCCCGGATGAGCGCAGGGCGTCCTCCCAATAGGGATGCGCGATCACCAGTTCGAGGCATTCCTGCAACGAGGCGGCGATCAGCGAGGCCTGTCCCTCCGACGTCACGAACAACACGTGTTCGTGCGGGCCGGTCAGCGCGTAGATGCAGCCCGCGCCTTTTGTTGCGACGATCTCGAACGGTGCAAGCGGCGCGGTGTCGAACCACGGCGGATCGGCATTGTCGCCCGCGACCCGGAGGTCGAACGACGACAGCATGTCGCGGGCTTTCACATCCGCTTTCAGCTTTGCCAGTGTGACTGCCATGGCGATCGCCACTCCCGTCTCGTGATTTGCCGCGCGATAGTCCCGCACCGCCGGAATTGGTCGCGGGAATTCCGAATCGGGTTCAATGCTGCGCGGCGCTCGCGCCGCCGCTAGAATTCGACCGTCCGGACGCCCGCTCCAGGGAGATCTGCATGACGCTCCTGTCGAAAGCCGCGGTCGCTGCCGCTCTGTTCATCTGCATGGCGGGATATTCGACCGCGCAGGATTACGGTCCGAAGGACGCGCAAGGCACGCCCGCGAGCGTGCATTCGGTGCAGTCGGGCGGGCACTGGGAGCGCGGCAACGACGAAGGCTTCTACCGCGTGCTCGTCACCTCGGGCGGCTTCGAGCACGTCATCGCCAGGCTGTTCATCCAGTGGATCGTGCTCGACCAGGACAAGCGCGAGTATCGCCTCCAACGCTCGGTGGAGGTGAAGGAGATCGGCATCGCGTCGGTGATTACGCCGTCGCCGAAGTTCGCCATGAAAGGCAACTGGACCATGCCGGTCGCGATCACCAGGCGCGACGGCAAGCGCGAGAAGCGCACGGTCACGGTCCGCCCGGACGGCTATTCGTTCAAGTGAGCGGCCGGCATCAGGCGCGGTGAAAATCGGAAATCGGCCGGTAGATCGCGCCCGCTGCCGCATCGGCGCGCGGCGGCCCGGCAAGAACCTGCAAACCGATCAGCGGCGTGTGCCGATCGAGACCGGCAATCGGAAGCCACCGCATCTGCTGTTCCGGTGTGGCGAGCGCATCACGCTCGCGGCGCGCGTCCGGCTCGCTCATGCCGTCGAATGCAATCACGCGCAGCGCGCCGTTGCGCGGGACCGCGAAGGACTGCGCCTCCGCCGCGCCGCCGTCGAACAAGTCCCGGCTCCAGTCCACGATCAGCGGCGTCCATTCCGAGAAGCCCCATTGCGACAGGTAATCCGGTGTGCGCAGCGCCTCGGGGCCTTCCATCGTCCACAGCGCGAGATAGCCGCGGCCTTCGCCCGAGACGCGGCGGAAGCGCTGGCACGACAGGAACATCGGGTTGCGCAGCATCTGCGCGATCTTGGGGCCGCTGTACCAATCGTTCCAGGCCTGCTCGCGGTCGGGCGCGGTGAAGTTGCAGCGGACGATGTAGACGAAGGTCATGCGCGCGTTGCCCGGTTCACTTCGACGGCAGCGGAATGAACTCGATCTCGTCGCCCGGCACCTTGCCGAAATGGCCCGCGGTCCATTCGGCCTTGGCCTGCTCGATGCGCTCCTTGCGCGAGGATACGAAGTTCCACCAGATGTGGCGCGGTCCGTCCATCGGCTCGCCGCCGAACACCGCAAAATGCGAGTCCTTCTCGGCGCGGATCGCGATGCGGTCGCCTGCTTTGAACACCAGCAGCCGTCCCGGCTCGAAGCGGTCGCCCGCGATGTCGAGCGCGCCGTCGAGGAGATAAATCGCGCGCTCCCCATGGTCGGCGTCGAGCGGCAGCGAAGAGCCGGCTTTCAGGTGCACGTCGGCGAACAGCGTTTCCGATGTGGTCGCGACCGGCGAGCGTTCGCCGTAAGCCGAGCCCAGCACGACGCGCACGCTCTTGCCGTTGTCGCGCACCATCGGGAAGTCGCCGACGCCGTGATGCGCAAACGCCGGCTCCATCTCCTCCTTCGCGGCGGGCAACGCGA
This sequence comes from Alphaproteobacteria bacterium, assembly GCA_016869215.1. Classification (GTDB taxonomy): domain Bacteria; phylum Pseudomonadota; class Alphaproteobacteria; order Rhizobiales; family Xanthobacteraceae; genus Z2-YC6860. The sequence goes on along the minus strand of VGEP01000031.1, from coordinate 5,026 downwards.
CCCACATCTGCAATCCGTGCAGGCTGTCGCCCTTTTCGCGGCGCTCGGGCCCGGTGCGCTCGGAATGCACGATGCCGCGGCCGGCGGTCATCCAGTTCACCTCGCCCGGCACGATCGGCACCTCGGTGCCGAGGCTGTCGCGGTGCATGATCTCGCCGTCGAACAGGTAGGTGACGGTGGCAAGCCCGATGTGCGGATGCGGACGCACGTCGAGGCCCTTGCCCGACTTGAACACCGCTGGGCCGAAATGATCGAAGAACACGAACGGCCCGACCATGCGCGACTGCACCGACGGCAGCGCGCGGCGAACCATGAAGCCCTCGCCGAGATCGGCGGTGCGCGGCACGATCACCTGCTTGATCGCGTCGCACTGGTATTTGTCGCCTGCGGCGGGGTCCTTGCCGGGGAAGAAGCTCATGGTGTCCTCCTGTGCGCGTCCCCGCCCCGCGGACGCCTACGACAGCGTGACGAATTTCTGGCCCTTGGTCGAGGCTGCGAGCGCGTCGAACGCCTCGTTGACCTGGGGCCATGACGGCAGTTTGCGCATGGTGTCGAGCCAGCGCCTGACGTTCGGATAGGGCGCGAAGTCGATCCCGACCACCTCGCCGAGCGTGACCAGGCACGCGCCGAGATAATCGGCGACGGTGATCTGGTTGCCGCACAGATAATTATTGTTCGGCCCGATCCAATGGTCGTTCAGCACCTTCATCCAGCGTTTGGCGTTGTCGCGGCCGTGTTCCAGCGTCGCGGCCTGGGCCTCGTCGCTGCGGCGTTTCATGTGCGGGAACAGCTGCGGATAGCAGAGATTGTAGGCCCACTCGCGGTAGAAATTGGTGTTGAGCCAGTCCATCACCTCGTTGACCCTGGCGCGTTGCTTCAGGTCCTTCGGATAGGCCGGCGAGCCGATCTTGTCGGCAAGATATTTCAGGATCGCCGAACTTTCCGTCAGCCGCAGGTCGCCGTCCTCCAGCATCGGCACCATGCAGCTCGGGTTGATCGCGGCGTAGGCCGGCTGCATGTGCTCGCCGGTGAACAGGTCGACGACCTGTTCGTCCATGGCGATCTTGTTTTCGGCCGCGAACAGCCGCACCGGGCGGCTCGTCATCGAAACGGGGTGCATGTAGAGCTTCACCGGAGACTCTCCCTTGCGTTGGCCGCGGGCGTGGAACAACTGCTGCAGTCCGGCCACAGCATTGCAGCGAAAATTGGCGTGCTTTTGCGAAGGCGGTCAAGCGCCGGCGGTCCGCACCTGGCCTTCGCACCCCGGCGCTTCAATGGGCACATGCCGGATCTGCGGCGACGGCCTCGCGCTGGGCCGCTGGCCGCTATCTGTTCGGCCATTGGCCGAGCTTCCGGGCCGCCGGGCGATCGCCGGTTCATCTTTCGGTAACCACCGCCGCCTGGAACATGGTTTCGCCGCTTAAACCCACCTTTACGGGATTGCGCGATCTTGTGCGGCCAAGCGTGCGAGGCGGCAGTTGAATTTTCCGAAGTGGACCAGCCTGAAACTGATTGCCGCCGTCCTGGGGATCGCCGCCGCAGGCGTCCCCATGGTCATGCTTAACGCCTGGCTCGGCAAGCAGGGCGATCAGCAGCTTTCCGTGACCGCCGCCTGGGCGATGGGATCGACGGAGATCCAGATCGGCAAGACGGTCGAGGCGCTGGGCAAGCTCGCGGCCCGCGGCGTCGATTCCTGCCGGCCGGCGCATATCGAGGCGCTTCGCCAGACCGTGATGGTCACCGACCCGGTCAAGGAGGCGATGCTGATCGGCTCGAACGGGCAGGTCCTCTGCTCGGACACCGGGCCCGGCGCCGGACGCTTGCAGGTGGTGAGTTCGGTGCGGGTCACGCCCGACGTCGGCCTCGACGTGGTTCGGATTCCCGATCATAGCGAGCACTTCCTGCGCATCCGCAAGAGCACCCGGCCGGACAAGCCGACGCTGGCTGCGATCGTGCCGGCGAGCCTGCTGCTGCCGCAGCCGACCATGCGCGACGGCCGCCTCGTCGGCTACGCGCGCCTGAACCTGCCGGACGGCACGCTGGTTGGCGAATCCGGAATGGCGGCGGGCCCTGCGAACGCGCAAGGCTCGCAGTTCCTGCAGCAGGCGCGGTCGCAGCCTTACCGGCTCGTCCTCACCGTCTCGATGCCGCGCAACACCACGGTTTCCAACTACGACGAATTGCGCCGGCTCGGCATGCTGTTGAGCGGGATGATCGCGCTCATCATCCTGCTGTTCGCGATGGTCCTGCCGCGCAATCAGACGGAGAACCCGGTCGTCGAGATGGAGCGGGCGATCGCCGCCGACGAGTTCGTGCCCTACTACCATCCGGTCGTCGACATCCAGACCGGGGGGCTGATCGGCGCCGAGGTGCTGGTGCGCTGGCGCAAGCCCGACGGCACTTTCGCGGAGCCGGAAACGTTCGTCCCGCTGATGGAAACCGGCGGAATGATTCTCGACCTCACGCGCTCGCTGATGAAGCGGGCCTGCGTCGACCTCGGCGCCGCGATGGAGCGGCGGCCGTCGCTGACGCTGGCGTTCAACGTCGCGCCGAAGCACTTCGACGATGCGCTGATCCTCAACGACGTCGGCACCATCTTCGGGGGATCGCAGATCAAGCTGTCGCAGATCGTTCTGGAATTGACGGAACGCTACGAGATCGCCGACCTCGGGGTGATGCGCCGCACCATTGCAGCGCTGCAAGGACTCGGCTGCAAGGTCGCCATGGACGACGTCGGCACCGGCCACAGCGGCCTGTCGTATCTGCTCAAGCTCGGCGTTGACGTCATCAAGATCGACCGCGTCTTTATCGAAGCGATCGGCACCGAAGGCCATTCGCGGACCATCATCGAGACGCTGATCGATCTCGCCAAGAACATGCGGATGGACATCGTCGCCGAGGGCGTCGAGAATTTCGACCAGGTCAGCTACCTGCGAGACCGGGGCATCCGCGCCGCGCAGGGCTTCGCGTTCGCGCCGCCGCTGCCCGCGCCGTCGTTCCTCAAGCTGCTCGAAGCCATGGACCCGGTCGCGGGCGCCGAACCGTCCGCCGGTGGCGCGAATCCGGCCGAAAAGGCGCCGGGCAAGACTGCCGCCAAGAAGTCCGCGGCCTGACCGCGATCCATCGCCGTTAACGAAGCGGAAACCATAACGGACGGTGATGGCCCGTCCCGCCGGTCCGACGTGCTTACGCCCGCTTAAGCTTAAGTGTGCCTTTACACCGCCGATGCAATCTTCGGGTGTCGTGTGGTGGGGTAGTGGTGGCGCCGAGAAGTCGAAATCTCGCGGCGATCGTTATAGGCGTGGTGCTCGCGGGGCCGCCTGTGGCCGCGCTGAACCTTTGGCTCGGCGCGATCGCCGAACAGCAAGTCGTTCGTGACCTGGACTCGACTGCCCTGCGGGCGGTGGGGCTGGCGGAAGGCCGCCTTGCGCGCGCCGCGGCGGCGCTCGACGATCTGGCCGCGCGCGGCGTCGACGGCTGCCGCGCCTCGCACATCGAGGCGCTGCGCCAGGCGGCGTTCGCAGTGACGCCTGCGAAGGAGTTCTCGGTCATCGCGCCTGACGGCCGCACGTTGTGCTCCGATCACGGCAGCACGGTGGAGCCGAGGAGCATTGTCTCGTCCGAGCCGTTGAACGACAGCAGGCAGCACCTGCTGGACCTGGTCCGTCTCGGATCGGGCGGCAAGCAATGGGCGCGCGTGCGCCGGCCGGGCGCGGGCGAGTCCAACGGTGTCGCCGCGCTGATCCCCACTGAAATGCTGGTGCCCAGCGTGTCGCCGCACGGCGGCCCGCTCAACGCCCGTATCCAGCTGACCGGGCGCGGCGGCATGGTGATCGCAAGAGCGGGCGAAACCGCGGCCGCGAACGTCCCGGCCGACGATCTGGTGTCCGCGGTCCGCGATTCCCGACGCTATCGGTTGCGCGCGTCGTTGACGGCGTCGCGCGCCGACCTGGCGGCAGGCCAGAACGACCTGCGCCTGCTCGGCGCGATGGTCAGCGGCATGCTGGCGGTGCTGATCCTGACGCTCGCGTTTTTTCGTCCCAAGCGGCGGCGCGACAACCCGATCGACGAGCTCGAGCGCGCGATGCATGCCGGCGAATTCGTGCCGTACTATCAGCCGATCGTCGATATCCGGTCCGGACGGCTGCGCGGCGCAGAGGTGCTGATCCGCTGGCGCAAGTCCGACGGCAGTGTCGTCACGCCGGCCGCGTTCATCCCGCTTGCCGAGTCGAGCGGCCTGATCCTGGAGATGACGCGCGACCTGATGCGGCGGGTCTCGCGCGAGATCGGCCCGGCCTTCGGCAAGCGGCCGAACCTCAGGATCAGCTTCAATCTGGCGGCGCGGCATTTCGCTGACGAGGAGATCGTCGGTGACGTGCGCAAGATCTTCAAGACGTCGCCGTTGAAGCTGTCGCAGATCGTGCTCGAAGTCACCGAACGCCAGCCGCTGGACAATCTGACCGAGACGCGCAGGGTGGTGGCCGCGCTGCAGGGTCTCGGCGTGCGCATCGCGATCGACGACGTCGGCACCGGCCACAGCGGCCTGTCCTACATGCTCAAGCTCGGCGTCGACACCATCAAGATCGACAAGATGTTCATCGATTCGATCGCCACCGACCGCAACTCCCACACGATCATCGAGACCCTGGTCGACCTCGCCCAGAACATGCGCATGGACGTGATCGCAGAAGGCGTCGAGAGTTTCGAACAGGTGGTCCAGCTTCGCGAACTGGGCATCCGCGCCGCCCAGGGCTACGTGTTTTCGCCGCCGCTGCCGGGTCCGTCGTTCCTGCAGTTGCTCGAAGCCATCGAGCCTCTGAAGGAGGCGGCCGCCCCGGCTCCGGCGGGCCTCGCGGTTCCGGCGGTCCCGGTCGCAGCCGCCTGAGCCGCGCCCGGCACAGGGCAGCCCGGCCCCCGGGACTGGCGCCGCCGGTTTGAATGTCGCGCCGAATAATCCTAAACTCGCAACCGGGCGGGACGTCACATCATTGAGGAGTCGATCCTATGAAACGTATTGTTGCTGCGG